>JBBRQC010000001.1:0-210174 GCA_038227135.1 Gemmatimonadales bacterium
ACAGATATCTTCGACTACATCGAACGCTTTTACAATCCAACCAGGAGGCACTCAACACTGGACTACCTGAGCCCCATGGAATTTGAGAAACAAGGGCAGGTAGCTTAGATCACGTGTCCACGAAACCGGGTACAGCTCAAGATGACACTCTGACTAACGGCGAGGTCAAGTTGTGCTATCTAACTAGTAATTGTACTGCGTGTTTATACTGCGGAGAAACGACAAAGCTGCAACCGTATGCGAGATAAGATGGAGCGGTGAAGTGACGGCTGCGAGTGTAACTCTTTGTGGCCCACGTCGTTAAGCAAGAACCGCGAATGTGTGCAAAGAGTTATCATGCGCGCCGCTCGCGCGATAGCAATGCGCGAAACCATCCGAGAGGTGGAGAGGGAATAAAAGCACCACAAGACCCCCGATCTATGCTCACAAACGATCCGCCGGGCTCTGTACGCCAAGCCCTCCCCGATTCAACACATGCGTATAGATCATCGTCGTCTGAAGACTACTGTGGCCCAGCAGCTCCTGGATCGTTCGAATATCGGAACCGCTTTCCAGTAAATGGGTTGCGAAGGAATGACGCAGCGAATGGCAGGTTGCACGCTTTGCTATACGGCTCGATCGCACCGCCTCGGCTACCGCACGCTGAATCGCTGAGTCGTGGATGTGATGACGCCTGCGTTTGCCGGTTTCGCCCTCGGTGTAAATCCGCGTCGCAGGGAAGATGTACTGCCAGCTCCAGTCACGGTCTGCATTCTGCAACTTTCGCCCGAGGGCTTCGGGTAACGCTGCTCCCAGAACGCCCGACCGCAAATCCCGCTCAAACTGTTTTCGTACACGCTCCATCTGAACCTTGAGCGCGGGAGTCGCGAGCTTAGGAAGGGGAACGCGCCGATCCTTGTCGCCCTTTCCAACGCGAACCATGATCTCTCCGCGCTCGAAATCCACGTCCTTCACCCGGAGCTGCGTGCATTCCGACAGGCGCAACCCGCTTCCGTACATAAGGCTCGCGCACAGACGCGCCACTCCGCGCATGTGCGAAAGAATCGAGCGCACTTCACCGACCGACAGAACGACCGGCAACCGGCGCCCACGCTTTGCGGGTGTAAGGCCCGGAATGAGATCCATGGTTCGACCCAGTATGTGGCGATACAGGAAGAGCAGGGCGTGCAAAGCCTGATTCTGGGTCGAGGCGCTGACGCGTCCGTCCGTAGCGAGGTGGTTCAGAAAAGCGGAGATCTCAGATTCACCCATGAGAGATGGGTGACAACGGCGGTGGAAAATCACAAATCGCCGAACCCAGGCGCAGTAGGCGATCTCGGTACGCCTGCTGTAATGTCGAACCCGAAGGCCTCGCCGAACTTGCTCGAGTAGCCGGAATCGCCGAGCTGGGTCCGATCCCCCACTCAGGTGAGATAGCGGAATATGCGGCCGATTCTCGTCGGGCATAGCCCATAATGGCCGCCCATGACTGTCAGCGCGAAATCAAAAAACGGCGGGAGTTGCTGAACTCGGGGCCTTGGCGGGCTCGACGTTGCCCGCCGCGACGTCGGCGACTGCGGGAGCCGCCAACCTCTTCGCAAAAATCAGCTTGTCGTCACCAGGCTTGTAGTACTCCGGAATCTTCCCCACCCGCGCGTACCCCGTTCGCTCATAGAACTGAATTGTGCCGCCATAAGTCTCCTGCGACGATGTCTCGATGAGAAGCAGCTTCCCGCCGCGCCGAGTGATCTCTTCCTCGGTGAACTTCATCAGTCTCTTCCCGACGCCGCCCCGGTGCTTCGACTTGTCCACCGCGATCCAGTACAGATCGTACGTCGCCTCCGTCAGCGGTGTCGGTCCGAACGTCACGTAGCCCAGGACTTCCTTCGTCTCTTCGACCTCGGACTCGAGGACGTAGGTGAGATACCCGCTGTGCTCGCCCAGATCGAGCCACTCGTCGATCAGCTCCAGTGCCGTCGCGACCTCCTCCGGCGTGAAATTCCCCGCGTTCTCGAGGATCCTGAAGACCCCTCCACGGTCGGCCGCCACCATCGGCCTGATGCGCGAGCTGGGGGACATCTAGATGTGAATTGATCTGCCGAGCACGCCGAGCGCGGCTTCCTTCACGGCCTCGGTGAGAGTCGGATGCGAATGCACGGTAATGCCAATGTCCTCCGACGATCCGCGGAACTCGAACGCCAGCACCGCTTCCTGGATCATCTCCGATACGTTCGCGCCAATCATGTGCGCCCCGAGCAATTCGTCCGTCTCGGCGTCGGCGATGAACTTGATGAAGCCACTCGTCTCGCCCGACGTGCGCGCGCGCGCGTTGGCGGTAAAGGGAAACTTCCCGACCTTGTACTTCCGGCCGCTCTCCTTCACCTCATGCTCCGCCAACCCGACAGTCGCGATCTCCGGCCAGGTATACACCACCGACGGCATCGACTTGTAGTCCATGTGTACCTTGTAGCCCGCGATCACTTCCGCCGCGATCACTCCCTCTTCCTCAGCCTTGTGCGCGAGGAGCTTGCCGCCCACCGCGTCACCGATCGCGTACACGTTCGGAAGATTCGTCCGCATCTGCGCATCGACGGCGATTTCTCCGCGCTTTCCGAGATTCAATCCCAACCCCGCGGCGTCGATGCCGGTGAGCGACGACTTTCGTCCCACCGAGACGAGTACGTAGTCCGCGTCGATCGTCTCTTTGTTCCCATCCTTTTCCACGTCAACCAGAACGCGATCCTTCTCGAGCTTCGCACCGGTCACCTTGGTGCCGACACGGATGTCGAGCCCCTGCCGGCGGAAAACCTTATCGGCTTCCTTGACGATCTCCTCGTCGTTGCCGGGAAGAATCGTCGGCATCAGCTCCACGATCGTCACCTTCGCACCGAGCCGCCGCCAAACAGAGCCGAGCTCCAGACCAATGACTCCGCCACCGATCACCAGCAAATGCCGGGGCACCGCTTGAAGAGTCAGCGCGCCGATGTTCGACAACACGCGCTTCTCGTCGAACTTGAGGAACGGCAGCTCCACCGGAACCGACCCCGTCGCGATGATCACGTTCTTTGCGCGGTAGGACTCGGATTTCCCGTCGGCACCGGCGACGTCAACGACATTTCCCTTCTTGAGACTGCCGCGCCCCTTCGCCCAGGTGATCTTGTTCTTCCTGAACAGGAACTCGATCCCCTTTGTGTTCTGCCCGACGACGGCCTCCTTCCGCTTCATCATCGTCGGCAGATCCAGCTTCACCTCAGCGATCGTCACCCCGTGCTCGGCCGCATGCAACCGCGCGAACTCGTAGTGCTCGGACGACGTGAGCAGCGCTTTCGATGGAATGCACCCGACGTTGACGCACGTGCCGCCGAGCGTCTTGTCCATCTCGATGCAAACGGTATTGAGGCCCAGCTGGGCGGCGCGTATTGCTGCTACATATCCACCGGGCCCGGCGCCGATGATCGCTACATCGCAGTCGACCATCTATTCGATAAGCATCGCGGCCGGATCTTCAATGAGCTCCTTCACGCGTACGAGGAATTGAACCGCCTGCTGCCCTTCGACAATGCGATGATCATAAGAGAGCGCGATGTACATCATCGGCCGGATAACGACCTGGCCGCTGATCGCCACTGGCCGGTCCTGCGTCTTGTGCAGGCCGAGTATCCCGACCTGCGGGTAGTTCAGGATCGGAGTCGACACCAGCGAGCCAAACACTCCGCCGTTGGTGATCGTGAATGTGCCGCCGGTGAGGTCGTCCATCGCCAGCTTGCCCTCACGCGCGCGCTTGGCGACGTCCGCAATGTCCCGACTGACGTCCAGCAGCGACTTGCGATCGGCGTCCTTGACGTTCGGAACCACCAGCCCCTGCTCGGACGCGACCGCGATTCCCATGTTGACGTAGTGCTTGTAGATGATGGCGTCGCCATCCACCTGCGCATTGATCGTCGGAAACTGTTTGAGAGCCTGAACGACCGCGCGCACAAAGAACGGCATGAAGGTCAGCTTGACGCCATGCTCCTTCTCGATCTTCTCCTTGTACTTCTCGCGCAGCGCGTTGAGCACTGACATGTCGACTTCGTTGAACGTCGTCAGGTGCGCGGTGGCGTGCTGCGACTGGAGAAGGTTCTCGGCGATGCGCTTCCGGCGCGTAGACATCTTCTCGCGCGTCTCACGCTCACCTGGCGTCGTACCATTTCCCCCTCGCGGCGCCGCGCTCGGCGTCCCCGGGCGTGGAGCAGACGCGCCGGTCGGTGCCGCCAACACATCGGGTTTGGATACAACGCCCCCGCGCCCGGTGCCCGCGACAGCGGCGATGTCAATCTCGCGCTGTTCGGCGATACGCCGCGCCGCGGGCGACGATTTGACGGTCTCGGATTGCTGCGCGGCTACCGGCGCGGGGCGTGAAGAGGCGGAAGCGGCAGGCGATTGCGTCGCGGGCGCGACGCTCTCATCGATCTCGCCAAGTACGTCGTCCACATGCACGACGTCACCTTCTTTCTTCGCCTGCTTTGCCAGAACGCCCGGCTTCAGGGCCGGGACTTCGACGGTGATCTTGTCGGTATCCAGCTCGACAACCGTATCGCCGGCGGCGACGGCGTCGCCCTCCTTCTTGAGCCACCGCGAAACGGTGGCTTCGACGATCGATTCTCCGAGCGGGGGTACCTTTATGGAAAGCATTCAGACTGATCCGGAGCGGATAGAAATCAAACTCGGTATCTTCGATGATGCGTGCAGCACATACGATTCGCCTGAATATAACGCTCCGATAATCTCGTGCGAGGACTGACAATCTCGGCGCACGGCGGACTCGATCAGCTCGAGTACCGGACCGATCTGCCGAAGCCCGAGCCCAGACTCGGTGAGATCCGCATCCGCGTCAAAGCCGCTGCGCTCAATCATTTGGACCTGTTCGTCATCGCCGGGATGCCCGGTGTGAAGATCGTTCCGCCCTGGATCCTTGGCGCGGATGCGACCGGCATCGTTGACGCCATCGGCGACTTGAGCGGCATCTCCGACAACCAGCTCAAGGTCGGCGACAGCGTCGTCGTCAATCCCGGCCTCAGCGATCACACCTGCGAATTCTGCCAGATCGGCGAGCACTCGCTCTGCGTCAAATTCGGACTGCTCGGCGAGCACGCGCCCGGGACGCTGGCGGAGTACATAGTAATTCCCGCGCGCAACGCCCGAAGCATCCCGAAGGACAAGCCCGTCGAGCAAGCGGCAGCATTCACCCTCGCCACACTCACGGCGTGGCGGATGGTAGTGACGCGGGCGCGGGTGAAAAGAGCGGACAACGTGCTCATCTGGGGAATCGGCGGCGGCGTGGCGCTCGCCGCGCTGGACATCGTCCGCCACATCGGCGCCACCGTGTGGGTGACATCGCATAGCGACGAGAAGCTGGTGCTCGCGCGCGGGCTGGGGGCCGAGAACGTGATCAACTATACGACGACCGACGTCGGCAAGGAGATCAGGGCGCGTACCAACAAGCGGGGAGTCGATGTCGTGTTCGACACCGTCGGAGAAGCAACCTGGACGCAGTCGCTCGGCGCGCTCGCCAAAGGCGGCAGGCTGGTGACCTGCGGCGCGACGTCGGGACCGATGGTGCAGATGGATGTGCGCCGGCTGTTCTGGAACCAATGGGACATCATGGGCTCGACGATGGGAAACGACGCGGAGTTCGACGCCATCACCAACGAATACCGCGCGGGACACTTCACGCCCCTGGTGGATTCGGTGTTCGATATCTCGCAGGGACGCCAGGCGTTCGAGCGGCTCCAGAGCGGACAGCAGTTCGGCAAGATCGTGGTCCGAATTCCAGAATGACTCCTGGGGACGATCCCGGGGAATCGGAGCTGCCGCCGGATCAGGCCCAGTACGCGCCGAGCGAGCTGAAGGTAATCCGCGACGAATTCACAGCCGGCAACATGCCGAAGTGCCCGCGCTGCAAAGTCTCAATGACGCGCCGCGAGATCGGGGGCGGCTCGTTCGGTCTGGGGTATGCGAGACAGCGGGATTGGCTCATCTGCCCGAAATGCCGCCGCAGCGCGATCTTTGACATTCATCGCGGTACGCGCACTTAATCTTCAGTCAGCCAAATGAATCTTTGCAGACGCGCCGTGATAACCGGCGCACTGTTGTCTTTCTCCGCGTCGCGGGTGGCCGCGCAAATCGTCGAGCGGCCCGTTCCGTTCGACAGCGCTGGGCTCGTCACCGTGATGACACCATTTCTGGCCGAGAAAGCGGCGCTGCGTCCACCGTGGTGGCCGGTGTCCGGCGATTTCACGGAAGCGCGTCTATTCACCGCGAACGACTCGACCTACGTCCTCGCTGTCACGCGAAGGACGGGAGTAGTCGAGCGCTATTCGCTCAGCGGCACCGACCGCGAGGCGATTCGCGCGGTCGTATCGAGATTGCCCCGCGGCGTAATCGTGGCGCGCAACGATGCGCGCAATGCCTTCGTCAAGAATCAAGCGATCCTCGGCCTCGTCGCATACGGGCCGACGTTCGCCGGTGCGATCTCTGATAACTCCGCTGGAGTTACCGCGGGATATCTCGTTGTTGCAGGCGGAACTTTCTTCGCCGCCTCGGAGATCGCGCGACGAATCTCCATCTCACGCGCACAGAGCGACCTCGCTTTCAACATGGGTCACAACGGCGCGCTCGCGGGTTGGGCGGTGACGTACGCGCTGGGCGCGAGCAATCGCGTCCAGTCGGGGGGCGCGTTCGTCGGAGGACTGACGGGAGCGACTTTGGGTGTGGCGTTCGGCCGCGGTATGACCGAGGCGGACGCGGTTGGAGCCGCATTTGGCTCCGACATCGGCGCGCTCATCGGGTGGGGAACAATGGAAGCCATCAAGAGCAAGCAGACGTGCACAGTCACACCTGGCGTGATCGGGACGGTGAACTGCACACGAAATATCTCCGCTCGCGCGGAAGTGACGACCATCCTGGCTTCGGGCATCATAGGCTACCCCATGGGCGTTCTATACCCGCGCAACGCGCGCTACAACGTCACGCCCGGCGACATTCAGACGTTGTGGGGAACGACTCTGCTGGGAATGGCGACCTCAGGCGCGTTGTTCGTCGGTCGCGACAGAAGTACACGCGCGGTCGCGGCTTCGCTTACCGCCGGCGGCGTAGTTGGGATCATCGCTGGTGACCGATTCGTGGTCCAACGGTACGACCATAGCCGCACTGACGGTGGGCGAGTAGTCCTGGGAACGGTTGCCGGGGGACTCATGGGGGCCGGTGTCGCTACGCTTACCAATACCAGCGATCCCGATCCCCACCTGGTGCTCGGGCTGGCATCCGTCGGGGGCCTCATCGGAATCATCGCCACCGAACGCTATCTGGACCCTGCATCCGACGCCGGACGGCCGAGAATTCGTGTAACTTTCAATCCGGCGGGCATCGTAGGGGTGGCTACGCGCGCCCCAGGGAATCACTCCCTACTCAATGTGAGGTTTTAGTGGACACCACGACGACACTCACCTTCGGCGAAAGGCTTCAGGGAAGCTTCGAGCAGCTCTATCGCTATGTCCCGGCGCTGTTTGGCGCGCTGGTCATCCTCTTTGCCGGCTACCTGCTGGCGAGACTGCTCGAGAAAGGGACCGACCGATTGATGCGTCGGATCCGCCTGACCCAGATGCTCGAGAAGGGCGGCGTAATGCAGGCGGTCGAGAGATCCGGCACCCGTGTCAACCCGAACAGAGTTGCCGCGAGACTCGTCTTCTGGTTCGTGATGTTCACGGTGATGCTCGTCGCCGCGAACGCGCTCGGACTCCAGTCGCTGGCGAATGTTTTTTCCGAGCTCGTCAGCTACATCCCGAGCGTCATCGCTGCAATCGTCATCATGATCGTCGGAATCGTCCTCGGCAGCTTCGTCGGCGGCCTGATCATGGCGTCGGCCGGGGGACTGCACGGCGGACCGACTCTGGCGCGCGTGGGGAAGGGCGGGGTCGTCGTGCTCGCCGTCTTCATGGCGCTCCAGGAGCTCGGCGTCGCGACCGAGATCGTGACGACCGCATTCGCGATCCTGTTTGGCGCGGTGGCGCTGGCCTTGTCGCTCTCTTTCGGACTGGGGAATCGTGAGCTCGCCGGTGAGATCACTCGCAACTGGTACCGGCGCTACAGCGAAGAGCGGGACAACATAGAGCACGACAATCGGGAGCTCGACAAAGTCGAAGGGATCAGCACCAGCGACGAGGAGTACGTGCGACCGATCTTCGGCCCCGGCCTCCGGAATTCCGGTCCGCACGACGTAGTTCGACCGCCAGAGTGAGCTCCCCCGCCGCAACGTTGCCGGAAGCAGAGGCAACGCCCGCGACAAGAGAGCTGGTGAGAGCATTGTCGCTTCGCGACGCGATCGCTCTCGTTCTCACGGTCATTGGCACCGGCGTCTTCCTCAAGACGGCGCCGATGGCCCAGCTGGTGGGAAGTCCGTCTAAAGTCCTCCTCGTCTGGATTGCCGCTGGACTGCTGTCCCTCGCCGGAGCGCTGACCTACGCCGAGCTGGGCGCAATGATTCCGGAAGCGGGCGGCGATTACGTCTTTCTCCGCGAAGCGTATGGCGGGCTCCCCGCATTCCTTTTCGGATGGACCAATCTGGCAGTCATTTCCACGGGGGCCATTGCAGCGGTGGCGACGATCCTCGCCTCGTTCCTCTCCGCTTTTCTTCCGCTCGATGCAGTCTGGGCCACCCGGGACTTCCACCTCCTCGGCCAGGTGGTGCATTGGCGTTTTGGAATCCAGCAAATCGTCGCCGTCGCGGTCATCATCCTGTTTTCCGCGATCAACGCGCGGGGTGTAGCGGCTGGCGCCCGCGTTCAGTGGGTAGCGACGCTCGCCAAGCTGGGAGGAATCGCCATCATCGTGATCGGTGTGTTTCTCCTCTCACACACCGGCTCGTGGAAGAATCTGCGCGCGCCCGCGACTCCGGTCGTGGGCGGAGGGCTCGGCGCTTTCGGCGCCGCGATGCTGGCCGCCCTGTGGGCGTACCAGGGCTGGGCCAACGTGGCGATGGTTGCCGGCGAGATCGAAAAGCCCGAGCGAAACATTCCACGCGCGCTGATCTATGGAATGGCGATCGTGATCGGCGTCTATCTCGTCACGAATCTCGCGTACTTCTACGCTCTGCCCTTCAACGAAGTGGTGACGTCGAATTCCACCGCCTATCGTGACGCGCTCCCCGTCGCTGCCAAGGCGGCGCAGACTTTTTTCAGCTACGGTGCCAAGCTCGTCTCGATCGCGTTCATCATCGCCGTCATCGGCACGCTCAACGGAATCATTCTGATGAACGCGCGCGTTCCATTCGCGATGGCCCGGGACGGCCTGTTCTTTCGCCGGCTCGGCGACCTTAGCCCGACGACCGGCGTTCCGGTCACCGCCATCTGGGTACAGGCGGTCTGGGCGTCGGTTCTCGCTCTATCCGGAACCTTCGACCAGATCACGACGTCGGTGATGTTCGCGCTCTGGATCTTCTTCGCGCTCGTCGCCTCGTCGTTGTTCGTACTGAGGCGCAAGCTCCCCGCGGCGCCGAGGAGGTACCGCACGCCAGGTTATCCGGTGGTGCCGATTCTGTTCGTCCTCGTGGCGGTCTGGCTCGTGATCAATAGTCTGAACGCGTATCCGATCGAATCTGCTGCCGGGCTTTTCCTGATCGCCATCGGGCTTCCGTTTTTCTTTTTCTTTCGGAGAACGGGCTGGCTGATGCGGGCTCGGATGAAATAAAGAACGTCATCCCGATGGCGCCGCGGCATTCACCAGCACCTTCGCGACCAGAAATGCGGTTACAGCGAAAGAGATTCGAAATCGAGTCACGTGATCCGAAAGATTCCTTGACAACATGTCAGGAGGCTGACATTCTTGCGCCTGTCCGGATGCTCGTGTCCTCCGCCACCATTCGCCACTCATGCGTTCTGCTCTTCGCATCTCTCCCTCCAATTCGGGAAATAATCGCCCGCTCCCACAGAACCTGTGGGACGCGATCGAACGTTTTGGGTAGAGCCGTCAGGAGCTAGCACAGCTCATTTCCGATGCCCTTGCGTTTCGATCGTTGAACGCGAGGGCTTTTGTTTTTTCGCAGAACCATCCCACCTGTCGTACTGGAGGAGAACTGTGACGAGGATCAAGACGACATGACGCCGACCCCGATCAATCAGGCAGATACCGCGTGGATGCTCGTTGCCACCGCAATGGTGCTGGTCATGACCCCCGCCCTCGGATTTTTCTACGGCGGATTGGTGAGAGCGAAGAACGCGCTCAATACCATGATGATGAGTTACGTCGCGCTGGGCTTCGTCGGCATCGCGTGGGCCTTCATCGGCTACACTCTTGCGTTTTCGACCGGCTCGAACTGGCTCGGTGGGCTGGATAACGCTTTCTTCAACGGCGTAGGACTCGACGCCAAGGGATCCATCCCCCACGTTCTGTTCGCCGGCTATCAGGCAACCTTCTGCATCATCACCGCCGCGCTCATCTCCGGCGCGATCGTCGAGCGCATGCGATTCGGTCCCTACGTCGCCTTCATCACACTGTGGTCGATCCTGGTTTATGCGCCGATCGCGCACTGGGTATGGGGCGGAGGCTGGCTCGGTAAGCTCGGCGCGCTCGATTTCGCGGGTGGCACCGTGGTTCACATCAACGCCGCCGCCGCCGCGCTCGTCGTCGCGGTCGTGCTCGGCGCGCGCAAGGACTATGCGCGACAGGCAATCATTCCGCAGAACGTGCCGTTCACGTTGCTGGGAGCGGGTCTCCTCTGGTTTGGATGGTTCGGCTTCAATGGCGGAAGCGCGCTCGCGGCGAATGCTTCAGCGGCGCTCGCCTTCACCAACACGATGCTTGCGCCAATGGGGACACTGGTCGTGTGGAGCCTGCTCGACATTACGCGCACGAAGAAGACGACGGCCGTGGGAGCGGCCACCGCGATCGTGGTTGGGCTGGTCGCGATCACTCCCGCGGCGGGTTTTGTGAGTCCGGTATCCGGGATCGTGCTCGGCGCGATCGCCGCGGTTCCAAGCTATTTTGCCATTCTATGGAGGGCGCGCACCAGGCTCGATGACTCGCTCGATGTCATCGCCGCACACGGCGTCGGCGGAACGGTAGGGGCGTTGCTCACCGGAGTGCTCGCGCAAAAAATCTGGAACGGGACGGCCGACGGCGCACTGTTCGGCAATCCGAAGCAGCTCGGCATCCAGCTCGTGGCGGTGGTCGCCACGATCATCTACAGCGTTGTCGGAACGTTCGTTATCCTCAAGGTGATAGCGCTGGTCGCGCCGCTTCGCGCGAGCCAGAAAGAAGAGGGAATTGGAATGGACGTCACTCAACACGGGGAAGAGGCGTACAGCAGGGGCGAAGGCGCGATTCTCGTTCAGGACAGGGGCTGATATGAAACTCGTAGTAGCGATCATTCGACCGGAAAAGCTCAACGATGTGCTCGAGGCGCTCTACCGGGCAGAAGTGCGTGGGCTCACCATCAGCAGGGTACGGGGGCACGGCGGCGAGACCGAAGCGGTCGAGACCTATCGCGGCATGACGGTCAAGGTGGAGCTGCACGACAAAGTGCGGCTCGAGATCGGTCTTTCGGATTCGTTCGTTCAGCCGACGGTGAAGGCGATTCTCGCCTCGGCTGCCACTGGTGAGGTAGGCGACGGAAAGGTTTTCGTCCTGCCCGTCGAGAAGGTGTACCGCATCCGCACTGGTGAAGAAGATCGTTCGGCCGTTACGCCCGTCGTCGGCGCGGAGAGCGACTTCTAGCCGGGGAGCACGCGAAAGGTGCAGAGGCTGTGCGGCGCCACGTTCCGCAGGGTAATCGCGGCGCCGCTGGCCAGAATACCGACGACAAAGCAGGCGCTCGACGGATCGTTGTAGAGCGGCTTTAGTCGGAATTGCTTTCTCCGCGGATCCGGCGGGAAAACAACCGCGACGCTGTCGATCAACCGGTCGCCAAAATTCAGCGCGACCAGGATTGTCTCCCCGGGATGCGGATGCCGCGCCTGTGCGCGGCCCTCACCAGCTCCCGAAAATCCTCGTCGGTGCCGTAGCGCGGGTCAACGTGGTAGTAGTCGGTGACGTCGTAGCCATGGTAGCTCACCGATTTCGCAATCGGCATCAGCCATATGCAGTTCGCGCCCAGGTCGGTGGTGCTCCGGGGGTTTCCGTCGTTGATGTAGTCCAGGTGCGAGATCAGGCCACGCAGGTCCCCGATGCCATCCCCGTTGGCATCCGCAAAGGAGCGGACAAAGACCTCGTAGCACACTCCTGTGTGTTGCGTCTGTGGCGCGGGATTCGTCGAACTGGGGACTCGCCGAGCCAGTGCACATGACAGCACGGCAAAGCTTGACGCCCAGATGGCCCAGCGGAGTATTGGAAGCACCATGATTGTTTCGAGACGGCGAACAGGCTGGCGAGCAGCACCCGTTTGGTATTACTCTCTCAGCAGGGCGCACCTGCCCGAAGTGCGTCCCGCTTCCCAGATTTGAGACTCTAGGCCCCGCGAGGAATTTCGCTGTTGCGCTCATCCTTTGCACTGCTCGCTGTGGTGGCTGTTGGTGCCGCCTGCGCGTCGCAACCGGCACCGGTTGTTGCGCCACGCGTTGTTCACGATACCGTCACGGTGCGGGATACGGATCAGGACAAGCGGATTGCCCGCCTCGAGCTCCAGGTGCTGGCCCGAGATGCCCAGATCGAGGATCTTCAGTCGAAGCTGGATGATACCCGCGCTGAGGTCGTGCGCGCGATGGCGAAGCTGCAGTCGGGCGCGAGCCGCGCCCAAGCTGCGTCAGCCATGGCGGAAGCGGAAGTCGCTCTACAGACCATGAAGGCCGGGTCCCAGGCTGATCCACCAGAGGCCGCGGAGATTACGCGGTTCGTGCGCTCGGCGGCGACAGAGTTCGACAAGGCCAATTACGGCGGCGCGCTTTACCTCGCAAACCAGGCCAAGATGCTGGCAACGGCGTATCGCGGCCGCCTTGCGGTTTCAGGGCGCGAGGCCGCGCGGCCTGGCGAGACTCCTTTCGCGGTACCACTCAGGTTGGTGACCACTACTCGAGGAAATGTGCGTGGGGGACCCGGAACCGGGTATCCAATCGTCTTCGCCGCAGACTCGGGCACGACGCTGACTGGTTATTCCTACGCCGACGAGTGGATCAGGATCAGTGATGACAGCGGGCGCGGCGGCTGGATATTCCGCTCGCTCGTTTCCAGGCCCTGATCAGCTTCCGGTCTTAGCCAGCTTGCGGGCGCGGATAGCACGATCGCGCCCTTCTCGTTTGGCCTGGTAGAGCGCTTCGTCAGCGATTGATATCAAGCCCTCGGCGCTGTCGGCGTCTTCGGGGAACGTCGCGACGCCGATGCTCAGCGTCATCTTGCGCCCATGGAATTTCTTCGCGGCGACGCGGGCGCGGATGTGCTCGGCCAGCTCGAATGCATCATTTGCGGGCGTGTCCGGCATCATCACGACGAACTCCTCTCCGCCGTAGCGGGCGACGCAATCCACCGGACGGGCGGAGTCGCGCATGATTTCGGAAATCGCCTTCAGAACTTCGTCGCCAGCGGGGTGGCCGAACGCGTCGTTGTACTGCTTGAAGTGGTCGACGTCGCCGACCAGAACCGAGAAGCTTCTGCGCTCGCGCTTGCACCGGGCCTCTTCGTGGTCGAGGCGCTGCATCAGCTCTCGGTGATTGTCGAGGCCCGTCAAGCTGTCGGTGGTGGAAAGCTGCTCGAGTTCCTCGTTCTTCTTCCGGAGCGTCTCATGGATGAGATCGAGCTCACGCCGTCCTTCGCGGAGTCGCGACACCATGTGATTGAAGACGTCGGTGAGGTAGCCGACTTCACCGCCACCCGGCGCTTCCGGCAAATCCACCGCAAGGTCTCCGGCCGCTACTTCGCCGGCGGCCTTTGTGAGCAGGTCGAGGGGGCGGGCGATCAGGAGTCCGAGACGATATCCGGCGGCCGAAACTAGAACGAGCAGAAGCGCGATGACGATCAGCGAAACGTCGCGGAAATGTCGGACCTGCTTGAAGGCCGTCTCGGCGGACAGCTCGGAGATGGTCGCCCAATTGACCTGAGGTACGTACTCTAGGGTTCCGATGACGTCGCGACCGCCGAAGCTGGTGTAGGTGAAGGGCGCCCGCGCAGTCTTCAACAGCTTCTTCATAGTAGGCGGCGCCATGCGTGTCTTGACAAGAACCGGGGTCATTCCTTCGGAGCTGGCGATCGGATAGCCCTTGTCGTTGACGAGAAAAATCGCCGCGCTGCTGTCGTGGGCGAACGCGTGGAGCAGTACCCTGATCGGCACAAGATTCAGCTCCGCCGCGAACGCGCCGATCATTCGGCCATCCGCACGCTGCGCGGGGACGGCCACCACCAGCTTGGCCCTTCCGGACTGCGTATCCCAGTAGACGTCGCCGACGATCTGTGCTTCGGAATGCAGCGTTCCCTGCCAATCCTTAGGAAGCCGGATCTGGTCGATCTGTCCGCTGCTGGCTACGACCTTCCCGTTCATATCCACGACCATCAGCTGCTCGAAGTCGGTGAATCGCTCGTGGAGAGAAAGGAGATAGTCGTGGAGTCGCCCCTCCGCCTGAGACATGGCCACTGAGGAGGCCCGGGCACCACTGGCTGGATGATCCAGAGTGTTCGCGACTTCATCCGAGCCGGCGAACACGCGCAGATCGTACAGACGCTCCTTTAGCCAGACGCCGGTGGCGCGGGCGCTCTGTGCGCTCTCTGAAAGGAGATCTTCCGTGATCTTCTTCTCGAGTGCGCGCCGATTCTGGTTGTAGGAGATCCCCAGCATGACGCCAGATGGCAGGAGCGCGGCGATTACAGCGAACGCCACAATCCTGCTCCGTATGCTCTCGAACCGAGGGAACGGCAGGTATTTGGCGCGCGCGCGCGGAGTGGCCGCGTTCACGGCTGGCTTGGGCCTGATTGGCGTGACACCGTCAAGGGACGTGGGCATCACGTAGAAGACGATTGACCTTCCTTTGAGCTACGCGGGAATTTGCCGGAAGAAAAAATTGTAATCCGCCGTAAATGTTGCCCCTCGGGGAAACACATGACATCGCGGCGGTCACAATTATTCTGGAAGCCGGAAAGCCATTCCGAAGCTCAACAGTCGTCGGCTTCTAAGTCTTTATTTTACAAAGAGTTAGATCGTCAATTCGAGGTTGATTTTCGGCACCGTAAGCAGTACATTGACTGCTACTTCGAATAGAAGACATTTTCGTCTTCCCGCCCTCGCCTCCGAATCGGCAGCACCCACTCCATTTAATGACGGCTCCGAACAACAGAGAGCGCATCCTTCCGCGCCTCATCCACGAAGAAATCAAAGAATCGTTCATCAACTACTCGATGAGCGTCATCGTCTCTCGCGCGCTTCCCGACGTGCGCGACGGACTCAAGCCGGTTCACCGGCGTGTGCTCTACGCCATGAACGAGCTCGGCCTCGTCCCGGGGCGGCCATACAAGAAGTCCGCGACCGTCGTCGGCGACGTGCTCGGCAAATACCACCCGCACGGCGACAGCTCCGTGTACGACGCCCTCGTGCGCATGGTGCAGGACTTCTCGCTCCGTTATCCGCTCGTGGACGGGCAGGGAAACTTCGGCAGCGTGGACGGCGATCCCGCCGCAGCCTACCGCTACACGGAAGCGCGCCTTACACGCATCGCGATGGAGATGCTGGCGGACATCGACAAAAACACCGTCGACTACGCGCCGAACTTCGATGACAGGCTCCTCGAGCCCAAGGTCCTGCCGTCGGCCATACCGAACCTCGTCGTCAACGGATCTTCGGGAATCGCGGTCGGCATGGCCACCAACATCCCGCCCCACAATCTCCGCGAAGTCGTCGCCGCGCTCACAGCGCTCATCGACAATCCGGAGCTGACGCCAACCGACATCAGAAAGCTGATCAAAGGACCCGACTTCCCGACTGGCGGCTACATCTACGGCCGCGCGGGCATCAAGGACTATCAGGAGACCGGACGCGGCCGCATCGTCATGCGCGCGCGCGCGGTGATCGAGGAGAAGGAGTCCTCCAACAAATCGCAGATAGTGGTCACCGAGCTCCCGTACCAGGTCAACAAGGCCAAGCTGATCGGAGACATGGCCGAGCTCGTCAAGGCAGGGAAGCTCGAAGGCATTTCCGCGCTCCGCGACGAGTCCGACAAGGACGGCATGCGCGTCGTAATCGAGCTCAAGCGCGACGCGATTCCTCGCGTGGTGCTCAACCAGCTGTACAAGCACACCGTGATGCAGTCGACCTTCGGCGTCATCATGCTGGCGCTCGTTCCCGACTCGCACACGACGCAGCTCGTGCCGAAGGTGATGCCGCTCAAGGAAGTGCTCCAGCACTACATCGAGCACCGGCACCAGGTCGTCGTGCGTCGCACCCAGTTCGAGCTGGACAAGGCCCTCGAGCGCGAGCACATCCTCGAAGGCCTCAAGATCGCCGTTGACAACATCGACGCGGTGATCAAGCTGATTCGCGCGGCCGCCGATACGCCGACCGCGAGCGCGCAGCTTCAGAAACGGTTCAAGCTCAGTGAGAGACAGGCCGAGGCGATTCTCAATATGCGCCTGGCGAAGCTGACGGGCCTGGAGATCGAGAAGCTCGAGGCCGAGCTCAAGGAAGTGCTCGCCTTCATTAAAGAGATGAGGGACATCCTCGCATCCAAGCCGCGCCGCCTGAAGATCATCCGCGACGAGCTGCAGCAGGTGTCGGACAAATACGGCGACGAGCGCCGGTCCGAGATCACGAGCGACGAGGGCGAGTTCACGATCGAAGATCTGATCGCCGAAGAGGACATGGTCATCACCATCTCCCACTCCGGCTACATCAAGCGCACCTCGGTTTCGACGTATCGCAAACAGCGTCGGGGCGGTCGCGGTCTGAGCGGGCAAGGGTTGAAGGACGAGGACTTCATCGAGCGTCTCTTCATCGGCTCGACGCACGACTACATCCTGTGCTTCACGGATGACGGCCGCTGCTTCTGGCTGAAGGTCCACGAGATCCCGCAGGCGGGCCGCGCCGCCAAGGGAAAGCCCATCGTCAATCTGATCAACGTCTCCCCCGAGACGCAGGTAAAGGCGATGGTGCCGGTGCGCGAGTTCTCGGAGACACAGTTCCTCCTATTCTGCACCAAGAATGGAACGGTCAAGAAGAGCGCTCTCTCGCAGTACTCGAACGTTCGCCAGACGGGAATCAAGGCGATCAAGATCGACAAGGATGACCAGCTGATCGATGTGCAGGTGACCAGCGGCTCAAACGACATCGTTCTGGCAACTCGTCACGGCTTGTCCGTGCGATTCCATGAGATGGATGTGCGCGAGATGGGGCGCGACACCACTGGCGTCAAAGGTGTCGAGCTGAGGGAAGGAGACTCGGTGATCGGGATGGTCGTCGTCAAACGCGACGCGACTCTGCTCGTCGTCACCGAGCGCGGCCTAGGCAAGTGCTCCAACATCGGCGACTACCGTGTGCAGAAACGCGGCGGGAAGGGCATTATCACCGTCAATAGAACTGAAAAAACGGGGGATGTCGTTGCCCTGATGGAGGTTCTGCCTGCCGACGAGATCATGATCATCACAAAGCATGGTGTGATCATCCGTTCTTCAGTGTCGCAGGTGAGAGTCACGGGGCGTATCGCGCAGGGGGTCAAGCTCGTCAATCTCGATGAGGGAGATGTTGTTACAGCCGTCGCCAGAGTGGTCCCCGAAGATGAAGGCGATGACGAGAACGGCGCGCCGGCGGGCGAGGCTGAACAGGTCGAGGCCCTTACCGACGAATGATCAAAGAGCGTCCTGACGTGCTGCCACAACTCGAGGAACTTGAGAAGCTGCGCCTGGCTCTCCGTAATGCGGAAGCCGAGGTGCAGCGGCTGCTCGAGGAGGCTCGCGCGCGCGGGGCGCTCGTCGACATTCTCCACGATGTAATGGGCTCGCTCTCAATGGGTGAGCTGTTCCACATGCTCGCGCGACGCCTCGCGCGCGCTCTCAATCTGAGTCACTCTTCCGTCATCTTCGCCAAGAGCGGAGACAGTCACGGCACGGTGGCCTCGGCCCACGAAGATCCCCAGCTCGAGAATCTCCAGGTCGAGCTGGATAAATACCCTGAGATCGAAGCAGCGCTTGCCGGCGAACAGCCGATCCTGATCCCCGACATCTGGCACTCGGACGCCTACAAGGATCTGCGCGAAGCGTGGGAGAAGGATGGCAGCGTTATCTCGGTTCGCTCCATTATCGCGCTGCCGTTCCGGCTCGATCTGGAACGTACCGGAGTATTCCTGCTACGCCGCACAGCGGAGAAGGCATCTCTCAACGATGCCGACGTCGATTTCGCGGAGACCGTGGTGAAGAGCGCCATGAACGCCATGCGGCGGGCGCATATGGTCGAAGTGACGCAGGCGGACAACATCCGGCTCGAAGCTCTCGCCCGCACCGATCCGCTCACTCAGCTGCTCAACCGGCGCGCGCTCCTTACGCAGCTCGCCACCGAAGTGGAGCGGGTGCGGCGCTACAACGCGCCTTTGAGCATCCTGATGATCGACGTCGACTCCTTCAAGGAAGTGAACGACACCTACGGCCACCTGGCCGGGGACCACGTCCTGGTCGAAGTCGCACTTCTCCTCGCGCGCACCGCACGCAGCGTGGACGCTGTTGCGCGCTACGGAGGCGACGAATTCGTGATTGCCGTTCCCGAGACGAGCGAGGCGGGCGCGATTGCGTTTGCGGAAAGGCTGCGGGACAAAATCCAATCCCACCCATTCGACATCGGCAGAGGCGAGCCGCTGCGCCTGACGGTGAGCATCGGAGTCGCCGATTTCCCGGTTCCGAGAGTCGAGACCGCGGAAGACCTGCTCGAATGCGCCGACCGCGCACTCTACCGCGCGAAGGCTGGCGGGCGTAATCTGGTGTGTGCCTAAAAATTCAGTAGGTCTCGCAGCTGTGGCGTTGATCGCCCTTAGTGGCTGTCTCGTCGACTCCTCCAAGAAAGAATCGACCGCCGACACGACGCACCTTGCCCCGGTGGTGACAGTCACGCCCGTCAATCGTGGCACCCAGGGCATGGCTGAGCGCGTGTTGTGGACATTCTCACCCGACAGAAAATCCGTGCTCGTGGTTGCGGACCCCGGTGGCGTCGAAAACGAGCCCGTCCCCAACGGGTTCTTTTTCGGTGACGAGTCGCGCGGATTCCAGACGCAGATGGACAGCGTGTGGGACGTAGCGCCTTCCCCCGATTGGAAGTGGATCGGATTTGGGCGCGCTTACGGAGTTGTCGGTGGTGCCGGCACCGGATCCGATCTACTCGCGGAGGTTTCACGCCGCACTTCTATCGATACGGCGACGCTGCGCGCCGGTTCGTTCGCGTCGAGCGGGATGTCGATGTCGCGCGCTGTCGCACAAGCGGGAGTGATTCACATTCCGGAAAATCCTCGTGACAGCACTGCCGCGGACAGTGCCGCGCCGAAACTGTTTCCGGTCGCACGCGGCTGGCGCGTTCGCTGGACGTCCGACGGGTCTACCCTCGCGCTCGGCAATGCGCCTTCGCGCGCAGTTGACAATGAGCCAAGTCAGACGTGGTCCGCACTCGATCCCGTGACCGGCGCGCTGCACGGGACGCTGCCGGCGAACTCGAAGCTTGCCGATGTGAACTTCACCCAGGGCCCGACGATAGATCGCTCGCTGCCGATGGACATGAGCAAGTCGCCGCCGATCGCGCTCCAGCACGGGAGCCAGACCTTCAGCATCCAGAGCGAGCGCGGCGTGATCACGCTGGTCGAAACAACGCCCGGCTCGGCCACCAAAGCCGCGCCACGCGTCGTCGGAGCGGGCCTTGCTCTGGCGGCGACTGCGGGAGGACGGTACATCATCGCGCTGGCGCCGAGGGCGCGGCCCGATCCGAACGAACCGGCAGTCGAGCCGGTTGTGTACACTGTCACTTGGTGAGCTGAGCTACGACCGCTAAATAGCTTTGAGCTCCCTGCTTCAGTTTTGTGGATGCAAGTCGAGCCGACTAACCTCGGAAGTGTTGCTCTCAGACTCTACTGGGCCGAGCAGTCATTCAGCCGTTAAGCTCTCAGCTCGCCTACTTCCCAATGCGGCGGAGCTCCACCAGCAGACAGTGATCCTGCACAACATCAATGCCAGCCCGCGCCAGCCTCTCAGCTGCTTCCTCGTTCCGGATGCCAAGCTGAAACCAGACTGACTTTGGCGCCTTGGCGATCATGTCATCGACGTGCTGCGGAATATCTACCGGCCGCCGAAAGACATTCACCATGTCGATGTCGCCGGGAATGTCGGTGAGCTTCCGGTACACTTTCTCGCCAGCCATCTCCGTCAGCTCCTTGTAGTACACGGGAACTGGAACGATCTCGTACCCAGCGCGCTGCGCGTATTCCGGGACGTAGTAGGCGGGCGCATCCGCGTTGGGCTTGATACCGAGCACGGCGATTCGACGCGTGGTTTCCAGGAGCTGCTTAATCTGTGCAGGCTTGTCGAGCAGATGCTCGCGCCAATCGGCTGAATCAACCTGTGCCGTCATCAATTCTCTCTGTGCCTGCGCGGGGTAACGGTATCAACACTGGCCGCATAAATTGCAAGAGCGAGTCCAGCTCAACTTTCCGGAGTGCAACGTAATGCGGATGTTAGTTCTCGGCGCCGGCCTTCAGGGCTCCGCCTGCGCGTATGATTTATTGCAGAATCCAGATGTAAAAGAAGTCCGTCTCGCCGATCTTCACACCGATCATCTGGCGCCGTTCCTGGCGCCGTACTCTGGCAAGCGACTGATCTTCACTCCTCTCGACGTGCGCGACAAGGAAGCAGTACTCGCGCTGATGCGTCAGTCCGATGCGGTCATGAGCGCGATTCCCTACTACTTCAACTACGACCTCGCGTCGCTCGCCGTGCAGGCGGGGGTGCACTTCGCCGACCTCGGCGGCAATACGGAGATCGTCTTCAGGCAGAAGACTCTGGATCCGGAAGCAAAAAAGAAGAACATCACCGTAATTCCGGACTGCGGTCTCGCGCCCGGAATGGTGAACATCCTCGCCGAGCACGCCATCAATCAGATGGACACGGTGGAGAGCGTGCGGATTTTCGTCGGCGGATTGCCACAGCAGCCGGAGCCGCCACTCAACTATCAGATCGTGTATTCGCTCGAGGGCGTGCTGGACTACTACACCACTCTGTCCTGGGTCCTGCGCGGAGGCAAGCGCACGCAGGTCAAGGCGTTGTCGGAGATAGAAGCGGTCCGTTTCGACGGATCAGTCGGCGAGCTCGAAGGCTTTCACACCGCCGGCGGACTCTCGACGATGGCGTTCCGATACGAAGGAAAGATTCCCACGATGGAATACAAGACGCTCCGCTATCCCGGGCACGCGCGCATCATGGAAGCGATTCGCGAGCTCGGACTCCTGGAGCTGACTCCCGTGGACGTCAAGGGAATGAAAGTCGTTCCGCGAGATCTGGTAGTCGCGGCAATGGGCCCGCGACTCACCAAGCCGGATGCGCACGATCTCGTCGCGCTCCGCGTCGTCGCCGAGGGCAAGAAAGGCGGCAAGCCGAAGAAAGTCGGCTATGAATTGGTGGACTATTACGACGAAAAGGCCGACATCAGTGCCATGGAGCGCTCCACCGGATACTCACTGTCCATTACGGGTCAGATGCAGGCGCGCAGAGAGCTCGGAAAGGCTGGAGTGTTCACACCGGATGAAGCCATTCCGGCGGAGAAGTACATCGCCGAGCTGGCAAAGCGGGGCGTGGTCATTAAAGAGATCGGGGCTTCAGGTTCCAACTGAACTGAACACGGTGTTGAGTTCAGCTGGAACCTGTTGTTAATGTTCGGCCAGAAGGTATATCGCCGTCAAAGCCAGAAGAAAGTAAGGCACGAGCGCTGCGGCCCCGGCGTAATCCTTCGCCACCCGCTGCCCGAAGAAAAGCGCAACCAGGTTTATCGCCCCGACGACCGCGCCAAGATAAGCGACCATGGAATCGCGCGTGAGCATGAGCACCACGCAACCCATTCCGCTCAACGCGCCGGCGGAGATCTCCAGCAGCGTGATGACCGCGAACATCGGCCCGACCGTTCCGGCCAGCGGGCTCTTCGCGAAGTGCTGTTCGAGGTAGGCGCGGTTTCCCCGGCGATCCACGACCTTGTCGATTCCCGATTGCAGAAACAGAATTGCCAGGAATGCCGACACCAGCATTTGCAGGATGTAGGCGGCAATGTCGGGCGAGGTCAGCCGTGGCATGGCGTTATCTTAGCACTGTCGAGGCGAAACTGTCCAATCGCGGCGGTGGATCATTCACTGGAATAGAACGAAGCCCATACTTGTTGCCCTCGCTGGCCTCTCCGGGTGTCAACCGCAGATGCAGCTGAACCCGCAGGCGCAGCTGAATCCGCAGGCGCAGCTGAACCCGCAGGCGCAGCTCGACGCTTCGCAGCAGATCGTCGTTGTGATCACGCCGGGCTGGACATCTACAACCGGCACAATGCAGCGGTTCGAGCGTGCCTCGCCAACATCCAAATGGACGTCGCTGGATTCCGGCATTCCCGTGGTCGTTGGGCGCACGGGCATCGCCTGGGGCGTGGGATTCGACGAGATGTCCACCGAAGGCCCACGCAAGCACGAAGGCGACGGGAAGGCGCCAGCTGGCATTTTCCCGCTCGACACAGCGTTCGGTTTTGCATCGCGCGATTCAATGCGCGATTTGAAGCTGCCTTACGTCCAACTGCTCCCCACCACCGATTGCGTCGATGACACAGCGTCCACTCACTACAACACTGTGGTGGACAAGGCTTCGGTGCCACGTGTCGACTGGAACAGCGCCGAGCACATGCGAGAGGTCGCGCAGTACAAGATCGGCGTCATCGTCGGATATAATGCGCTTCCGCCGGTGAAGGGACGCGGCTCGTGCATCTTCCTGCATATCTGGGCTGGACCGGATTCGCACACGGCGGGCTGCACCGCTCTCGACGAGGCGAAGCTGCAGGACACGATTCGGTGGCTCGATCCGGCCAGGCATCCGCTCCTGGTTCAGCTGACAGCGAGCGACTACGCAAAGTTGCGCGCGCGGTGGAAGCTGCCACCTGTTGGCCCGAGCTAGAGTTTGGCTTTCAACCCGAAGGTCAGCGTCCTGCCGGGGACGACAGTGATGTTGTCCGGTTCGCCACGCTGGCGGTTGAGGAGATTCTCTCCGCTCAACGTGAACGCGAGCCCACGGAAAAGATTCCGTCCAACGCTCGCCCGCAGACGCGTCACACCAGCGTAGCGGAGCCAGTAGTTCCGCAGCTCCTGTCCGACGAGCGCGGCGTCTGTCTGGGTAGAATTCGAGAATGCTCCCGCCAGCGACACGGCATCGTAGTTGATCCAGTCCCACGACCGCGAAGCGGTTAGAGAGCCTGTCCAGCTCGCGCCCGTCAATGCCGCGGTGAGACTCCCGGTTCTTGCAGGCACTTCGAGCATTCTGTCTCCGACCCGCAGATCGCCGGTGTATCCTCTCGCGACCCGCCGCACCCGGCTGTCGACGGTCGAAAAAGTGCCGCCGAGCGAGAGAGCCGCGACATTCACGTCCCCCTTCAGCTCCCACCCGCGATTGGTGATCTCGCCGACGTTCTGAAAGGTGTATTCGATGTGCCGGTCACCTGGATGGATCGGCTCCGACTGGTTGTCATTCTGGGGCGACCGACCCGATGTCTGAGTGCCTGTATACGTGTATGCCACTCGCTGGATCAGGCCGGAAGCCATCTGATCGAACCGCGTGACCTGCAATCCGAAGGATTTTCCGGAAAAGAAATCCACTCCAGCTTCCACTCCTGATTGCTCCTCGGGTGACAAGCTGAGCCGATGCGCATCACCGCGCGGATCGAACCACGCCGTCTCTCGGGCGGCGTTGGCCGCCTGGCGAATCCCTCGCCCATAGGCCGATCGCAGCTTCACCGTTAGCGGGCCATAGTCATGAACCACCGCCGCGCCGACCATCGGAAGAACGGAAACGCTGCTGCTCCCCAGTACGTCATTCCGCTCGACACGAAGTCCTCCGGTCAGATAACCGGCGTCGCGCCACGACACGTTTGCCTGCGCGACGCCGGCCGTCGTCCGCCGCTGGATGGAAAACCGAGCCGCCGACCCAGCCGCCGTCATGATCATGCTGTCGGCTTGCGGCGTGTAGTCCAGCAGCGAGCTTTCGCCCGAGAACGTAACGTTTGCTCCCAGGTTCTCTGCGTCGCCCAGCTTGGCGACGCTGCTGGCGCGGACGGTGACGAGATTCGCGCTTCCACCAGCGGTACCGACATCCGGCCCGGTGGCGGACGGAAGCGGCGTGTGATAGTCCGCGAGATTCGACACCCGACTCCCGTCGAAGCCCGCCACGAGCGCGTGAGTCCACCGCTCGCTCTGAATGATCGTCGTGCTTCCGCCAAGGGTGTACTCGCGCACCGATTCAGGAGTCGTGAGCCCCGCGCGAGTCGCACTGACCGAATCCCGGAAAAGCGGACTGAAAGGATCCGACGAGCGGCTGTCGAAAGCCCGACCGATGGCGCTGACGATGAATTTCGAGCGCACTAGTCTGAACCCCGCACTCCCCGTCTCCCGCCGAACGAACGCGCCCGGAAGGTATTGGCCGATGCCGCCCGAGCTCAAGCTCAAAGTGGCGGACTGCGCGCCCGATCCCTGGCGAATCGTCAACGCATGATCCTGGGTGATCGCAGAGCGCGGAACGAACGCGCTGGATGCCGCTCCCACCGCCGACCGCACCTCGGCGCTCGTCCCGCCATCCGATCCATCGTGGCGGGTGATGATGTTTATCACTCCGCTGATTGCGTCGGTTCCGTACAGCGCCGCGCCCTGCGGTCCCCTGATTATCTCGATCCTCTCGACGGTCTCCGGAGTGAACTGGGTAATCAGAAGTGGATTCGCGAGCTCGATTCCGTCAACGTAAATCTTGGGGTAGCTCGCGCCGAAAGAGCTGGTGCCGCGAATGCTGCCGTAATGCGCGAGCAGAGATGTCGGAGGAGTCTGCCAGAGCCACAGTCCGGGTACGGCATCGCTCAACGCCTGGGCCAGATTCCCCCCGCTGTAGCGGGAGAGCTGGGATCCGCTGACGGTGTTCATCGCAATCGCCAGTCGCCGCGCCGGAGCTTCGATTGCATTGCCAGTAACGACGACGCGATCGAGCATGCGGGGCACGTGCTGCGCGTCGTCGCTTTCCTGGGACGCCTGCAGTGGCGTCAGAACGACGTGTTCTCCGCCCGCTGCAACGGGCAGCACGGAAGTGCCGCGGAGCAGAAGACTGAGTGCTTCGCCGAGATAGAGCGAATCGAACGAGGCGCATACCCGGTTGTCGAGCGGCACGGCTTCCGTTGTGTACGAAAGCCGGACACTCGTTGCAGCGGAGAGTCTGTCGAGCGCTTCACGGAGAGAAATGTCGCGGGCGTGCAGTGAGACTCGCCTGTCGAGCGGCTCATTCCACGTCGTGAGCGAAGCAATGAATTCGCCCGAAGGCGAGCAGACGGACTGTGCCGCGGCCCTCGAGCCGAGTAGCAACGGCGCGGCAACGAACAGTATTGAGGTGAGACGGCGCGGAGTCGCAGACCTGTTCACACGACGATCGAAGCTAGCGGCTAAGGCCCGTCGCGCTCGCCCGGTAAAGAGTAGCGACGTTTCCCTCGCGCTCGATACGAGCGCCGAGTGAAAGTGCGATGACGTTGAGGACTCGATCAACTGACTCACCAGAGAAAGATGCCGTCAGGTGCAGGTTCGACAAGCTTGAATCCGCTAACCTAAGCCTTACTCCATACCAGCGGGAAAGTTCTGCGCCAACCTGCATGACGGGGGCGTCACGAAACACGAGCCTGCCCTGCACCCACGCGAGGTCGTCATCGGAAACGGCCGAGCGCTCTATCCCCACGATCCCGCTGGGGTTGACCGTCGCTCGATCCCGGGCGCGCAGCACCTCGGCCGACGCGCGACCAGATTCGCGCGGTCCAAGGGCTACCGAACCCGATGCGACGGCGACACGAATCCCACCGTCCACACTGGTTTGAACCGAAAACGCGGTCCCGATGTCCTGCAACTTCACCGCGCCGACCTTTACCGTAAACGGATGCGAAGCGTCGTGCGCGACAGCGAAATATCCATCACCTTCGAGAGACATGGATCGATCCGAGGAACGGGGATCGACGATGAGCCGGCTCCCTGGTCCCAGTATCACCCCGGTCCCATCAGCCAGCCTGAACTGACGTCTCTCCCCGACGGTGGTCGTGAAAGTCCGCGGGGCGGAACCACCCCCAGATCCGCTGATGTCGCGCCAGAAAAATGCGCCGCCAGCGAGCACGAGCAGAACTGCCGCCGCCTTGAGGTAGGGCGTAAACAGCCAGCCGGAATCGCCACGTCTGCTCCCCGCCGAAAGAGAGACCGACTTGGTATGGTCGAACCGCGACTTTACTTTTCGGAGCGCGCTCTCGATATCCAGCTTCCGGGAATCCTCGCGCGAAACATTTACGAGCGCAGCTTGTAGCGCGTTCACCATCGCCAGACGCTCAGCGTCTGCTTCCAGCCAGCGTCTTGTCGATTCTGCTTCCCGTGGCTCCGCCTCGCCCGCCAGATAGCGGGCAATTCGATCCCAATCCTCGGGAGCGATCTTGGATGAGCTTTCACCGGAATTCGACATATTCAGTAATAAGACAGACACCTCAACCGGGCGCTACCCTCCTTGGATAGGCACGACACGAGCGACCAGGACCTCCAGCGGCGTATCCGGGCAGGGGACGAAAGCGCATTCGATGTCGTCTTTCGCACGCACTACCCGCGACTCGTGAGAATGGCTGAGTCGATCGTCCGTGAGCGAGCCTCGTCCGAGGAAATCGCGCAGGAAGTGATGCTCGAATTGTGGCGGCGCCGGGAGTCGCTGCAGCTGGAGCAGAGTTTTGGTGCTTACCTGATGCGCGCCACCCGGAACCGCGCGCTCAACCACGTTCGGCACCAGCGGATCGTGGACCGAGAGCTTGCCTCAGCTCAACTCGAATCGCGGGAATCGCTTGGAACCGACGCGGACATGCTCGGCGTCGAGCTCGAGAAGGTGGTGCGCGAAGCGATCGCGGCTCTGCCAGAGCGATCCCGGGAAGTATTTGAGCTAAGTCGTGTTCAGGGAATGAGATACGCTGACATTGCCACCGTCCTTGATATCTCTGTTAAGACAGTAGAGAAGCGGATGGGTCAGGCGCTATCTGAGCTTCGAGAGCGGCTGGCGCCTTGGGTGGGGGAGACTAGGGGAAAACCCCTGGAGTAGGGTATTTCCAGACTCAGGTGTCTCACTACCTGAACCATGGCGCGTCTGCGATCGGACGCGCAGTCACCAACGGAGACACTAATGCATTCCAGACTCAGAATTGTTCTCATCGCCGGAGCCGGCGTGATTGCAGCGGCCTGCGCCAGTGACATGGCTACTTCACCAGCCGCATCAAGGGCGGCGGTGGCCGCACTGGTTTCGCCGCCAATCAGCTTTGATCAGATCAGGACGAGTTTCGTGGGTCGCTCGAGCGAGACCGATGGCTTCGTGCCGGGAGAGGCGGCTTCGGGCGGGGACAACGATGATGTCGAGGAACAGCAAGGCCAAGAAGGCGAACACGGACCAGGATTTAGCGGCCTCATGGGCGGCGGTCTTGGCGAAGCGTGGATCGGAGGCATCGGATTTGGTCCTGGACTTGGCAGAGGCCCCTTCGACGATTTCGATGATTCTGGCGCCTGCGCCTTTTCGACGACTTCCAATCGCAACGATTGCGCGGCGGTCACTCGCGGCGGGCTCACCATCAATCGTTCGTTCCTGTTCAAGAACGCTTCCAACGTTGTCGAGCAGGCATTCGATCCGGCGAACACCAATACGGTGAATGTCCAGAGCAGCGTGACTGGGACCGTTACGCATCACAACGACGTCACGAGTACTGTAAACAGCTCGAGTGACTTCACGGTGGCGGGACTTGCCTCCGGCAGCACGCAGCGGACCGTGGACGGAAAGTCAGCCGGAAGTGAGACCACAACCGGCACTCGGAGTGGCACTGCATTCACCGTGGCGCGCACGGCCGGCGACACAACCACCGGGCTCGTAATTCCGATTCAGAGTGGGCACGCGACCTACCCAACCGCCGGAACGGTAATTCGCTCGATGCAGGCGACGGTGACGAAAGCGGGCTCATCCCCATCGACGTCGTCTCGCCGTGAAGTAATCACGTACGATGGATCGGCGATAGCGAAGGTCGTGATCACCCACGATGGTGTCACCAAGAACTGCACGAAGCCGCTGCCGCACGGCCACCTGACTTGCACGTGAGAGCCTGGAAAGGAATACGGGTTCGTCGGACGCACCCAGCGTGAACCCGTAGCTCACCCTCAGTCCGGTTCCACTCGCACGGGAGCCGGGCTGGGGGTGCCTTTTTTCCATTCGATTGTTGGTGTACGCCCGACCTTAGGTCCTGCCTATCCGCTTGGCCCGGTCGCAGAGCGCGCGGAGGGCGGAGTTGTCGGCTTGTTCCCAGCCGCTCGGTATCGGAACGAGGCGTCGTTTTTCGACGAGGGATTCGAAGGTGAGCCAGCCCCTTCCATACCCCTCGGATAGCGTAATCCGTCGCTGGCTGATGTTTCGCCGATCGATGCCGCTTCTACGCTCGGGTTCGGCCCAGGAGAAGCGCTTGATGTGTCGGCGGTCGTCCGCGGATGTGCGCCGCTCGACCTTGCTCGGCTTCGAGTCCCACACCTGCCAATACGCGCCGTCTCTATCTGCAAAAGTTCGATATGACATACGATCTATTTACCTCACGCGGACCCTCACGCGGTTGTCCCAGGAACTTGCAGGAAAGATGCCACTTTCCTCCGCGTTTTGTACCCTTAGGGCAGTCTTATGTGCGCTGTAAAGATATGTTTTTTAAGGACTTATCTGCCGAAGCTCGCCAGGCTCTCGCTCATTACGTCTATCATGGATTTTGCGGTCCAGCGGTCCCTGCCATTGTAAAGAAATGAGAAGGCCAGGACCTCGCCATTGGCGGCCGTTACGTACCCTGCGAGCGCAATAACATCGTTCGTCGTGCCTGTCTTTGCGTGCAGATTTCCCTCGGCGGGGGTGTTCCGCATACGACGCTTCAGAAGCTCCGAGTCGCCCGCTACGGGTAGGGAGGAGTGCAGCCACGGACCCCATGATGCTCGATGGGCATAGCTCAGCATCTGGACCTGGGCCCGAGCTGTAACCCGGTCGAGGGTCGAGAGGCCGCTGCCATCGGCGAACACGAGCCTGGTCGTATCGGCGCCCACCTTGGTGGCGAAGAACTCGTCCAGCACGGAGCTGGCTGTCTGGACGCTACCGATTACGTCCCGTTTGGGACCTCTGGCGGCGTTCCGGAACAACAACTCCGCGTAGTGGTTGATGCTCTCGCGATTCATCGCGGCGATCATGCTGGCAAGTGGCGGCGAGCGAAGACTCGCCACCTTCACCGCGGTCGGCGGCGACTTGCCGAGGCGCGTCCCACCGTCCACGCGAATTCCGCGAGAGATGAGTGCGTTCAAAAATGCGCCCGTCGCAAAAGCCGCGGGATCCTCGACGATATAGACGTACTTGCGGGTTCCGGTGCGGGAGCCGATCGAGCCGCTGGCCTGGATCGTTCCGTTTCCGAGCTTTCGGAACCCCAGGCGTGCTCCGCCGCCGGCGGTCGTGCGGACATTCGCGACCAATGGTATAGTGCTGGTCGAAGGCTCCAGCGCGACTATCGCCTGCTGTCCGGGCGAAGTCGGCGAAACCGAAACCGCGATCAGGTTCTCGTTCAGCGAAAGTGCCGACACCCGCGCGGCGTAGGATGCCTGCAGATACCGGGTGAGCCATCCGTCCGGAATCTTTTGATCATCGAACGCGGAGGCATCGCCGACGACGCTGCCTGTCACGTGCTTGATTCCCTGGGCAGCGACCATGTCCGCCAACCGGTTCATCGGCGCGGATGGGCCCCCGGTAAGGAATTTTCCGGATAACGCGGGATCGCCATCGCCCCTTATGTAGATGTTTCCGCTAAGCGTTCCGTCGGAGCCGACCGCTCCATCGCGGAGCGCATCGGTGCTGAACTGGTAGTTGGGACCGAAGCGCTCGAACGCGATAGCGCTGGTGAAGAGCTTCATCGTGGAGGCCGGCTGCATCTCCTCGCCCGCGTTCTCGGCGTAAAGGGTGTCACCGCGAGTAAGGGAGACCACCATTGCCCCCCAGGTCCCGCCGCGGGTCCTCCCGGTAAGTCCGCTAAGAGTGGATGCGACATCGGCGGAGCTTCTCAAAATTGTGTAGTGCACGGAGGGCGCAGCCGGCGGCTTGTTCGGATTTCTCCGACGCACCCTGCGGCGGGCAGTGGTAGTTCTCTTTCTTGTCTGGGCTTCGATGAGTGGCGGCGCTGCGCCACATACAGTCAGCGCTACCAGAATGGCAATCCGGATTTTTCGAGAAAACATCTATCCCTTTTTCAATTGCGATTGTCGGGTGCGTGCGAGGCCGCTTGAATGGCGAGAAAAGTGCCACCGCCCGAGCGCAAACCGTTCGGTGTTCACCTTCAGTTCGCTTGAATATACTCGGAGACAAGGTATTTTCCCCGAATAACACCGGCGTCCCATCGCGTCAGGAGAATGAATGGCTGAGCGGCACCACAATTTTTTGCGCGAAGGCGTGATCACCGGTTTCATCGGCGCAACCGCAATCGCGCTCTGGTTCCTGATAGTTGACATGGTTGCCGGTCACCCATTCTACACTCCGATCTTCCTCGGAAAGGGCGTCGTCAGCGTTCTCGGCAAGAACATGATGGGCGACACCGCTTTTACCCACCTTCTCGGCTACACGATCTTTCACTACGCCGCTTTTTTCGTGGTGGGAATAGTTCTGACCGTGATCGTTCACCAGGCCGAGCGGACGCCGGCTATACTCGCGGGCCTGCTGGTCGCATTCGTGATGATGACGCTGGGCTTCTACATGATCGCCGCCGCGTTCGCGAGCTCGGCGCTGGGAAACCTGGCGTGGCCTCAGATCTTCATCGCTAATCTTCTCGCGTCGGGCCTGATGCTCGGATATCTCTGGCGCGGCCACCCGAAGCTGAATCGACAGCTGAAGCAGGCCCTGGAGGGAACCGACGACTAGGCCGTCGACGGTTTCCAGTCCACCTGCGCGCCCGCGGTCGAATCTTCGCCGCGGGCGTTCCATTTGAAGAACACCACCGTCATGATGATGTAGAAGATGATCCCGCCCGGGATCCACATGATGAGTGCGCCGAGCAGCTGGTCCTCGAGCGGCGAGAGCGCGAACACCCGTGGCGCCGCGGCGTAAGCCGGATAGAGAACGTGGTCCGACATCGCGATGTAGATGGCGACGATCGACATCGGTATGCTCATCAGAAAGCTGTACAGCATCTGCCCCGGATAGGCGAGCCGCGGCAGCTCGGGGACCTGACTCATGAGCGGCCACCACATCAGCACCGCGGCAACCATGAACATCAGGTGTTCGATGATGTGAATGTCGTGATTCGCCATCGCTGCGTTGTAGAAGAGCGGCAGATGCCAGAGGGCGATGACGAGATTGAAGACCACGAACGCGATGGGAGCCCTGGTGAAGAAACGCGCAGCGGGTCTTATGAATTTGTGGGAGAGCGGGCTGCTGAGCATGAACCCGGGCACGCCGGCGAGAAGCAGCGGCGGCATGGCGAGGGTGAGCAGCAGGTGCTGTACCATGTGCGCGCTGAAGAGATAATCATCGCTCAGGTCGTGTATCGGGCCATTCAGAGACCCGAACAGCACCAGCAGTCCGGAGAAGAAAAAGACCTTCTGAGCGTGCGTGGGCTCACGCCGCAGCCGATGGGCGGCCCAGAGGTAAATTGCGCCCAGAGCTGCGATGCCGATAACGGTACTCGGGTGAATCGACCATCGCCACGAGGTGAGATCGACGACGGGATGCAGCAGCGCCAGGACCAGCATGTTACATGATCTTGAGGTACAGATGCCCGAACAGGAACATCAGCGCCAGCAGCGTCAGCGCGGCGATCAGCAGCGGACCGGTGAAAAGGACACGGAACAGCCGGTGGTCGTACTTGAGATGCATGTAGAACATCACGACGATAGTGAACTTGAGCGCCGACAGAATCAGCAGTGTCGGGACGAATCCGCGGCCCGCCACGAATGACGGTATGTAGTACGCCCAGACTTCCGCGACGGTGATGAGCGTAAGAATGAGCGCGACTTTCCAGTAGGTGGACCAGGTCGGATGGGCGTGCTCTTCCTCGTGCGGCACATGCGCTGACGCTTCTGCGGAGTCCGGAAGATTTGTGGCGCTGGCGTGGGTATCCATCGTTCCTGCCGTTACTTGATGAGGTAGACGAGCGTGAAGATCACGATCCAGATGACGTCGACGAAGTGCCAGTACAGCGCGGCGATGTCCACCAGCAGTGAATCACGCGAGCCGAGCCCGCGGCGGTAGTCTATCGCGAGGAGCGTTACCAGCCACAGCACGCCCGCGGTAACGTGCGCGCCGTGGAATCCGGTAAGCGTGAAGAACGAAGATCCAAAGAGATTCGTCCTGATCGTGAGTCCTTCGTGGACGAACGACGTGAACTCGAACGCCTGGAATCCAAGGAAGGTCGAGCCGGCGATGGCCGTCATCCACAGCCACAGCCTGGAATTGCCGAGTATCCGCTCGCCTCTCGTGCGCTTCGGCTTTTCCTTGTTCTGCACCGCGGCGAGAGCGAGCACCATGAACAGCGACGACATGAGAAGAACGAATGTCGACGCCGAGGTGACGGGGATGTTGAGAATGGGCTTGAGGACGTGGCCGGTGCTGGGGTCCGTCCACGACTCGTGCGGGAATGGGCCGACTACGCTTCGTCCCTTGTAGATCAGGTAGGTCGAGATGAGCGAGACGAAGAGCATGCACTCCGAGCCGATGAAGGCCCAGATCGCGACCTTGCGGTTGTCGATACCCAGCGTCGTGTAGTGATGGGCCGCCGGTGCTGAGGTGTGCACGACGGTTCCGTGGGTTGCGGGCGCGCTCATTTTCTAGTGGTGCTCCGGCTCGAGCGGGCTCAGGAGCCAGCTGTATAGTGAGAAAACCATGAGTCCCGCACCCAGCGCGATCAGGAACGGCGAAGTCATGAGGCCGCAGAACATGATGATGAGGCCGAGGGCCACGAACAGCGGCTTGATCGTATTGTAAGGCATTACGATCCCCAGCTCCGCCGCGGTCTTCCCTTCCTGCGAGTTGATGCGGGCGCTCTCGTGGTCGACTTCCTTTCCTTCCCAGAGCGGATATCTGCTCGTGACGGTCGGAATTCTGGCGAAGTTGTAATCCGGCGGCGGGCTGGGAATGCTCCACTCCAGCGTTCCGGCTCCCCACGGATTCGACCCGGCAATCTCGCCGCTCTTTCTGCTCTTGAAGAAATTGTAGATGAAGATCAGCATCGCGATCGGGAAGATCATCGCGCCGGCGGACGACATCGCGTTGAAGAGATCCCAGCCCTGTCCCGAGTCGTAGGTATAAATACGCCGCGGCATGCCGAGCATTCCCGAAAAGTGCATGGGGAAGAACGTGAGGTTCATAGCGATGAAGGTGAGCCAGAAATGAATCTTGCCCAGCCTCTCATCCAGCAGCCGTCCGGTGATCTTGGGAAAGTAGTGATAGATGCCGGCGAAGATTCCCATGATCGAGCCGCCGAACAACACGTAGTGGAAGTGGGCGACGATGAAATAGGTATCCGTCTGCTGCAAATCCGCGGGCGGAGATGCGTGCATGATACCCGAGATTCCGCCGATCGTGAACAATCCGACGAGGCCGATTCCGAACAGCATGGACGTCGTGTAGCGGATGGCGCCCTGAGCCATCGTCGCGATCCAGTTGAAGATCTTCACACCCGTCGGAATGGCGATGAGCATCGTCGTCAGACCGAAGAACGTGTCGGCGATCGGACCCATGCCGACGGCGAACATGTGGTGCGCCCAGACTCCGAATCCAAGCGCGGCGATGAGGATTCCCGAGTACACCATCACCGGATAGCCGAACAACGGCTTCTTCGAGTAGGTCGGGAGCACCTCGGACACGAGTCCGAACGCCGGAAGAACCAGGATGTAGACCTCCGGGTGTCCGAAGATCCAGAACAGGTGCTGCCAGAGCAGCGGATCAGCGCCCGCGCTCACGGTGTTGTAGAAATTCGTACCGAAGAAGCGATCGAAGAGCAGGAAGACGAGCGCGATCGTTATGACGGGGAAGGCGAGGACGAGGAGTATCTGCACTACGAACGCCATCCACGTGAACATCGGCATCCGCATGAGCGTCATACCGGGCGCGCGGAGGTTGATGATCGTTGTCAGGAAGTTGAACGCGGCGGCCAGGGACGAGACACCAAGGATCTGCAAGCCGATCACCCAGAAGTCGATGTTGATTCCGGGCGAATAAGGTTTGGTCGTCAGGGGGGCGTAACCGAACCAGCCGCCGTTGGGAGCGACCGCAAATAGAATCGGAACGGTGATGAAGATTCCGCCGAACAGATAGACCCAGTAGCTGAAAGCATTGAGGCGCGGAAACGCCACGTCGCGCGCGCCGATCTGAAGCGGAATGAGGAAATTGAAGAACGCTGCCGAGAGCGGCATGATCGCGAGGAAGATCATGGTCGTCCCGTGCATCGTGAAGAGCTGGTTGTAGAACTCGGCCGAAACGAGGTGCTGATTGGGTGCACCGAGCTGGGCGCGCATGATGATGGCCTCGACGCCGCCGAACATGAAGAAGAAGAGCGCGGTGTAGAGGTAGAGAATGCCAATGCGCTTGTGGTCTACGGTGCTGAGCCAGCTCCAGAGACCCGATTGTTCCCCCGAATATTCGCCGCCGTAGGCGGGGGTCGATATTGCAGTCGTTGCCAAGTCCAGTCTCCGGTTACTTCAGTGCGGTTAGATAAGCGACGATATCGGCGATCTGCTGATCGGTGAGGCCGCCGGTTGCCGCTGTGACTTTCGCTTTGAGAACAGGGTCGTATTCATCCAGGCCGAGCGTCGGCATGATGACGTCGGGCTTCATCGCACGCGCGTTCTTGATCCAGAGCGCCATGTAGGCGGCAGCGTTGGGGTAACGGCCCGCCGCGAGCGTACTCCTCGAGCCGACGTGAGTGAGGTTCGGCCCCGTGATCCCCATCGCCGCCGGGTTGCCGGCGATCGAATGACAACCGATGCACGCGGAGCTCGAAAAGACCTGCTTTCCGCGCGCGGCACTGCCGGTCAGTCCAGTGGTGAAGTTGAGTCCGGACGGAATTGGCGCGTGTGGGACCGCGTAGTCAGGAATCTTTTCGCGCGGAAAGATGTAGCCGGGGGCGACCCCACCGGATGTCGAGGCGAAGCTCGCCGCCGCTGGTGGCGTCGGACCAACCGCCCCAAAGTGCGCGGGCATCTTCTGTCCGGCGAGCCACGACGCGAACTGCTCCGGGGTCACCGTGAACACCCGGAACCGCATGTTCGCGTGAGAGCTGCCGCAGAACTCGACACAGAATCCGTTCCAGACGCTGCTCGCGGTCGAGGAATCCGGAGTGTACCAGATGTAATTGGTGCGATTGGTGATGACGTCGCGTTTGCCGCCGAGCTGAGGAGTCCAGAACGAGTGGATGACGTCCGCGGACCGGAGACGGAAGTTCACCGTGCGTCCGGCTGGCAGATAGATCTCGTTCGCAGTCGTGACTCCGTACTCGGGATATCTGAATTCCCACCACCATTGGTGCCCGGTCACGTCGATGTTCAGTGAGCCCGGCGCAGCCTGAGCCTGGGTGATGAAGATCGTGCGAACGGTCGGCACCGCGATGAATACGAGAATCACCGCGGGGATCAACGTCCATGTGATCTCTAGCTTGGTGCTGCCGTGGGTCTGCGGCGGGGTTGGCTGATTCTCTCTGCGCCGGTACTTGATGACGACGAAGATGAGAGCGCCCTCGACCAAAACGAAGACGATGGTGCCGAGGAGAAGCAGCCGGTCCCATAGAAAATCGATCTCGCGCCCGAAGTCGGAGTGGGGAACGAGTGTGGTGTTGGGATGTGCTTCGTTGCAGGAAACAGCCGCGATGGCGAATGCGGCGAAGAACGCGTAGGATGCAAGCCGCCAAAGGCGGTCAGTACCTTTCATGCGAAGGAAATCCTGTGCTCGTCGTTGGAAAGCGTCTCACCTTCGCCGGGTGAAACACCGTGCGGAATCTTCATGGTGAAGCACGTACAAACTAACTCTGGAGGGGTGGTAGTGGGAGGGCAGTTCATGCGTAGCGGGAAGCCGTGCTCGACCCATACCTTATTGAAGGCGACCGCCCGCCGCTCACGAGGACACAGAAACTCCCTCCATCCGACCCACATGCCGCGATCTGCTCACCGTCTGGCCGCATGCGCAGCTCTGCTCGCTTCACTCGCCCTTCCCGCGGGCACCCGCTCACAATCGGTGGCAGCCACGCCCGCTTTTGCGATGGTCATCCATGGGGGCGCTGGAACGATTCTGCGCCAGAACATGACGCCCGCGATGGAGAAGGCGTACATCGATACGCTGACGATCGCGCTTCGGGCGGGATATCAGATTCTCTCGCGCGGCGGCAGCAGTCTCGATGCGATCGAAGCGACAATCAGAGTGATGGAGGACTCTCCGCTCTTCAACGCGGGTAAGGGAGCGGTGTTCACCGCGAACGGTGTCAACGAGCTCGACGCGTCCATTATGGATGGCAGGACCCTCGGCGCCGGCGCCGTTGCGGCTGTCGAGCACGTCAGGAATCCGATTTCGCTCGCGCGCCTGGTGATGGAGAAATCTCCGCACGTCATGATGGTGGGATCCGGCGCCGAGGAATTCGCAAAATCACAGGGAGTCAAGCTCGTTCCTCCGTACTATTTCTGGACCGAGCGCCGCTGGAAGGAGTACGAGGCGGACAAAGCCAAAGCGGATAGCGGGAAGACGGGCACCGTGTACGGATCTGAAGGACACTTCGGCACTGTCGGCGCAGTTGCTCTCGACAGGGCAGGCAATCTCGCCGCGGGAACATCGACCGGCGGCACCGACATGAAGCGCTACGGCCGCGTCGGAGATTCACCGATCATCGGAGCGGGGACTTACGCCAACAATCTGAGCTGCGCCGTGTCGGGGACGGGCGATGGCGAGTACTTCATCCGGAACAACGTCGCCGCCGACATCTGCGCCCGCGTGCGGTACACCGGCGTCTCGGTCCAGCGCGCCGCGGACGATGTCGTGATGAAAGAACTCGTCGAGCAGCATGGTGGTGGCGGCGTAATCGCCATGGACGCCAGGGGCAACATCGCCACATCGTTCAACACACCGGGCATGTATCGCGGCTGGGTCACCAGCGACGGCAGGATCACCGTGAAGATCTACAAAGACTAACCGGGGCCAAATGGAAATCTCGAGACGGAAATTCATCGGCGTAGGCGCCGCCGCCGCTGCATCGCTCACCCTCGATCGCAGTGCAAGAGCCGATGTGCTGAGTGGCGTACCGGCGGCCCGAGTGGCCGCGCGCCCGGTCGTAATCGCCTCCGCGAACGGTATTCGCGGCGTTGCGCGCGCCTACGACATGATCACTCGCCAGAACGGCGACACCCTCGACGCGATCATCGCCGGCGTGAACATCCAGGAGCTCGACCCCGATGATCAGTCGGTCGGACTGGGCGGGCTTCCGAACGAGGAAGGGGTGGTGCAGCTCGATGCGTCCTGCATGCACGGGCCGACAAAGCGCGCGGGGGCGGTTGGCGCACTGGAGGACATCGCGACGCCATCGCTCGTCGCGAAAGCGGTGATGGACCACACGGATCACATCATGCTGGTCGGAGCCGGCGCGAAAAAATTCGCGCTGGAGATGGGCTTCAGGGAACAGAACCTTCTCACCGAGAAGAGCAGAAGGGACTGGCTGCGCTGGAAGGCGTGCCTCAATCCGGCCGACGCCTGGCTCGACGCACGAAGCGACAGCGTGGCCCCGCCACCTACCGCCAGCGTTCCGTTCGATGACCCGCTTCATGTGAAGTTCACGACTGGCACCATCAACATGAACGCCGTGAATGCGGCTGGAGATCTATCGTCTGTTACCACGACCAGCGGACTGTCCTGGAAAGTGCCGGGAAGGGTCGGGGATTCGCCGATCATCGGCGCGGGGCAGTACTGCGACAACAGCGTGGGCGCCGCCGGATCCACCGGTCGCGGCGAAGCCAATATCAAAACGTGCGGGGCGTTTCTGATCGTCGAGTTCATGCGCCAGGGCATATCGCCCGACGAGGCGTGCATGAAGACGATCGAGCGGGTGATCGCGATGACGGAGCGGCGACTCCTCGACGGACGCGGACGGCCGTTATTCGATTTGCAGTTCTACGCGCTGGCCAAGGATGGCCGGTTCGGATCCGCCACGGCCTACGAAGGCGCTAGTTTCTCCGTCGCCGATTCTCAGGGAGCGCGGCTGCTTCCCATGCCGTTCAGGTTCAGCCGAGCGGAGAGGCCTCAGATGCCCGAGGTCAGGTGCCGCCGAGCTTGAACGTGTTGACGAGCTGAGAAATACGCGATGAGGCTTCGGTGAGCGAGGCCGCCGCGGACGCGATCTCGCCGATGTGCCGGCTCTGCTCTTCGCTCGATACCGCAACGTGCTGAACCGCCCGCGAGAACGCCGTCGTCCCCTGGGAGAGATTTGCGAGCCGCTGTGTCATTCCCGTTATCAGCTCGCCTGACTCACGAACGGCGGTAGCCATCCGCCCGCTCAAGTCTTCCCCTTCGACGGTCCCTTCTTCGACCCGCGCCAGCGAATGGCGGGCGGCGCGGGTGGATTCCAGGACCTGTTCCACCGTCGAGACCGTGCGATGCGTCGACTCCCGCGAATGCTTGATGCTGTCCATCATCTCCTGGACGAGGGAAGTGGTCCGCTGCGCTGCCTCCGCGGAGCTGGCGGCAAGACGGCGGACTTCGGTGGCAACGACAGCGAAGCCATGCCCGTGCTCGCCCGCCCGCGCCGCTTCCATGGCGGCGTTGAGTGCAAGGAGCTTGGACTGACGCGAGATCTTCTGAACGAGAATGAGGAACGCCCGGATCTCGTCCGCAGCGGCCGACATTGCGTCGATTCCCTCCGCGCTCTCGAGCGCGTCTGACGCCAGGGATTGGAGCGACGTCGCCGTGCGCTCGAGCCGGACGCGGTTGTCGTGCGCGAGCTGCCGGAGTGCCTTGTCGCGGCGAAGTCCTTCCTGTGCCGCCTCGCTCATGTTGGCGGTGAGCTGGACCAGTCGGCTCGCTTCGCCGGTCAGCTCCCTGATGGTCCGCTCGCGCGTCGAGGCGTCCTGGCTCAGCACGTTCGATGTTGCGGCGCCTTCGCGCGCCGATGCGGCGGCGGCCTGGGAAGCGATGGCGATTTGTCCCGCGAGCTGGTCGGTGTCGTGGGCCGACGTCCGCATTTTGCCGGTCACGCTTCTCAGCTCGGTGAGCATAGTCATCGTCGATCTCGTGAGACGGTCGACGGACAGGTTCGATGCGGTCGGCTTATAAACGCTCGATAGATCGCCCTTGGCGATTGCTTCGTGCGTGCGGGCCAGCTCGGCCGCGGGGCCGCTGACGTGCTGCCTGACGAAGATCATGGCGGCGAGAGATGTGGCTGCGAGGGCGACCGTGATCCAGAGGAACGCGATGACCAGCGCCACTACCACTCCGTCAACGGAAAGAACGTCGCGAAGAATTTCTTCGGGGATCAGGTGATAGATCTGCCAAGTGATCGCCACCAGTCCGACGAGGAACACCGATCCGAACAGCAGGCTCGCCCTGAGCGCGCGCCGCTGCAGCGCGCTGAACACAGGCTTGAGAAAGCCCGAGGCGGAACGGGGTACGATTGGAAGGGGCGATGCAGTCATTTGGACAGCGATTGTGAGACTACTCTGCGCTGCGACGACAGATGAAACTGTGCCGCTGAGCTACTAGCTTTACACATGGACAATTCGGCAACACGGGACGACCCTTTCTCCCCCTCCGTCGTCGCTTACGACCCACAAGCGATCGAGCGGAAGTGGCAGCGCATCTGGCAGGAACGTGGAACCAACAACACGGACCTGCATCGCGCCCAGAAGCCGTACTACGCACTGATGATGTTCCCCTATCCGTCCGCCGAAGGACTCCACGTCGGGAATCTTTTTGCGTTCACGGGGAACGACATTCATGGACGATTCCAGCGGCTCATGGGACACAACGTGTTCGAGCCGCTCGGCTACGATGCCTTCGGGATTCATTCGGAGAACTACGCCCTGAAGGTGGGGCAGCATCCCATGGATCTCATCCCGCGCAACATCGCCAACTTCAGGCGGCAGCTCGAAAGAGCTGGACTCATGGTTGATTGGCGCCATACCCTGTCGACCACCGAGCCCAACTACTACAAGTGGACGCAGTGGCTGTTTCTGCAGCTGTTCAAGCAGGGACTCGCCTACAAGAAACAGGCTGCGGTCAACTGGTGTCCGAAGGACAAGACCGTCCTCGCCAACGAGCAGGTGGTCGGCGGTCACTGCGAGCGGTGCGGAACGCCCGTCGAGCAGCGGCTCCTCGAGCAGTGGTTCTTCCGCATCAGCGATTATGCGCCGCGGCTGCTCGAGAATCTCGACCGCATCGACTGGTCCGAAAGTACCAAGACCGCGCAGCGGAACTGGATCGGCCGCTCGGAAGGGGCGGAGATCTCGTTCGTCACGAACGACGTGAACGGGAGCGCCTGCGCGATCCGCGTCTTCACCACGCGTCCCGACACCATCTATGGCGCGACGTACATGGTGCTCGCACCCGAACATCCGCTGGTGAACCAGCTTACTGTCCCGGGAGAGAAAAAGAAAGTCGACGCGTATCGGGACAAGACAAGGAAGCAGGACATCATCACGCGCAAGACGAGCACCGAGAAGACGGGAGTCTTTACCGGATCCTCCGCGATAAATCCCGCGACGAACCAGGAGATCCCGGTCTGGATCTCCGACTACGTGCTGATGGAATACGGGACAGGCGCAATCATGGGTGTACCCGGCCACGATGCGCGCGATTTCGAGTTCGCGACCAGCTTCGGCCTTCCGATCGTCCGGGTTGTGTGCGGTGAGGGCGAAAATGCGTCTACGCCGCTGCACGAAGCGTTCGTGGATTGCGAATCGGGTACGCTGGTGAATTCGGGAATGTTCGACGGATTCCGCGTCGAAGCGGCCAAGAAGGCGATTGTCGAGCTGTTGTCGAAGGATGGGTCGGCAAAGCCTATCGTCCACTATCGCCTGCACGACTGGTGCATTTCACGCCAGCGATACTGGGGTCCGCCGATTCCGATCATCTATTGCGATTCCTGCGGAACGGTGCCAGTGCCGGAGAAGGATCTTCCGGTCGTGCTGCCATTCATCGAGGACTTCAAGCCGGACGACTCCGGGGTCTCGCCCCTCGCGCGGCACAAGGAGTGGTACCGCGTCGCGTGCCCCAATTGCGGCAAGACAGCGCGGCGCGAGACCGACGTGTCGGACACTTTCCTGGACAGCGCCTGGTATTTCCTGCGCTACCCCAGCGTCGGGCACGACGATATTCCGTTCGAGAAGGCGATCACGAAGAAGTGGCTGCCGGTGAATTCGTATATTGGCGGCAACGAGCACGCAGTGCTGCACCTGCTCTATTCGCGTTTCATCACGATGGTGCTGCACGACGCCGGCATGCTGGACTTCGATGAGCCTTATACGCGGTTCCGCGCCCACGGACACATCATCCGTGAAGGCGCGAAGATGTCGAAGACGCAGGGCAACATCGTGAATCCCGACGAGTATATCGAGCACTGGGGCGCGGACGCATTCCGCACCTATCTAATGTTCCTCGGTCCGTACGAGCAGGGTGGAGATTTCCGGGACCAGAGCATCTCGGGAACGCGCCGCTTTCTGGACCGGCTGTTCGCCTCCGTGCAGACCATGTCGAGCGACGGCGAACCCGATCATGCAGTGATGCGCAAGCTGCATCAGACTATTCGAAAGGTCGGGGAAGACGTTTCGCGCCTCAGCTACAACACGGCAATCGCGGCGATGATGGAATACATGAACGTGCTGCGCAAAGGCGAGCGTACGCCCCACCGGGAGGAGATCATTCCATTGATCCCGCTCGTGGCTCCATTTGCCCCACACATTGCCGAAGAGCTCCGGGAACAGACCGGCGGCACCGGCAGCATCTTCGATTCAGCGTGGCCGCAATTCGACTCCGCACTGGCGGCCGAAGATTCGATCGAACTCGTGGTACAGGTGAACGGCAAAGTACGGTCGAAGATCACGGTGCCGCGCGATATTTCCGAGGAAGCCGCTGTGGTCGCCGCACTCGGCGACCCGACTGTCGCGAAATTCATGGCTGGCGCGCCGAAGAAGATCATCTTTGTCCCCGGACGGCTGCTCAACATTGTGACCTAGTCCGGATCTCACTACTCGTACATGTTCTCGGGATCCGCATTGGCGAGGTCGACCAGAAAGCCGCCAATCTTTTCCGTCACGGCTTTGAGAAAGTTCTCCCCTTTTTCAGGCGTTGACGCCTTCGGGTTTCCGGTGCCGGTGTCGCTCGTGACTTTCGACCATTTCCGCGGCGCCCACGCCCAACCGTCACGCAATCCCGCGATACGGAATTTCTTCGCTTTGCCAGCGCCAGCTTCGGATAGTGGCAGCAACAGATGCGGGTGGAGAGCCATCATCATGCTCGTCTCCATCTCTCCGGCGTGGTCGCCCGGCTCGTCGAAGTAATCCTTGCCGTTCACGCACGTCCACCAGTTGATCGCGCAGATAAAAAGATTTACTCGCGGCTGGAGCTCGCGAATCATCTGACGGAAATCGTTCCCGCCGTGGCTGTTCAAAATGAGGAGCTTCTTCAGCCCCTGGCCGGCCAGAGCCGACGAGATGTCTGATAGCACCGCGAGCTGGGTGCCCGGGTTCATGTTGAGAGTGAGCCTCAGGTCGAGCTGGCCGGTATTCACGCCAAAGGGGACGGTCGGAAGCACGATCACCTTCGCGCCCCGTTCCCAGGCAACCTTCGCTGAGCGTTCGGCGACAGCCGCGGACTCGAAGTTGTCGGTTGCGTACGGGAGATGAAAGTTGTGTGGCTCCATCGCCCCCCAGGGGAGGATGGCCACCTCATAGTCGGTGTCCTTGACGAGCTTCCAGTTGGCTTCCGCGAGAACGTAGGGTCGTGGTGGCATCAATGATGTTAGCAAAAGAGAACCGCTCGGCACCAGTAGAGGGTGTAAGCGGTTCTGGTGATTGTCCGCGTCCCATAACGGCCTGCTTGCGGTATCACCAGGTGCCGCCAACATTCCCGCATCGTCGCCTGCCTCTCGTACCCAGTCGGAGGGATCCATGGTAGCCCAGACACCCCCTCGTTTCGTGGTCGCCGTGTTGGGTTGCGCGGTCCTCGCTTCAACGCTTTCGTGCGTTGGCTCCCGCGGGCGCAATTACACGCGGCTGGGCGACGATCTGGTCGTTGCGGGTGGGGGCGTTTTGTACCCGGGAGACAGTGTCTCCGGCGACGTCATCATTGTTGGCCGCGAGGTAGAGCTCCGCACCGGCGTTGGTGGCGACTACCTCGGCGCAGCCGGAAACCAGAACATAGGCGGACGGATCCATGGGTCGATACGGGCGGCCGGCGGTGAGATTCACGTTTCGGGAACGGTGGATCGGAACGCCACCATCGCGGGCGGTAGCGTTACGCTGGATTCCACGGCAGACATCTCGAGAAACGCCTATCTCGTTGGCGGGAATGTCTGGGTCAAAGGCAGCGTGCGCGGCAACATCCTCGCGTCAGCCGGCAACGTAACGCTGAATGGCGCCGTTGGACGCGATGTCGAAGTGCGAGGCGATGAGCTCCACATCGGGCCGCATGCCGTGATCACGGGGAATCTCCGGTATCGCGTGCCCGCGGGGAAAGTCCACATCGACTCTGCAGCGCGCATCTCAGGGACTGTCACCGCCCTTCCGATCTCCAGGAAATGGGGTCTCAACCACTGGCTCTGGATTCTTGGCTTCCTCGTTGTCGGGGCGGTTGTCGTGGCTCTCATTCCGCGCTTCACGGCGGAGGCGGCGGAAATAATTCCCCAGCGTCCCATTCGGTCGGGACTCGTCGGCCTCGGATGGTTCATCCTGGTGCCATTGGGAATCATCATCGCGGCAGTCACGGTGATCGGAATACCGCTCGCGGTCGTTACGGCTCTCCTTTACGGAGTCGTCGTGTACCTGAGCACAGTCCCGTTTGCGATCTGGGTAGGGCGCCTACTGCTTCGCGCACGCGCGCACGGTGGACGTCAGGGTGTGCTGCTGAATTTTCTGCTCGGCGGGATCCTCGTGCTCCTCGTGCAGACCATCCCCGTGATCGGACCCATCGCTACGTTGATCGCCGCGTGCCTCGGACTCGGATCGATCATGCTTCGAACACTGGCGCTGCGAAGGGAGCCGCAAGCGGTCTGAACGTTTACAGTCTCCTGCCTACCCATCCGCCGAAGAAGTAGCCCACCGCGGCAACACCGACGCCGACCACGAACATGTCGAGGCCCGAGCGGAAAACTGACCGGCCGGTGAACACGGATCGCGCCGCGCCGACGAGGAAGTGGGAGAGCATTGAAACCGCGAATGAGATCACGATCGCCGTCGTTCCCTGCCAGACAAGAAAGGGAAACACCGGAATCGCCGCTCCGAACGCGGTCGCGAGCCCGGTGATCCACCCCTCGCGCAGGGGCGACATGTTCAGCTCGCCAATCTTGAGCTCCTCCTGCACCTGCTCCTTCAGCATGCGCTGAGGTTCGGCCATCACCCGTGTCGCGAGCGCGTGCGCGGAGTCGCGGTCCATTCCCTTTGTCTCATAAATGATTGCCAGCTCGTCGCGCTCGATCTCCGGCATGAGCTCGACCTCGGCCTTCTCCATCGAGATCTCGTATTCGTAGACCTCGCGCTCGCTCTTGCTGGCGAGGTATCCGCTCGAGCCCATCGACAAAGCATCGGCGATGAGCCCTGCCACTCCCGCTACGACCACTGCCTGGTGCTGGTTCACAGTCGCCGCGCCAATCACGCCCGCCACCAGCCCGAAGTTGGCGGTAAGCCCGTCGTTGAACCCGTACACGACGTTGCGCAGGAAGCCGCCTGACGACGTCTTGTGCCACGGCTCGCCACCCTTTCCGGAGATCTCGCCAAGGGTTGTCGCGTGCTCCGCTGATTCGCGCGCAAGGAGCAGCGCTTCAGGGCCCCCGGGCGCCCCACGGGGAGTCTCGCGATGCATGTCGAGATACGCCTTTACCTCACGGCCTTCCTCCTCGAGCAGCATCGGAAGCAGGAAGCTGGGCCCAAACCAACGTCCGAGTCTGGCGAGCAGCCTCGCGCGCCCGCTCGGCCGGAACCTTGGAGGCGGGTGGCCATGCGCGGTGAGCAGATCGCTCCAGACCACTACGTGTCGATCTTCGACGTCCGCGAGCCTCGAATAAGTGTCCTTCTTCTTCGGGTCGACCTCGGCCGCGGCCAGCAGACGGTACAGGTACGCCGCATCGGCCTCGTCCTGCCAATGATGCTCGAAGGCGTGGACGTCGATCTCGGAGGTATTGGTCGGCGCTTTGGAGGGCTCGAGCGTCGTGAACATGACTCAATATCGCCGGAACGGCCGCGTTTTGCACCGGCAACCCTTTGATAGGGGCTCGATGTCATATGGACAGAACCACCAAGGGAGACACGATGAAGGCATTACTCCTCGTATCCGCGATGGCTGGCATGTCAGCGGCGGCGACACTCGAAGCGCAACCGACCAGGGGTCAGCCCGACTCCAGCTGCACGAAATTCTCCGATGGGCGCACGGAATGTCGCGTGTTCCGCCGCTTCTCGGGCGACTCGGCGTTCGGCAACAGAATTTTTCTGCGAATGGATTCCGCAATGGCCAAGCGAGCCGCCCTCGGTATCGAGCTTCGCGCGACGGGGACGCGACGAGATACGCTCGGCGTGTTCGTCGAGGGCGTGACGCCGAAGGGTCCGGCTGAGGCTGCCGGAATCATCGAAGGCGATCGCATCGCCTCGATCAACGGCGTGGACCTTCGCACGCCGGCAGGGGACATCGATGATTCGTACTCCAACGAAGTGGCCACGCATCGACTCACCCGCGAAGTCCAGAAGCTGTCGCCAGGAAGCCGGGTGACGTTGCGGATCTATTCAGGCGGAAGATTCCGGGATGTGCAGGTCGTCGCCGGAAAAGCGAGCGACCTCATGCGCTTCGGGAATCAATTCAGGATGGAGTTCCCCGGCGGAGACGGCATGATGGAATTCGACGGCCCGGGCCGCATGATGGTGCCCGATCCACAAATGCAGATTCTTCGCGATCATTTCGAGGGTCTGGAAAAGGGACCCGGGACCATTCGCCTTCGCAGTCCGATCAGAGTCAGGACTCTTTCGCCGCTTCGGCCGCGGGTAATGAAAGTCGAGGGTTCCGGGCTGACGCCCCAGCCCGTAACCGAAGATGTGATCAGGGCTCTCGCTGCAAACGCAGCTCGCGATGCAGCGTCTGCTCTAAGGCAGCTTGCTGCGGACGGAGTTGTTTAGCGAGATCGCCCGTGCTCTCCTTCCAGCGGCTCCCGAGAGTCTGGGTCGCATAGCGAACGCGCTGTTCCAGCACGGTGGTGTCTGGCGGCGCGTTCGTCGTTGAGATCACCGGACGGGTGTCGCCCCTAGTTACGGCCGGAGGGCTCGTCGTCCCCGGACACCACATTTGGGGAGGGTGCTTCGGGTCGGTAGCCGCATACCCGATCCTCGGCAGGACCTCCCCCGCGATGAGCACCAATCCCGCCAGCACGATGAGAAGCGAGAAGGCGTGCATCTTCGGAAGACGTCCGCGCCAGGTCGTGGAAGCGACCCATATTCCGCCAAGGACGATCACGCCGTCAACCCCAAGGTAGCTTAACCATCCCCACCCGCATTCCCGGGAATAAGGCCACATCACGAGCGCGGCGCCCAGCGCGAAGACGAGAATCAACCGCGCACCGGCTCCGAACATCGCGGCGCGCTGCTGCACTTTCTCCTTGACGCGACGCTCGGCTTCGCTCTGCATTTTCTGAACTGCAGGCGATGGCTCGGGCGGAAGTCCGTCGAACTCCCGCTCGATTTTCTTAAGCTGATTTGCCCAGTTGTCTTCGACCACGGACGCACCCCAGTGTGGGATCTCGCTTATCTTGATGACTCCGAACCCTTGGCGGGGGCAACGAAGGGATGAGCGCAGGCGACGCAATCAAGGTACGACTCGACAAGTGGCTCTGGGCGGCCCGCTTCTACAAGACGCGCTCGCTGGCCGCAGAAGCCATTGAGAAGGGGAAGGTCGAAGTAAACGGGGAGAGGGCAAAACGAGCGAAGTTGCTCCAGGCAGGGGATTCGCTGACAGTCCGGCTGGGTCCTTACCAGCACGTGATCACAGTGCGCGCACTCTCAGAACGGCGCGGGCCGGCCTCGTTCGCCGCGACGCTCTACGAAGAAAGCGCCGAAAGTCGGAAGGCGCGGGAAGCCATGCAGATCCAGGTGAAAGCGGCGCAAACAGTTCCGGGCTACGACCGTGGACGTCCCACCAAGAAGGATCGCCGAGAGATCGAGAGATTGCGTCGGGGCGGCGGCTAGAACTCCATCTGTGCGCCTAGCTCCACTACCCGATTGGGCGGAATGCCGAAAAACTCTGTCGCCGGTCGTGCGTTGCGCTGCATGAAGATGAAGAGGTGCTTTCTCCAGCTCGCGATGGGCTTGGTTCCCGACGGAATAAGATTTTCCCGGCCAAGATAGTACGTCGTCTCCGCGGGCTTGGCGATGATTCCCCGCTCGGTGGCGAGCGCCAGCACTTCGGGAACGTTCGGGGTCTGCATGAAGCCGTACTTGGCTTTGACGCGCGAGAAGTTGTGCGGGAAGCAGGTGACCTCGACGCGCTCGGTAATGGGCACCTCCGGCACCTGCGCCACCAATATCGAAAGAAGCACCACGTTCTCGTGCAGCACCTTGTTGTGCTTCAGATGGTGCAGGAGCACCAGAGGCGCATCCTTGGACTCGGAGGTCAGGAACACCGCCGTTCCCGGAACGCGCGCCGGTTTGAAGCGCTTGTCGGGATTGTCGTCGCCTAGGTCCTTAAGCAGCGCGTCGAGCGGGATCGATGCATCGACCAGCAGACTGCGCACGATCAGCCGGCCACGCTGCCAGGTCGTCATCAGCACGAAAATCCCCAACCCGATCGCGAGCGGGACCCAGCCGCCCTGAAGGATCTTCAGGAGGTTGGCGCCGAAGAAAGCGAGGTCGATGATCAGGAAGAACGCGGTGAGGGCGCCAGCCCGCCAGATGCTCCACTGCCAGTGCGACCGCGCCAGCACGTAGAACAAAACCGTCGTGATGGCCATCGTCCCCGTCACGGCGATACCATACGCCGCGCCGAGGGCGCTGGAGGAGCGGAAATAGAGCACTACGAAGATGGTCCCCAGTGCCAGCGCCCGGTTTATCTCGGGCACGAAAATCTGCCCGGTGTCCTGCTGTGACGTGTGAATGATCTGGACGCGGGGACTGTAGCCGAGCTGCACCGCCTGCTGGGTGAGCGAGAACGCGCCGGAAATCAGCGCTTGCGACGCGATGATCGCGGCGATCGTCGCCAGGGCAATCATCGGATACAACAGCGCTCTTGGCGCCAGGAGGTAGAAAGGATTCACCGCCGCACTCGGATCGCGAAGAATGAGCGCGCCCTGCCCGAAATAATTGGCGAGCAGGCAGGGCAGCACGAGGCTCGACCACGCCAGGCGTATGGGTCGCTTTCCGAAATGACCCATGTCCGCGTACAGCGCTTCCGCGCCAGTTACGGCAAGGACTACCGCGCCGAGCAGCACGAAGCCCGACGCACCGTGGTCGACGAAAAACCTGAGGCCGTACCATGGATTCATCGCCGCCAGTATCTGCGGCGCGAGCATGATCTCCCGTACTCCGAGCACGCCAATCGTGATGAACCAGACCACCATCACCGGTCCGAAAATGCGACCGACTTTGGCCGTACCCTTCTTCTGGTAATAGAAGAGGACCAGCAGAATCGCGATGGTGATCGGAATGACGAGACTCGCGGACGAAGGCGCCACGACCTCCAGACCTTCGACGGCGCTCAACACCGAGATGGCGGGTGTGATCACCCCGTCACCGTAGAGCAGCGCCGCACCGATGAGTCCGAGCGCAATGATCAACTTGCGACGCAGCGTGTCGGCGTCACGACGCTGCTTCTGGAGTATCAGCGCGAGCAAGGCGAGGATACCGCCCTCGCCGTTGTTGTCCGCTCGCATTATGAACACGATGTACTTGATGCTGACGATGATGATCAGCGACCAGACGATCAGCGAGAGAACGCCGTAGACGTTGCCGGGAACGGCGTCCAGGCCATGCTTGAAGCATTCCCGCAGGGCGTACAGGGGACTGGTCCCGATGTCCCCGTAGACGACGCCGAGCGCGAGAATTGTGAGTTTTGCGAGACGCCGGCCGCTCGGGTGAGCTTCTACGTTAGTACTGATTTGTGCGACCTATAGAGGTTGTAACGGCCAACCGCAGGGCTGGTGGCTTTGACCTCGGAATTTCCGCAAGCAGGCAGGCCTTTGCAAGGTCAATACCGACCTTGAAAAGTCAACCCCGCCATCGAAAAAAACGAACGTACAGGAGGCATGTCGCTTGCTTTAAGAGTGGTCAACTGGAACGACTCATTGAATTCCACAAGCGGAGGGTACGATGGCAGACCTTAACGAACGCGGGATCAAGAACGAAGTCAAAGGCACCGCGAAAGAGATGAAGGGCAAGGTTCGCGGCGATCTCGGTGATGCGACGGACAACACCAGCGAGCACATCAAGGGTCGCGTTGAACAGCTTAAGGGGAAGGTGCAGAAGAACTTCGGCAAAGGCGAAAGAAACGCCGATCCCGACAACGCGTAATCAATAGCTGAAGTGACAAAAAAAGGCGCCGGTGCATTGCACCGGCGCCTTTTGTCACTTGAGGGCTAATATCAGAACTGCGGTGGGCCCGGAGGACGGTTTCCGCCCGCGCCTGAGTCTCCGCCGCGTCGCTCCGCGAGGTCCCGGCGCGCAGCCGCCCGCATCTTGTCGAGCTTGGCCTGCTGGTCGGGGTTGAGCAGCCGCTTGATCTGGGCGTGGGTGCTGTCGCTGACTACACGTGCCAGGGTAGCAATCGAGTCCAGCTGGGGCTTGACCGGCTTGTACAGAGCGACGATCTGACGGTGCTTCTGCTCCATGAGCGAATCGACCGACGTTCGCTGCTGTGGCGTCAGATTCAGCTCTTCCGCGAGACGCTGACGGTATACCCACTGGCCACGCATTTCGCGGCCGTGCCCACCGCGCATAGCACGGTCGGCGGAGAAGCCAAGCGCTCCGCCGGCGATAAAAGCGCCGAGAAGGAACATCAGCGCGTACCCTTTGCTTCGATCCATTGCCATCCTCAGTGTGACATGACGTAGCGGAATGTCGCTTCACGCTGCGACGAGCCGTCGCGCGGAGCCGACACCACCTGTACCGCGCCCGGCAGGACATCCGTGGAGGCCGACTCGGCGACCGCCTCGTAGCCGGTAGTCACCTCGTCCTCGTTCTGGCGCGCGATCAGCGCTCCAGCAGCCGCGAAAAGGAGAGCGGCGGCAGCGAGTCCCGGCGCAGCCCAGCCCGCGAGATCGGACCACCAGTTGACCGGGATCCGCACGAGAGCCGGACGGTGCTCCGCGATGTAGGCCATAATGCGACCTTCGAGGGCGTCCCAATACGCGCCTTCGGTGGGCGGTGCATAGGCATTACGGAGCATCTCCGTAATCCTGGCATCGCCTTCGTCCTCGGTTCGCAGATCGGTACGGTCTGTCATGACTATCTTCTACCCCCTCAAGTTTTCCAGGAGCCCTCGCAGCTTCTGCCTAGCGTGGTGCAAATCCGAGCGAGCGGTTCCGCCCGGAATGTCCAGCAGCTCGCCAATCTCCGCGTGCGTGAACCCCTCCACATCGTGCAACACTATCACCGACCGCGCTCGCGGCGGAAGCTGCGCCAACGCAGCGTCAAGCCGTTCCTTAAGCTCACGATCTTCCGCCGGATCGCGGAAGGCCGTGGCCATCGATTCCGAGAGCTCTTCGGCGGTTCGCACCTTTTTCCGGCGAGCCAGATCGAGCGCCGCATTTGCGACGATCCGATTGAGCCAGGCGCCGAAAGTCTGTGCAGGGTCGAACCGGTCGAGTGCCTGGTACGCACGCAGAAATCCTTCCTGCACAGCGTCCTCAGCGTCCTCGTGGGTCATGACGATCGATCGCGCCACTATATACGCGCGGCGCTGGTGCAATCGCACGAGCCCGGAAAAACCCCGCTCCTCGCCCTTTCGGGCCAGGCTTACGAGGTCTCGCTCCTCATCAGAAATACGTAGCGGTACGGTCAACTGTTGAATGGCTAATGTACCGGGCCCATCGAGCCACGGGCGCGACCCGTCCGGAACAAAAGCAGCAGGGGTAGGGCGAATATGAGCACCAGGCCGCTGTACAGATAGATCCTCGAGAACGCGAGCATGCTCGATTGCACCGTCACCTGTCTATCGAGTATGGCAAGTGCCTGCTGCTGTGCGACCAGGGGATTCATCCCCCGGGCAATAAGCCCCCTGCTAAGAAGCGAGAGGCGGCTCAATGTCTCGGGATCGCTGGCGCCGACGTGCTCGGTCAGCACCGCCTTCTCGCTCGCCATGAAGCGAGCAAGGAGGGTCGCCATGACGGCGATGCCGAGCGAGCCACCGAGCTGCCTCATGAGATTGAACATGCCGGTGCCCTGCGCGAGATCCTTCACCTTGAGATCCGCCATCGTCGCGTTCGTGAGCGGCACGAAGATCAGACCAAGCCCAACACCGCGCAGGATCAGCGGCCAGAACAGGTCCTGCTGGCCGCTGGCGGATGTCAGGTGCGACATTTTCAGCATCGACCAGAAAAAGAGAAACGCTCCGGCAACCACCGTGTAGCGCGCGTCGAGCCGCATCGCGTTTCGCCCAACAACTGCCATCGTCACGGCCGATGCAATCGCTCCCGGGAGGATGATCTTCCCCGTCTGCCACGCAGTCATCTGCAGCAGCTGCTGCAGAAAGACAGGCAGTATGAAAACGGAGCCGTAAAGCGCGAACCCGAGCAGCAGTCCCAGGCTCACGCCTGCCGTCAGCTGGCGACTCTTGAGGATCCGGAAGTTGATGATCGGCTCGTCTACGGTGAGCTCGCGCCAGATCAAAGCGATCCCCGAAAAGAGCGCAGTGACGCCCAGCAACGTTACGAAGCGCGACTCCCACCAATCGTACCGTTCACCGCGCTCGAGCATCCATTGTAGCGAGCCAACGCAAAGGGTGAGGAAGATAATTCCGAGGTAGTCGATCTTGTCGGCGCGCTCCTGGTGCGCGGCGTCGTGCACGTACGTTACGGTCAGGATCGCCGCGATGATGCCGAGCGGGACGTTGATGTAGAAAATCCACGGCCAGGAATAATTGTCCGTGATCCAGCCACCGAGGGTCGGTCCGAGTGTCGGGCCGACCATAACGCCGACGCCGAAGATCGCCATTCCGGTTCCGGCTTCTTTCGGGGGGAAGGACTCATAGAGCGTGGCCTGCGCGGTCGAGAGAAGTGCGCCGCCACCGATTCCCTGAATCACCCGCCAGAAGATCAGCGCAAACAGCGAGTGCGACGAGCCGCAGAAGAAGGATGCCAGTGTGAAGAGAAGGATCGAGCCGGTGAAGTAGCGCTTTCTGCCGAAATACGCCGAAAGCCAGCCCGACATCGGAATGACGATGACGTTGGCGATGATGTAGGAGGTCGAGACCCAGGCGATCTCGTCGAGCGTCGCGCCGAGATTCCCCATCATGTGAGGAATCGCGACGTTGACGATCGAGGTATCTATGAGCTCCAGCATCGCCGCCATGGTGACGGTGAAGGCGATGATGTACTTGTGTGCGTAGCGGTCCTCGGAGGATGTCGTCACCCCGGAGGACCGCAGCACGGCCGAGCTCACCGGTTTGCCGTGTTCACGTGCACGTTCGCGGAGAGGCCAGGTCGCAACGGGTGGTTACCCGAGCACGGCTTGGTGACCGCGATGCGGACTGGAACACGCTGCACGACCTTGGTGAAGTTTCCCGTCGCGTTGTCAGGAGGCAGGAGCGCGAACTTTGCTCCGGTTGCCCCGCTCACGCTAGCCACTTTGCCTTCGCCGACGCAGCCGCCGTAGGCGTCGATCTCGAACTCCACCGGCTGGCCGGGACGAATCGTCGCGAGCTGGGTCTCCTTGAAGTTCGCCGTCACCCATATCCCGGTGTCGGCAACAATGCTGAGAAGTGGCTGGCCAGGGGCGATGAGCTGCCCGACCTCGACCTGTTTTCTCGACACTTCGCCCGATGCCGGCGCAGTGATGCGCGTGTAATTCAGCTGCAGCTGCGCGTTCTCTGCGGCGGCGCGCGCCGCCATCGTACGGGCGCTGGCGACGCGCACACCGGCCTCGGCCGTGTTGACCGAACCGCCGGCAGCTGACGCCTGCCGCTGGGCGGCGAGCAGATTTGCGTGTGCTACCGCGGCCATCGCCTGTGCGGCATCGAGCTGTTGATTGGAGATGATCAGCTTGGCGGCGAGCTCCTTGGCGCGCGCGAGATCCGCGTCAGCCTTGTCGGCGTTGGCCTTGGCGGCTCCGATCTGGGCATCGAGAGTCGCCCGCTGACCCGCGGCGCTCTGAACCTGTGACTGTGCCTGACCCGACCCGCCACTGGTTGCTTCAGCCGCGGCGAGGTCGGCCTGCGCCTGCTGCAGCCGCACACGATAGTCGGCGTCATCGAGCTGCACGAGCAGCTGTTCGGCATTCACGTGATCGTTCTCGCTCACGCCTACCGATTTCACGTATCCGCCGACCTTGGCGAGTACGGGCACGATGTGCCCATCGACCTGCGCGTTGTCCGTTGACTCGTGCGAGCGCCCGTAGTTCCACCTCTGGAACGCCCAGACGAGCAGAAGGAGGCCGACCAGGATCGCGATCGGCAGAACGAACTTCTTTTTCGACGAGGGCTTGTCCGGCTCCTCGGCGGCAGTTCTTCCGTTGCGTGAAGTAGCGGGAGAGGTTGGTTCTATCGCGGTTGCCATAATCTTTCCTGTTTGCGGCGGTCTGAATGAAGTTTAGCTAACGGTTGTTTCGCTTATCTCAGCGTCGTCACACTGCCAGTCGCGCGCGCCAGTGACACCCGCGCCAGCTGATATGCAGTTTCTGCGTCGTTCACGAGCGTGCGGGACGCCGTGAGGGCGAGCGATGCATTCACTACATCTGCATTCCCCGCAACACCGGCGTTGAAGCGGTCGCGCGCCTGGGCAACCTCCTGCTCGGCGAGGCGCAGTCTCTCACTGGCGGCGTCGAGCTGCTCGCGCGCGGCGGCGAGGTCGAGCACCGCGCCGCGCACATCGACCTGCGCCTGCTGCTCGAGGTCGTGCTGGCGGATCTCCGCTTCCTTTACGAATGATTGCTGTTCCTGCACTCTGGCTTCGCGCCTGAATCCGTCGAAGAACGGAACGTTCACCTGCAGGCCCCACGTATAGGTATTGAAGAGGCGGGCGCCATTCTTTCCGATGACACCGTCATCGGCGACGAGTCCGAGCGTCGGCAAACGCTCGGCCTTGATCGCTGAAAGTCCCTGCCGAGCCGCCTGGACGCGCTGCTCCTCGGCGAGAAGGTCCGGACGAGAGCGAAGCGCCTGGGCTACGAGCGCCGCTTCGTCGGGAATTGGCTCTGTACGCGCGGCGGTGGTGGTTAGGGAATCCGTGAGCACGATGTCCGTTCCGATCGGGAGCGAAAGGGCCCGCAGCAGATCGAGGTGCGCGTGATCGCGCGCGTTTCGCGATGCAATGAGGCTGGCGCGAGTGGCCGCGAGCTGTGCTCTCGCGCGGGTGACATCGAGACCAACGCCGGTTCCGGCCTGGAGCTGCGACTGAGCGATGCGTAGCAGCTCTGTCGCGAGCAACGTGTCGGCCTGACGGGCGTGCAGATCTGCGTCTGCCCGCATTGCTCGGACGTAAGCCGTAGTAGCCGTTGTCGCCGATTGTTCCGCGGTCGCATCGGCATCGGCGCTGGACGACCGCGCGGCAGCCTGCGCCGACCGCACGCGACCGAGCGCACCAAAATCGATCAGGTTCTGCTGGACCCGACCACGAAAGTCGAGCGTGTTCACCGGACCCTCGACCTGACCCTTTGGATCGAAGATCGGCTTCTGGCCGGCGGGGGCGGGGAAGTCGATTCCGAGCGTCGATGTGTTGAAGGTTCGACCCGCTTCCTGCACGTAGCCGGTTACCGTCGGCAGCAGGTCCGCCCGACGCTGGCGAACGCGCGCCTGGGCTTCGTCCGCGCGCAACCTTCCGCCCTGCGCCATCGCGCTCTGCTGGGCCGCGAGTCGCGCCGCGTCACCGAGCGAGAGTGGAAGCGTTGTCGTTTGCTGTGCCTGGAGTGGTGCTGAAGCGAGCACGATTGCCGCGGCCGCCGCTCTGAGAGCGCGTACATTAATTGGGAATTCAGTCATTGATGAAAGGGATGAACGAGACTGCATCGGGAGGCGCGCCATCTGCCTGCGCAAACGCACCCTCGGCTGGAGCGATTGCGTGGAGATAGAACTGGGCCAGTTCTCTGAAAACTTCCTCGTCACTCTTGTGGGCGAGAAGGGGAACGCCGGTGTGCTCGTCGCGCCAGATACCGTTCATAACGATAATCGCGACGAGCATGCGCGCTGCCACCATCGGGTCGATGTCGCGGAAATCACCCTCTTCGATACCTCGGGTGATGATCCCAGACAGGAGCTTCTGCCCACGGGCGACTACCTCGTTTGCGTAGAATTTCGCGAGGTCCGGGAACTGGTGCAGCTCGCCGAGGACGAGTCGGTAAATCGTGACAAATACGGGGGAGCGAACGAATGACCAGTAGCCTCTCATGAACGCCAGGAGACGGTCTCTTGGCGTGCCGGGAATCTCGGCTTGTTCTGCTCTCTCGATCGCGGCGACCGCGGTCTGCCGGATCATTTCGCGAAAGAGCTCTTCCTTGTTGGGGAAGTAGAGGTAGATCGTGCCCTTGGAGACCCCGGCGCGCTCCGCGATATCCTGTAGCCGGGCGTTGGCGAGGCCACATTCCCCGAAGACCTCGAGGGCGGCCTTTATGATCTGGTGGGGCCGGTCCTCCGGGCATCTACGCCATTTTGGTGCAGCTGATTTCGCTCGGGGCATTTGCTCAAACTAATAGTATCTGACCAGTCAGTAAGATACGACGCACAAGCCCAACAGTCAATAATGACCTGCCTGCCGACCCCTACTTATGAGCTTCCGCGGCTTCCTTGTCCCGATAATGAGCGTTCGTCATCATCACGATAGAGGTCAGGAGCAGGAAAATCGTGACCGCGCCGAGGATCAACCCGGTCAGCGCGGCGCTCAGGTCGGTCTTCTTTTTTGCCGTCATACTCATTTCGCTCCCGGATCGCTCGAGACTCTGGCCTTCGTCACAGTATCATTCTGGCTGATTTTGGGGACGACGTCGATGCCCTCGATGACCTTTCCGAACACAGTGTGCACCCCGTTCAGGTGCCTGGTGTTTTGCTCGCTGAGCACGATGAAGAACTGGCTTCCGCCGGTATTCTTTCCCGCGTGTGCCATCGAAAGCGCGCCCACGTCGTGTTTGCGCGGGTTTCCCTGCGTCTCGCAATCGATCTTGTAGCCCGGACCGCCCGTCCCCACGGGACCCTTCGCATGCTCTCCGCCCTTCGAGTAGGGGTCGCCACCCTGCACCATGAAGTCCTTGATGACTCGGTGGAACTTGGTCCCGTCATAAAAGCCGGAGTTGGCGAGCTTCTCGAAATTGGCGACGGTCTTCGGCGCGTCCTTCTCGTAGAGCTCGGCGCGCATGGTCCCTTTGTTGGTTTCTATCGTTGCGATCTTGGTCATAGTTGCGAAAGGTGGCGTTGGATGCTGGTTGGATTCAGCATGGAATCATAACCTAGGCCGTACTCGACGGGCAGATCTTGCTCAGCACGCACATCTCGCATTTGGGTACGCGCGCCTCGCAGACCCGGCGGCCATGAAAGATCAGCACGTGCGCGAGCATCGCCCACTCTTCCTGAGGGAAAAGCGGCATCAGCTCCTGCTCGACCTTCACCGGATCAGTCTGCTTCGTCAAGCCAAGCCGACGACTCAGGCGTCCCACGTGAGTGTCGACGACAACGCCCTCGTTCTTCCTGAACGCGTTGCCAAGGATGACGTTGGCCGTTTTCCGACCGACTCCGGGAAGCCTGACTAGAGCCTCCATGGATCCCGGGACCTCGCCGTTATGCTTCTCGACGAGTGCTTTCCCGAGCCCGATCAAACTCTTCGCCTTGTTGCGGAAGAAGCCGGTGCTCTTGATGATCTCTTCGAGCTGCTCCTGATCAGCGTCTGCAAGCGTCTGCGCTGTCGGATAGGTCTTGAACAGAAGCGGCGTCACCATGTTGACACGCTTATCCGTGCATTGAGCACTCAGGATGGTCGCCACCAACAGCTGAAGCGAAGTCCCGTGATCGAGCTCGCAATGCGCGTCAGGATGCGCTCCTTTGAGCCGCGAAAAGATCTCTGCGGCGTGCGGGCCCAGAGCGCCCTTTGCAATACGAGGCCGTTTTCTGCTCTTTGGTTTGCTGAGCGTCGGCTTCTTCACCGGGCGGCTCGGCGCTTCTGCGCAAAGGCGAGGACATCCTCCGCGCCCCGGGCGTTGAGAATCTCTCCAGCCTCGAGCCAGGCCTTTCGAGCCATGCCGATCCCGAAATGAACGTTGTCGAGCCCGGCCGTTGAGTGTGCGTCCGGACCGATCTCGATCGTGACCCCCAACTCCTTTGCCTGGCGGCAGTAACGCCAGTCGAGATCGAGCCGGTGCGGATCTGCATTCAGCTCCACCGCCACGCCGGCCTCCGCGGCTTTTTCCAGGACTGCTTCGACATTGATCGCGTAAGGCTCGCGGGACAGCAGCAGTCTCCCGGTAGGGTGGGCGAGAATCGTCAGATGCGGATCATCCATCGCGGCCAGCACGCGCTTCGTCATCGCGTCTCCATCCATGCTGAAGCGCGAATGGATCGATCCGATCACGTAATCAAAACGGTCCAGGATGCCCGCGTCGTAATCGAGTCTTCCATCGGCGAGTATGTCAGCCTCGATTCCCTTCAGGATTCTGAAATCCTTGATCTGGTCATTGATGCGGTCGATCTCGTCGTGCTGGCGGGCGAGCGCGTCGCGCTTCATTCCGCCGGCGTAGAACGCAGATTCGGAATGATCCGACACTCCCAGATAGCTCCAGCCGCGCTCCTTCGCGGCGCTCGCCATCTCCTCCAGCGTCGCGGTCCCATCCGAGTAGTCGGTGTGACAATGCAGCACGCCCCGGATATCGTCGAAGGTCACCAGCTCGGGGAGCTCGCGCCGGGCAGCGGCTTCGATCTCGCCCATCCCCTCGCGCATTTCCGGCGGAATGGGGACAAGGCCGAGCACGGTGAACAGCGCATCCTCGCTCAGAATTGGAACCCGCTTGCCCTCTTTCCTGACCAGCCAGTTGCCCTTGATCACGAATCCCTTTTTGTCTGCCAGGACTGCCATTTCTTCAACGTGCGCGGTGCTGCCAGTGGCGCGCCATAGGGCCATTGGGTAGTCGGCGCTGTTCGCACAGTATATGTCGAGCTCGGTGCCGTCCACGAACCGAATCGCCACCGCCCCTGGCTCCTCGCCAGTGTTTGCCTTGCTCACTCCCGGCGAGCGCGCAAACGACTCCGCCACCTCCTCCGGATCCGCGGAGCACTCGGCCACGATATCGATATCGGCTATCACCTCGTTGTGCCGCCGGATAGAGCCCGCGACGTCCGCGTGTTCCACATCCGGGTGCTTCACGACGTTGGCGAGCATGACGTGCGCTTCGACGGCGGCGGTGGAAAACCTCTCCAAATGCGCATTTCGCCGGGAAATCTCGATTCCCTTGAGGATTTTCTCGGCCGTCTTCTTCCCGGACTTGGGGAGCTCCGCAAGCCGGCCATTCCGGGCGACTCGCTCGAGATCCTCGACTGTCTCGACGCCGAGAGCCTGGTGAAGGACCTGAATCCGGGCGATACCGAGGCCGGGCACGCGCATGAGATCGAGCAAGCCCGCCGGCATTCCTTCCATGAGGCGCGCCAGATACGACGACTCTCCGGTCTCGACCAGCTCATGAATGACTGAGAGTGTTGCGGGGCCGATCCCCGGGGTCGCGAGCAGCTCGCCTGATTTGAGAAGGGGTGCGAGATCGTCTGTATCGAGCGCGACGAGTACCCGGGCCGCTCCGGCGTAGGCCCGCGCCTTGAATCTCTGCTCGCCTTTTGCTTCGAGGAGTGCGCCGATCTGAGATAGAACGTGCGCGGCGGTGCGGGAATCCATGCCCTCAATATAAAAGGCCTTCGCGCTACATCCCCGTCACCAGCGTGCCGGGAAGCGCGGAATCGCCGTCAGCTACCCTCTTCTATACCGGCGTGGAAGGGAAGGGTCTTCACGATCTCTTCGATCTGCTTCTGAATCAGCTCCAGCTCCTGACTCGCCCCTTCGGAGTCCAGCATTCCATGCCGCATCGTCACCGCGACGCGGTTCATGTACTTGATCTTGGTGATGATCTCCTCAGTGGCACGACGAAGCCGGATGTAGCGCCGCTTGTCGGCGAGAGCGCGATGGCAGCGCCGCTCGAGATCCTGCGGGGTGAGCTTCCTGGCGACTTCGACTGCTTCTGCGATCGTACGGCCCGGAACCGCGCCGTGGTCCGGAATCCCCATCTGATCGCTGCTGGGATCGCTGAACCACAACCTGCCGATGTACTCAACCCCGTCATATGCCAGACGGAGCGCCACCCTGAATTCCTTCCCGTCGACCGTGATGGAGCTGATCGCGTGCTGTGTAACGCCGGAATCTGATGTCATGGCTGAATTTCAGCTTCGTACGGTCGGATTGGTTTCATCAAGAAATGTGTCGAGTGCCGAAAAGAGGTGCTTAGCCTGTTCAACGTACGGCACGTGCCCGCAGTCGTCCAGAACCACGAGGCCCGTTCCGATTGCGCGCGAAGCTTCTACGGAAGACGCTAATGGAATGGGATCGTCACGGCCATGGATGACGATCGAGGGGGTCTTGATGCCCTCCAGGTCGCTTATCAGGTCGAAATCGGCCAGACTTTCCCATACGGACTGTTGCACTTTACCGACCACTCTGAAGGGCGTGAGGTCCCGAGCCTTGCTGGGATCTGCAAAATAACCAGCGACGCTGAGCTCGAACGCCCGGAGGCGGTACGCGGCCGGGTCTTTCTCTCTCAACCCCGACTTCGCCAGCTCTTCCCGCAGGTGCAGGATCTCGGGGCTCTGTTGTCGACGATTGAACTCCGCCTCGAAAGCGCGCCTGTATTCGATTGTCAAAGGAGCCGGACTCAAGAGGGCAAGTCGAGCGGGCGGGACCAGGTGCGGGTTCTTGCGCTGCTCGATCGTATAAAGGAGCGCCAACATGGCTCCCCAAGAATATCCGACGATGGAAAGGGGCTCGAGCCCGAATTCGGTTACGAGCGCTCCGAGGTCTTCGACGTGGGTGCGCCAGGAGATCGGATCTCGCGAGTCAGATTTCGACCGGCCGCCCCCGCGCTGATCGTAAAAGAGCAGGTCATGGCGCTCACCCAGCTGCAGCATCTGGGGGAGCATATAGCAGTGGTCGGCGCCCGGCCCTCCGTGCAGAAGGAGGAGTTTCGGGGCGTTTGCGCGACCGTATCTCGCCCAATAGAGTGGCGAGCCGGTGGTCGTGGTGAATCCTTCCTCGCGCGGCGCGGGGATGGGACTGGGCATCGGGTAGAGCCGGGATTTAGCGCGCTGTGAAGTCTGTCCTGGTCGTGACCGCTCTGCAGGTTTCCGCGATCAGCTCGGCTGCGTGATCGAGGTCCTGGATGCTGACCAGCTCGTTCGGCGAATGCATGTACCGGTTCGGGACCGCGACGATTCCCGTCGCGACGCCTTCGCGGGCGATGTGGATCGCGTCAGCGTCGGTGCTCGTCTCCCGTCCAGCGGCGTGGAGCGAAAACGGGATTTTGCGATCCTCCGCCGTCTTGCGCAGGAGATTGAAGACGACTGGCGAGATCACGGAGCCGCGGGTCAGGACAGGGCCGCCGTCGATGGAGGCCTCGCCGTATTCCTTCTTCTCGACGCTCGGATGATCGATGGCAAATGTCACGTCGACGACGATCGCCATCTGCGGCCCAATGCACGTCGCGCAGACGCCCGCCCCGCCACCCCGATATCCGATTTCCTCCTGCGTAGTGGCCACTGCCACGACTTTTGCCGCGCCTGGCTTTGCCGCGTATCTGCGGAGGGCCTCGAGCACCACGAATGCGCCGATGCGGTCGTCGATCGAGCGCGATACGATTCTACCATTCGGAAATTCCATCGTGCGGGAATCGATCACCCCCGCGTCACCGACCGAAAGCATTTCTTCGGCTTCTTTCTTGGACTTGGCACCGAAATCGACCCACATGTCCGTGAACTTTGCCGCTTTCTCGCGCTCATCCGGCTTGATCAGATGGATCGGCTTCTTGCCCACGACACCAAATACATCTCCCTTTCGCCCAACGAACCGGAGTCGTTGTCCGGTGAGCACCTGCGGGTCCCAACCGCCAATGGGCTGGATGTATCCGTAACCCTGGTCGTCTATGTAGCTCACGATCACACCGATCTCGTCGATGTGCCCGGCGAGCATGATCGTCGGCTTGCCATCGCCATTTACTTCAGCCAGACTGTTGCCGGCAACGTCGCCGCTTACCTTCGCGAACTGTTTCGCCTGCTCGCGCCAAACTTTGGCGGGCGCAGACTCGAAGCCCGATGGGCCGGGCGTATCCAATAGCTTCTTGAGGAAGCCGAGAGATTCGGAGGAGATCATACGGGAAGAAAGGGTAGATAGCGGAGCCCCGAATATAGCATTTTCGCATAGGTGTCCGCAGCACGCGCGAACGACTCTTGCAGCTTGAACTGCAGAACGCCGTCTTCCCGAATATGGAATTTCATGAGAAGAACAGTCATCTACACGCTGCTCCCGGTCCTGGCAGCGCCGGTGGGCTTGCCGGCGGTGTCGGCGCAGAGCACCGCGACTTCCGCGCCTCTCAGCGACATCCGCTACGAGGTGACATTCACCCGCATGAACGGCGAGCGCCGAGTGGTGTCGTCAGCGATGACCTTCACGGTGGGAGGAGTCGCCCCGGTCGTTCTCTCTCTCCCTGCGTGGACCCCCGGCGCCTACGAGATCACCAACTTCGCCCGCAATGTCTCGAACTTCGCGGCCGAGGAAACGGGAACGTCGCTCAGCTGGGACAAGCTCGACCCTGATACCTGGCGGGTCCGCCCCCGCGCCGCGGGTGAGGTGACGGTTCGCTTCGACTACGAGGCCGACAGCCTCGACAACGCCAATACCTGGGCCCGCCCGGATTTTCTCCTTTTCAACGGCACCAATCTCTTTTTCTATCCGGAAGGTCGAGGCTTCGATTTCCCTGCAACGGTGACGGTGAACACCGAGGCCGGCTGGAAGATCGTCACCGGGATGGTGGAGAGCGGTCCACGGAAGTTCTGGGCGGCGAACTATCACGACCTCGTCGACATGCCCTTTTTCGTCGGAAGGTTCGATCTCGACAGCGCGCAGATCGCCGACCACTGGGTACGGTTTGCGTCGTATCCTTCGGGCAGCGTCACGGGTGGTCCGCGCATCGCGGTGTGGGAGACGCTCAAGCGGGTGATCCCCGTCGAGGGAAAAGTTTTCGCCGAGATTCCCTGGACGACGTACACCGTCATGCAGATCGCCGATTCGACATTTGGCGGAGGAAACGCGCTCGAGCACCAGAACTCGCACGTGGGCGTGTATGGGACCGGACTGCTCGGCACACCGGTGATCATGTCGTTCTACGCCCACGAGATCTTTCATTCGTGGAACGTGAAGCGATTGCGCCCGGCCGATCTCTACCCCTACGAATACGCGCAGCCACAACCCACCGGTCTTCTCTGGATAAGCGAAGGAATCACCGATTATTACGCTGACCTCGCCGAGGTGAGGGGAGGGGTGATCGATGCGGCCGGCTTTTATGTGGCGACGGGGGACAAGATCTCAGATGTTGCCGCGCTGCCGCCTACGTCGCTCGAGGACGCATCGCTTTCAACCTGGATTCATCCGCGCGACGGGACCGAGTATCTGTACTATCCAAAAGGGTCCCTCGCCGGATTCCTGCTCGACATCATCATCCGCGACGCATCGGCGAACAAACACTCGCTCGACGATGTGATGCGCGACCTGTATGACAGCGATTACAAGAACAACCGCGGCTTCACGTCGGACGAATGGTGGGCCGCCGTCAGCCGCGCGGCAAACGGCAAGTCGTACACCGATTTCTACACTCACTATATCGACGGCCGCGATCCGTTTCCGTACGGTACGGTGTTGCCGCTGGCGGGATTGCGCCTCGTGCGCGACACGATCAACGAGCCGCGCGTGGGAATCGGCACCGTTGAGGACAGCGCCGGCGTTCACGTCACTCAGGTAGTGCCACTGAGCTCGGCGGATGCGGCGGGCGTCCAGCCCGGTGATCTCCTTCTCGCCGTTGGCGGAATCGGCGCGGGAGATCCTACGTGGTCGGAGCAGTTCCGCGCCAAGTACGCGCGCGCTCACCAGGGAGCTCCGATTCCGATTCTCGTGAGCAGGGAAGGAAAGCAGCTGGCGCTGACGGCGCGGCTCCTTTTCCTTCCGCACGTCGAGCTGCGGATTGTCGAGGATCCGCGCGCGTCGGTGAAGGCCCGGAGGGTCAGGGAAGGGATCCTTCACGGAACTACTTCGCCGTGAAAGAGGCAGTTTGATCTGAACAACCGAGCTGCCAGATCTATTTGAGGATGGCCTTCGCTATGGTCTGCAGCTGCATATTGGACGTCCCCTCGTATATCGCGCCAATCTTCGCGTCGCGATAGAACTTCTCCACCGGGTAGTCCTTGGTGTAGCCGTAACCTCCGAACAGCTCCACGCAAAGTGAAGTCACTCGCTCGGCGACCTGGGATGAGAAGAGCTTGGCCATAGCGCCTTCGCGCGCGATGTCCCTTCCCGCATCCTTGAGCCGAGCGGCGTTGTACACCATCAACCGCGCGGCCTCGACATCGGTCGCCGCCTGCGCCAGCTGGAACTGGACTCCCTGGAATTCGGCTAGCGACTTTCCGAATTGTTTCCGCTCGCTCACGTACTTGATCGTCGCGTTGAGTGCTCCCTGCGCCACACCGATCATCTGCGAGCCGATTCCGATCCGTCCCTCGTTCAACGTATTGATCGCGATCTTGTAGCCCTGACCGACGGGGCCGAGGACGTTCTCTTCGGGAACCTCGCAATCGTCGAGCAGGAGCTCGACGGTGCTCGAGGCGCGGATGCCGAGCTTGTCCTCTTTCTTGCCGACCGAAAATCCCTTGTAACCGCGCTCGACGATGAAGGCCGTTATCCCGCGATAGCCCGCTGTTGGGTCGGCATTCGCGAAGACGATAAAGACACCAGCTTCCGCGCCGTTGGTGATCCAGAGCTTCTGTCCGCGAAGAACCCAACGATCGCCGCGTTTTTCCGCGCGTGTGGCGAGGCCAAACGCATCGGACCCAGACCCGGATTCCGAGAGAGCATAAGCGCCGATGACCTCGGACGTCAGCAACGGCAGATACTTCGCCTTTTGGGCCTCGCTGCCGTACTGGGTGATGGGGTAGTTCACGAGGGTGTTCTGCACGTCGCAGACGATCGCGGCCGCCGCGTCCACCTTGCTGATCTCTTCCACGGCCAGCGTCACCATGAACAGCGTTCCGCCGGCTCCGCCGTATTGCTCGGGAACCTCGATCCCCATGAGGCCCAGCTCGAAGTATTTCGGCAGGAGCGCTGGGTCGATCTTTCCAGCTTTCTCCATTTCCATCACGCGCGGACGAACTTCTTCTTCGGCGAATGCCGCGATCGCATCGCGGAACATCACCTCTTCTTCGGAGAGCAGCGTCAGGGTGGGGGACGAGGAGGTCGCATCAGTTTGCATTCGCGCCAATCCCGGCTCTCTCGAGAACGACCTCCGCCAGTTTTTCGTGGAGCCCGAACGCCGGTGTCACGCTGAAGCTGACATTCGGAAATACTTTCGAGACGTTGGCGACCATCCGAGGGATGTCTGCCGTAGAGTGGCGGCCCGGCGACAGCATGTACGGAAACACGGTGACGTCCGTGGCCCCGGCCTCGACGCAGCTCGAGAATCCGGCGGCGATGTCCGGTTCCGCCAGCTCCATGTGCGCGTACCGCACGATTACGTCCTGCCCGGCCATCGCCTGGATCAGGACCGCCATGGCGCGCAGCATCTCGTTCGCTTCGCGCTTTCGCGACCCGTGATCGACTATGAGGATTCCTTTCATACCCGCAACATTAGCTGGTCAGCCACGACAAGCAATCGCCGGTCAGTGGGCGGCTTCTTCGAGACGGAACCCCTCCTGCCACAGGGGTTGCGCGACGTCGGTGGCATCTTCGTAAAAATGAATGGTTCCCGGCGCGTAGATCTTGGTGAGGAAAACGATCTGGCCGGTGTGCATCGCAAAGTGCTCGACCACGTGGTAGATGGCGCCGAGGACGGTCGTCTCGCGCCCTTGAATCCGAATGGGCTGCTGGAGACGCTGTTCGGTGAGACCCGCGAGCACGTCGTCCGCCTGTCGCAGAACTGCCTCCAGATTGGCGAGCAACGTCGCTCCGTCGGCGCCATCGCGCTGGCTGAACTCAGCAGCGCGGTATCGCTTGATGGATTGTCCGCCGATTCCGTTCAGAATCCACTCCGTGACGTTCCCCGTGAGGTGGACGAGCAGATTTCCAATGCTGTTCGAGTTGGCGTCGGGCCGCTTCCAGGTGGCTCCCGGTGGAAGCACGTTGACACAATGCCGCAGCTTGATCGGGTACTCCTTGGTCAGCCAGTAGCGCGAACGGGAAATGAAAATGTCTGCGATCATCAGACTGCCCTCGCTTCGGCGGCCGCGAGCGTGTCGCGGAAGACTTCCAGCGCCAGCTCGACCTTTCCGAACGGAGCCGACACCTGCACGCCCTGTACGTGTGGACGCACGCGCTCGAGCATCTCCCGAGCGATTGTAATTCCTTCAGCGACCCCGTGCTCCTTCGACTTTGCGCTCGCGGCCCGCATGCGTTCAATAATAGCAGGTGGCACAACCACACCCGGTACCTCGTTGGCCAGGAATTCCGCGTTACGGTGCGACACGAGCGGCCAGATGCCCGCAACGATGGGAATGCGGGTGTGCTCGATCGTACGCAGGAACTTCTCGAGCTGGCTTACATCGAATACCGGCTGGGTGATCGCGTACTCGGCGCCCGCTTCGACCTTCCACTCGAATCGCTTGAGCTCCTGCGCCGGATCGAGCGCGGCCGGATTCACGCCGACGCCGATAGTGAACTTCGTCGGCGCGCCGATGGCATTTCCGCCGGGATCCAAGCCGTGATTCAGCTGGCTCACGAGATTGGTAAGTCCGATCGCGTCGATGTCGAAAACCGCTGTTGCGTTGGGATAGGGTCCCATCTTCGGCGGGTCCCCGGTGATGAGCAGAAGATTGCGAAGGCCGACGGCGGCAGCACCCAGCAGGTCGCTCAGCATTCCGAGCAGATTGCGATCGCGGCAACAGTAATGGATGACCGTCTCGATCCCCACCTGCTGCTCGATCAGAACGCTGGTGAGCAGCGCCCCCATTCGGCTCTGGGCGCGCGGGCCATCGGGCACATTCACGGCATCGACGCCGGCTTCTCGAAGTGCCGCGGTGTCCCGAAGCATCTTCGATGCGTCGACGCCCCGCGGTGGGACGATTTCCACCGAGGTGACGAAATCTCCCCTCGCGATCTTGCCGCCCCACCTGGATCGCTCAGCCAGCGGAACCGGCTGCACTCCCGGATCCTCGGGCGGGAGATCGGGTTGCGCCTGCCGGCGCTCCCTCGCCGGAACGCGCGGCTGCCGCGGCGACAGCGGACGCACGCCTTCGACCATCGCCGCGATGTGCTCGGGAGTAGTTCCACAGCACCCGCCGACGATCTTGGCGCCCGCCTGGACGAGGTGATGCGCGTAGGTCGCCATGTACTCCGGGCTCGCCATGTACATGCTGCGCCCGCTGACATCACGCGGCATTCCGGCGTTCGGCTGTGCGCTCAGCTTGCGCCTGCTCACCAGTACCATCTTTTCGATCGCGTCGAGAATTATCTGCGGGCCAACGGAGCAGTTGAGGCCGATAACGTCGGCACCAAATGCGTCCAGAGACTGGGTGAGATCTTCGACCGACACTCCGTACGGCGTGTGGCAGTCGGAGCCGATTGTCATCTGCGCGATGACGGGAATGGTCGAATCCACCTCGTGAGCGCCGCGAATCGCCTGCTCGATCTCGTGCAGGTCTGCGAACGTCTCGAGGATGAACACGTCGCAGCCGCCTTCCTTTAGCGCCTGCAGCTGTTCGCGGAATACCGCGCGCGCCTCATCGAGACTGGTGGGCCCGAATGGCTCGAGGCGAATCCCAAGCGGCCCCACTGCGCCCGCAACGAGGACATCACCGTCCGCAACCTCACGCGCGATCCTGACTGCGGCGCGGTTGATTTCAGCCACCTGCGACTCCAGTCCGTACTGCGCCAGCTTGATGCGGTTGGCACCGAAAGTATTTGTCTCTAGGACTTCAGCCCCGGCCTTCTTGTATGCCTTGTGGACATCGCGCACGAGATCCGGCGCGCGCAGGTTCAGCTCGTCGTAGCACTGGTTGATAAACACACCCTTGCTGTACAGCTGGGTGCCCATCGCCCCATCGAAGACGATGACCTGTTGCGGGTCAAGCAGGCGAGCGATCAGTGGGTTGTCAGGCAACTGCTACCTCCGCCGCCGCTGCAGCGTCCTGGGCGGAGCCGCGCACGGCGTAATACTTGGCTTCGGGATGGTGAATTACGACCGCTGCCGTCGACTGCTCCGGCAGCAGCTGGAACGCTTCAGTGAGGTCCATGCCAAGCGCTTCCTTCGCGGGAAGGAGCTTGAAGACCGTTGCGTGGTCGTCGAGATCCGGACACGCTCCGTACCCCCATGAATAGCGCTTGCCACTCGGCACGCCCAGCTCCTTCTGGATCCGGCGATGCGACCATTCGGCTACCGCTTCCGCGGCTTCGACCGACAGCCCGTGCGAGTAGAACGCTTCGCTGTACTCGTTCTTCGCCTGGAGCTCCTCGAACCGCTCGCTGGCTTCCTTTCCCACGGTCACGATCTGAAGTGGCACGACGTCAACGTCGCCCGAGTCGACGCTTCTGATGTAATCGGCGAGACACAATCGCTCGCGTCCCACCATGCGCGGGAAATGGAAGCGCGCGATCTCTCGCAATGATCCACCGTCGCTCGAGTACGCGGCGGGATCGTAGATGATCACGTCGTTCCCCTGCGATTGAGCGGGGAAGTATCCGTACACGACCTGTGGTTTGATCCAGCCCTTTTTCTTCGCGTCCTTCTTGAGCCGTTCGAGCACCGGCTCGAACTCCTTCTTCACCGTCGAGTGGTATTGTTCGCCCGATCCGCGCGCACCCCACTGGAGTCGGTAAAGTTCGTCGAGGTCGAGGAGATCGAAGATCTCGTCGGTGGGCACGTCGCGAATGACCCGCGTCCCCCAGAAGGGCGGCGAGGGAACCGGGTTGTTGGCGACCACGTCGCTACGCTCGCCAGCAGCGTCGCCTACAGCGATATCCTTTCCAACCGTTGTGCGCAGGAACACGTCATTGCGCGCGTCGTCGAGATTCTTGGTGACGAACGGCCCGCGTTTCCTGGGATCCTGGAGCACGTCCATAGTCTCCAGTCCCTCAAATGCGTCCTTGCAGTAGAACACGCCCGAATCGTAGGCACGCTCACCTTCAACGAATAGCGCGCGCCGTCCGAACCGGCGGTTAATCGCGGCCCCACCGATTAGCACCGGGATCTGCATGCCGCGCTTGTCCAGCTCCTGTACGCAGAGCGGCATCTGCTTGGACGTAGACACTAGCAGCGCGCTCAAGCCGATCGCATCAGCGCCGACCTCGACGGCTTTGTCGAGAATCGTGTTGACGGGTACCTGCTTGCCGAGGTCGAAGACGGTGTAGCCGTTGTTGGAGAGAATGGTGTTGACGAGGGACTTCCCGATGTCGTGCACGTCCCCGTACACGGTTGCGAGAACGACCTTTCCTTTGGTATAGCCTTCTGCCTTCTCGAGGAACTGCTCGAGGTGCTTCACGGCTTTCTTCATGACTTCGGCAGACTGAAGAACAAATGGCAGGATCAGCTCGCCCGCGCCGAACTTGTCGCCGACTTCCTTCATCGCCGGAAGCAGGATCTCGTTCAGAACCCGAACCGGATTCTCTCGGACGCCAGATGCATCCAGCTCGGCCTCGATGCCCTCCTTCTTCCGGTGCAGGATCATCCAGTGAACCTTCTGTTCGGCGGTCATGCCGGCGGTCGGGTCTTCTTTCTCGACCTGAGTCGAGGTCCCTGAGCCGCCAACGTTGGCGAAATACTCTATGAACCGCTGGAGCGCGTCCGGACGCTTGTTGAACACCAGATCGTCCGCCATCTCGCGCTCCGCGGCCGAGATCTCCGCATACGGCCGAATGTGTGCCGGATTCACAATGGCGGCGTCGAGGCCCGCCTGCACGCAGTGGTGCAGGAACACGGAATTGAGAACACCTCGCGCTTCCGGCGTCAGGCCGAAGCTGACGTTGGACACTCCAAGGATCGTGGACACCCCCGGCAGCTCGCGCTTGATCAGGCGGATTCCCTCGACAGTCTCCTTTCCCGAGTCGATCCATTCTGCATCGCCCGTCGCCAGCGTGAAGGTCAGCGCGTCATAGATGAGGTCTTCGGGGGCGAGACCGTACTCACCCACGACGATGTCGTAGATCTTCTTGGCTATCTCGAGCTTCCGCTCGCGCGTCTTCGCCATCCCGATCTCGTCGATGGTGAGCGCGATGACCGCGGCGCCATGTTTCTTCACCAGCGGCACGACCGAGTCGATGCGCTTGCGGCCGTTCTCCATGTTGATGGAGTTGACGATCCCGCGCCCCGGTATGTGCTCGAGCGCAGCCTCGATTACGTTCGCCTCGGTGGAGTCTATGACGAGTGGCGTCTCCACGCTCATCGACAGCAGCTTCACCACCTTCGACATCTGCTCTGCTTCGTCGGCGCGCTCGGTGAGGGCGACACATACATCGAGCACGTGAGCGCCGGAGTCAACCTGGTCGCGCGCAACCTCGAGGATTCCCTCGTAATCGTCGGCGAGCAGCAAGCGCTTCACCTTCCGTGACCCTTGCGAGTTCACGCGCTCGCCGACGAGCAGCGGCGGCGGATCCTGGTGCAGTGTGATGGCGCGCATGGCCGAGCTGACGCGGGGCACGTGCTGAGGCCTCGAAGCAGGCTTTGCCCCGCGCTCGGCCTCGTGCACTGCTCCCACTATGGCGGCGAGGTGTTCCGGCGTAGTTCCGCAGCAGCCGCCAACGATGCGCACCCCGAAGTCCCGCACGAACTCGGAGAGAGCCTGCGCCATCGGTGCCGGCTCTAGCGGATAGACGGCTTCACCGACGCCCGTGTTGAGCGGCAATCCGGCGTTCGGGATCACCGACAGCGGCAGTGTCGCGTGCTCGGAAAGATATCTTACCGGCTCGCGCATGTGCTCGGGACCCGTCGAGCAATTCAGTCCGATGACATCGACCTTGAGAGCCTCGAGCGTCGTCATCGCGCTCGCGATGTCGGTGCCGAGAAGCATGCGGCCGCTGACGTCGAGCGTGACCTGTGTCTGAATCGGGAGACGGCGGCCGATCTCCACGAACAGCCTCTCGATCCCGGCCACGGCGGCCTTCACTTCGAGGATGTCCTGCGATGTCTCGATCAGGAGCAGGTCGACCCCGCCTTCGACGAGATACTTGGCCTGCTCGTAGAAATTGTCGGCGAGCTCTTCGTAGGTGACTTTGGACAACACCGGATCGGAGCTCGACGGCAGCATCCCCGTTGGGCCCATCGATGCGGCCACGAAGCGAGGCTTGTCCGGGGTCGAGTATTTGTCCGCCGCCGCGCGGGCGAGCCGCGCGGCGGTGACGTTGATCTCGCGAACCTTGTCGCCCAATCCCCACTCGTGAAGACGGCGCGGTGTCGATTGGAAGGTGCACGTCTCCACGACATCACACCCTACTTCCAGGAACGACTCGTGTATGGCCTGGATAACATCGGGGCGGGTGAGAACGAGGTTGTCGTTGCACCCCTCCAGCGCCTTACCGCCGAAATCCTCTGCGGTAAGGTTGTAGCGCTGGATGTTCGTCCCCATCGCGCCGTCGTAGATCAGCACGCGACGCTTGAGCTCGTCCAGGTATCGGGATTGTGTTTGTATTTCGCTCATTTCAGCCTTGATCTGTTCCATATTGCGGCCGCGAACCGCACGCGGGCTGCAAAACAAAAAAAGCCCACGCATAGGCGCCGGGCGAGCGCTTTAGCGGATTGTTTAACGTGGCCGCAAGTTGCTTTAAATCGCCACGGATTCAGTTGTGCCCTTTCACTATAGTAGCGGAAGGATGGGCTTCGAGCAAGCGGATCGCGTGTCAGATCCCGGGGTGGGCGTCGTCGGCGATGTCGTCCCGGATTGATCTGCCCGTCGTGCGGGATCGATTCTCGAATGATTGTATGAGCGCGACTAGCCGGTGCCGCTCGAGCGGAAGAATGAGGTAGGCGAGGGTCGCGCGCTGCAGCCTCGGGGGAAGGAAGTGACGCTCGTCCTGGGACGCTCCGTAAACTATGAGCGCGCTACCGAGCGTAAGCGGAAGGTTCGCGCCGAATCCGGCCTCCTCGAGAGCGGCTGAGGATATCACCGTAAGCGCGGGTATGTCGTCGCTCGCCAGTGCGGCCACTTCCCCAGCTGTCGTGGCAAACAGAACGTCGTGCTCCAATCCAAGCAAGGTCTGCGCGAGACCTTCGAGGAGCGCGGTATCCGCTCCCACCAGAATTACTTTGGCCACCCCTGGTGTCGCCTCCTCAATGTACGAGTCGCTGAATCCTGTCCAGACCTGCTTCGCAATCTCCACAACTTTGATGCGCGAAGTAAGTCCGGACAGGATGCACGCAATGCGCCGTCACATCAATCTGAACAGTACGGACTCGATGATGCTGAGAAGGAAGTAGGCCAGGATCGGCGTGATGTCGAGTCCTCCGAAATTGGGGACGATGCGCCGCAGCGGCGCGAGGAATGGCTCGCTGAGAGCGTAGCTCCACCTGATCCATGGCGAATATGGCGAGATCGGCAGCCACGAGCTGATCACCCGAACGATTATCGCGAACCTGAGGATCGTGAACGTCCAGCTCACCAGCAGATGGAAAATTCCTGCTGCGCCTTCCTGTGAGGCGACGATGGACCTGATGACCTCGATCCGGATTATGTCCAGCAGAGTCAGCAGCAGGATTCCGCCGATGACTATTGCCGCGAGCGCCCACAGCGGGGCTGAAGCCGGCGTTCCGCCTGCTCGAATCACTCTTCTTTCGATGGGGGCGATGAACGGATCGATCGTCGTTCGGCAGAACCGCGCGACGGGATTGAACGGACTGATTCTTCTCGTCCTCACAGCCCAGTCGAGGACGCAAATCGCGCCGAACACCACCGCGATCGACAACAGCGCGGTGCGCAGTATCTGGATAACTGCGTCTGCGCCCGCCAGAAAACTCTCCATCTACTGCAGCACCGGCTTCATGCGCAGCTCCCTCACCAGAAACGCAAACCTGTCGGCTGCCTCATCGATCTGCTTCGACGTGGGCTTGCCGGCGCCATGCCCCGCCTTCGTCTCGATCCGGACCAGAATGGGATTCGGACAAGCCTGAGCCGCCTGGAGAGTGGCGATGAACTTGAACGTATGACCAGGTACCACTCGATCGTCGTGATCGGCCGTGAACGCCAGCGTCGGCGGATAACAGGTGCCCGGCTTGATGTTCTGCAGCGGAGAATAGGCGCGCAGAAACTTGAACTGCGTCGAGTCATCCGACGATCCGTAGTCCGAAGTCCACGCCCAGCCGATCGTGAACTTCTGGAACCGAAGCATGTCCATCACTCCCACCTCCGGAAGCGTCGCGCCGAAAAGATCCGGGCGCTGCGTCATCACTGCGCCCACCAGCAGCCCGCCATTCGACCCCCCGCGAATCGCCAGCTTCGGAACCGACGTGTACTTCTGGGTGATCAGATACTGCGCCGCCCCAATGAAGTCATCGAACACGTTCTGTTTTTTCGCCAGCATTCCGCCTTCATGCCACGTCTTCCCGTATTCGCCTCCGCCACGAAGGTTGGCGAGTGCGTAAATGCCCCCCATTTCCAGCCACGCGGCGTTGGCCGACGAGAACGTCGGCGTCATGGAGATGTTGAACCCACCGTACGCGTAAAGCAGCGTCGGATTGGCGCCGTCCAGCACCAGCCCTTTCTTCGCGGTGATGAACATCGGCACCCGCGTTCCATCCTTGCTCGTGTAGAAAACCTGGCGCGTCTCGTACTTGCTCGGGTCGAACGCAACCTTTGGAGCGCGGAAAAGCTCGTTCCGGCGAGCCTTGAGATCGTAGCGGTAGACGGTCGTCGGATACAGGAATGACGTGAAGCTGTAGAACAGCTCGTCGTCACCCTGCTTCCCGTTCAGCTCGCCCACCGTCCCTATCCCGGGAAGCGGCAGCTCGCCGCGCATGACGAATCCCGCGCCGGTCATCTGCGGGCCTCTCGTCATTATCGGCGCGGTGCTCGTGTCGTCGTAAACCGTTCCCGGAGTGCGCTGTTGCTGCGGCGGCTGCCGCGGGCGCACATCCCGACGCGCGTCGCGCGACCCACTGAAGAATCGGATAGTGGAGTGCGCGTCCTCGAGATAGTTCGCCACCAGGTCCTCACCCGCGATCGTCGCGCTCACGAGTGCGTCCTTGTTCTCGGCGATGACGGTATTCCAGCGCTCCTCGCGGGGGTTGTCGATGCTGATCGCCACGATACGTCCGCGCGGTGCGTTGCGGTCCGTCTTCACGTAGAAGATCGTGCGATTGTTGCCCACGAATTCGTATTCGGCGTCCCCCCTGTCGATCAACCGCACCACGGGATTCGTTATCTCCGGCTTGCCGGGATTGTCGAAGTCGACGAAATAGAGGCGCGTACGGACATCCGTGCCCTGCGACACGGTGATGATCAGGTACTGCCCATCATCGGTGACGTTCGCGGAAAAAATCCAGTCGGGCTGATCCGGCCGGTCGTAGATCAGCTGGTCGCGCGATTGCGGCCGGCCGACGCGGTGATAGTAGACCTTTTGATTGCGGTTGACGTTCGTCATCTTGTTGCCAGACGTCGGCTCGTCGTAGCGCGAGTAGAAAAAGCCCTTGTTGTCCTGCGTCCAGGAAATTCCGGAGAACTTCACCCATTTCAGGGTGTCGGGGAGGTCACGCGCGTTGTTGACATCGCGCACGTGCAGCTCCTGCCAGTCGGATCCGCTCGTCGACAGGCTGTAGGCGAGATAGTGTCCGTCGTGCGAAGGCGCCTGCCCGGACAGCGCCACCGTTCCGTCGGGGGAGAGCACATTGGGATCGAGCAACACCCGCGACGGCGTGTTCTTGCCATCCTGAACGTACAGCACGCTTTGGTTCTGGAGTCCGGTGTTCCCGAAATAGAAGTAGCGCCCGCCTTCCTTGAACGGGGCGGTGTAACGCGCAAAATTCCAGATCTGCGTCAGCCTGTTCTTGATGGCGGGCCGCTCCGGAATGCTGGCGAGGAAGCTGTCCGAGAGCCTGTTCTCCGCTTCGATCCACGCTTTCGTTTCCGGCGAATCGGTATCCTCGAGCCACCGGTACGGGTCGGCAATGCTGACGCCGTGATAGACATCGACCTGATTGCCCCGGGCTGCGGACGGATACGGCAGAGGACTCTGGGTCTGAGCACCGACCGAGGCCGCGACGATGATCAGCAGGGAGAGGGACGAGCGCAAAGTGTAGCGATGCATAGCGATGAGACCCGCGGGTATGATGTTTATGGTGTACTCCAATCTATGGCGCCTGGCTGGTTAGGTTCCACTAGCGCCTACTCTCGAAACAGGTGGTGAGCTGATGACGAAGGTCGCGCAAGCCGCACACAGGGACCGGCATTACTGGCTGCTCAAGTCGGAACCCAGTTCTTTCTCGTTCGACGATCTCTGGAATTCCACTGGCCGCAAAACGCACTGGGATGGCGTGCGAAACTTCCAGGCGCGGAATTACATGCGCGACGAGATGAAAAAAGGAGACCTCGCGTTCTTCTATCACTCCGGCGCCGAGCCGGGAATCGTGGGAATCGTCGAGATCATTAGCGAAGGATACCCCGATCACACCGCTGTCGATCCCAAGGATCCGCACTACGATCCGAAAACCAGGAATGGAGAGTCGCAGTGGTCAATGGTGGATATACACGCGATCGAACGGTTCCCGCGGCCGATCCCATTGAGCGAGCTGCGAGGGAAGCCGGAGCTCGAGGGAATGCCGCTCCTCCAGAAAGGAAGCAGATTATCAGTCCAGAAGGTGGGCGCGGCGGAATGGAACGCCGTCATCGCGCTCACCAAGCAGACGAGCGGATGAGCGGAGGATAGCTGGTGGCCGAGGCGGTCAAGGTTCTCGTTGCGGGTCTTCCCGCGGAAATCGTCCGCGAAATCGGACTGAGGATCCGCGGCGCGACTGTCACGGAATTTGAGAATACCCAGCAAATGGGTAGAGCCGCGGGCCAGGGTGAGGCCGCGCTGATAGTTCTGGGGGACGCGCTGCCCACCAGCGATGCCATCTACATAACCCGCCGCGCCAAAGACGCCAGCGACGACGTACGGATCGCCTACTGCATCTCAATGGCCCAGGCAGAGGCCACACTCCACTCGCTCGACGACATGCACGTCGACCGGTTTTTCCTCCTACCCGTCGATATCGAGGAGATGCTGCGCGAGCTGGCGAAGATGTGCAGGTTCGAGGTTCTCGCACCGGCTGCCTCCCACGGCGAGAGTATCGCCGCTGCAGTCACCGACGCGTGGGATAGAACCCGCGATCCTGCTTTCAAGAAAATCGACGCCCTCGACGATGCGGCGATCGCGGTTCTGGAGAACAACCTTTCCGCCGAACTGAAGGCGGAGGCGGAGCGCGCGGCGCACAGTCTCGTCGAAGTCACCGCCCGATTTGGATTTGCGCAAGGCTCGCGCATCGCTGGAGAGATTGCGGAGAGGTTTTCGAGCCCTTCCCTCAGCACCAGCGATGGAGTCGCGGTCTCGGAACAACTCCAGGCGTTGAGATCCGCCCTGGAGGGCCCGCCGCAAGCTCGTGTCGAACCCCAACCCTCTCCAGACGAGCAGGCTCTCGCGTCGATTGCAGCTGGAGCGCAATCAGCAGATGCCGCCGTTCACGGTGCCCGCATCCTCGTGGTCGACGACGAGCCCGCCATCGCAACCGGCCTAACGACAATGCTTGGTCGTCGCGGAATGACCGTGACGGGCGTCACTGATCCTCTTCTGTTCTGGCACACCATCGCGGAGGTGAAGCCGGGCTTGATCCTCCTCGATCTGGAGATGCCGAGACTCAGCGGCACCGAGATCTGTCGCGCCATCAGGAGTGATCGGCGGTGGAGCGCGTTGCCGGTGGTGTTTCTCACGGGCCACACGGATCCGGACAGCGTGCGGAGGGTGTTCGCCGCGGGCGCGGACGATTACGTCGGCAAGCCGTTCGTCCCTGCCGAGCTCATAATGCGCATTGAGAGCCGGCTCACCGGGGTCAAAGCGCGCAGAGGGCCCACGGAAACCGATCCAGTGACAGGCCTCGCAACCGCCCAGCGGACCTCCGAGGTCATTGAACGCTTTCTCAAGCTGGCGCGAAGAAAGTCAGACCCTTACTCCGTCGCCGTTCTCGAGGTTGACGCTTTTCCGGATCTGGTGAAGACCCAGGGCCGATCTGTCGGCGACAGAATCCTGCGCGCCATTGGCGAGCTCCTGCCAAAAAACTTTCGTGGCGAAGATGTGGTTGGCTGGTGGGGATGGTGGGCTGGCGCGGAATTCATGATCGGTATGTATGGTAGCTCCAAGGAGCACGCAGCCATCAAGCTCACCCAGATTTGCGCGAGGATCGCCGAGCAGAGCTTCAAGGCCGAGGATGGAAGCAGCCTGCAGGTGACTTGCAGCGCGGGAGTCGCACAGTATCAGATCGACGGCGATGCGGTTGACACTCTACGGGAGGCGGGGCTCGAGGCGCTCAAACTGGTGAGGGGGACTGGGGTGAGCCGAGTGGGTATCTCGGGCATCATGCCGACGGGACCGCTGACGCGACGGGTGGACGTGGCGATCGTGGATGATGACCGCGGGCTCGTCCTCCTGCTCCAGCACTCAATGGAAAGCAGGAACATGCGCGTTGCAACCTTTACCGACGGCGCGTCAGCGGCTCAGGCTTTGACTGGAGTTGTTCCCGCTGTGCAGGCGCGAATAATCCTTCTCGATGTCGATCTGCCTTCGCTCAACGGACTCGACGTATTGCGCAGGCTCAGCGCCGCAAAGGTGACGAACGGAACCAGCGTTATCATGCTCACTGCCCGCACCGGTGAGCGGGACGTCCTGGCCGCACTCGAGCTGGGCGCAATCGATCACATCGCCAAGCCTTTCAGCGTTCCCGTCCTGATGCACAAGGTGCGCACGGTGTTGCGACAGGGACAGTAGTGGTAAATCGCAGTCTTCTCGATCTGGTGATGCTGATCGAGATCGCGCTGCTGGTGCTGGCAGCTGTCGTGTTTTTCGCTCACGGTGTCTGGCTGTTCGTAAGTCAGAAAAAGTTCCTGAGGGACATGGCGTCCGCCCGGGACTCTCTGACACAGTTGCTGACTCGCGGCACGATCAACATCGAGGAGATCGATGCGCTGCGGCGAATACCTCGAGATGCTCAGGTCGCCGCGTTTTTGGAGGCGTCCCGCAATCTGACCGGAACAGGAAAAGAGCGACTGCGGTTCGTGGCGCGCGAGGTAATGCTGCTCGACCGCGCTCAAAAGTTGTGCCTCAGCAGGTTCTGGACGCGTCGGCTTCGGGGCGCTCGACTCCTTGCTCGCATGGATGTGGCAGATCCACTGATCGAGAAGCTGCTCGGCGACACCAATCCCGCTGTCCGCGCTCAGGCAGCCGAGTGGGCAGCTACTCACCCGGCTCCGAGCATCATATCGATCATGCTGGGGATGCTTGCTGATCCCGCAACGCAGGCGCGCTTCGCCGTGCAGGACGCGCTGCTGCGAATGGGATCCACCATAACCGATCCACTCGCCATTTTTCTGGAAAGCCACTCTGGGTTGCCCGCCGAGTCGGGACTTCGGGTGGCGACATCGCTCGCCGAGCCGAAGTTTCTGGCGGCGGGACTTCGGCATTCCGCCTCGGATGAGGTCGGCGTTCGCACCGCTGCCGCGAACATGCTGGGCGCGATGGGGGGTGCTGAGTCCGCGGCCCGCCTGATCGAGCTTCTCAAAGACCCCGAATCACTCGTGAGAGCCGCAGCCGCGCACGGTCTCGGGCGGATGCGACATTGGCAGGCAGCGGCGCAGCTCGCTGAATGCCTTCGGGATCCGACGTGGCGCGTTCGGCGAGACGCGGGCCTCGCCCTCCGCGCGCTCGGCGCACCCGGCGCATTGTTTCTGCGCCGCGCACTCAAGGGGAACGACCCGTTTGCAGCGGATATGTCGCAACAGGTTCTCGATCTTCCCGCAGCCGCGACCGGATAATGGGCGCTGCTCTGCCTTTCGCGGCCCAGCTGCTGGCCCGAGGCCAGTTTCTGGTGCTGATCTATTTCCTCGGCGTGAACAGCTGGTATCTGGTCCTGCTGGTCAGCTCACTGCTCGAGATGCGCCGCCATATGCAGCTCATCGCTGACGAGAGCCGCCATCTCTTACTGAGCTCGACGCTTTCACCGACGATTTCTATCCTGGCGCCGGCGTTCAACGAGGAGGCGACAATCGAAACCAGTCTTCGCGCATTGCTCGCCCTGCAGTACCCCCAGCTTGAGGTGATCGTGATCAGCGACGGCTCGAAGGACGAAACCGTGAAGGTCCTGGTGGAACGGTTCGACCTCGTGCCGGTGAAGACGATTTACGAGAAACGGATCAATACGAAACCGGTGCGCATGCTCTACCGCTCGGCGACGTATCCGGCGCTCGTCGTCGTCGACAAGGAGAACGGCGGCAAGGCGGACGCGTTGAATGTCGGACTCAGCTTTGCGCGCGGTGAGCTCGTCTGCGCAATGGATGCCGACACACTGATCGAAGGGGATGGATTGCAGCGGATGGTGCGCCCCTTCCTTTACGCTACCGATGTCGTTGCCACCGGAGGCACGATTCGAGTCGTGAACGGATCGGAAGTACAATTCGGCCGAGTCATCAGAGCGCGGGTTACGACGCATGCACTCGCGGGCATCCAGGTCGTGGAGTATCTCCGTGCCTTTCTGTTCGGCAGACTCGGATGGAACCGTCTCGGCGGCAACATTATCATCTCCGGCGCGTTTGGACTGTTCCGGCGCGACTCGGTGGTGAGTGCCGGCGGCTATCTCCATGACACCGTTGGCGAGGACATGGAGCTGGTGCTGAGGCTCAAGAGGCTTTCCTATGAACAGGGGGGTCCGGGAACGATCGCATTCGTGCCTGATCCAGTCGCGTGGACCGAAGTGCCGGAATCGATGAAGGTCCTCGGGCGGCAACGCGACCGCTGGCACCGCGGACTGGCGGATGTACTGTGGCGCCACCGACGGATGCTCCTGAACCCCCGTTACGGAGTCACCGGACTTTTCGTGTTCCCCTACTACGTGTTCGTCGAGCTGCTGGCACCGCTGATCGAAGCCGCGGGGCTCATCACGCTGGCCTTCGGATTGATCTTCGGCATGGTTGACTGGAGGTTTGCCGCCCTCTTCTGGCTCACGGCGTACGGGCTGGGCACTGCTTTAACCGCGTTCACTCTCATTCTCGAAGACATAAGCTTCCATCGCTACAACACCTTTCGTGATCGCGGACTGCTGTTCTGGTGGGCGCTGATGGAAAATCTCGGCTACAGACAAATGACAGTTTACTGGAGACTGCGCGGTCTCTGGAAATTCCTGCGCGGAAATAAAGATTGGGGGGTGATGGAGAGAAAGGGATTTCAGAAGCCCGTCGGCATTGTCGAAACCAACTAACCCGGGAGCAATCATGAAGCGCCTGACCATTCTTGTCGCCGTTGCGGGCGCCACTCTCGCGATTGCGGGATGCGCGTCTCGGCAACAACCGGAGATCGAGATGACGGCCAGCGACTTCGATCTCAACCCACTCGTCGGTGAATGGCGGGGGAACTACAGCAGTACAGAAACCGGGCGAAACGGAACGATCGCGTTCACCCTCCGCGCCGCGGAATCCGCCGCTTCCGGAAACGTGGTGATGTTGCCGCGCTCAGATTCCTCTTTCGAAGCCAATCATGCGCCGGTCGACCCCTCGATTCCCAACACGCGAGAGGTCCTCACCATTCACTTCGTGCGCAAAGAAGGGAGCAATGTCGTCGGAACGCTCGATCCCTACCGCGATCCGGTATGCGCGTGTCAGGTGATCACGACGTTCCAGGGCGCATTCCGTGACCGAAGCACCATCGAGGGGATCTACACCACGGTTGCGGCCGGTACAGCGAGCAAGGCGACCAGCGGCAACTGGAAGGTGACGCGGGTCAAGAAACTCTGAGCGTCAGGAGCTCTCCACTTCGTCGCTGGGTGCGGAGATCTCCAGATGGAATCGGTGCAGGAAACGGTGCAGCGCGGGCGCGAACAAGACGCCAACCATGGTGATGAAGGTCACGCCGCTGAAGAGCGCGTAGAATCCAGCGAACAAGTGCAGGTGAGCCAGGGCCAGTCCCGTGAGATTCGCCGGGTCGGCGGGCGGACCTTCGCCGGCGAGGATCATCGACGAGTAATAGAACGCCTCCAGCCAGCTCATTTGGCCAAGCGAATGGTAGCCGGTCATACCGATGGCCAACCCACCGCCGATCAAACCAGCCGCAATTGCGGTGCTCCGCGCTATTCTGCGGACGAAATGGGAGACCGGTGGCATTGCGATTATGCCCCTCTGCTGTGTAACCACGCCAGCTACCCTCCTGCTAAATGCCATATGGCTCCCCGTTACGCTAAATTTGATGCTATCAACTGGAGAACAGGATGCCGAAGACCGGTACGAGTGCCGCCCCCGCCGCCCCCAAGAACGAGCCCGCGAAATCGCCCCCATCTGCCGCTGCTTCCGGCCAGGCTGGAAGCGCGCTCGAGATAAAGGATAACCGCACCACCCGGACGTACACGATTCCGGTGGCTGAAGGAGCCATCCGCGCCACGGAGCTCAAGAAAATCAAGACCGATGCTCCCGATGACAACGGCCTGGTGAGCTACGATCCCGCCTTTCTGAACACGGCCTCCTGTCGCAGTGCGATCACCTACATCGACGGCGACAAGGGAATTCTGCGATATCGCGGATACCCCATCGAGCAGCTGGCTGAAAATGCCACATTCCTCGAGGTCGCGTGGCTGCTGAGGCACGGCCAACTGCCGAATCAGCAGGAGTACGATCAGTTCGTGCACGATATCACGTTCCACACCTACGTGCACGAGAACATGCGGAAATTCCTCGAGGGTTTCCGCTACGACGCGCATCCGATGGCGATGCTCAACAGCTCCGTCGCAGGACTGGCGGCGTTTTATCCTTCGGCGCGGAACATCTTCGACGAAACCGAGCGGAACATCTCGATCATCCGGTTGCTGGCGAAAACACCCACGATCGCAGCGTTTTCGTACCGTCACGTTAAGGGTCTTCCGTTCGTGTATCCCGACAACCGGCTCTCGTACGTCGAGAACTTCCTGTCGATGGTGGCGCGCATGAGCGAGTCGAAGTACGAGGCGAACCCGGTGTTCGCCCGCGCCCTCGAGATACTATTCATCCTCCACGCCGATCACGAGCAGAACTGCTCGACCAACGCGGTGCGCGCGGTCGGCTCGTCGCACGTAGATCCGTTCTCCGCCGTCTCGGCGGGCGTTGCCGCGCTCTTCGGTCCGCTGCACGGCGGTGCCAACGAGCAGGTGTTGCGTATGATCAGCGAGATCGGGACCGTGAAGAACGTCCCGAAATTCATCGAGAGCGTGAAGAGCGGGCAGGGCGGACGTCTGATGGGATTCGGCCACCGCGTCTACAAGAGCTACGACCCGCGCGCCAAGATCGTGAAGAAGCTGGCCGACGACGTGTTCAAGATCGTTGGCGTCGACAAGGATCTGGAGATCGCGCTCGAGCTCGAGCGAATCGCGCTCTCCGACGACTACTTCACATCGCGGAAGCTCTATCCGAACGTCGATTTCTACACCGGCTTGATCTATCGCTCGATGGCCTTCCCGACGGATTTCTTCACGGTTCTCTTTGCGATCGGGCGCATGCCGGGTTGGCTGGCGCAGTGGGAGGAGATGCTCCTCGACAAGGAGCAGAAGATCGCGCGGCCGCGGCAGATCTACATCGGCCCGCCGGAGAGGCCATACCGGAGCAAGCTGAAAAATACTGCGAGCTGAAGACGACCTGCCCGGAGCCATCAGCTGCTAGGCGTTCCTTCCGACACACTCCACGCAGGTCAGGGTGTGGCCAATAAAGCTTGCCCGGCCCGCTTCCGTCGTCACCCACGGGCGCATCTGCCAGGGAGGATCGTGCCTCACGTGCTGGGTGTGGCCGCACTCCAGCTCGGCAACCCAATGTCGTTCCTCATCCTGATGGAAGCCGACGATCCTTGACAAAATCACGAGATCAAACGGGCGATTCCGAATGCGGCGGCAGCGGCAAGGCCGCCGGTCACCGTCGTCTGCATTCCACTTCGCAATGCGGGAATGCCCGTGAATTTTCCCTTTACTCCACCAAAGACGGCCAGCGCAACGAGCGTGACGATCACCGACAGGCGCAGCGCCGTGCGGGCGTCGGCGATCAACAGGTACGCGCTGAGCGGAATCATTCCGCCGACCGCGTACGCCAGCGCGATCGTGAGAGCGCTCTTCCAGGCGCGACTCGGCTGCGGCGCTTCGAGGCCGAGCTCGAAGCGCATCATGAATGACACCCAATCCTTCGGTCGCTGGCGGAGGGACTCAACTACTGAAAAGCTCTCGCCCTCGGAAAGCCCGTAAGTCCGGAAAATGTCGACTACCTCCGTCGCTTCAGCATCCGGAATCCGCCTGATTTCATCCTCCTCGCGCGCCAGCTCGTGCACGTAATGCTCGGCGTCGCCGCGGGCCGCGAGGTAACCCCCGAGTCCCATGGCAATCGAACCTGCCGCGATCTCCGCGAAGCCAGCAGTGATGATGAGGCGGGACTGCGCGATCGCCCCGGTAAGCCCGGCCGCCAGAGCGAACGGCACGGTCAATCCGTCGGACATCCCGATAACGATGTCGCGGACAGTATCGCTCGAGGTGAAATGCTTTTCAATGTGCGGGGTCAACGGAATCTGTGGCTCCCGGTGCGCACGTCGACCATTGCTATGGCTTCGCCTTACCCTTCCCGACCGACCAGATGTAGGAAGCCACAGCCATTGCTTCCGTGGACGAAATTCCACCGGGGAATGCGACCATAAGAGTAGACGGCACGCCGTGGGTCGCCACGCGGTAGATCTGTGCGAATTCGCCGTTCTTGGCATCTCTCCAGGCATGCGACTTCAAAGTCGGCGCCATCTGCGACCCCTCGAGCTTTTGTCCGTGACATGCAAAGCATGTCCCTTTGCCGTGAAAGATGGCCCGACCCAGGTCCACCATCGCCGGAGTGATCGCGCTCGTGTCCGGCTGTGCCGCGCCCTGCTGATGGAGCGCGAGCGCGCTGGCAGCAGCGAACATCACCATGGCGACCGCCAGCAGCAATGCTCTCACAGCTGTTGGGAAGCGCCGCGGATCAGAATCGCTGGCGTCAAACCGTCGGAGATCGGTGCCATATCTCATCGAAAGAAATTCTGCCGGGTCCATTCAGCGCGAACGTAAGAGATGCGCCGAGCAGCGTAAGCTCGAACTCGTAGCCATATGGCGCGAAAAAGCCACCAGCCAGGCGCGCGACCAGGATGGCAACCACCATCTCAAAAGCGAGCAACGCGCCAGCGAGTCGGCTAAACACTCCGAGAAGGATTGCCAATCCACCGAGCAATTCCACGATGATGACGATTGCCGCGCACAAGACTGGCAGTGGAAGCCCGAGCTTCCCCATGATGTCCGCGGTCCCGCCGATGCCGAAGACGAAAAGCTTCTGCCCACCATGCATTAGGAACACGAGCCCCACTGCAATCCGGAGTGGCAGCATCCCCCATTTGGCGAATCGAGCGCCAGTGTGAATCATCTCAGCTCTCCGCGTTGTGACGTGCCAGATCGCTCATCGAATGGCGAGACCATGCTAAAACGCCACCCACAAATAGGCGAAGAGGGTATTGTTGTCCGCGGCCTTCCGACCAGCGGCGTCGTAATCGTTCGATGCGCCATTGAACAGGTTGTATAGGACGTATTGAAGCCCGAATCGCGTATTCTGCCACGGGTTGACCGCGAGTTCTCCAATTTCCCCCCTCGAGTTGGGGCTTCCGGTGCGACTGCCGGTCACGGATGCGGGAGCAAAGATGACGGCGTCGCTGGTGCCCGTAGTCTGGAAGTAGCCAGCGGTCAGCGCGTACCGCAGGCTCGGCTCGAGCGTGAGATTGGTCCGAAACGTCGAGAGCGTCTCGTGAAGGTTGGCAGCTTCGGGTGGCGCTGCTGCCACAAACGCGGAAAGAGTTTGACGCTCGTGAATGAACGCCGCCCGCCCGATCCACATGCCCATCTTGGCTTGGTGCTCGATCTGCGCATCAATCGCAGCGTCGGTGTAGTTGTTTGTTGGCCCGGTCACGCCCACCGGGAATAAGCGCGCCGCGAAGCCGTACGTTCCGATCATCCCGTACGTGGAGGGCCACGCGTGCTGGAGCGCCACCCGCCAATAGGGGATGACACCCTTCGTTACGTTTGTGGCGGTCCCGTCGAGCGGCTCCGTTGCACCCTGTGGCGCCGATCTGTAGGCGGTGACCTCGGTGTACAGCGTACTGTTGTACAACGAATAGGCGCCGAGCCCCGCTACCTGTTGCCCAAGTCCGCCATCGATCAGCGTGCTCGCGGCGGGGGACGGAGCGACATCGGAGCCCATGAACGGAAAGGTCCACGCGGGCGCGGTATTCCACACATCCTGAACGGTCGGATTGTTGTGGAGAGTGAAGCCGAAAAGCATATCACGGTTCGCCAGGGTTGCGTGCTTCGCCCAGCGCAAGTCGACGTTGTCGATGCCAATCGCAGCATCAGCCGCCGCATATGTGAACTGGGTGAATATCCCGATGTGGGGAGTGATCTGCCCGGCGAGGAAGAGACTGAGCTGCTGTGGAAAGCTCACGGTCCCGTTCTGCGCTCCGGGCTGTGCGCGCGCAGTTTGTGTGAGTCCGGTCACGACCATTGCCGCAAGCGGAGGAATTGTCGCCAGTTTGAGCGTTTCGCGGGCGACTGTAGTGTCGCCCGGTTGGCCTATCGTTGACAGCGATGTGAGTGTGTAGCCATTGAGCTTGAACAGTCGCCCGAATGGAGTGAGTTGCGGGAATTGGTAATGGCAGGCGCTACACGCTAGTCCGGTTTGGCGGGAGAAGCTCGGAACAAACATCTTCGCGAGCGCAGCATAGAGCGAAGCCGGCGCTACTGAGTGGCTGGCTGAGCTGCCAAGGGTTGCGTCCGCACCGGATGCCGTTGTCAACCTGGGCTGTGGAGGTCCGCCTGCCGGGAGGGCGCGAGCAGCGCCGGGGACGAGACCTAACGAGAGCAGTGCTGAAACCACCCTTACCCTGAAGCCGATATGCGCCCGCTGCTTGAACATAGGACAATCCGTGTTAGGGAAGGAACGACGTTTACCCAAAATGCGTACTTGGTCGCAAGCAGTATAAAATAGTACCCGAGTGCGCCCTTGCGCCTGTCAGGGAAATGCTTATTCGGTAGGCGCGCTATATCTCGGCGCCTGGCGAATGAATCTGCTTCAGATGGTTACGCTGGGATCCGCGCGGCCACAGCGACCGCGGCGGTGGCGGGAAGGCCTCCGATCACGCTCGGCTCAGTGAGCGGAGAACTCGGCCAGGTTAGAACCAGATCTATACCGTCCCGATCGAAGTCGGGTAACGCCTCCATCTCCGCGACGTGGTCCGGCTTGAACACCAGCATCGTCATCCTCCCCGAGTGCATTACCGCATCAGCGACACTTCCACGAAGCATTCTCGCAAGCCCGCCCCGCCCGTGTGTCGCAATCGCAATCACGTCTGCCTTCTCCCGGCTCGCAAAATCGCCGATGGCGTGCGCGATATTCTCACCGATGACGATGTCGGTCCTTACCACCACGCCATTCCGGCGCAGTCTGCTGGCGATGCGGAAGAGATACGCCTGCGCGAGCGCGACGTCCTTGTCCCACCACGGCAGGTTGGGATCGACTATCTCCTTCTGCGAGTATGAATTGGGAACGAGAACCTGAATGAGAATGATTTCGGCTTCTTCGAGCTTGGCGAGGGTCAGCACGCGCGGGAGAATCTGCTCTGCGAGCGTCGATCCATCGAGCGGAACGACTATGCGCCTGAAGCCCTCACCGATCTGCGGGTTCAGATAACTCGTCGGAGGCTTCACGACCAGGATAGGAATTGTCGTGTGGCGGATCAGCGAATCGGTTACGCTGCCCAAAGAAAGCCGTGAAATGCCACTCCGTCCGCGAGTGCTGATTACTATCAGATCCACGTGGTGGCGGCGGGCATATCCCTCGAGGACATCGGCAACCGGACCAGCATGCAGGTCGGCTGTGATTTCCGACGTCGAAGTGGTCCTGCATTCCGCGGCGAGGGCGTACAGCTCGCTCAACGCTTTGTCGCGATCGCTCTGCTCGGTTTCGGGTAACCCGGCGGTCTCATCGGCCCTGCCTTCTGTTCCCCGGAAATTTCCACCCGCGAGAACCCGTACCAGCCTGACCTTGGCGTCGTTCCGATCCGCCATTCTCAGCGCGACCCGAATCGCAGCGCGGTCGAATCCCGTGCCGTCGGTAGGAACCATTATCACCTTATACATGCAAGCCTCCTGATAACTACGGTTTTTTGCAACGGCTGTTCTGGGAAGCGATCGTGAGCGTCGCTGTTCCGACAACGGGCATCGTGCTCTCGATTCTCGCGGGGAGTCTGCACTCATCATCGGTCAGATGAATCCGGATGATGCCTTCTTCTTTATAGTGTCGGGGATCGCGCACGCGCATTTCGACCAGCACTGTCCGCAATTCCCCCATCGGTGTCGGAATCATTTCGCGACGGATCACGCTGACTGTGATCGGGTTGCGGGTCAGATCGAAATGGCGGTCGAAGCTGTAGGTCGATCCCGGGATCATTGGGAGCGTGCGGATGAAGTACATGAACGAAAGCTCGTCCAGAGGTGTGTTGCTTGGGCTCTGGCCGAGCTCTCCATTGGCCGCTTTCCATTCCCTCAGGTCAGGAAACAGGTCGACCGATTCGTCGTGATGGGCGAGGGGATTCTGTTCGTGCTTGATGTAGCGGAGCGACGACCCTCGAAGCGGATCGAACCACGAAGAGCTGCGACTCACGGCGCTGAGGAACGCAATACGAATCCGGGAATCGAAGCGCAGCAGGTACGTACTCACCCCGCGGACGTCAACCGGCCCTTCGATCCACATTGTCGCCGTTCCTACTTTGCCACCATTAGCCACGCTCACTTCATATGTGAGCTTTTCTCCAATGGAGAAGGGCAGGGCGGCATTATCGATTGGCGGCCAGCTGCTGGCGCAGACGCCGATCGTGAGAGCGACGAATCCGGGTCGCGCGAGCTTGATGGCTCGGCCCGCGGTTCGCGGAAAGTGTGTCCCGAGTGCGTCGAGGCGGAGTGAGCGTGGTGTCATCCCGCAAGATGCCGGACCCTGTCGCCGTATCCTGTAAGGGTTTTCCTCAAAAGGGATGGGGATACCGCGCCGAATGCTCAGTCAAGCCGGAATGAGGTCCGCCCTGACACGATCCGCTGAAGGCGATTCCTGCTTCTCAGTGACGTTGTCTGGCTTGAACACCAGCATCGACATCCTCCCCGAATGCATTACTGCATCAGCGACGCTCCCGCGAATCAATCTGGCGACTCCGCCTCGCCCGTGCGTCGCAATCGCAATCAAGTCTGCCCTCTCCCGACTCGCAAAATCGCCGATGGCTTGGGCGACATTCTCGCCGACTACGATGTCGGTCGTGACCACCACGCCGTTCCGGCGGAGCCTGCTCGCGATCCGGAACAGATATTCCTGCGCGACCGAGACGTCCTTGTCCCACCAGGGCAGATTGGGGTCGACGATTTCTTCCCGCCCGAACGGTTGTGGAATCAGGACGTGGAAAAGCGTGATCTCGGCCTCCTCGAGCTTCGCCAGTTGGAGTACACGCGGCAGAATCTGCTCGGCGAGGGTCGATCCATCGAGTGGAACCACTAAGCGCTTGAATGCTTCGCTGACCCGCGGATTCAGATAGCTCGCCGGAGGCTTCACCACCAGAACGGGAATTGTCGTGTGGCGGATCAAGGAGTCGGTCACACTTCCTAACGAGAGTCGGGCGATGCCACTGCGTCCATGAGTGCTCATCACTATCAGATCGACGTCGTTGCGACGGGCGTATGACTGAAGGACATCGGCAACCGGACCGGCATGCAGATCGACGGTAATGTCCGCGTTCGACGTGCTCCTGCACTCGGCGGCGAGCGCGTAGAGCTCGCTCAATGCTCTCTCCCGCTCGCTCTGCACGATCTCCGCTGCGACCGAAGTCCCTTCGGCTGCAGCGGCCATTCCGAAGAATGAGCCGGTCGCGAGAACGCGGACCAGCCGGACTTTTGCGTCGCTCTGTTCCGCTATTCTGAGTGCGACCCTGATCGCCTCGCGGTCGAATCCCGAACCGTCGGTCGGGACCATGATCTTCCTGTACATAAAACCTCCTCGTAATCACGAGTTGATTGGCGGCGATTGTACCCCGGCACGATCAATCTCGAGATGAAGGAGCAGAAGCTCAGTCAGGTTATAGCTGATTCCCTGTCCGAGTTTCCCCGTTTTTTTGAGGTATTGGTCCGCTCCTACTGGGGCGGGCTGCTCCGACGCCTGGGCCCTCGTTGCGCGTCAGCTGGGGGTACTGCCAACCAAGGGCGGGCTCTCGACTCGCCCTTTCTCGACGGGGTCGCTCCACAACTCCGTCAGTCTGGGGTCGCCTCTTCCGACTCCGGATCCCGAAGTGAAAGACCCCAGCCCTGGCGCTGGGTCTCGAGCCGGCGGACCCGACAGTCATGCGCCGACCACCGCGCGAGCCCCGTGCATCACTCCTTTCACGTGGAATGCTGCAGCTGATGATGCTATATGCGCTATTGATCGCGGCGGTGACAATCGTGGCGCTGGCCGTGGGTCGCCGCGAGTGGCCCGGGGAGCCGGCACGCGCAGTGACGCTGAGCTTCACGACGCTGGGATTCGCGCAAATTTGCCATCTTGGCAACGCGCGAAAGCGTGAAGCACGTCGTGAGCCGCGGTCGCGCGTTCACCAATCGTTACGCGTTGGGTGCAGTCGTGCTGACGGTGCTCCAGCTGCTTGCCGTCGTCGCCCTACGGCTGAATCGGATATTGGGGACGGCACCTCTCAGCATGCGAGGATGGGCTATCGCGGTCGGACTGGGCGCGATTCCGGCTCTGGCCGGTCAGGGGTGGAAGTTCGCCCGCGGACGAACTCTACAGTACAATGAACTGCTGCTAAGTGAGGGAAACTCTCACAAAAGAACAGCGCATCTCCGACGGACAAGGGCTTCTGGCAGTTGCACATTCCGCTCATGGGATATTACGACGACGATCACCCGCGTCACGGGCACCGCACTCCAACCGAGCTCACTGAGGACGAACTCCTCTCGGCGCTCCACGGGAAGTTCTGCGGCATGCCGGCATCTTTCGATGAGACAGGGCCTGTCGGTATCGAATCAACGCGTTCGATGCGCGTGTCGTTATTACCGTGGGCCGACTCGCACCCCCTTGAATCCGTCGCGGCGAAGAAACCGCGAGACGCTGTTGCCGGCGCCCCGGTTGAGCGGAGCGCTGGTCTTGATCGGGCGAATAAGCGCAAGGAGCGCAAGAGAGCCATGACGACACCACTAGCGGAAAAGCGAAGTGTGAAATCGGGAACTGCCCCGGTCATACGGGGATTTCGTCAGCTCTTTCGCCCAGGCACGACTTTCAAGCTCCTGCTGGCGATCGAAAACGATGACAATGCCCGCGCCGCAATTCGTGTGACCCATGCTCTCACCGCGCGCGGAGCAATCCCCAGCGTAGTCACCGCCACGGAGATGATGATTCCCACGCCGGGTACGCCCAATTCGATGATGATGTACGCCGAAGCAGCTCTCGGGGAAGACTTCCACGAGGAGAAGCGGCGCGATCTGCGCGCTCTCATCGCGGGAACAGTGGGCAAGGCACAGGGCTGGGCGGTTACGAGCGTGATTGGAGACCCAGCCCTCGTCATCGTCGAAGAGCTGAAAGTTCAAAGCTCGGAGTTGGTGGTGGTCGGAATTCATCAGCACGGTTCCTTTGAGCAGGCAATGGGCGAGAACACCGCGACTCGTGTCATGGGGCGGGCACCGGTACCGGTCCTCGGCGTGCGGCCGGCATTGTTGGGATTGCCACGCCGAATCATGGTCGCCACCGACTTCGGCGATGCAAGTCATGAGGCCGCTCATCTCGCTGCAAACCTGGCTGAGCCCGGCGGTTGTGTAATCCTCGTCCACGCGAGTCTACCCTATCCGATCGTCGAAGAGGGCGATGAGGGAGCGGCCCTCTTGCAGCGTGAAGGAATCGAGCACGCTTTCGTTCACTTGTCCGAAGAGATCCGCGAAGGCAAGTCGATCCAGGTCGAAACCGTCAGCCGCAGCGGCGACGCTGGCGCGCAGCTCATCGCCGCCGCAACACTCATTTCACCCGATCTGATTGTGATCGCCAGTCAGCGTCATCATCTCATCACCCGGCTCCTGTTGGGCAGCGTGAGTCGGAAGCTGGTGCGCGAGGGCTGCTGGCCGGTACTCGTCACTCCGCCTGCAGGGCGGTAGCGGGGCCGCAGGCATAGGCGAGATGACCCCGGCCGTTGCAGAAGCGGCTCTGCCCGGCGGGGAAGATGAGCGAAGTTACCGGGGTTTTCCAGACTCGCGCTCTGACGGGGATACGGTCGTCATGATTGCCTCCTTGAGCTGTGTCCGATCCAATGTGCCGTTTGTAGCTTGAAACGTGCAATATCATTCGGGGAAGGCCCACACAATTGTCCGGTTTCCTCCACTCGCGTTTCAGAAGGACTCCGATTGAAGCACGTCACTGGTAGGGACATAGTGGTCACATGACCGCCACACTGCTGGCGGTGGATGCGGGCAGCTCGTCGGTGAAGCTGGACGCCTACGATATAGAAAATCTCCTCGCGGTCACGCCGAAGCCGTCGCCCACAGTCGACGGAACCGTCGTCACTCAAACACCGAGACGCATCGCGCGCGTGCGTTTCGAGTTATCCGATCGGCCCCGATCGATTGCCTTCAACGCCATGCTCAACTCCTTTCTCGAGCAGAATGCGATCACCGATGTGCGGGCCGTAGCTCACCGAATCGTCCACGGCGGAGTTGAATTCTCTTCGTCATGTATCCTCGACGACACCTCGGAGCGCGCGCTGGCCCGATTGATCGGGATGGCGCCACTGCACTTGCCGATAGCACTCGATTGGGTTGCCCTTTGCCGCACGATTTTCGGTTCCTCGGTCTCGCAAATAGCCGTGTTCGATACCGCATTCTTTGCGGCACTACCGGCCGTGGCGCAGCGATACGCGATTCCGCTCGACCTGCAGAGGACGCACGGTGTGCGCCGGTTCGGCTTTCACGGGCTCGCGCACGACTCGATGTTGCGGCGCGTACAGCATCTCCGGCCCGATCTCGATCGGGGCGGCAGAATCATCTCCCTTCAGCTTGGCTCCGGTTGCTCGATGGCGGCCATTGACCACGGCGTTCCCATGGACACGTCCATGGGTTTCTCGCCACTCGAGGGACTCGTAATGGCCACGCGCTCTGGAGACATCGATGCCGGGTTGCTCATGTTTCTCCAGCGTGCAGCCGGGTTCACCGCCGAGATGCTCGGGCGTTTGCTCAATGCCGGATCGGGTCTTCTCGGCATCTCCGGCCAAAGCGGAGACATGCGAGTTCTCCTCGCGGCCACGAATCATGATGCCCAGTTCGCGATCGACCTTTACTGTTATCGGATCCGCAAGTACATCGGAGCATATGTTGCCGTCCTCGGCGGGGTCGATGTGATCGCGATCGGCGGTGGCGTCGGCGAGCACTCTCCTGAGATCCGGGAGCGTGTTCTCGCGGGAATGGAATGGTGCGGCATAACCGTTGATCGTGCGGCGAATGGTGCGGCGCGCGGAACGGCGGAAACCGACTCGCGCATTAGCAGCGCCTCCGGCGCAGTGGACGTCTGGGCGATCGCTGTGGACGAAGGTGCCGTGCTCGCACGCGAAGCCGCGACAGTGCTTCAGGACACCGGAAGTGGGAGCCACCATGTTTGAATTCGATGTAACAGTCTCGAGCGCGGTACCCGCCGCTTCGCCAGCGCGAATCCAAAAAGTGCCTGGGCGCCCTTCCGTCAACGGCGAACCAGAAGCGACTCAGTCGTTGCCCGCCGACATGGTGGCAAGAATGCAGCGCTACTGGCAGGCCGCGAACTATCTCACTGTCGGCCAGATCTATCTGCGTGAAAACCCGCTCCTCCGCGAGCCGCTTCAGGCCGAGCATATAAAGCCGCGGCTGCTGGGACATTGGGGAACCTCGCCTGGACTGAGCTTCATCTACGTGCACCTCAACCGTCTGATCAAGCAGCGCGACGCAGACATCATCTACCTCGCCGGACCGGGACACGGCGGTCCCGCCATCGTCGCGAACGTGTACCTCGAGGGCACCTACACCGAGGTGTATCCCGGAATTTCGCGAGATGGCGATGGCCTCAGGCGACTGTTTCGCCAGTTCTCCACGCCGGGTGGAATTCCGAGCCACGTCAGTGTACCGACGCCGGGATCCATCCACGAAGGGGGAGAGCTCGGCTACGTCCTCATGCACGCCTTCGGCGCCGCGTTCGACAATCCCGATCTCATCGCCGTAGCAGTTGTTGGGGACGGCGAGGCCGAGACTGCGCCGCTGGAAGGGTCGTGGAAGGGAACGAGCTTTCTGAATCCCGCTCGCGACGGCGCGGTGCTACCGATCCTGCACCTGAACGGGTACAAGATCAGCGGACCCACCGTCCTCGGACGAGAAAGCGACGACAACATACGTCGCCTTCTCGAGGCGCACGGCTACGAGGTGAAGTTCGTCGAAGGCGACGAGCCGTTCAGACTGCACCAGGAATTTGCCGCCACGCTCGACGAATGCTACACACGGATCCGTGACATTCAGGGGAATGCCCGTTCCGGATCTGCCAGCGCGATCCGAAATCGCCCGCGCTGGCCCGCGATCGTGTTGCGGACTCCCAAGGGCTGGACTGGACCGAAAGTCGTCAAAGGTCTTCCTGTCGAAGGGACTTTTCGCGCGCACCAGGTGCCTCTGAGCGATGTGCCGGCCGACGCTGAGCAGATGCGGCAGCTCGAGGACTGGCTCAGGAGCTATGAGCCGGAGAAGCTCTTTGATGCATCAGGTGCTTTGCTGCCAGATCTGGCGGAGCTCGCCCCGAAGGGCGACCGCCGCATGGGAGCCAACCCCCACGCGAATGGTGGACGCGTTCTCGTTCCGCTCAGCGTACCCGATTTTCGCGGTTACGCGATCGATGTCCCGTCTCCTGGAAGCGTACAGCGCGAGTCTACTCGACAACTGGGGCAGATGGTGCGCGACATCTTCGTCGAGAATCGGGGCGCCGCGAACTTTCGCCTATTCTGTCCCGATGAGACCAACTCCAATCGCCTCGGTAACGTGTTCGAGGTGGAGAAGAGATGTCTGGTCGGTCGGCTGCTGGACATCGATGACCACGTGGCGCCCGACGGCAGAGTGATGGAAGTCCTGAGCGAGCATCTGTGCGAGGGCTGGCTCGAGGGATACGTCCTAACCGGGCGCCATGGCCTGTTCGTGACGTACGAATCGTTCGCGATGGTCTCGGCGTCGCAGCTGGTGCAGCACACCAAGTGGATGGAGGAAGCCGTCAACATCGAGTGGCGCGCGCCAATTGCTTCGCTCAACATCCTCCTCACATCGACCTGCTGGCGCAACGATCACAACGGCTTCAGCCATCAGGGACCCGGATTGATCGACGTAATGATGTCAAAGCGCGGCAGCGTCGCGCGCATCTACCTTCCGCCCGACGCCAATTCACTCCTCGCGGTCGCCGATCACTGTCTCCGCAGCAGCAACTACGTCAATCTGATGATCATAGACAAACAGCCGCAGCTCCAGTGGCTCTCGATGAGCGAGGCGATCGAGCATGCAGCGCGAGGCGCATCGGTATGGCACTGGGCAGGAAACGAACGGACTGTCGCGCAGCCGAACCGGAAGGCGGACAGTGATCCCGACGTGGTTCTCGCCTGTGCCGGCGACACACCCACACTCGAGACTGTTGCAGCCGCGTGGTGGCTCAGGCGTCTCGCCCCCGACCTTCGCGTGCGCGTCGTGAACGTGATCGATCTCATGACGCTCTTCCCGCCGGAGGATCACCCTCACGGCATGAGCGACGAGGAGTTCAACGAGCTTTTCACGAAGGACAAACCTGTCGTCTTCGCGTTTCATGGTTATCAGCACTTGGTCCATCAGATGCTTCACCATCGCCCGCACCCGGGCCGCTTCCACGTCCGCGGCTTTTGTGAGCAGGGGACCACGACCACACCCTTTTCCATGGTCATACTCAATGCCATGAGTCGGTTTCATCTCGCGGCTGAAGCCATCCGCCGCTCACAACTCGAGCCGGCCCACGCGGATGCCATCCAGCGACTGCAGACGATGATCGAGGATGCGGTCCGCCACGCGCGCGACCAGTTGCAGGATGCCCCCGAGGTCCGCGATTGGGCGTGGACGGACTAAGACCGCGCTGAATTCTCCGGTGCGAATCCGCCGGTGAACTACCGCCATTGTTCAGCGAAATGCCTCAAGGAAGACATTCCGCGACTACCCAGCGCCCTTCGATTCGTATGCTTCGCTAGGTCTGCCAACTCCACGAGGCGGAGAACATGCGAGTCGACTAAAGGCTCTGGGGACTTCAGCTGGACTGGTTGCCGCCGCGACGTTCGTGATTTGCTGGCATCCTGGTTTCCGTCGGGCAAGCGTATATAACGTGCTGGCGATACCCATAGCCGCAGGAGTGTTCTACAACTCCCCTGGCTGGTCGCTTAGACCGGACGTGTCGGCCTCGCTGATGTCGCTGTCGTCGATCCTTGTCGCCCTGAACGCAGTATCCTTGCGGCGCGCGAAGATCTAAGCGTCGTCGACAATCACGACGTTCTCGCGGTACGGAGGACAACCTGTACTAAGGCCTCCGGCGCGCAAAGCACGCGACGTTCAACATCAGTTATCTCCTGGTCTACGGCTTCCTGGGCGGCAGTGTAGCGCCCATGCGTTTGTGCATCTGCTCCATCGTCCGTAGCGTCTTGTCCATGTCCTTTGACATCGCCGCCAAGTGGTTCTGCATGTCGTCCATGTGGTGCTGCATCCCTCGATCCTTCATCATCGTCTGATCCTTCATCATCGTCTGCATTTGCTCGATGAGCCCCTTCATCTGCGTCGTCATGGCGCTCATGTGATCGGCCATCTGCGGCATCGCTGTGTGTGCGGCGGTCATCTGCCCGCCCTGCATCTGTCCCATCTGCTGCCTCATTTGCTGCTGCATCTGCTGTGAGCGCTGGCCCATGGCGGACATTTGACGCATCATGTCCTGCATCTGCCCCATGTGCTGCTGCATGTGTTGCTGTTGCGTTCCCTGCATCATCCCCGGCGTCTGCGCGAAGACGGGTGCGGCGACCACAATGACTGCAGTCGTCACCAGCTTAAAAATGGTCCGATAGTGTGACATGTGAAGCTCCGTTTATCGAAGAGTGAGCGTGGCCAGGCGTGTCCGAGTGCAGCGTGTAGTCCACGGCAATGTCTCTTCAGATGGTACTGCTCGGCGCAGCGGCTCACAGTCGGGGGATTTGAGTCCTGCCATCAGGGAAATCCGCACGGCTGCGCCAGTAACCGCGAACCGCGAGAGTAAGCGGCGGGCGGCAATCCGGTCGTCATGTAGCTCTTATAACCGTCTTCGCCCGCGCGGAATACGGCTAACCCGTCTACAACTTCAACAGAACGCTATTGAGCGGTGTAGCCGCCGTCGATCACCAGTTCCGTTCCGGTGACGAACTTCGCCTCGTCTGATGAGAGGTAGAGCACACCATAAGCGATGTCGTCGGGTTCACCGATGTGACCGATTGGGTGCATGCTGTCCAGCAGCTTCCGACCTTGCGCAACGTCGCCCTGAGATTTCAGATAAGTCTCCACCATTGGCGTCCAGATTCAGCGACGTATTTCTTCCAAGCGCGAGCGCCCGCCGCGATCGCGGTGGACGGCCCTTGTCACGCGATCACTGGCATTCCGTCGGGAAGCCGAGCATCTCTCGCCGGCACTTCTTCCGCTGTAACGCCAGCAGGCCGAAGCACCAGCATCGATGTCGGTGAGGTCCGAGTAACTACATCCGCGACACTTCCTCGAAGGGCGCGAGAGATACCACCGCGTCCGTGAGTGGCAATGGCAATCAGATCCGCTTTCTCCTTTCGGGCGTAGTCGGTGATCGCCTGAGCGATGTTGTCGCCGACAACGACATCGGTCGTCGTGAGAAGACCCTCCCCGCGCAGCTTGGCTGCGACCCGAAAAAGATAGGCCTTTGCGGCGGCGATGTCCTTCTCCCACCACGGTGCTTTTTTGTCGGACAACGCCTTCTGCGCCGAGGTCTCGGGGACAAGAACGTGCAGTAGCGTTAGCTGAGCCTCATTGAGCTTCGCGAGCGCGGCCACTTCAGGAATTATCTGCTCCGCCAGGCTCGATCCATCGAGTGGAACGATGATCCGCGTGAAGGCGTCGCCGGCCTCCGGAGCCAGGTAGCTCATTGGCGGTTTCACGACGAGGACGGGAATAGTCGTACCGCGGATGAGAGAATCCGTTACGCTGCCGAGCGACAACCGTGCTATGCCTCCCCGTCCATGGCTGCTTATGACGATGAGGTCAACGTTGTTGCGGTTGGCGTATGCCAGCAAAGCGTCAGGCACCGGCCCGTCCTCGAGCGCAACACTGACGTTTGCATTGCTGCTGATCCTGCATTCCGAAGCCAGCGCGTCGAGCTCGTCAAGAATCCTGTCGCGCTCCTGTTGCAGCACCTCCAGGGAAACATCTACCGCGTCCGGCAAGCCGCCCGTCCCAAAAAACACTCCGGTTGACTGAACCCGAACGAGACGAACTGTTGCCCCACTGTGCTCGGCGACTCGCAGCGCCAATCGAATCGCCTCGCGATCGAAGCTCGACCCGTCGGTCGGGACCATGATGATCTTGTACATGAGAACCTCCTTGGTAGCAGCGTCTGGGCCTGGAGCCGCGATCGCGCCTCTTTGCTCCCAATCTTCAATTCACGACCGAAGCGAGCAGTCAGCCAATGGCTGATTTATTGTGAGAGTTTCCCTGCCCGTAGGCTCAATCGACTATAGAAGCGCTCGATTGTGTAAGGGTTTCCCTCAAAGAGTGTTGAGGGTTCCGCGCAAAAGGTTCAGTCACATTGCCTCCAAAGTTGAGGTGAAGTCCGACAGTTGGCCTTGGCGGGAATTCGTATCCTCAGTGCGTAGGCAACCAACCGCGTTTCACGAACAGAGGATACGAACGATGAGAAAGACCCTATTTGCCCTTTCCGCGCTTGTGGCAGCAGTTACCACCGCCGGAGCGCAAAGCGCGAGCGCAATTCGACTCCGCTTAGACCCGGGCAGTGAACTGACCATTGAAGGCACGTCGTCGCTTCACGATTTCCACTGCAAGACCCAGAAGATGAACGCCTATGTGGATGTGGATCCCGGATACACAAAGGATCTCACCAAGATTGCGCGCCCGATCGCGAGCGTGAAGGTCACCATCGTTGTGCGCACCCTGTCCTGCGGCAACAAGCAGATGGATAACAACATGTACGGGACGCTGAAGGCCGATGAGAACCCGGTCATCAAGTACACGCTGTCGGGATACGACATCCTCGATGGAAGCGCGTCACCAAGCGCGTTCGCCGCAAAGACGACCGGCACCCTGATGATTTCCGGAAAGGAAAAGACCGTCAACATGAAGATCAACGCCGAGCGACTGAGCGACGGGAAGGCGATCGCACAGGGAGAGCAGACTGTTCTCATGACTGACTTCGGCATCACGCCACCGAGCTTCATGTTCGGAAGCCTCAAGGTCGGAAACGAGATCAAAGTGAGGTTCAAGCTGAAAGCAGGACCGGAGCTTCTGGCGCAGCTCGCCGCGGTATTCAATCGCAGCGGACAGTAGAACGCTCCAATAACCGAGTACAAAGGGCATAACGCATTCAATAGAGGAGACCACAATGAAACGCACCTACCTAGTTCTCACTGCCGCGCTCGCGATGGTTGCTGTAGCGCCTCGCTCGAGGGCTCAGGGGATCACCAAGATGTCCGCCGGTGTCGCCATCCCGCAGCCGGCGACGATCGATAGCATTGCGCCCGTCGTCATCGCGCCGCCTGAGTCGGCGGTACTCGACACGGTGAAGAAAATCGCCGCGGTGAAAGCCCCATCAAAGACGAGCTTCCTCACGACGGCGCCGAATATCGAGATGCAGAACTACCGTCCCGAGGACAAGCGGGGAATCAACATTTTTGAAGCGCCGAAGGACGACGCAGTTGCTTACGAGGGATTCAAGCTTCAGTGGGGCGCTGCGTTCACGCAGCAGTTCCAGGGCCTCGATCACAGCAACACGGCTGCACCGAGGCTGGTAACGGCCGGAACCCCTCCGGTCACCACCGATGCCAACCAGCTGGTCCGCATCGGGCACGGCCCCAACAACGCCACTGCCAATCTCTACCTGAATGCCCAGCTGGCGCGCGGAATCCGTGTCGCAATGACCACCTACTCCTCGGCTCGGCACCACAACGAGACGTGGGTCAAGGACGGTTATCTGCTCGTAGATGCTTCGCCGATTGATTGGAAGCCGCTCAACGATATGATGAAGTACGTGACGATCCGCGCTGGCCACTTCGAGATCAACTACGGCGATGCTCACTTCCGTCGAAGTGACAATGGCAACTCCATCCGCAACCCGCTCGTCGGCAACTACATAATGGATGCCTTCACGACCGAGGTTGGTGGTGAAGTCTACGTCAGGGCTAATGGATTCCTGGCAATGGGCGGCGTGACGGGCGGCGAAACCCGCGGGATGATCACCAGCCCAGAGAAGCGGTCGCCGAGCTACCTCATGAAGGCTGGTTTCGACAGAAAGTTCGGTAACGACCTGCGCCTTCGTCTTACCGGTTCCGAGTACGCGACCGCGAGCTCGGTCAACAACACGCTGTTCAGCGGAGACAGAGCGGGGTCGAGGTACTACGACGTACTTGAGAACGCCAGCTCGACCGAGACGGCGCAAGCCTGGTCCGGTGCGATACAGCCAGGCTTAAGGAACAGCATTCATTCATATGTCGTGAATCCCTTCCTGCAATTCAAAGGACTTGAGCTCTTCGGCAATATCGAGAGAGCAAAGGGCCGCGCACGGGGAGAGACCGCGAACCGCACCTGGAAGCAGAACGTGGGGGAAGTGGTTTATCGCTTCCTGCCCGACCAGCAGCTGTACGTCGCGGCTCGGTACAACACGGTCAAGGGACAGCTTACTGTCGGTACGCCGGACGTCACAGTCAGGCGCACCCAGGTCGGCGGAGGCTGGTTCCTCACTCCGAACGTGCTGACCAAGATCGAATACGTGAACCAGAAGTACCTCGACTTCCCGACGACCGACATTCGGAACGGCGGAAAGTTCAAGGGATTCATGGTCGAAGGCGTCGTGGCCTTTTGACCGAACTGCGTGGCGCCGCGGCTGAGGAACAGCGCGGCGTCACGCAGCTGCACCACCCCGAATTCTGTTCCTGCAGGAGAAGACCATCATGTCGAATACAGTCGCAGCTCTGAACGGTTCTACCTCCGCTGACAATGCACCTCTCTTCAGCGCGCTCGGCAGGAAAGCGTGCGAAACGATTCTCGCCGGCAACAGCGTGGGTCGGATCGCATTTTCGTTGCACGACAGGGTGAGCATCGTACCGATTCACTATGTGTACGCAGAGGGCTGGATTTACGGGCGCACTGAGGCGGCCGGGAAGCTCCATGAGATCCTTCGGAACCGCCGCATTGCGTTCGAAGTCGACGAGCACCCTCAGCTCTTTGAATGGGGGAGCGTAGTCGTGAGAGGCCCACTATACCTGATTCAGCCCGGAACGACGCCATCCGATCGACGCGTCCATGCAAAGGCGGTGTCCCTGATCCGCCAGCTCATTCCGTCCGCGCTTACCGACTCGGACCCGGTCCCCTTCCGCAATCAGCTTTTTCGCATTCGCGTCGCTGAGATCTCGGGTCGTGCTTCGGGACCAACTGGCGGGAAGAGGGTTCTGTCGAGACGTGCGCAGCCGTCCGTGAAAAGCGACCCGGATTTCGATGCAGTCCTGCTCGACCGGGCGGAAGACGCGCTCGCAAAGGTGGTCCTGTCACCAGGAGCCCGGGTTCACGTCGACGTGTTCGATGGCGTGATTGTCCTGACGGGGACAACTGAGAATGCCGCCGAGCGTAGCACAGTGGAAGCGGCAGTTGTGGGCGTACCGGACGCGAGGGTCGTGGTGCAAGAGATGGAAACCGTTTTTCCTTCGCAGGAGCAGCCCACCCCTGCAGAAATCGCGCGTAAGGCGATTAGACAGCTGCAGCTGTCGCCTCCCATCGCCGATCCGTGGATCAAAGTTGTAGTTGAGCACGGATGGCTCCGCCTCGAAGGCGTCGCCAATTCCCGAACGACTCGCGAGGACAACGTTCGCCGTCTTCGCAGCATCAAAGGCTCGCGCGGAGTGCTAGACAGGCTGCGCGTCATGAGCCCAGCAACGACGCAAGTCATTACCGACTGATCGAATAAAAAGGAGAGTTTTGTGTCCACTGCAACCGTTGAAACGACACTGAAAACCGAGCCTGACCGTCCGCTTCGACGCCAAACGGCGCTCCTTATTGCGACCGACGGGACCCCCCAGTCGGACGCGGCCATTGCACTGGCCCGCCAGCTACCACTCGGCGCTCAGGGCGAAGTCAGAGTGCTCACGGTGGTACAGCACCCTCCAATACCTTGGGGGGCAGTCGACCGGTCTCTTGTGATGGATTATGAGCGTGGTTTGCAGCAGGAAGCGCAGCAGAAGGCAAAAGCGCAGTTGCAATTGCTCGGAGACAAGCACTGGAGCGTTGAGGTCCGAACTGGAGATCCAGCAGCGACCATTGCGGAGCTGGCGAAGGAATCACACGCTCGGATGATTGTAGTCGGTCTTGGCGGTCACGGTGCTGCGGCGAGATTTTTTGGAAACGAGACCGCGCTCCGGCTGATGCGGGTCAGTCACACGCCCGTTCTGGCCGTCGACAGCAAGCTGCGAGGACTTCCGAAACGCATAATGGTCGCGATGGATTTCAGCGAATCGAGCATCGAAGCGGCCCGGCTCGCCCTCGAGATCGCGGCTCCCGACGCGACTGTGACGCTCGTGCACGTGGTGCCGTGGGAGCGCAAGGAGTACATCCCTGAGCACTGGTTCAGAGACCACGAGGCACACATCGGGGCGCAACTGACTCGCGTCACGGGGTGGCTGGACCGCGCCGCTGAGTGCCACATGCACCAAGCAATTCTTTATGGAAGACCCGGTGCAGCCCTTCTCGCCTGCGCACAAGAACTCGATGCGGACCTGATCGTCGCCGGAACGCACGGGCGCGGTTTGCTGGGTCGAATACTCGGAGGCGAAACGCTTTCCAAGCTCGTTCGAGGCGCACGGCGTTCCGTGCTCGTCCTTCCGGCGGCTGCCGCGTTCCAGAAGTTCGATCAGCCAGAACCGGAGACCGATTCTCACCAGGAGCGGGTAGACTGGGTGCAGAGGCTCAACACTTTTTCCCGAAGAAACCTCGGCCGCCGCGGACGCCTCGAGGTGGACGATCCTGCCGTCGGCGCGCAGGTGGAGATGGCGGGCTATCGTTTTCTCGGCGCGGTCTACGACTCTCCGAGCAAGCGCGCCCAGCTGATGTTCGGGGGTCTGGACGCAGATGGGCCGCACCTGGTACGCGGAATATCGAATATCAAATCAGTCGAAATCCTGTCCGAGGAGAATGATGAAAGGGATACGGCGCTGTCCATCGTCAGCGACGACGGACAAACCCTCCTTTTGCTCGATACCGGGAAGGAGGTGGACTGACAATGTCCGCCCCTGTTCGCGAAGTCGTCCCGACTAGCCGGCGATCCCCACTAAAGGGGGACTCCATAGGGAAGATGAGTGGGGAAGGGAACGCCGGAAAGAAGCGGACGATTCTTCCGTCCTCGCCACTGTTCGCGATTGCTGCAATCCTTCTCGGCAGCGTCGAGCAGTTCGTCTTCAATCTGCCGCTGTTCGCCCACGCACTCTGGACGATTGCTCTCATTGGCGCCGGCTTTCCGGTAGTATGGCGCACCCTTCGCGCGGCGCGTCACGGCAATTTCGCGACGGACGTCGTCGCGTCACTCTCCATCATCACAGCCGCGATCATTGGTCAGCCGCTGGCTGGGCTGGTGATCGTGCTGATGCAAACCGGCGGGGAAGCCCTCGAGCGATTCGCCGAGCGGCGCGCATCGGCTGCGGTTCGCGAATTGGAGAAAGCCGCTCCTCGTATCGCTCATTTGGTGACCGAAGATCGAGGACTGGTTGACGTGGCGGTCGGGGAGCTGAATGTTGGCGATGTCTTTCTGGTGCGGCCGGGAGAAATGGTGCCGTGTGACGGAATCGTCCTCAGTGGAATCTCGGAGATAGACGCATCGCAGCTTACGGGAGAGGCGATTCCGGTTCCGGCGCACGAAGGTACTCCGCTAATGAGCGGCTCGCTCAACGCGCACGGCGTACTCAGTATTCGTGCCTCGGCACGGGCCGCCGAGAGCCAGTACTCGAGGATCGTGCAGCTGGTGCGCGAGGCCCAAGCGACCAAATCGCCTCTGCAGCGACTCGCCGACCGATACGCGGTCTGGTTCACGCCGGCGACGCTGGCTGTTTGTGTCGCGACATTCGCCTTGACGCAGAGCTGGACGAGCGTGTTAGCGGTACTGGTGGTCGCGACGCCCTGCCCACTGATACTCGCGACTCCCGTCGCCATCATCGGGGGGATAAACCGTGCGGCGCGCCGCAAAATCATCGTGCGGCATGGAGCTGCGATCGAGATGCTGAGCGAGGCAACTCTGGCCGTGTTCGACAAAACCGGCACGCTCACAGTGGGCAAGCCATCCGTCAAGAACGTCGCCGCGCTTCCCGGATTCACGGAGCGCGAAGTCCTGCGCAGTGTTGCTGCAGTCGAGGAGGGCTCGAGCCATCTGCTGGCGCGTGTGGTGGTGGAGGAGGGGAAGAAGAGATACGGACGCCTACCCCAGGCAAAGCAGCACCGCGAATCACCAGGCGAGGGGCTCACCGGTGTGGTTGGAGATGTCGAGGTCGTCGTTGGAAGCCGCGCCTTCGTCGCGCGCCACGCGACCTCTTCTCTCGACGTCTTCGACGGCGCCCTGGATGGTGTGGCCGGTTTGCGGGCTTACGTGCTCCTCTCGGGGAAGCCCGCCGGGATAATAGAATACGCCGACTCGCTCCGTCCTGAGCTGAAGGGTTTTCTCGCCACGCTCACGGGTCTCGGGCTCTCGCGCACCGTCCTGCTTTCCGGCGATCGCGCCGCAAACGCGCGAGCTGTCGGGCTCGAAGCCGGAATAAAGGAAGTGCACGGGGAATTACTGCCGGCAGACAAAGCGGCGATGGTGTCGCGCTTTCGCGCTCGCGGAGATGTCGTGTTGATGGTCGGCGATGGTACCAACGATGCGCCCGCCCTCTCGGCGGCGGATGTTGGAGTTGCCCTGGCGGGACACGGAGGCGGCGTCACATCAGAGGCTGCCGACGTCGTGATCCTGGTCGACGATCTGTCAAAAGTCGGTGAAGCGGTAGCAATTAGCAGAAGAACGATGCGGCTGGCGCGGCAGAGTATCGTAACAGGCCTCGTTTTAAGCGGCATTGCCATGATCTTCGCTGCGTACGGATTCATTCCACCGACGGAGGGTGCGCTGCTTCAGGAGGCGATCGACGTCGCGGTAATCTTGAACGCTTTGCGCGCGAGCTGGTCGTGACACCCACGAAAACGCGCGCAGAACAGGGAGAAAAGATGTACAAAGTCATTATGGCTCCAACTGAAGGGTCGGACAGCGAGAGATCGGCGATATCGTTGGCTGTAAAGCTGGCGCAGCGTTTCGACGCCGACCTCCGTCTCGTTCGGGTAGAGACGGCGCCGCTCGTCATCGAGACAGTCGCTCGGCCACCAGCACTTGAGATAACCGAGCAGACGGTGCGGGATGAGCACCTCGCCGGCTTGCATAAGCTGGAGGCGCTGGGAACCGAGTGTCGCGCGCTCGGTGACATCAGGGTCATGACCGCGCTCGAGGAAGGGCCCGTAGCACCCGCTCTTCGCAACTATGCCAGCAGGTTCAACGTCGATCTCATCGTCATGTCGAGCCACTCACGCGACGGAGTGAAGAGGGTCGCATTAGGCAGCGTCACGGATTATTTGATTCGCCATGCGAACATTCCCGTGCTGGTCGTAAGGCCGCCCGCTTCGATCCGAGGTGCGAATCCTGAGCAGACGTTCAGCCGTATCGTCGTTCCCCTCGATGGCTCGGCGCTCGCCGAGCAGGTCCTGCCTGAGGTGGCGGTCCTCGCTTCTCGCCTGAATTCGACGGTGAGCCTGATCCACGTCCTCACTCCCCTGACGTATTCGCAAAAAGAGATTATGCAGCCCGGTATGCCATGGTGGGATACCGACATTGCTACGGCAGACTCCTACCTTGCGCGTGCCGCGACCTACCTGACCGGAGAAGGCTTGACCGTGAGCAAGGACGTAGTCCTGAGCGAAAATGTCGCAACCGCAATTCTCGACTACTCGGTGCGCACGAGAGCCGATCTCATCGCACTCGCCACCAGCGGGGTTGGTGGAATGAGTCGGTTCGTGTTCGGGACCGTCGCCGACGAAGTCACCAGGAAGTCGACGAGCTCGCTTCTTGTCCTACACCCGAGGCCTGCCGTCGAGACTGGCAACAACCGTGAACGCTCTACTGCAGAAACCCTGTCGGGAGTCTGAGATGCCAGCCGAACATACTTCCAGTGCCGAGCCTACCGCGAAAGTGGCGGAGCACGCCAAGGAAAGAACCGAGGTTGAGCGGATGTGGGCGGCGCGAGCTGGAGAAGTGATCTTCCGCGAACTGTCACGCGGCGAAATCGAAGCGATGCTGCTACGCAATCGAGTCGGTCGCCTCGCATTCTCACTGCATGACAGAGTCGACGTCCAGCCGATTCATTACATCTACGAGCGAGGCTGGTTATATGGCCGCACTTCCGAGGGAGACAAGATCTCCATTCTCAAGCACAACCAGTGGGTCGCGTTTGAGGTCGACGAGGTCACCGACCTCTTCGATTGGAGGAGCATCGTGATTCACGGAAGCTTCTGGATCATGCATCCGCGCGGCAGCCCCCGGGCCGAGGAACTGTGGACGAAGGCAGCAGAGCTGGTGAGCAAAATCGTCCCCGGGGCGCTAACGGACGCTGACCCGGTTGCGTTTCGGCAGACGCTTTTCCGCATCGCCGTCAGCGACGTGCGCGGCAGAGAGGCGAAGATGAAACCGTTGCAACGGAATGACCCTTGACGATGGAGTGAAAATGAACACGAACTATTGCATCACCCCAGCGATCGTTTTCGTCTTAATGGCTCTCGTGCACGCATGGCGTTTCGTGCTCGATTTCCCGCTGCAAATGGGCGCGTGGTATGTACCACGGTCACTCTCGGGAATCGCGGCGATTGTCCTGGCAGGCCTGGCCCTATGGGCATTCAGAAGCGCGAGGATCGGCAAGCCGGCCAAGGTTGCTTATACCTGAGTCCGAACTCTCAGGGCCGGCAAGCCGCCGGCCCCGACGGTTGACGCGTCGCATCTCCCGAGAAGCAGAGGCGTTCACGCCAGGGGCAGCGTGAACGACGCCGTTGTACCTCTACCCGGACTGCTCTCGATCCAGATCCTGCCGCCGTGTGCCTCGATGATGCCCTTCGCGATCGCGAGTCCGAGACCAGCACCCTGGCGGTCCGTGCGTGCGGACTGCCAGTACCGGTCGAATACTCTGGGAAGGTGAGTAACAGCGATCCCCTTCCCGCTATCAATCACTGAGAATAGCACCCCCTCGGTATCTCTCCTCGCCATGACCACAATCTTCGATCCCCCTTCAGAAAACTTGATCGCGTTTCCTACCAGGTTCGAAAGTGTTTGCTGAATCCGCTCAGGGTCTGCCATGACTTTCGGTAAAGGAGTCTCGATCTGAAGGTCGAGGTCGATCCCTTTCTCATCAACCAGCGGGCGCAGAGTCTGTAGCGAGTCCGTGAGCAGCGTGGAAGGATCAACCGAAAGCGGAGAGACTAGGAGCTTACCCGCATCCAGACGGTTTACATCGAGCAGATCCCTTATGAGCGCATCCATTTGCTCAGCTGCCTGCGAAATCAGCTCGATGCTCTCCTGTGCTTGCGATCCCCCGTTGTTCGAAGCGCGGAGCAGCGTGCGGCTCAACATCTTGATGGCGGCGACGGGGTTTCTGAGGTCGTGGGAGACGACGCCCACCATCTCGTCGCGAGCGCGCAAGCTCGCGCGGACCGTGTCGTGAAGCCGGGCGTTGTCGAGCGCGAGCGCGGTCAGCCGAGCGAGATCTTCGGCGAGCCCAAGATCATCGCCGTCGAACGTTCCCTTTGTCCGAAAGAGCGTCAAAGCCCCGATCAGCTGCTCGCGCGCGACGAGCGGCAGAAAGAGGGCAGACTGGGGATTCATCGCCTCCACCGCCTTCAGGTAGGCGGGATTGGCGCTCACCTCGAGGAGGCGGGCTGTAGCGTTGGACTGCAACAACACGGGTAACGAGTTCTCGAGAATCTCCGTCAACGGATGACCCTTCGGTGCAATACGCACTCCTGCCATGCCGATCGCATCGAGCATTTCTTCGATGCCTGGATCTACATGGGCGGCCGCCCCAGCCAGGAACCCATTACCCACCCTGTTTTCGAGAATGCATCCGTCGGCAATTACGGGAACCGCCAGACGTGCCACCTGATTCAACGTCTCCGATGACCCGAACGAAGACGCCAGCTTCTCGCCAGCCTGCGCCAGGAACTGCTGCCGCTGCTCGAAGCGCTTGCGAATCGTGACGTCACGCAGCACGACGGCGTAGATGATGTCATCGCCGTGATGAACTTGTGAAATTGCGGCTTCAGCAGGAAACTCCTCGCCGCTTTTTCTCAGGCCGGCGATCTCGCGACGCTCGCCCATGCGCCTCGCCCTCACCTTGGAGCGGCCAAACTCTGCCACCTGGCGTGGATGATTGGCCCGATATCGGTCGGGGATCAAGGTCTCGATCCGCTGGCCGATGATTTCGCCGGGCGTGTAGCCGAAGATGGCTTCCGCCCCCTTGTTGAAGAAAGTGATGCGCTGAAAGGCATCCATGCAGATGACCGCGTCGGACGCGATCTCCACAATCTCGGCCAGGACATCGTGCGTTATCCGATTAGGCATGCTTGTCGGGTTATCCCTTACAAAGGGGGAGTCGTTTCCCCCTGAACAATCCTCCAACCCACGACAGAGCGGTTGCGGACTCGGCGATAGCTTGAGTTGGTGTCACACCCTCACCCATCAAAGTGAAGACTATGAGTGCTGATGACCAGCTAAAGATGCCCGTCCGGCTATTCGCAAAAAAGGGTTCGAGACGTGATTTCCTGCGGAATACCGCCGTTACCGCTCTCGCGGGGGGCGCACTGGCCGCTTGCTCCGTCAGTGATTCACGCGCACAGACCGCGACGACAAGCGATGCGGACCGCAGCGGCGGCACAACGGCGCCCAATCCGGCCCCCGTTTCGGCGGTTGCTGCCGCCGAGGCCATGGACAGGATGCACGAGGCAGGCGTGAAAGCGTTTCCAGCCAGGACCGCTGGGAAGGGAAATCAGCTGATGCAGCCGCGGATGGCTGGTAGCGTAAAGGTATTCGAGCTGACCGCGAGAAAAATTCGCTGGGAGACGACTCCCGGACAAACGGTGGAGGCTTGGGCGTACAACGACCAGGTGCCGGGTCCTCAAATCCGCGTTCGCGAGGGTGATCGCGTGCGCGTGGTACTCAAGAACGAGCTCACCGAATCGACTGTGGTCCACTTTCACGGACTAGAAGTGCCGAACGACCAGGATGGTGTTCCCTTCATTACCCAACCCCCGATCAAGTCGGGGGAGACTTATACGTACGAGTTCACTGCGCCCAACCCTGGCTCCCACATGTACCATTCACACCACAACGCCGCGACGCAGGTTGGACTTGGATTGCTTGGCGCGTTCATCATCGAGCCGAAAAAGCCGCTGCCGATCGAGAAGGCAGACATTGACTACGTGCTCGTGTTGAACGATGGAATGCACGGCTACACTCTCAACGGCAAGAGCTTCCCCGCGACCGAGCCTCTCGTCGCCACGAGAGGCCAGAAAGTCCGCATCCGCTTCATGAACGAAGGAATGATGATCCATCCCATGCACCTTCACGGCATGCACATGACCGTGATTGCGAAGGATGGGTGGCCTCAGCCTGCGCCCTGGAAGTGTGACACGCTGAACATTGCTCCAGGAGACCGTTGGGATGTTATCGTCAACTGCAACAATCCCGGAACCTGGGCGTTCCACTGCCACATCCTTCCGCATGCTGAGTCGGATCACGGGATGTTCGGCATGGTCACTGCCCCGATCGTGAAGTGATTATCAGCATGACCGCGATCCGGAGCACGCCGAGCCGCGTGCCGCGAAGCTTTTCGTGGGCCGGCGGTCGATTGATCCACCGCTGGCTGGGTGCGATTCTCGGTGTTCCACTCGAGATGAAGCTGCTTGGTGCGAACCTGATCATCGTGGGGGCGGCAGTGTTGTTGTTCACAGCGGTTCCCCGTCAGCCTGCATCCTTGAGCGATACCTACGTGCTCGTCGTCGCGCTGATAGTTGGAGCGACCGTAAACTTTGGCCTGGTGAAGCTCGCACTCCGGCCAATTGACGCTCTAGAGCGCGTCGCCAAGCGAGTTTCCGAAGGTCGCCTCGCCGAGAGAGTCCCTGCATCCATCGTGGCCGACCGCGAGCTGACCCATCTCTCGACGACGATCAACGAGATGCTCGACAAACTTGCCACCGGGCGCGAACGGATGCGAAAGCTCGGCGCAGAAGTGGTCTACGCCGAGGAAAGGGAACGGTCTCAGATTGCACGGGAGCTTCACGACTCAGTCGGCCAGACGCTCGCGGCCGCGAGCTTTCAGATCGCAGCAGCCGCGCACGAGATTGGATCTCACACTGCATCACCACGGCTTGCGGAGGTTCAGGAGCTGCTGCGCACGGCGCTCGAGGAAATCCGCAACGTCTCCCGCTCGCTGCATCCGCGAGTCACGACCGATCTTGGCTTGCCGTCCGCGCTCGAGGCTCTGGGCGACGCGACGCAGCAGCGCTCGCTCGTCGATGTTCGAGTGACTGTCGATATTTCGGACGTCGTGATCCCACCGGCGATCTCCGCGATACTGTACCGTGTGGCTCAGGAAGCGTTGCGTAACGTCGAGCGCCATGCCGACGCCGGTCACACTACGGTGTCGCTCCGTGCCAGGCCGGGATATGTAGAGCTCGAGGTCAGCGACGATGGTCGTGGAATAGAGGGCCCCCTGGAGAAGAAGCGGGACCAATCGGGTTTTGGCATTATGCGCGAGCGGCTCTCGCTTGCGGGCGGCGACTTGCATATTCATACCACGAGCAATCGCGGCACCCGCGTGATCGCGTGGATAGGGATGGACACGGAGGCAGCTTGAGGGACGGCGTGATCAGAGTGGTTCTCGTCGACGACCATGCGGTCGTGCGTGCCGGCCTGAAGGCCGTGCTCGGGAGCGCGAAGGACATCCAGGTCATCGGCGAAGGATCCACCGGCAAGGATGCCATCTCGCTCGCGGAGAGACTGGACCCGGATGTGATCGTGATGGATCTGTCGATGGGCGAGATGGACGGCACCGAAGCCACGAAGGAGCTGGTCGGCAAAAAGACGCGCGGCAAAGTGCTGATCCTCACCATGCACGCCGAGGATTCTTACCTGATTCCGTTGCTGGAGGCGGGCGCCAGCGGTTACCTGGTCAAAAGCGCCGCCGACCGCGAGCTGATCGATGCCGTTCGAGTCGTGGCTCACGGCGATATCTACATGCAGCCATCCGCCGCTCGCGCTCTCGCGCAGCGCATCCAGCGAAGGGCGGAGCACGCCGATGAGCGCACCAAGTTCGAGAAGCTAACGGAGCGCGAGCAGAACGTCCTCAAGTTCGTAGCCCGCGGCTACAGCGCGCCCGAGATTGGGGAGAAGCTGTTCATCAGCCCCAAGACCGTTGATACCTACAAGCAGCGGATCAACGAGAAACTGGGACTGGCGCACCGCAGCGATTACGTGGACTTCGCGCTCAAGATCGGGCTGCTCGCTGACTAGCTGCTCCCGGGCGCTAGTGTCGCGGCTGATACCCTGGACCGCGTAGAGGCCGGCCTGGCAACGCAGTCGTAACCTTTCCTCCGTCCACCACCGGAACGCCGTTCACCAATACGTAGCTCACTCCCGTGGCGAGCTGGGCCGGGTTCTCGTAGGTCGAGTTGTCGATGATCGTAGCAGGATCGAAAACGGTGATGTCGGCGAACATCCCCGGCCTGAGTATGCCGCGATCATTGATCCCGACTCGCTGCGCCGCAAGCGACGTCATCTTCCTGATGGCGAACTCGAGGGTGATCACCGAATCCTGGCGAACATACCGGCCGAGTAGACGAGGGAACGTCCCGAAGGCGCGCGGATGCTCCCGCTCGGTGAACTTTCCCGTGGAATCCGGACTGAGCGCGCCCGCGTCCTGACCCACAGAAACCCATGGCTGCTTCATCGCCAGCCGCAGCGCATCCTCATTGAACGAAAAATAGATCGCTCCCGTCCTCGCCTGATCGGCGATCAAAATATCGAACGCGGCATCATACGCATTCTGGCCGCGCATTTTCCCGGCGTCAGTCAGCAGCACTCCTTCGTATTTCTTCAGAGAATCAGCGACCACGTCGTTGATCATCGTTCGAGCCGCAGTCCGAATTCCCGACGCACTGTCCTGCCCGAGCTCTGCCTTGAGCCTGGCTCGCACCGCAGGGTCTTTCAGCCGCATTACCAGCGAATCGGAGCCGCCTTCCTGGACCCAGGTATTCAGCATTGCGGCGAGGCCGGTCGCGCTGGCGATGTAGGGATATTGATCTGCCGTGATGTCTACTCCAGCCGCACGCGCGGAATCAATCAACGCGACAGCCTGTTGCATGAGAGGCAGCGATCTGGCCTTGAGGTGGCGAATCTCAGCCCAAGTGCCGGCGCCGGTCGCAATCCGGATCGTCTCGCGGACCGCATCTACCAGCTCGTTGCCCTCGTTGCGGATGTGGGCCGCGTATCCGCCCCTGTACGGCGTCACGTACTTCGTGAGTGCAATCAGCTCGTCGGTCGAAAAAAAAGTGCTCGGCAAATAAATCAGTCCGGTGCCGAGCCCGACCGCACCGTCTCGCATCGCCGAGTCGATCAGAGCGCCCATCTGCTTAATCTCCGCATCAGTTGGATGGCGCGTGATGTCGCCCATCACGGCCTGGCGAACTGAGCTCGTACCGACGTACGTGCCGAGGTTGATGGCCGTTCCGTTCTTCTCGAGGAATGCGAAGTACTCTCCGAGCGAGCGCCACGGATACCTCGGATCTGCCTGCTCTCCCAGCGCGACGTTCGGCCACGCCGAATGAACTTCCCCAGTGATTTCACTGGTGATTCCCTGTGTGATCTTCGACACGGCATGCGGTCCGCGCAGAATCGAAAACTCCGAGTGGCCGAGCATGTCGATGAAGCCGGGAGCGACCACCTGCCCGTTGGCGTCGATGACACGCCGCGCGCCGAGGCCGGGCACGGACGGCCCGACATAGGCGATGCGATCGCCAATTGTTGCCACACTGCCGCGGTACCAGGGGTTGCCGGTTCCGTCGACGATCCGCGCGTTGGTGATGAGAAGGTCGTAGCGCGCTCCGGTCGGACCGCGCGCCGGGACAGATGCGCACGCCGTTGTGAGCATGATCGCTAGAGTTGAAACGGCTCTGGTGATTCGCATTCTCTCGAAATCGGATGTAGGGAGGACCGCTACGAAATCTTCTGCGTCTTCTTTTTCAGGAAGTCCATCAGAATGAACTGACCGAGGGTCATCGTGTTGGTGAAATACGCCTTGCCCTTGCTGATCTCGGAGACACGCTTGACGAACTCCACCAGTGCCCGGTCGCGCGCGAGCATGAACGTGTTGATCAGAATGCCCGCACGCCGGCAGTTGGCAACCTCCCGCAGCGTGGTGGCGATGACCGTTGCATCGAGCCCCATCGAATTCTTGTAGATCTGTCCGTTGGGCATTGTCATCGCGCTCGGCTTGCCGTCGGTGATCATCACGATCTGACGCATGTCCTTCTTCTGCGCCATGAGGAGGCGGCGCGCAAGCTTGAGACCCTCGGCGGTGTTGGTGTGATACGGACCGACCTGCGCCTGCGGCAGCGTCGACAGCGGAATCTCCTCGGCCGAATCGTGAAACAGCACCACCTGGAGCGTGTCACCCGGAAACTGCGTTCGAATGAGGTGCGTCAGGGCCAGCGCCACTTTCTTGGCGGGCGTGAAACGATCCTCGCCATACAGAATCATCGAGTGCGATGTGTCGAGCATCAGCACCGTCGCGCACGACGAGCGATACTCGGCCTGGCGCACCATGAGATCCCCGTAATCGAGGTCCATTGGCACTTCGAGAGACCCTGTGCGACCCAGCGAATTCTTGAGGGTCTCGTTCACATCGATGTTCAGCACGTCACCGTACTCGTACGCCTTGCTGTAGCCGTCCGCCTCGATACCGGTCGCGAGGTGCGGCGTGTCGTGAGAACCGAAGCTCGATTTGCCGAGCGAGCTCAGGATATGGCGCAGGCTCTTGTAGCCGAGGAAGTCGATACCCTTGTCAGTCAGGTTGAACTGGACGCTCTTCGAGGCGCCGTGCGCCAGACCGCCGCGACCTTCGACCTGTTGGTGACCCGCCGGCATCTGCGGTGGCGCCTGCAGATTCAGGTATCCCTCGGCGGCCAGCTTCTGAACGAGACTGTCGAGGAGCTCGCTCAGCTTCTCCTGTGATTCCTTGTCGCCGTCGCCGCGGAGAGCCTCGAGAAGCTCGGGCGTGAACTGCCCGCTTTCGATCAAAGCGTCGAGAATTGCCTGACGCAGAGCCTCGACCGAGCGGTCCGGCTCCGAATCGAAATCGTCGAAGTAAGGATTGAAGCTCTGTCCGCCGGCGAAGCCGGACTGCAGCAGAAAATCCGCGAGCTTGTCCAGCAGCGCCTGGAGATCGACCGCGTCTGCAGCTTCCGGGCTGAACTTCGAGTAGGTGTGGAAGCGCATATCTCTAACATACAACCGGGGCGTACGGTGTGTATAATCCTCAGCAATGCCCCTGACCCCGGCGCGGCCGTTAAGAAAATCGATCAATCCTTTCCGGACGCTGCAGGTCCACCGGAACTTCCGCCTTTTCTGGACGGGTCAGACCGTTTCGTTGATCGGAACGTGGATGCAGCAAGTGGGGCAGGGCTGGCTCGCTCTGGATCTCACCAACAGCGCGTTCATGGTAGGACTGGTGAGCGCGGCGGGCAGTTTTCCGGTGCTGCTCCTCTCGCTCTATGGCGGCGTGGTGGCCGATCGGCGGAGCAAGCTCCGCATCGTCATCGTCTGTCAGGCACTGCTGCTCATCGAGGCCGCGGCGCTCTGGTGGTTCGCCTGGACTGGCCGAATCAACATCGGGTGGTTGCTTGTTCTGACGATGGTTGGCGGCGTGATCTCGGCGTTCGAGATTCCGGCGCGACAGGCGATGGTCGTGGAGCTCGTCTCGCACGAGGATCTAGTAGACGCGATCGCGCTCAACTCGGGTGGATTCAACCTCGCGCGCATCGTGGGGCCGTCGATCGCGGCCTTGGTGCTCGGCAGGTTCGGGGTTGCCTGGTGCTTCGGCATCAACGCGCTCAGCTATTTCGCGGTCCTCGCCAGTCTCGCGCGAATCAAACTGCCGCCGTGGACGCCTGTTCAGCATCTGGTCTCTCCGGCCGAGCAATTGAAGCAGGGATTGCGCTACATCCGGAGCTCGCGCGCCGTGTCAGGTCTCATGGGGGTGATCGCCATCTACTCGATATTCGGATTCCAGTATCTGACGATGATGCCGGTCATCGCGCGGGATGTGCTCCACACTGGAGCGGGCGGCTACGGATTGCTGCTCACTTTCGTAGGCATCGGAGCGCTGACCGGAGCCCTCTCACTTGCCGGACTGGGAGGGCGAATTCGGCGAGGACGGCTGTTCAACGCAACGGCTTACGCGTTCGCGGGGCTCACGATCCTGTTTTCGTTGATGCGCACGATTCACCTCGCGGCGCTCGTGCTGCTCTTCCTCGGGCTGACTATGCTGATCAACGGCGCGCTGGCCAACGGAATTCTCCAGTCGGTCGTGCCGGACGAGCTGCGCGGCCGCGTGATGGCGACGTACGTCTTCGTGTATGTAGGGTTCACGCCGATCGGATCGTTCATCGCGGGAGCAATGTCGCGCGTCGTGGGCGTCCAGTGGGCGATTTTCGGCGGGGGGATGGTGATGCTCGCTTACTCGTTGTGGGCGTTCTGGCGTTATCCGGAGATTCGCGCCGTTTGAGTGGTGTCAGGTTCCCACCGTGTTCAGTTCAGTTGGAACCGCCCACCGCGTTCAGTTCAGTTGGTACCTGTCACCCGAGCTCAGTTCAGTCCCTGCCTCAAGCTTTCACCCACACCCGAATCGCGATCAGCACAAGGAATATCGCGAACCCCTTCTGCAGCTGCGGCCCCGACAAATTCTGTGCGAGCCTCGCGCCAGCCCACGCTCCGAAAAGCAATCCGAGTGCGATCCAAAGCGACGCCGGGATGTTGAGATGTCCGCGCCGGTAGTACTCCCACGCACCGAGCGCTCCGACTGGAAGGAGCAGCGCACCCAGTGACGTCCCGGTTGCGGTCTGCGGCTGGAACTTCGCAAGCAGTATCAGCGCGGGCCCGATGACGACGCCGCCGCCGATTCCGAACAGGCCTGCGAGCACCCCAGCCGCGAGCCCAATGGCGATAAAGAGAATCACTTTGTCAGCTCACGAATTAAAGGTTTGACCGGATCGATCACGACACCCCGCGACATCAGGCCGGAATCCCCTTCTTCACGGCGTCGAGCACCTTGTCGGCGAAGACGTCGATCTCGTCGAGAGTCGTGTATACGTTGGGAGTGATTCGAATCCCCTTGAATTCGGGGTGCACGATAGGCGTATTCACGATGCGATGCTGGTTGAAGAGCCAGGCGCCAAGTTTCACGTTGTCAATTCCGTCCACCTGAAAGAGAGCGATCGCGCCCGACTGCCTGTTGTCGAGCGGCGTCAGAACCGAGACGCGAGAGCTTTCCGCCAGAAGCCGTTTTGCCCACCGATCACGCAGAAGGCGGAGGCGCGCGATTTTCCGGTCCGCCCCGATTCCTCGATGGAACGCCAGCGCGGCAGAGATCGCGTTGTGATTGGCGGCTGGATGGGTTCCGATCTCCTCGTACTTCCGGATGTCGTTATCCTGAGTCGCGGCAGCGGCCATCAGCGGCCACAGATTCTTCTGCTTGTCCTTGCGCACGTAGAGGAAACCCGTGCCGACTGGTGCGAGCAGCCACTTGTGAAGGCTGGTGCCATAGTAGTCGACCTTGAGATCGTCGCGCTTGAACGGGAAATGGGCGAAGGCGTGCGCACCGTCCACGAAGACTTCGATGCCGAGCGGATGCGCCATCTCGACGATCTGCCGCACCGGCATTATCTGGCCGGTGAGATTCGTGATGTGTGTGACCTCGATGACTTTAGTGCGCGGAGTGATCGCTGAGCGGAACTGCTCGACCAGGTAGCTGTCCGATGGCGGTGGCACCTTGAATGAGACCTGCTTGACGACAATCCCTTCGCGTCGCGCGCGCTGGCCCCAGGCGGTGATCATCCGCCCGTAGTTCTGATTCGTGATCACGACCTCGTCGCCGCGCTTGAGATCCAGGCCGAAGATCATGATCTCGTTCGCTTCGGAAGCGTTGCGGGTGATCGCCATCTCTTCCAGGTCGCAGCCGAACTCGCTGGCCAGATCTCGGCGCACGCTTTCAACGCGCGGCTCGAGCACCCGCCACATGTGGTCCACGGGCAGCTCGTTGGAGAATCTCAGATCTCTGATCATCGCCTCGAGCACGTGACTGGGAGTGGGGCTGCAGCCGCCGTTGTTGAGGTTGATCATCGTGCGATCCGAGTCGAACGCGCGTTGGATCTCCGCCCAGTACGACTCGTCGTCGGCTACTGCCTCGGGCGGACGATCGCCCGCGATTGCGTTGGCGCGGAAGAGAGATCGTATCGCGCGCTCGCGGAACACCGGCTGCGTCGCGAGCGAGGCCGCGGCCATGCTCGAGAGGAATTCGCGTCTGCTCGTCACTCTGCCTCCGTTGCGACAATTAAAAAGCGGCCGTCTGAGAATGACGACCGCTCAATAATATGGCCCGGCTCTTCCCCGAGCGAGGCGCGGAGCCTCTACTGATACTGAATGTAGAGTGGCTTCGGATTGAGCATGAGGACTTCGGGTGGCGTCAGGATCGGGTCGCCCTTCTTGGTGTCGTTATGGTAGAAGAGCTTGAAACCGGTGAACTGCACCGGCTCTGCCTCCACGTACGCGCGATACGAATCGTATTTCAGCCAAGGCTGGCCCCAACCGTCCATGTCTATCACGACCTGCACGCGGGGATCGAGTTTGATCTGCTTCGAGTTCGTGAGCATGTTGCGCGTGAAGCGGTGAACGACGAGGATCTTCGGGGGCAGGTTGTACTGTTTCACCACACCCGACAGAAGATTGATGGCGTAGTTCACATCTGCCGAACTCATCGTGCCGATCTTCCGTCCCGGCGGGTCCCCGAACTTCATCGAAAACTCGGGATCTATACCCAGCATCACGTTGGGCCGTTGAAGGAAGGGAACGAGCCGCGGCAGCTCCTCCTGTACGGTGCTCTGCCCGACCTGGACGTCGAGAATGAGAAGCCCGTTCCGTTTTTGTGCCCAGTCGTAGACCATGTTGATCAGACTGTCAGTCATGCGCAGCCGGTACTTGCCATCCCTGCCAGGTGCGCCCTGCGCCACGACAGCGATCAGATGGAAGGCGGGTTGGACGGGATGTGATGGATCGGCTTTCTTCCAGGCGGCGATCTCCTTGTCGAATCGTGCGAGCATCTGGTCGGGCGGCAGCTCTCCGAGGATTCCCATCTTTTTTGAGAGTGGATTCCCGTAGAACGCGACGATTCGGTGGCCGGGGAGGATCGATCCCGGAAGCGGTTGCTGTGTTTTCACGGGCCAGGCGGTGCTTTCCATTCCAGCCCTGACTGCCCTGACGAGAGCGAGGCTGTCTTTCGACGTGCGGCCCTTCACCGATGGAACCGTGACCGGCGGCTCTTTGACCGCGGTATCGTTGCCGGTCGTCGACGCCGTGCTCGATGTCGTATTCACGCGAACCGGAGTAGCCGCAGCTGCGACCGGTACCATCTGTGGCGTCGAGGAGGCGGTTTGCGCGTCGGTAGAGATCGATTCTCCACCGGGCGAGGGGCGCGCGTCCTTGGTCGCCGCGCAACCGAGTGTGGTCGCTAGTGCAAAAGAGAGCAGCATGGGGATGGACGACGATCTATGGGAAACGTATTGCATCAGCTCAGTGGAAGAGTTGTTGGTTCTAGATGATTGGGGACCCTCTGCCTGGCTAATTCATAATCCAGGCCCAAGATGTTTCTGCCCTCCTTCTACACTCTCGATCCAGAATTTCCCGTAGCTATTGATGCCGGGGAACCCTTCTTGCTTTCGGGATATGTTCGGGATATTCTGACAGAGCTATGTCTGATCGCAACGCCGCCATTCGCGCACTCATCGAGCATCGATTTCCCGATGCGACACCAGTCACCCACCGGACCGCGGAGCCGGTGGCAACGGGGATCGAAATGCTCGATGCGATTCTGCCCGGACACGGGTTGCCTCGCGGGCGGCTCACGGTCTGGATGCCCCAGGGTGGTGCGACCGCTGTCCTGAGAGCCGCGTGTCACACCACCGTTGCCCAGGGTGAGAGAGCGGTCTGGATAGATGGGCTCGGCACCGTCGCTGGTCCATTCTGGGAAGAGGGCCCGATCCTCGTTCGCCCACGCAGCCAGAAGCACGCGCTTCGTGGAGCAGAGGAGCTTCTCCGTTGCGGAGGGTTCGCGCTGGTTGTGATCGCCGGCATCGAGCCCGAGGGCACCGAGACGGTGCGACTCTCCCGCGCCGCGCGCGAAGGAGGCGGTGCGCTCGTCACTCTCACGTCGCACGCATCGATGGCCAGCCTGAGAATGACCTCGCAGATCCTGCGCGAGACGTACCGGTGGAAGAAGAGTCCTTTCGGCGACCCCGCCGAAGCGCAGGAAGTGATGATTCGCGTCCGCGCCCGGTCGCTGGGCTGGAACCGGGGCGCAGATTTCCCCGTAATGGTCGTGCCCCACGACTTGAGAATGTCGCTCGAGACCGGACTCCTCGATCGACGAGGCGTCCGGTAACTACGACAACGGACTGCGGACTAGCGGCACTGCGGACCAACGGCACTGCGGACTGCTGACTAACTACGAATTGGGGGACTAACTGCGAACTGGGGGACTAACTGCGGACCGGGAGACTAACTGCGGACTGGGAGACTAACTCCCGCGGTCAAGCGGCGGGCGATATCGGCTTTGTCGCGCAGCAGCGATCCCGCAACCAGGCAAGCGCTACAGGATATTGTGGAACGGTAGAGTCCGCGATTCTCGGCGCGCAGGCCGGCATCTACTAGGACGGAGGGTTAGCGCGGATGACTCCTGAGAAAGGCCGGATGCTCCTGATCCAACTCGGAGAGCGTTAGATATCCTCTTTGCAGGCCGGAATTGTTTGGGAACAGCCGCCCACTTTAGCCGGCTTTTTGCCTGGTCGCGGGTGCCTGCTGGACTAGTCGGGGTGCCGGCCAGGACCTCCTAAGCGCCTTTTGGAAGCAACGCTTGGGGACGATTTCGACGCCTGACCTGGTCAGCATCTCGTAGCGGGCCAGCTTCTCGGGATAGCGCGAGATGGGAGTTGGCTTGTACGAGAGCGAGAGAAAGAATTTATCAGTGAGGCTGAGCGCGAACAGCTCTTCGATGTCCCTCGCCCGAGCCAGACGCTCGATGCCGAGCACGACCTGACTCCCGAGTCCCTCTCCGTGGTGCTCAGGCGCCACCGCTACCGACGAGACCTCGGCCAGCGAAGGAGAATATTCCTCGAGCGCGGCGCACGCGATGACCCGTCGGTTCTCATCAGTAGCGACGACGTAACTGTCGATACGCCCGGCGATTTCATCCAGCGTCCGAGTCAGCATCAAACCCTGTGCTGCGTACTGCGAGACCAGCTCCAGGATCTGTGGCGCGTCCGCGCGCAGCGCGTGGCGCACCATCGCCGGCGGCGAGGATGATGTCGTCCGCGCGAGGCTGAGCGCGGGCCCGGAAGAAATTGGGAAATTATGCACGAGGAATGTATATATACACACCGTCCGCCCCGCAAGGGTTCCGCCTGTGTTGGACGGCCGGCGGCTCCCCGCTAGTAGCTGGCGAACACCCTTGTCTTGCCGTTCTTATCGAACGAGAGAACCTGGTAATGCTGCTGACGGGGCCCTTCCATCCCGGGTGATCCCATCGGCATGCCCGGAACTGCCAGACCCGCCACTTTCGGCTTTTCCTTCAGCAACCTCGCAATGTCGGCTGCCGGGACGTGCCCCTCGATCAGATACCCGTTGACCATCGCGGTGTGACACGACGTTACCGCGTCGGGAACGCCGAGCGTGCGCTTTACCTCCGCCATGGCCGGAGTGTCCTTGGCGTCGACGCTGTATCCGTTCTTGATGAGATGGGCGATCCAGCTCTTGCAGCAGCCGCAGCCCGGATCCTTGTAGACGGTGATCTTCGCCTTTTTCGGAACCAGATCCACGTGTGGCGCAGCCGCGCCGGTGGTGAGCGTCAGCGCGAACAATGCCGCGACGAGCGCAAAGGTCTTTCGCAAATCTTTTTTCATTCGGGAATGGATTGGAGTGTGCGTTGGATTTGTTTCTTGTGACGCCCTTCGTGCTGGCCGACGAAGATCAGCCACTGGTAAAGGTCGAGCTCGCCGAGGACGGGGTGGGTATGCTTGATCTCGCCAATGGCCAGCCCATCGGCTGACACCGCGGCTGCGCGCAGCGCTTCGCGGGAGCTCTCGAGACCCTCGACAGCTTCGCTGATATCTACGTTGGCCCGCGGTGTCACCGTCGCCGGCGACTGCATCACGGCGGCCTCGAGTCGCGCTGCGTGCTGGTCGAAAGTCGGGAGCACAGGGTCGGTCGATTTCTCGTCGCCGAGTCCGGCTTCGCGCGCCTGGCCGACGCGCTTGGTTATCAGCCGGGCCACTCCAGCCTCCACCATCCTCAGGTGTTCGAGTATCTCGGCCACCGACCAACCGTCATCGGTTGCCCGTCTGCAAAGCCGGTCGCCGGACACATCCGCGAAGCTCTTGAGCAGCTCGGTGCGTTTTTCTTCCACGTAGCCCATCGCTTCCGCGAGTCTCGCGTGCATCGAATCTCCTCCTCCTCCTGAATTTACGCGCGGCCCCCGCGTTCGGCTCGCGGGTTTTTTTTCTTCTGCCGGATCCGAGGCGGCGCCCTTCTTGGTTTCGGTATATATTCGGGTAGCCAAAATATGACCTTTATCTGCCTCTGGAGTCCCGCCGCCAACACCACCGATAAACAGGAGAGCGAGCTTCTGCTCAAACTCATTCCTGCATTACTCCGTGCCGCTCCGCGGGTGATGCTGGGAACCAATGGAATAGTGTGGGCTGACGCCAGAGGAATGAGCGCCGAGTCTCTGGCGAGAGATCTTCTTCAGCTTTTTCACGATGACGGAGTGGAGAAGGTTCGTGCGGCTGTTTCTCTTACTCCTGTATGCGCCGAGGTTGCCTCGCGCCACGGTAAGGGTGCGCTGATCAAGGTACCACCCGGGTCCGAGCGGGATTATCTCGCTCGGTTTCCAGTTGGAGTGCTGGAGCCGTCGCTTTTCTTGTCGTCGCTGCTGGATGGAATTGGCGTGGAGAGCTGCGGAGATCTGGCGAAGATCGATCTCGAATCGGTCGAAGTTCGATTCGGCGCCGAAGGAGCGCGGCTCTGGAGATTGTCGAGGGCCGACGACCCGCGCCGCATCTTCAACAACATTCCGCGCGCTCTCCCATCCGCCTCGCTCGACTGGGTCGATTACACGCTCAAGGATCCCGAGCGACTGGTCTTCATCATCAACGCTCTCGTCGGAAACATCACCACGGACCTGAAGTCGCGCGGTCAGGGGGCGAGAGAAGTGACGATGATTTTCTCGCTTGCCAATCGCGAGAGCTTCGAGCATCTGGTGCGTCCCGCCCGATCGACGGCGAGCCACAAGGCGTGGATGCGACTGATTCGTACGCATCTCGATCGTATCACTCTTCCCGACGGAGTCGTTGGCATCACCATCCGCGTGGAGTCCGTCACCGGCGAAGTCGAGCGCCAGGGAGACATCTTCGACCGTGGATTCGCCACCGCGCGCGCAGCGGAAGAGACCATCGCGCAGCTGCTGGATGATCAGGGCTCGGTGGTGGTGACGCCGCGCAGTACTCAGCACCCACTGATCGATCGTCGCACCGATTGGGTCAGCCAGGATCCATCGCAGGCTTCAGCAAGAATCCAGCTCCGGGAGCGGGTGGTGAAGGCGACCGCCGCTCCGAGTCTCACGCTGCAGCTCCTTCCCGAGCCCCGGCGAATCGCGGTGACGACGAAGCGCCGCCGCGATCATCAGGTACCGCTGCAGTATCGGGATAAGCAGTGGACGACGATCATCTCAGCCGCGGGGCCCGACCGCGTGTCCGGAGGACAATGGGGCGAGCCCTACGCGCGGGAATATTTCCGCTGCGTCACCGACGACGGGATGATGGTGTGGGTGTACCGGGATGCTCGTGACGATGCTTGGTACTTACATGGGTGGTGGGATTGACTGCAGGTTCCAACTGAACTGAACACGGTGGGAGGTGCCAGAGATGCACAGGTGCCTGGCACCGGGTTACCACGCCCGGACTTTACTACTGGCGGGATGGCGCAAGCAGGTACTCAGAATGCCACGGGGATAAGTCTGGGCGTAGTGAACTCGCAACTAACAGCTACACTTCTAACAACTCGTACCCGTTCAGTTGCAGTCAGATCTCGGATTACCCAGGTGCCAGGCGTTACATGCCGGGGAAGTCGATCCTCGCAGCCTTTACGATCTGTTTAACTCGCGCCATAACCTTGTTTGCTGCCGCGGCATCTCCTCTCCGCGACATCCCCTCGGCGAGAACCGCTCCGGTGAAGGCGTAGGTGTACGGAATTCCGATCGAAGCACGATCGATCCAGTCTCCTTCCTTTATGAGCGCGTCGGGCGCGCGGTACACGGAATTCCATAGCGCCTTGCTTCGGTCGAGATCGATGAACAATCCGGAGACTCGAGGTATCGTCGCGCTCTCGGTGAGCGGATGATCCACGAGCTTCTGCAGGAACCCCTGTGAGATGAGGTAAGGCTCAAGCCCCAGCCCCTGTCCGCCGCCCGTCGACACATAGATGGGCCGTTCCGGAAACGCGTCCTTGATGAGGCGAAGCAGCACGAGCTGATCGCGAACGAGGTAGCCCGGCTGAATGTTGAGCGTGATGTTGCCCTGCCGGAAAACCTGTGGCTCGTTGATCTGGATGTACTCCGGAATCGCGTCGGCTTCGGCGAAGGTCATCTTGAGCGGCGGGCCAGCCGGCTTCTTCCATATCTGGTTCCGATAGATCGCCGGGCCGTTCGCCGCGTCGTAAGTCGCGACTGGGCGCCGGATCATCTGCCGCACGAACCAGTCGGTGTCTAGGTACGTAGTGACGGCCACCGTCACGTCGCGCCTGACTCCTTCAACTTCCTGCGCGTACCAGAGCGGGAATGTGTCGTTGTCGCCGTTCGTGATGACGATCGCGTACGGCTCGAGCGAGTTCAGGTAGTCGCGTGCCCACTGGTCGGTGAAGTAATGACCAGCGCGCGATGCGTACTGCCAATTCGCGAACAGAGGGACAAGCGCGATGAGAAGTATCGGCGCTGCGCGAGTGAATCCGGGGCGCGACGGCCAGCTGGCGACGACGATCTGTTTCTTCCCTTTCTGTCGCTCCTCGGCCCGTTCTTCACCGCTCAGCAGATGGGCTAGCTGCTCCCAGATGAAGCCGAGGCCAATGGCGGCCCAGACGCCCCACGCCGAGAAGCTCCAGATGTAGAAGTAGTCGCGGTCGCGCACCTCACGCGCCACGTCCTGCGCGCCGGGGTCCTGTGACCAGCCGTACTTGAAATTGAGATAGTAGATGAGGGCGAGCGTCATCGTGAACATCAACGGACCGAAATACCAGAACGTTCTTCGGTCTCGCTGCCAGTGCACGTACCCGCCGAGAATCCCGAGTGCGAGGAAGACAAAGGCCAGCACGAACTGCGTGCCCGGCATCGTCCCGTGGGAATCCCGCAGCCACTGCCACTTGAAGTAGAGCCACCACATTCCCACCTGCGCCGGATAGTCGGCGCCGCGCTCGAGTTTCTTTCCGTACTGCTCGCGGTTGATGTTGGACATCAACCTGTCTTTGGTGAGCTTGGTGAAGGTGCAGCTCGCCTCGAGCTTCGTTTCGCACGCCGTCGGCGCGCCCTCGTTGATCCCCGGGAAGTAGGCGGCACGCACCGGCTCGTAGATGAACGGCGTCAGGCCTAGCGCCAGCGCTCCAACCGCGGCGAGAACGAGCTTCCAGCGCTGCAGAGTTCGCCAGCGAACGGCGAGAATGGCAAGGCCAGCGGCGGGGAGGGGAAGGAATCCGGCCGGATGGTTGGAGTATCCGAGCCCGAGAAGAAAAGCGACCAGGATGAGAAGACGATCAGCCTTGGGAGAATCCGGGTTCTCCATCCACTCGATCATCAGCCAGGACACGATCGTGAAGAAGAGCAGGGAGACCGTGTACACTTTCTCGTTCACGACCGACTGGTTCCACACGGTGAACGCGGTTGCACCGATGAGAGTGGCGAGTCCCGCCACCACGAGCCGCTGCCAGCGCTCGAAGATCCAGCGCGAAACGATTCTCTCGGTGATCAGGAACCAGAAACCGGCCGAGAGCGCGCTGGCGAGCGCCGCCATGATGTTGATCCTGGCGCCGTACGAGACGGGCAGGGGGAGCATCGCGAACGCGTGCCCGAGCAGCATGAAGAAGGGGTTGCCGGGCGGGTGCGGAAGGCCGAGCACTTTCGTGGCGGCCATGTACTCGCCGGTATCCCACATCGCTACCGATGGTGCGAGCGTCAGCAGGTAGAGAATGAATACGAGTGCCGCCGCTATCGCGGCGGGAATATATGAGGGTTTGTAACCGTTCCGATCGGAAAGGGCTGCTGTGGTTGCCATTTATGAGAGCGAAGTACTGGTGGGACGGAGTGGATGAATTTTAGTCACTCGGGACACCATTTGCGTCACTGGCGACTGGCATCCCCGTCAATCTAGGATCAACAGAACGGGTGCGAGTTGTCAGCAGCATGGCTACGAGGTGTCAGTTCACGACGCCGGGACGTCACTCAATGGAATTGCGCCACAGGCGTCTTTGCCTTTTACTCGGACTGGCGCCCGCAACGTCCCGTCGTAGTGAACTCGCAACTAACAGCTATGCCACTGACAACTCGCACCCGTTCGGTTGCAGTCAACGACTACACCCTTGCTTTCGGCATTTGTTCGGTATAACCTGAGCCATGGGATTCGTCGAGCTCAGAGCCCGGACCGCCTTTTCTTTTGGCGACGGCAGTGTTTCACCCGAAGGGCTGGCAGCTCGCGCGGCATTACTTGGTTACAGCGCAATCGGGATTACCGACACCGCGGACCTTGGAGGAATTGTCCGCTTCGGGCTCGAGGCTCGCCGCCAGAATATCAGACCGATCATCGGTGCTGAGCTCAACGTCGACGGATGTCCCACCGCCTTTCTGGCTCGCAGCAGGAATGGATTCAACAATCTGGCATCACTCGTCACCAGATCTCGCGTGGGTGAGCTCTCGACCTGGAAGAAGGGAGATGGCAAAAAGACGCGCGGGCGCCCGCGCGTTTCATGGCAGCAGATAGCAGAGCGGAGTGAAGGGTTGCAGGTGTTGACCGGTCCGGCGTCCGGACCGGTCGCATCTGTTCTGCGAGCCGGCGATTTCAAGGGAGCTGAGCGCACGCTCTGCCGGTGGCGCGATGCTTTCGGCGACAGGCTGGCGGTCGAAGTGCAGCTCCACCACACGGGCGGACACGAAGCGGCGCTGGCCACGGCGCTGATCGAGCTCGCGGAGCGGCACAAGGTGCCGTGGGTGATATGTCACGAGCCCCGGTACATCGACAACGACAGCCGGCTCGTGCACGATGTGCTCACTGCTCTTCGCTACGACACGACAATCGATGACGCGCTGGCGCGCGGAGTACTGCACCCGAATGGAGAATGGCGTCTGGCTTCTCCGGAGGAGATGGCCGAGCGGTGGAAGGGGCGCGAAGCGGGTCTCGAGGAGAGCGAGCGAATTGCGTCCGAGTGCGACTTCAATCTGGCTTGGGTAAGGCCGCCGCTGCCGAAGTTTTCGGTCCCCGCGGGTTTTGACGACGATACTTTCCTGCGCGACAGAGTCTTCGCCGGCGCGCGCGACCGGTGGGGAGAAATAGACGACAAGCAGAATTCCCAGCTCGAGCACGAGCTGAGAGTCATCGTCAAGCTCGGCTTCGCCGGATTCTTTCTCGTGATGTGGGATGCGGTGGATTTCGCTCGCAAGAGGGGAATACTTTGCCAGGGGCGCGGAAGCGCCGCCAACTCCGCCGTCGCGTACTGCCTCGCCATCACCGCCGTGGATCCGGTGAAGCACGGCCTTCTGTTCGAGCGATTCCTCTCCGAGATCCGGGTCGACGGACAGACGGAAGCTCCCGACATCGATGTGGACATCGAGCACGATCGCCGAGAAGAAGTGCTCGACTACGTCTACGACAAGTACAACCGGGCCAACGCGGCGATCACCTGCATCATACAGATGTACCGCGGGCCCAACGCGATTCTCGATTCGATGCGCGCGTTCGGGTACCCGGTCGAAATGGCGACGAATTTCTCCAAGAGGATCCACTGGAGTGATCCAGCCGAAGGAGCGAAGTACATCAAGGAGACTCTCGCTCCCAAATTCGGCCTCGATCTCGACAACCCGCGCGGCCGGACGACTCTCGCCGCGATGGCGGCGTTCGAGGGAGTGCCGCGTCTTCGCTCCACTCACGTCGGTGGATTTGTTCTGTCTTCCGCGCCGCTCGGCGACTACCTGCCGGTGGAGCACACGACCATGGGCCGGACGATTATCCAGTTCGACAAGGACGATCTCGATGCCGTCGGCATCCCGAAGTTCGACTTTCTCGGACTCGGAGCTCTGTCTCTGGTGAGGCGCTCCTTCGACATGATCGAGGTTCGCACCGGCACCAGGCCCGAGATGTACAAGCTGCCGCCCGATGATGAAGCGACCTACAGTCTGATCGCGCACGGCGAGACGATAGGCACTTTCCAGATCGAGAGCCGCGCGCAGATCGCTTCTGTGCTGCATACGAAGCCGGATCGATTGTACGACATCGTGGTGCAGGTCGCGCTCATACGTCCCGGTCCGATCCAGGCGAATGTCGTCCACCCATATACGGCGCGTCGGCGCGGACTCGAGCCGGTGACGTACCTGCATCCCGATCTGGAGCCGATTCTCAAGCGCACGCAGGGAATCCCGATCTTTCAGGAGCAGGCGATGGCCATCGCCATGAAGCTCGGTGGCTACTCGGCCGCGCAGGCCGACGAGCTGCGGCGGACGATGGGACATATCAGGAAAGTCGAGAAGCTGCACCGCGTACTCGAGCAGCTGCGCTCTCGCATGGTCGAGCGCGGAGTCACGGAGGATGTCGCAGCCAGGATTGCGGAGGATCTCAAGAGCTTCGCCAACTACGGATTCCCGGAGTCGCACGCGTGGAGCTTTGCCCTGATCGCGTACGCTACCGGATATCTCAAGGCGCACTACCCGGCGGAATTCTATGCTGGCCTGCTCAACTCCTGGCCGATGGGTTTTTATCCGCCATCAACTCTGATCCACGACGCGAGACGACATGGGCTGAAGGTCCTGCCGCCGTGCATGGGTGAAGGCGACTGGGAATGCACGACCGCTCCCACCGACAACCCGGAGAAGCCGGCGCTTCGCATCGGTTGGCGCCACATCCGCGGGCTGGGGGAGAAATCTCTCGAGGCTCTCAGGACGGCGAGGGGCTGGGATCGATTCGTGTCGATCGACGATGTGGTGCAGCGGGCGCGTCTTCAGCGAGCCGACGCGCTGCAGCTGGCGCGCGCGGGAGCATTCGGCTGCTGGGAGCCGGACCGCCGCCGCGCGGCGTGGGTCGCCATGCGCGCGGTGGGAGACAGCCTGCCTCTCGCTCCGGCGCGCCGGACGCCGTACAGCCCGAGAGCGCTCACGCGCGACGAGCTGATTTTCCTCGACTACTTCTCTGTCGGCATAAGCGTCAGCGGCCATCCCATGGAGCATATGCGGGAGAAGCTGCGCGCGGCGGGAGCCCTCGACTCGAGGGAGCTCGAGCAGCTGGAAGGCGGCGAGCGCATAGTCACGGCCGGACTGGTGACTATTCGCCAACAGCCGCAGAGCGCAAAGGGGACGGTGTTTCTGCTGATGGAAGACGAATTCGGTTTCATCAACGTGATCGTGTCGAAGAAGATGGTCGAGAAATATTCGGAGGTCGTGAAGTTTTCGACGTTCGTGGTCGTGCAGGGAAGGTTCGAGCGCGACGGTGGCGTGAGGAATGTCATCGGGCAGAAGTTCAGCGAGCTCGAGGTGAAGGAGCTGGTCCACACTTCGCGGGACTTCCACTAAGCTGCCACGCCGGCAGAGGGTCGCCTTGCCCGTGAAGTGAGCGAGACGTTATCGTAGGCGGATGCAGCACAAGCAGCATTCGGGACGCGCCTTCGCGAGCGACAACTGGGCCGGCGTGCACCCGGAAGTCCTCGAAGCGATGGCGGCGGCGAACGTCGGGCACGTTCCCTCGTACGGCACCGATCCGTACACCCACGATGCCGTGAGCAGGATCGGAGCGGAGCTCGGCGGCGAGGCCGAGATATTTCTGGTATTCAGCGGCACTGCCGCGAATGTGCTCTGCCTCCAGAGCATGGTGAAGTCGCACCAGGCCGTAATCTGCGCCGAGACCGCTCACGTCTACACGTCGGAGTGCGGCGCAGCGGAGAAGAACATCGGCTGCAAGCTGCTCGCGGTGCCCTCTCCGAACGGCAAGATCACGGTGCAGGGGATTCGCGCACACCTCCATCACATTGGCGACGAGCACCACGCACAGCCCCGCGCCATCTCGATCACACAGGCAACCGAATACGGCACGGTATACACACCGGAGGAAATCCGGGCGATCGCGGATTTCGCGCACTCCAATTCACTGCTGCTGCACATGGATGGCGCCAGGATCTTCAACGCCGCCGTCCACCTGAATGCCCCGCTGAAAGCGTTGACGAGCGAGGTGGGAGTGGATGCGCTCTCATTCGGGGGCACCAAGAATGGCCTCATCGCCGGAGAGGCGGTGGTGTTCTTCAAGCGGGTTCTCGCCGATGACTTCGAGTTCAGGCGCATGCAGGGGATGCAGCTGTCATCGAAGATGCGATTCATATCCGCCCAGTTCAGCGCGCTGCTTTCCAATGGCCTCTGGAAGCGCAGCGCTCAGCACGCGAACAGGATGGCGCAGCTGCTCGCCAGCGAGCTGGCCGGAATACAGGGAGTCGCGCTGACGCAGGCGGTCGAAGCCAACGAGGTCTTCGTTACGCTGCCGCGACAGATAATTCCGGGGCTTCAGGAGCGGTGGCCATTCCACATCTGGAACGAGTCGACGGCGGAGGCGCGCCTCATAACTTCTTTCGACACGGCCGGAGCCGACATCGCGGATTTCGTTTCCCTCGTACGCGAAACAATCGGCTCCAAGGAGAAGCAATGGATCTGAAGAACGCCGCGGTGCTGGTCACCGGCGGAAGCTGCGGGATCGGGTTCGAGACGGCGCGCTTGCTGCGAGAGCGTGGGGCCCGCGTCGCGATCTGCGCCCGGCACAACGACGTGCTCGAGTCCGCCTCGCAGCAGCTCGGCGCGTTACCCATCGTGGCCGACGTAAGCAATGAAGACGACGTGCTGCGAATGATCCGCGAGGTCGTCAAGGAATACCCCGACTACAACGTGCTGATCAACAACGCCGGCTTTGGCGCCTTTGCGCCTCTCGTGGATCTTACAGCCGAGGAATTCTTTCGGGTCTGGCAGACCAACGTGCTGGGGGCGATGCTCGTGGCGCGGGAATCGGCGAAGCACTTCGTCGGCCGCAGTTACGGGAACATCGTCAACATCTCGTCCACCGCTGGTCACCACGGCTTCGCCAACGGCTCTGCGTACTGCTCGAGCAAATTCGCGGTGAACGCGCTAACCGAGTGCTGGCGCGTCGAGCTGAGACGGCACCATGTCCGGGTAATGCAGGTAAATCCGAGCGAGGTGCTTACAAACTTCGGAGAGCGGGAGCCCTCAACCAGCAAGCCCTACAATCCGAGCAAGCTGCACGCGTCCGACATCGCTCACGTCATTGCGAGCATGCTGGAGATCGAGGACAGAGGCTTCGTCACCGAGTCCACGATCTGGGCGACGAATCCGAAATAGGGCTTGTTCGAAGGGCACTGATAACTGCACCTGTAGTGAGATTTGCAGATTGCCCCAGATGCCAGCATTCAGCGAAGTCAGTTCGGGAGCGAGAACCTGATCTCCGCGGCGCTCACCACCAGCTGAGCGGCCCCCCCGATCCCAAGCCTCTCCGTGTTAACGCTTAGGTCGTAATTCTCGTGAGCCCGGCGGTCCCGTTCCCAATGGAGCCGCACCCATTGGTCGCGCTCCTTGTTCGTATTGTCGACGAGTCGCGCGGCTTCTTCGGCATCCACGGCTTCGCGCTGCATCGTGCGCGCGATCAGCGCTTTCCTCGGCGCGTAGCAGAAGATGTGAAGCGCGTCCTCACGCTCGGCGAGCATCTCCTGGGCCCCGCGGCCGACCACTACGACCGGGCCCCGCGCAATCGCTTCCTCTATGATGTGGCGGGTGACTTCGATCAGCTGCTCGTCAGTGGGCCGCTTGGACGCGGCGATCGGCGAAGCCCACTCCTGAGACCCCATCGCCATCGCCGATGTGAGTCGCTCCACCAGCGAGGGAACGCGCTCCTCGCGGTCCCGGACTTCCGCGATGCTCAATCCCATGCGTGTGGCGACGGCGTCAACGACCGCGTTGTCGAGGAGCGACCAGCCAAGAGCTTTGGCGGTGAGCGCAGCGACCTCAGATCCTCCCGACCCGTACAGCCGCGAGACGGTGAGAATCGGCACTGCTCAGTCCTGATAGGGCCGGCGCCGTTTCTCCTCGACCACGCGCCCGTACTGGCCGGCGTCCGAGCGCGCGATTTTTTTCCTCGCAACGAGAGACTCGAGCACCAGTTCACACCCCGCCGCGACGACCGGTAGATCGTCCATTGGCGCCAGACCAGCGGTGTTCACCACCTGCATCAGACCAGGAACGCTGCCAAAGCCCTCGACGACCGCATCGACCGGCACATCGTCCGTGACCTGCAACGCGCCGCCGACATCGAACCACATGATGATTTCGTCGGTGTTGAGTCCGCCGGCACGATCCTGATACGTGGCGTCCGCCGCGCGGCGAATCAGCTCTCTCGCGATCGCGTGGCCACCCACCAGCTCCCCTTCGTATTCGAGCTCCATTTTTCCCGTGATCGCGGGGAGCGCCGCATAGATGTCAGCGATGCGAGGCACGATGTCGCGCTCGCCCGTCTGAATGGCTCTTCGCTCGGCGTTCGACACCACGTTCTCGAGAACAGTGATCGGCATCCGCTGCGAGACCCCGGACCGCTTGTCGATGCGCTTGTCGTTTCGCGCCTCGAAGGCGACGCGCTCGATGACCTCGGCGATGAAGTCCGGAACACGGACCTTGCCGGCACCACGTGCCGTCCACGCTTCCTGATTCGTGATCGCCATTCCGAGCTCGACGCTCTCGGGGTAGTGCGTCATTACCTCGCTCCCGATGCGGTCCTTCAGCGGCGTGATGATCTTGCCGCGGGCCGTATAGTCCTCGGGATTGGCCGTGAAGCAAAGCATGACATCCAGCGGCAGTCTCACCGGATATCCTTTGATCTGCACATCGCCTTCCTGCATGATGTTGAACAAGCTCACCTGGACCTTTCCCGCCAGATCCGGGAGCTCGTTCAAGGCGAAAATGCCCCGGTTCGCCCGCGGCAGCATTCCGTAGTGCATCGTGAGCTCGTCGCCCAGTATGTGTCCCCCGCGCGCGGCCTTGATGGGATCCAGATCGCCGATGATGTCGGCGACTGTCACGTCGGGCGTAGCCAGCTTCTCGACGTAGCGCATGTCGGGATCGAGCCACGCGATCGGCGTGTCCTCGCCGGCCTCCTTGAGGAGGTTCTTTCCATACTTGGAGATCGGCGCGAACGGATTGTCATTCACCTCGCTGCCGGCGATGATCGGAAGTGCCGGATCGAGCAACGTGGTGATAGCTCGGAGGATGCGGGACTTGGCCTGACCGCGGAGTCCCAGCAGGATGAAATTGTGGCGGCTGAGAAGCGCATTGACGATCTGCGGCATGACCGTCTCCTCATAGCCGACTACGCCATTGAAGATGGGCTTCCTGGTCGCTAGGCGAGTGAGAAGATTCCCGCGGAGCTCATCCTTGACCGACAACTGCTTTCGGTCCGCAGCACCGAAGGCCGAGCGCTTGAGTGCGCCAAATGTTTCTGGGTAAACCGACAACTGATTCTCCGGGGAAATTCGCTGCTTTACGAGTTAATCTAGCCCACGCATCAGAGGGCAACCAGACGGCTCTGCCCTTGACACGGCCTTCAGAAGAGATAAATTTTCGCCCGCGCCAAAAACGGGCCCGCGATCGCGTGCACGGACCGGCGATTTATTCCACGTCAGCCTCCAAAGGAGATCGTAAATGAAGCGCCTGGCCCTTGTCGCCGCAGTCCTAGTACTTGCCGCTTGTGCGAAAAAGGATGAAGCAGCGACTGCCGACACGTCCGCACCCGCAATGGCCCCAGCACCCGCGGCGATGGACACCACGATGAAGATGTCCACGACTGATACCACCGCTGGTATGATGAAGGACACCGTTACCAAGACCACGACCACGAGCAAGACGACCAAGACCCCGGTCAAGAAGAAGTAGCTTCTCGCGGTGATCAGAAAGGCGCCACTAAACAGTGGCGCCTTTTTCGTTTTGCTCGATTTGTACGCTGCACTCTCCTCCCGACCATCGCGCTTGCAGTGTGGTGCCGGGCAGCACCTCCCGCCTCACCATCCCCAGCGCAACACCGCCGAATCGCGGTGAGAGAGCCACGCTGCGGATATCCCCAATGACCTTGCCGGACTCGTCAACCAGCTCCGCACCTGTCGGGGGCGCGGGACGCGTGACGAAGCGCAGCTTGCGGAGAAAACGATTCACGTGCCCGCGGAAGTGCACGCGTGCGACCGTCTCCTGACCTATGTAGCACCCTTTCGTGTACGAGATCGCCCCAAGCTCGTCGAAATTCGCCTCCTGTGGGAGCGTCGAATCGTCCATGTCAGCGCCCCATTGCGGACGACCACTTTCTACGCGCGCTATCTCCCACGTCTCCGAGCTTCCCGGCGCGACGCCACCCGCGTGCAGCTTGTTTCTGAGTGCGGCAGCGGATTCTGCGGGAACGAAAATCTCGAATCCATCGAGATCCATCTCGGGGACTCTGGCCACCGTAATCATCGCATCGCCGAACGGTGCCGTGACGTGGCTGTAGGGAGCGAGCGCGGATAGCTCTCTGTCGTCGATACCTGTGGCTCGCGACACGATCGACCGTGACGACCGGCCAAAAACTCCAATGTCACTCAGCTCGGACGTGACATCATGATACGGCGCGACGCGTGGGTTGATGTACTTCCGCACCATTTCCTTCCAACCCGCCGCCGCGGCCGGCGGGGTGTCGATCAGAAGCGCCTCGTCGAGCGCAAAAATCCGGAGATCCGCGACGATCTTTCCCTTGGGCGTGAGTGCGGCCGCGTATTGGCCCTCACCGGCGACGAGACTCGAGACATCGTTCGTGACCATCCCCGTCACGAGCTCCGCTGCTTTCGGTCCGGAGATCCGGATGCGCATCCGGTCGCTCCGGTCGAAGAAAAGAGCACCGTTGTGGAGCGCGGCATACTCGTTCATTTCGGACATTACCTGCAATTAAGCCGGTGCTCTCGTGGGGCGCTACTGGCCGAAAGCCGCGTACGATGCGTCGAGCAGATCCACCGGGTGAATCGATCTCGCCGGTATTTCGGCGCGGATCAAGCCCGCGCCGATTTGCATGAGGCAGCCGGGATTTCCGGTCGCGACCCATGGCGCTCCGGTGGCGCGGATGTTGGCGAGCTTCGGAGCGAGCACAGCATCGGACGTCGCCGGCTCGATGAGATTATAGATGCCCGCACTGCCGCAGCACTGATCCGAATCGTGGAGCGGCACGAGCTCGAGGCCGGGAATCGCGGCGAGCATCGAGAGCGGCGCTTGTGTCACACGCTGGGCGTGCTGCAGGTGACACGGCGCGTCGTACGTGACACGAATCGGAAGCGGACCGCCGGCGCGAGGCCCGGCCTCCGCGAGGAGCTCGCTCACGTCTCGCACGCGTTGGCTGAAAGTCGATGCGCGCTCGTGCCAGTAGTGGTCATCCTTGAGCAGATGACCGTACTCTTTCATTATCGCGCCGCACCCAGCGGCGTTCACCGCAACGAATTCCGCGCGTGACCTCTCGAACGAAGCGATGTTCTGCCGCGCAAGCTTGCGCGCAGTGTCGAGATCTCCCGCGTGAGCGTGCAGCGCGCCGCAGCACTGCTGACCAGGCGCATCCACCATAGCGTAGCCATTCACTTTGAGCACGCGCTCGGTCGCGCGATTCGTGGCGCTGAACAATCCGTCCATCACGCATCCGCGAAGCGTAGCAACGAGGCCACGCTCGCCCCGGCTATCCGCTCTGTACGGTGAGCGCTCGATGGAACGACCGGTCGACGCCAGCATCGCCATGGCAAAGCCGAGACGGCCCGGCACTCCCGAGAGAAGGGAAGGGATTGGCGTCGCGGCAAGAAATCGCGAGAAGAACATCGCCGGCCGCAACAGCCATCTGCGCGCGAAAACGAAGAGAATGAGGCGCGCGATGGATGGAGTCGGTCTGCTCTCGCGCAGGGTCGCGCGCGTCGCTTCCAGAAGCTGGCCGTACGGCACTCCGCTCGGACACACCGGCTCACACGCCCTGCACCCGAGGCACTGATCGATGTGCTGCTGAACGCTCGGATCGTCCGGTTTCACCGTCCCCTCCAGCAGCGAGCGCATCAGGAAGATTCGCCCTCGAGGGCTGTCGTTCTCGTCTTCGAGATTCAGGTACGTGGGGCATGCCTGCAGGCAGAATCCGCAGTGTACGCAAGCGTTGATGCCTGGCAGGGCGTCCGCGAGTGGAGTGCCGGGCAACGCGCAGCCAGGCATCGGGTCGCGCGGGAGTGGATCTGCGGGGAGAGCTGCTGTCACTTCAATCGCCCAGTATACCGGGGTTCAGAATGTTGTGCGGATCGTACGCCTTCTTGATACCCCGTGACAACGGATCTGAGACCACGCTCGGCGATACGGCCGGCCATACCTCCGGCGGAAGCCTCTCGAAGATCACGCTGGTGCGAGCCCCCTGTCCATCGCTCGGAAAATCCAGCGGGATGCCCGCGTCGCCAGAAATCGCGGAATCGCGGTCCCTGTTGTCGCGCGCGACAAGGCGCATCACCCCGCGCCGGGGATTGATCGAGATCGCGATCGTCGGCTCGGTATCGGCCAGAATGCTCGACGCAGCTCCGAAAAAGCGAGTGGGAAGAGTGGAAATTCTTATCACGCTTGCGGCATCGCCATCCATATCCCTGAACGCCGTCCAGATCGACTGTTCGATCTCTTCGCTGCGCGCGAGCTGCGAGAAAGCCTTGAGCTGGGTATCCACAACCGGGCCGTTTCCTCCGAACCGCGCCAGCAGGGTAGGGTTGTCGCCAAAGCCGAGCGCAAAGGCGGCTGCTCCGTTCAGCACTTCGAGCGCGAACGGTGCAAGCGGCGAAACCGCTACGGCACGCAGCAGCTCCGTCGTTGATTTTTGCCCCCGACCGAGGGAGACGACGAACGTCCGATCGACGTTTGGTCGCGCGTACAAGCGCAGCGTCACCTCGGTGATGACGCCCAGCGTCCCCCAGGAACCGGTGAGAAGACGCGACAGATCGAAGCCGGCAACGTTCTTCACAACTTTGCCACCCGCGCGCACGATTTCTCCCCGACCGTTCACGAACTCGAGTCCAAGCAGCAGGTCTCTGGGCGAGCCGAAGCTCGTGGCGAGCGGGCCGGCCGAGGCCGTCGCGATGGTCGCCCCGATCGATCCGTCATCGGAGCCAAACGGATCGAGTGGCAGCCACTGATCGTGCTCGCCGGTGATGCGTTCTATCTCGCCCAGCGTTGTGCCTGCACCCACCGTCACCGTCAGGTCTCCCGGCACGTAATTCACGACGCCCGAGTGGCCGTCAAGGGAAAGGGTCTTGTCTGCTTTCACCGGCCGTCCTGCCGACAACCAGCCGCCACGGCCAGCGATTCTCAGCGGTGTGCGATTCGCAGCGCCCTCCCGAACGACGGCTGCTATTGCTTCTGTATTCACCGCGCTGAGGGGTGCGCTGGTTGAGCAGAAAGTGGCGACGTCGGATCAGAAACACCGCGCGCTGATGCGACCGCGTTCCACTCCCTGCACGAGTGAATCGGAACGACTTTCCCCGGATTCGCCCGGCGGTCCGGGTCGAACACGCCGCGCAGCTCGCACATCGCGTTGAGCGAATTGTCCGAGAAGATCGATTCCATGTATCCCATCTTGTCGAGACCGACTCCGTGCTCCCCGGTGATGCTCCCACCGGCGTCGATGCACGCGTTCATGATCTCGGTCATGGCCTTGTGGACCCGCTCGCTTTCGTCGGGATCGTCCGCGCTGTAGGCGATGTTGGGGTGCAGGTTGCCGTCGCCCGCGTGGAAGACGTTGCACACGAGCACTCCGTACTTCTCACTGATGCCGTGGATGGTCTCAAGGATCTCCGACAGGCGAGTCCGGGGAATAACCGCGTCCTGAACGATGAGATGGGAGGCGATGCGGCCCATCGCTCCAAAAGCCTTCTTGCGTCCCTGCCATAGCTTCGCTCGCTCGACATCGTCCCGGGCGACCTTGACGTTTCGCGCACCGCCGTCGAGGCAGACGCGTCGCACAACCTCCATATCCGCGGTGACCCCGGCCTCGAGTCCGTCGAGCTCGATCAGCAGAACGGCCTCTGCATCCTTTGGGTAGCCCGCCGCGTAGATCGACGCCTCGACGACGCGGATCGTCGGACCATCCATGAACTCGAGAGCGGCTGGAACGATTCCGGATGCGATGATGGCCGACGTCACGCGCGCTGCCGCGTCAACCGACGTGAAGTCGGCGAGCAGCGTGCGCACGGTCTGCGGTCGCTGCGTGAGCTTGACGGTGATCTCGAGCGCCAGACCGAAGCACCCCTCGGAGCCGATGAAAGCTCCGCGCAGATCATATCCGTCCTGCTCGCCGAATTTGCTCCCCAGCTCGACGACATCCCCGCTTGGCAGTACGACCGTCATCGCCAGGACGTGATTGAGCGTGACCCCGTACTTGAGGCAGTGGGGGCCGCCAGCGTTCTCGGCCACGTTGCCACCTATGGTGCAGGCCGCTTCACTGGAAGGATCCGGCGCGTACAGGAGACCGTGCGGCGCGACGTGCTTGTTCAGGCGAAGGTTGACCACGCCCGGCTCGACGGTCGCGCGACGATTCTCGATGTCGAGCGAGATGATTTCCTTCAGCCGATGCAGTCCGATGACGATGATGTCGTCCGCCAGCGCGCCCCCCGACAAACCGGTCCCAGCACCGCGTGGGACAAACGGAAGTCCCTCGTCAGCGAGGAGTTTTACGACCGAAATCGCTTCATCGCGCGTGCCCGGGAAAACCGCGAGCCGGGGCTGCTTCCGATACCCTGGAAGCCCGTCTGAGTTGTAGACCAGCAGCTCGCTCGGGCGACTCAGGACGTGTCGATCACCCACGATTTCCGCCAGACGATCTGCGACGCTGGACGCGCTCGACCCGCTCGGTACAGTCATTCCGGAAATCTAGCTTTCGTCTCCCTCCGGCGGCGCTACGACGAGATTGAGTGCATCACGTTCGATGCGGTACTCGAGCGGATTTCGAAGTCTCTTCAGCTCGCCGTCGAGGCCGATCGTAGCCGTTGGGCGGGTGAGATCGATGCGGCAGCTGTCCACGACGAACTCGTCGAACTCGGGAAGTTTTTGCGCCTCCTCCATGCCTTTGGTGATTCCGGCCAATGCCAGCGCGAACAGCCTGGCGCGCTTGCCGCCCCGGATGATCATGACGTGCAGGCCGCGACGCCCGTTCTTCACGCGGCTGCCGAGGATGGGGATCTTAAGCTCGCGCTCGCCAACGCCGATGAAAACGAGCGATGTCCGATAGGTTTTCTTTTGTCCCTCGACCTCGAGCGTCACGGAGAAGGTGCGGATTTCAGACATCATTTTGACGAAAGCAATCACGCTCGCGATCGAGTACCCGAAGTGCTTCTCCAGCCTCTCCCGCTCACGAACGAACGTCACGTAAGCGCCGAGAGAGCTCGTGTTCAGGAACACAGAGTCGTTGACGTAGCCGATGTCCGCGCCGATGATCTGACCATCGCTGGCAATGAGAGCCGCCTTGCCAAGATCGGTCGGGATGCCGTGATCCTTGGCGAAATGGTTGAGCGTTCCACCGGGGAGAACGGCCAGCTCGGTCTTGGACTTGGCCACCAGCGCGGCGGCCGTGGCGATGGTGCCATCCCCGCCAGCGACCAGAATCCGCTTCGCCCCGTCATGGATCGCTCGCTGGAGACGTTGGTTAAGTTCTCCTGGCTGCACCGCTTCGAGCTCCAAACCGGCCGCGGTGATCGCCTCCCGTGCGGCCTCGGCGTTTCCGCACGCGGCATTGAGGAAAGCCTTGACACCAGAGCTGGGCGCGGGTTGAGTAGCCGTCATGTATGGATTGACCGACCGGATAGAGCGTGACGTTCGTCGCGGGAGCGCGATACTATACAAAAAGGACGCCGGCTCATTCTGGCCGGCGTCCTTTCGTTCTGCCTTATGAAGCTGAGTTCGACGTAAAGGTGTTAGTTCCAGAAGCCAGAAAGCGCTGCACCGTCGGGCGATTCACGGAGCTTCTCGAACGCGCGCTCGCGAATCTGTCTGATGCGCTCGCGGGTTACACCCATCAGCGCCCCGATCTTCTCGAGAGTCATCGCGTCAGAGCCCTGCTCGAGGCCGTAGTAGAGGTGCAGGATCTTGCGCTCGCGCGGGGTCAGGTAGGTTCGGAAAACCCGGTCGATGAACTCGCGCATCAGGTGAAAATCTGTGACGTCTTCGATCTCGGCACCATCTACCCCCGCGAAGCGCTCCCCCAGCGTGCATGCCTCGCGATCGGAGCGATCGATGGGCGCATCGAGTGAGATCTCGGTCGCCGACATCTGCTTGGCTGAGCGAACCGCGTCCGGCGTCTCCTCGAGAAGCCGGCCGATCTCGTTGTCCGTCGGGTCGCGCTTCAGAACCTGGGAGAGAACCGTCTGGGCGCGGGCAAGCTTGATCAGCTGCGAATTCTGATTGAGCGGAATTCGGACGCTTCGCGTCTGCTCGGCAAGTGCCTTGAGCACTGCCTGCCTGACCCACCACACTGCGTAGGAGATGAACTTGACGCCCTGATCCGGGTCAAACTTTCTGACGGCTTTGAGGAGACCCTCGTTGCCGATCGCGACCAGCTCACCAAGGTCGAGGCCGTGGCCCTGGTACTTCTTCACATACGAAATCACGAATCGAAGGTTGGCGGTGACCAACCGCTCGGCTGCTTTTTCATCCCCGGCCTGCGCACGACGGGCGAGGCGACGCTCTTCTTCGGCGTCGGTGATCAGGGGAAGCTTTTGTATGTCCTGGAGGTACTGGTCGAAAGCGGTGGAAGGGGAGGAACGGAAGAAGCCTTTGGATCTACTCTCGCCCGTTGTCTGCATAAGCCCCTTGGTAGCGACATTATCGAATGACGCGTCTGGGTGGCGCGCTCCCGGTACTCTGCCGGACGCGCACGTTAACTAGGGGCGTACTGAACCGTCAACAGCCATGTTTCATGCCACGGTCAGGCCTGTGGATCTTTGGGCTTCGTTCGGGTTGTGGCCATTAAAATGGCTATTCCGATCATGACAATGCATCCTACGACGACCCAGGTCGCCGACACACCCAGCAGTATCGCGGCGATGGCGAGGCCGATGATTAGGACGATAAATCCGATCAGGTAGGTGCTGAACGAGGACATGTGGGCTCTCGGGTTGGGTTTTTCGGGGCGAGTCGCGCAATTGTAAGGCCAGATGCGGCCTGAAAATGCTGTCGGATTACCGCTTCGCCAATCCGTCCCAGCGCGAAGGCGCGAGCGAATCGTTGGGAATCTGTTCGACTTCGCGCGCAACCAGCGTCGCGGCTCCCCAGTGTCTTCCAAACCGCGCAGCTTCCCTGCAGTTCGGATTCCAGATGTCGAGCGTCGCGCCAAGGACGTTACCGCCGGTGTCGTCCACCAGATAACGGCCGAGGTACTCGTTGCCAAGGAAGACTTCGACGTACCGGGCGAGCGGAAAGATGCGCGGGTCGGCAGCGACGATTCCGTGCCGTGTCTGGCGTCCGCGGCGGGTTTCACCCTGGACGCAGTACTGGGTGAGCGACACCGAAATTGTTACACCATCCTCCGCTCGCGCGAACTTGCCCGGGACGAGCGGGATGATCCCCCTCTTCATCTTGATCGCTTCGTGCGCGGTAGCGCGAACCATCCTGCCCGCGTCGGGAATCGCGTCGACACCCGCTGCGATCGGTCTGGCAATGGCCGTGGTCGCCGAGGCGACGTTCGCCGCCGTAGACGGAAGCGCTCTCGCTATTTCCACGATCGTTTGCTTCACGGGGCCGGCCAGATTGCCGGCGTTTTCGTGAACGCTCTCAATGGCTGCGAGCACATCGGGCTCGAGCTGAGGACCCTTCGGGGGTGGAAAGTCAACGCTGGCGGCCTGCATCGGAGCGAGCGACGGGAGCGCAACCGCACCTGTGCCGATCAGGGCTATCGCAAGTGTAACCGCGACAACCGTCCGCACAACTTCCAAGCGTTTTTTCATGCGAGTACCTCCCGAAGCTGATCGTCACTGACCGAAACAGTCCATCCAGTATCTGCCCCCGCCATTGCTCCAATCCGGAGTGGGAGAGCGAACCTCGTCCTGCCTGACCGTCCCTTCTTATCCGACCGCATAGCCTCGATCACAGCATCACCATCCGATCCGGGCGGGAGAGTGGTTGGGAGTCCGGCCGATTGCAGCGCGCTGTTGACCGTCGCTGCGGTTCCGGTCTGAGCGAGGCCGATCTGTTCGGCCAGCTCACTCTCCAGTGCCATCCCGATCGCGACTGCCTCTCCATGCAGGAGTGAGTAGCCGCTAACCAGCTCGACGGCGTGGCCAATTGTGTGGCCAAAATTCAGAACCTGTCTAAGGCCTCCCTCCCGTTCATCACGAGAAACGATATCGGCCTTGATCTCCACACTACGGACGATGAGGGAGAACATGCTGTCACCCTTTTTTCCGTCCGCCGAGAGCAGCTTGGAAGCTCCGCTCGCGACGGTGTTAAGATAAGGCTCGTCGGCAATTACGCCATGCTTCAGTACCTCTGCAAAACCCGCACGCAACTCTCTAAGTGGAAGTGTAGCAAGGAGTTGTGGATCAATGAGGACGGCGGCGGGAGCATGGAAAGCACCGACAAGGTTCTTACCTGCGGGGGTGTCGACGGCGGTCTTGCCACCTATCGAGGCATCGATCATGGCCAGCAGGGTCGTCGGAACCTGGATGACCGGAATTCCGCGCATGAAGGTGGCGGCGACGAACCCGGCTAGATCCCCTACGACCCCGCCGCCGAGTGCGATGACCGCCGAGTCCCGCCCGAAGCCTCTGGCTAACATTTCGTCGGTGAGCCTGGCCCACGCCTCCCTGGTTTTGTTGGATTCACCCGCGGGGATCGTCAGGACGTCCACCGCGTCCGAACCGAGGGGGGCCGCCACCTTCCTGGCGTAGAGAGGGCCGACGTTCGAATCGGTGACGAGGGCGTAGCGATGGGCCGGAGCGTGTACGCGCGAGAGGGCCCCGACGTCCGAGAGCAGTCCCGGGGAGACGCGAATCGTCGATTCGCCAAGCCGGATCTCGCGCGTGTCGCCGCCTGCGGGCCGATCTACCAGGTTACTTCACCAGCTCCGGCGCGGACGTTGGCCACGCGCGCGAGCATGAAAAGAAGATCGGACAGGCGATTTAGGTAAATGACGACCAGCGCCGGAATCTCGACCTCGCGCTGAAGGCTGACCACCCTCCGCTCGGCTCGCCGACAAACCGTCCGCGCTACATGAAGAACGGCGCCCTTTCGACTTCCGCCAGGGATGATGAAGGCCTTGAGCGGCTCCAGCTCCTTCTCGCATTCATCGATAGCGTGCTCGAGGTCACGAATCCTCCGCTCATCGATGCTCGCCTTGGCGAGGTGGCCGTGCATTTTCTCGAGGTCGGGCGTGGCCAGGAGTGCGCCAATGCTGAAGAGATCGCGCTGCATGGGAGTGAGGATCTCATCCACGCGCGGCATCGGCTCGATCGCGCGAGCCATGCCAAGGACGGCGTTGAGCTCGTCGACGTCGCCGTAGGCCTCGACGCGGGGGTCATCCTTCGGGACCCGCCCGCCGCCGAAAAGGCCGGTGTCCCCGGCATCACCGGTCTTCGTGTAGATCTTCATCGGACGGAAATCTACGCTGATCCCCCAGTTAAATCGTGTCCGATGATCTATAATGAATGACATGCGCCTCCCGGACGACGAAGACATGCTCGACAACGATTTCCCACTCGGCGACGGAACGGCCGAGACGGGAGCCACGGTCTACTGCCCGTACTGCAACGAGACGGTGGAGATCGCGATAGACCCAGGTGGGGGATCGGCGCAAGAGTACGTCGAGGATTGCGAGGTCTGCTGTCAACCGTGGACGGTTACAGTGCAGTACCTCGAGGATGGGACGGCCACGGTCAGTGTCGAGCCGCTTGAGTGAGATGCCAGGGTCCAACTGAAACCCCGCTCGGTTCAGTTGATTACCTGAGTACCCTCCACTCCGGCTCGAGTATCGAATAAACGGCGAGAGTCTCGAAGCGGTCCCATTTGATCGCCCAGTCGCGCTCCACGCCCTCCTTCTGCATCCCGAGCTTCTGCATCACCTGACCCGAGGCGGGGTTGCGCAGGAAGTGACGGGCTTCGATTCGGTGCAGACCGAGGAACTCGAACCCGAAGTCTAGAAGTCTCTGGCTTGCCTCGGTGGCGTAGCCGTTGTTCCAGCGGTCGCGGGCGATCCAGTAGCCAAGCTCCGCGCGCCGGTGCTCCCGCTTGATCATGAGGCTGATCGCGCCGACAAGTTTTCCGGTTTTTGTCTCGACGATCGCGAACGTCGCGCTGGTTCCGTCCGCCCAGGCGCGTGGGTGGATTTCGATCCACGCCGTCGCGGCACCGACGGGATAAGGGTGCGGGATGTTGAGCGTGGTGTCCGCGATCTCGCGCGTCCCCGCGAGCCGCTCGACATCCCATGCGTCGTCCAACTGGAATGGCCGGAGAGTCAGGCGGTCGGTTTTGAGGGTCGGTTGGTCTGGCACGGCGATGATTCTAATACAGTCTTTGGAGAATTGCCGCGTCGTGGACGCCGGACTCGCTACTGTATATTTCGAGTACAGATGACTGATCAGATCCCCGATATCACGATCATTGGCGGAGGTCCAACCGGACTATTCGCCTCTTTTTATGCGGGAATGCGTGGCGCTACGGCGCAGATCGTCGACGCGCTGCCCGAGCTTGGTGGACAGCTCACCGCGCTTTACCCGGAGAAGTACATCTTCGACGTGGGCGGGTTCACCAGGATCCTGGCCAAGGATCTGGTCAAGGCGCTGCGCGAGCAGGCCGATCAGTTCCACTTCAAGGCTCATCTCAACCAGAACGTCACCGCTCTGGAGCAGGAAGACGGTCACTTCGTGCTGGTTACCGAGACCGATCGCTTCCCAACCAAGTCGATCGTCATCGCCGCTGGAATCGGGGCCTTCTCACCTCGCCGACTGCCACAGGCATGCGCGGACCCCTGGTACGGCCGCGGCATCTTCGATCGCGTGTCCAACCCCGACGAGTTCAAGGGGCAGCGAATAGTGATCATCGGCGGCGGGGACTCGGCGTTCGACTGGGCGCAGCAGCTTCGCGAGAGGGCAAAGGAAGTCACGCTCGTGCATCGAAGCGATAAATACAGGGCGCACGGGGCGACTGTAGCGGATGTTCAGGCTGCCGCGATGGCGGGGCGCACCACGCTGTTGCCGTTCCACGAGCTGCATGATGTTCGATCTGATGGCGAGCGACTCACTGGTATCACGGTACGCGAGGTGAAAACAAAGACCACTCGCGACATTGACGCGGATGCCATCCTTCCGATGCTGGGATTCCACAGCGACATCGGGGCGCTCGCGGAATGGGGACTGAACTGCGAGAAGGACGAGATCGTCGTCAACAGCCTGATGGAGACCGGTCGCCCGGGGATATACGCGGCGGGCGACATCACGAGCTATCCCGGAAAGCTGAAGCTGATTGCGACCGGGTTCGGCGAGGCGGCGACCGCGGTGAATCAGGCAGTTCACTGGATCTACCCGGACAAGAAGGTGAATCCGGGGCACAGCTCCAACATGGCGATCTTCGGACAGAAGGACGACTAGTTCGGCTCGTCCAGGGCGCCAGCTGGCCGGACCGCGCGCGACCTCCCCTCGTCAGTGGTTGAGCGTGTGCAAAGGATCCACGTCAGCGTCGCGGTGCCGATTGTCACCGCCATGTCGGCGATGTTGAAGGTCCAGAACCGGTGCGTCCCCACTCCAATGTCTATGAAGTCCACCACGCCACGTGGGGAGCGGACCCTGTCGATGAGGTTTCCGACGGCGCCACCGCAGATCAGCGCGAGCGAGGCGATCTGAATCTTGTCGGCTGGCGAGCTCTGCCGGTACATGTAAGCCAGGACGATGAGCGTCGCCAGCGAGAGGAGCGTGAACCACCAGCGGGATGAAGGACCGAGGGAGAGACTCATCGCCCCACCGGAATTGAAGGCGAGCGTGAATCGAAGGACGTCGTCGACGATGTTCCTCGGCACGTAGGGAGTCAGCGTGGTGACGGCGAATCGCTTGGTCGCGACGTCCACCAGCACGACCGAAAGAAAGATCGTCCAGAATCTATTTGCTCTTTGCGGCATGAATCTCGTTGAGTGTTACAGCCCTACGGCAAAAAGCGGGATACCGTTTCGCCGTTGAGGCTATCCAGAGCATTATAGATTCCAGTACGCGAAACACCAATCGACGAGGCGGAATGGCGAGACACACCCGGGTACAGAAGCCGGCCAAAAGCCCCCTTCATTATCACCTGATCGGAATAGGCGGCACCGCGATGGCGTCGCTCGCCGGTCTGCTGAAGGCAGCGGGCCACAAGGTGAGTGGCTCTGATCAGAACGTGTATCCGCCGATGTCCACCGGCCTGGAAGAGATGGGCATCGCGTACACCCAGGGGTACAGCCCGCAGAATCTCTCCTCGAACCCGGACATAGTGGTGGTTGGCAACGCCATATCGCGCGGGAATCCGGAGCTCGAGGAGGTTCTAGTCCGCAAGCTCCGGTATACCTCGGCGGCCGCTACCATAAAGGAAGAGTTCATCTGGGGTCATCACTCCCTGGCGGTGGCGGGCACGCACGGGAAGACGACCACCACCTCGCTTTTGGCGTGGGCGCTGGAATCGGCGGGCCTCAACCCGAGCTTTCTCATTGGTGGTGTTGCCGAGAATTTCGGAAAGTCGTACCGGCTCACCGACTCGAAGTATTTCGTGATCGAGGCCGACGAGTACGACACGGCGTATTTCGACAAGGGTCCGAAGATGTGGCACTACCTGCCGGACACCGCGATCGTCAACAACATCGAGTTCGACCACGCCGACATCTACCGGGACGAAGAGGCCTACAAGTTCGCATTCGCGCGCTTCATCAATCTGATTCCGATGAATGGAGTGCTCGTCGCCGGATGGGATTCTCCCATAACGCGTGAGCTCGCTCCAAAATCCTTTGCGCCGGTCGAGTCGTTCGGTTATGGAGACGACACGATTCAGCCTCCATCGGGCCAGGCACACTGGCACGCACGCGACGTCGAATTCAGCGAGAGCGGCACCATCTTCCGTGCGTTTCGATCGAACGAAGAATGGGGCAGGATCGAGACGCCGCTCGCTGGCGCCTTCAACGTGCGAAACGTGCTCGCTGTGATCGCAGCCGCCGAAACGATCAAGGCGGACCGCGACGGAGTGCGGGCAGGGCTCAAGACGTTTGCCAGCGTGAAGCGACGCATGGAGGTCCGAGGCGAGGTTCGCGGCGTGGCGGTGATCGATGATTTCGCGCACCATCCGACGGCCATCCGCGAGACGATAGATGCAATAAGGCAGAAGTACAAAGGCCGCCGCATCGTGGCGGTGTTCGAGCCCCGGAGCTATACGGCGCAGCGCCGCGAATTCCAGGACGATTACGTGAAGGCGTTTCGGGGGGCGGACGAAATCGTATTCGCGTCGCTCTTCCGGCCGGATCGGTACACGAAGGAGACGGCGCTGGACCTCGACCAGCTCGTGCGCGATCTCATCACGACGGGGAAAGGGGCAAAGCAGCTAAAGGACGCCAACGCGATCGTCGCTGATCTTACGCCAAGACTGAAGGAGCGCGACGTGGTGCTGGTAATGTCGAACGGCGGGTTCGACGGGATACACCAGAAGCTGCTCGACGCGCTGGCGCGCTAGATCTTTTTGCGCGGGTGGATCGGGGTCAGCTTCGCCGATCCTGCCTTGGCGAGTAGGGCAAGCTTCATCACCGTGTTCCAGTTGCGACCCGTGCAGCGACCGACCTTTTTCTCGATTACAGCATTGGTGAGAGGCGAGCGGCCCTGTCCGTTCGGGTAGAAGACGTAGAGCTGTCGACCCTTGGCGCGAACTATCTCCGGGCCGGAAATGCCTGCCTGAAGCGCGGCTACATCCTCGGCGCGCGGGGGATTCTTGAGAAGCATGACGACGAGATGCCCCGGATCGAGTTCCCCTTCCTTCCGAAACGGATTCTGTCTGACGATGTCTTTCCATTCTTCGGGCGCCCGCACGAAGAAATCGATCTCGATGCCGAAACGCTTCTGCGCTTCCGACTCCAGAAAGCGTTCCAGCTCCGCACCGGTCCGTGCCCTGCTTCCGAACACGACGTTGCCGCTCTGCAGGAGAGATCGGACGTCATCGAACCCGAGCCTGGTGAGAAAGTCGCGCAGGTCGGTCATGCCGACGCTGCGGTGCCCGCCGACGTTAATGGCGCGGAGCAGGGCGATATGGGTTGTCAGTTTGACCAGCCACCGGAAAGCGACACGCGAAAAACCTAAACCAGTCGCTGCACTCCCGCGAGTTCAGACCCGCGAAGACGGCTCACGCCCGCGCCGGCCATTTCCACCTCGCGAGGTTCTATATGGACGCTCCCACTCGCGCAGGTGGTCGAGCAGATAGTCGAGGGAAAAGATGTGGCGCGAATTGTCGACCTTCCGCCTGAACACGACCCGCGACCAGCCGCGCATGCCCGTCGGCGTATACCACTCTCCGTCCATGTGCAGCTTGTCCCCGGAGATGGCGCGGATCAGGACGCGCTCGTACTGGGACCGAGGCAGGACGCGCTCGGGAAAGAGGTTGTCCCAGGTGCAGAGCCTGCCCACGTCATCGTAGCCGGGGGGCCGATCGTCGAGATCGAGCAGGGAAGGAGCACGGCCCTTCATGACAGAGCCGATCAGGCGCAGCGTGAACGGATCAGAGTAGCGTCTGATGTAGGGCCAGAAGTGTTTCGTGACGAGGCCGGCAATCTCCCGCAGCGACAGGAAGCGGCCGTCGGTGGTCGGCCATTTGTCCCGGTCGATATCGGAGACGAACGGGTTCTCGGGGAAACAGTCGAAGCGAGCCAGCCATCCTTTGCGGGTGGTGTGCGGCATCGGCCGGAACCCCCTGATGATCGGCAGATCGGTCTCTTCGAGCACGCCTATCTCGTAGCTCGGCCAACGCATCACTTCGCGCACGATGCCGACGATCAGCGTGGCGGTCGCAATCATCAGCGGCGCGTCCGGCGTAAAATCAGCCGTGATCTCGACGCGATCGCCGCGTGGCCTGACCCCTATTCCGGTCGAGCGGCGGTTGGCAGCGAGCAGCATCACGGGGACAGGGAGGATGTGCGCCAACAAATAAGCGAGCTGTTCGACCGTCCTCGTCGAGCCCTGTTCCGATTTCGGGAGCTCGAACGAGATGTTGTAGTGGGCGCTGAAGCCGGCCAGCTGAACATCGGCATCGTGCGCCTGCTCCCACGCGTCCAGCTCCTGCCGAACGAACAGGATCGCTTCCCAGAGCGAACGTCCGGCGCGGGCGGCGCAGCCGCGCTCGATCTCAATTACCGGTGTCGCCACCTCGATGACCCCGGTATCGAAATACACCGCCCCGCCCGTGGGCAGGTGATACGACTTGCCCTTCCGGTGCATCATCTTCGGGCGGATGAAACGACGCGGGCTCCCAAAGGTTTCTTCGGGTTTGACCTGCACGCCGTCCATCATCACGGCGAATTCGGCTTCCATGCCGATTGCCGCGAGCTGGATCCTCTCGCGAGTCGATGACTTGTTCTCCGGTCCCTTCTTTTTCTTCTGCTGCGCCATTCTCACCCTTTACCAAAAATCCTTCATCGTTTGCCAAGTGGGTCTGCAACGAACAGGTCAATTTTTTACATCCCGCGGCACCGACAGCACGTAACCCAGATCCAGGTGCAGGTGATCCTCCGCGTATCCGGTCGGGGCACCATACGGCCGTGTCCAGATGCCGGGCAACGTCTCTCTCGCGATCAGACTGAACCGCTCGATCGCGCTCCGGGTGTCCAGGTACGTATCGCCAATCCGATAGATGTTCGCGGCCGTACCCCAAGCGTGCGGAGTCGCATTCCTGGAGAACCGATGGGTCGGAGACCGGTACCCCCCGTTCGCCGATATGTGGACCAGCGTCCCGACAGCCTCCCGGAACCTGTCCAGGCACACTGCCAGCAGCGTTATTGCGCACGGAACGTACCGGGGGAAAGTCCTTAGAGGCGGGGCCTCCCTTACGTCCACCTGAATGAACTCCCAGAGCAGGAAATTCGAGGCTAACTCGATTTTCATGGCCGAATCCCAGGAGGGAACTTCGTAGAAATAGCGAGGGAGCTGCCTCAACCGCCCAACGGAGTCCTTCCACTCCTCCCCTGGCCTCAACGCCTTGCGGTATTCGGGGGGTAGTGTCAGTCCGTCGACGACCCTTAGCGGAAAGTTCGGCGACTCATTCAAACCGGCATTGGCGGCAAAAGCATTCGAGGAGCTCATTCGTCGGGGGGACCCTGGGTGAGGAACTCATATATGGTATGCGAGATCGCCGCGATGGTTCTCGAGCGGCCCGAGCCTTCGGGTTCCCACTCGGTAAGAACCACAAGTACGTAGGGCTTCCGTTTGGGCAGATAGACGACGCCCGCGTCGTGCGCAATAGTCGAGATCTCGCCGGTCTTGTGGGCGACGCGGGCGCCTTTGGGCAGTCGGGCCGGAATCCCCTGATTGAATTCCTGTCCGTGGAGAATGTCCATCATCCGCCGAGATAGAGCCGGCGAGAAAGCCTTGCCCTCCGACAACAGCACCAGAATCCGCAGCAGCCCATCGGCCGTCACCACGTTGTTGATGCCCTTCTCGAAGGCGAGCTCGTCTTCCACTCCACGTTTTAGGTCGATTCCATCATCTACATCCAGCTCCTTCAGCGTCCGATTCACTGCGTCCGGCCCGATCACGCCGAGCAGGAGATTGGTCGCGAGGTTGCTGCTGGTGGTGATCATATGGTACGCGAGCTCGTCAACTCGCATCATCTTCCCGATCGCGTTGTGCACCGCTGAATTGGCGTCCCGGCCCGACTCGACCCGGAACGGCACGTTTTCGACCACGCTCAGAAACCGGTTGCGGACGTGGACGCGCGAATGCGGGAGCAGATCTCCCCGGTCGATCGCCGCGAACACGCCCAGCAGTATCGGAACCTTGATTGTGCTCGCCGCATGGAACCAGCGGTCGGCCTTGTAGTGCAGCTCGAGGCCGGTTTCGGCGTCGTGGAGCGCGACCGCGATTGCTTTCGCGCCCGACTCTTTCTCGATGGTCTCGATCTTCGTTTGCAGCACGCGCTCCCGCGCCGCCGTCGGGCTCTCCGTCTTCGACATCGAGACGGTCAGGAGTATGCTACGCGAGGATCCGCTTTGGCGTAGGCGAGATCGGTAAGGAGATTCACCATCACGAAGACGACACTCAGAAACAACACGGAGCCCTGAATCGCTGGCAGGTCGCGCCGGGTGATCGCATTGACGACGTAGCGCCCAAGACCCGGCCAGCTGAAAATCGTCTCGGTGAGGATGCTGCCGGTGAGATAGTATCCGAAATCGAGACCGAGCACGGTAATGATCGGGATCAGCGCGTTTCGCAGAGCGTGTCGCACGACGACGACCCGCTCATTGAGTCCTTTCGCGCGCGCCGTGCGGACGAAGTCGCCGCCGAGCACGTCGAGCATGGCCGATCTGGTCACTCGGGCGAGAAAGGCGATGGATCGCGAGCCGAGTGCGAAGGCGGGAAGGATCAGGTACTTGATGCCGCCGTAACCGGAGGGCGGAAGCCATTTCAGAATCACGGCAAAGACCAGAATCAGTATCAATCCGACCCAGTACACCGGAAAAGAAATTCCGAGGTAGGCGAATCCGAGCCCGAGCCTGTCGAACCAGCCGCCCGGATTTCGCGCGCTCAGCACACCGAGAGTGATGCCGAGCACTGAGGCGAGCAGCATCGCCGATCCGGCGAGGAGCAGTGTCTTCGGGAACCGCTCGCGAATGTCCTGAATGATCGGGCGCTGTGTGATGTAGGAATTTCCAAAGTTTCCCCGCAGCACTCCGCCAGTATAGAGCGTGAACTGCTTCAGGAGCGGCTCGTCGAGATGAAGCTCCTTTCTCAGACGTGCGATCGTTTCCGGGTCGGCTCTCTCACCCACCATCTCCTGGACCGGGTCACCGGGCGCAACGTACAAGAGAAGAAATACGACGACCAGCACTCCGAACAGCGTCGGAATAGAAAGCGCGAGTCTCCGGACGATGAAAGACAGCACCGCTCTATTTGCTGATCGTCACATCGGTCCACCGTTGACCGTTGAAGACGGCGGGAACGGCGAACGCCTTGATCCATGGCTGTACCGCGTACATGTCCTTGTAGAAGAACAGGTAGATCATCGGCGCATCGGCGAACTGGATCTGATCCGCCCGGGTATAGAGCGCATTGCGCTTCGCTTCGTCCTGCTCGCGGTGAGCCGAATCCACCAGCGCGTCGAATTTCGGATTCGAGTAGAACGAGACGTTGCCGCCGACTCCCTTGTTCTTGCTGTGGAGCAGCGGATACAAAAAGTTTTCGGCGTCGGGATAATCCGCCCACCACTCCTTGAGCGCGAGGTCCGTCTGCCCCTTACGCGCGGCTTCCCGCATCGATGACGCATCGCGCTGGACGATCTTGGCGCGGATTCCTGCCTGCGCGAGATTCGCCTGGATCGTCTGCGAAAGCCGTGGGGATTGGTCGGTGGTTGCCGCCCACAGCTCGACGTCGATCCCGTTGGGATGACCCGCGTCGGCGAGGAGCTGCTTTGCCTTGGCGACGTCGTAGCCATACGGTTTTCCGTTCGTGTTGTACCCGCCGAGGATTGGCGGAATCACTCCGTTGGCGACGGCTCCGCGGCCGGCCATCACCTGGCTCAGCGTAGTCGGGACATCGATCGCGTAGTTGAGCGCCTGTCTCACGCGCGAGTCCTTGAGCGGCCCCCGAGTGGTGTTGATCGCGACGTACCAGAACCGAAGCGCGGGCGCGGAAGTGAGGAGCTTCTTTTTCTCCGGATCCACCGCCCACGACTTTCCCGCTTCGTCAGGCACGTTCAGGACATCGACGTTGCCCGCCTCGAACTCGGCGGTGGCCGTGCTAGCTTCCGGGATGATGCGCGCCGTCAGAGAATCGGTTTTCGGCGCGCCGTCGAAGTACGCCGGGTTCCTGGCGAACCGCAGATAATCATCGTGTCGCCATTCGACGAACTTCCATGGACCGGTGCCGATCGGCTTCTGTCCGAAATCGGCGGGTGGGTTATCGGGGACCACCGACGTCACCGGCATCGCGAGCAGCTTCGGGAAAATCGAAAACGGCTCCTTGAGCGTGATCACCACCGTAGAATCGTCTGACGCCACCATGCCCGTGATCGTCTTCCCTTTGCCGGCCGCGTAATCCTCGGCGCCCTTGATCGGGTAGAGCGGCCAGCCGCGTCCACCCTTGGTGGCCGGATCGAGGACGCGCTGGAAGGAACTGACTACATTGTGCGCGGAAAATCCCCGGCCGTCGTGGAACTTGACCCCGGTGCGCAGATGGAAGGTGTAGATGATTCCATCGGGGCTCACGTCCCAGGATCTGGCCAGTCCCGGGACGACTTTCGCGTCGGGGGTGAAGCGCGTCAGTCCGTCGAATACGTACGCGACGGCGCGACCCGTCGGGACATCCGTGGAAAGCGCAGGATCGAGCGATCGCGGATCGTAGGTATCTCGGGAGTCGATGATCGTCTTACGAGTAGGTGCCGACTCACTGCCGCCGCCGCAGGCGATAATGGCGGGTAAAACGAGGAGGAAAAGTCGCCGCATACGATTGCTCTTACCGTTGACATGAAGGGGCAAAATACGAGAACTTTCGCGGACCCTCGAACCAGGCCTCGCCGTGAGCGCAGAATACTATTACCGCCGTCAACTTGGCGCCAAGGATCTACTGCCCGCCGTTGGCGTTGGTGTCGCCGTCGGTTTGGCCGGGTTCTACATTGTGCAACTCTTAATCCAGCGGACGCCCCTCGTTCCGCAGGGAGAGCTCACGCGGGCGCCGGCAATGCCCCCGAAGCGAATGCTTGGAGACAGAACGGAGCCCGAGACGGAGACGCATTACGCTCGCGAGCTGCCGCCCGGACAGCCACCGGGCGCTCGCGTGATGAAAGGGTGAAGCGCGGACCCGGAATAAGACTCGGGACTCTTGTCACATTCGCTTTTCTAGCAGCGTTTTCCGGGGCCACCCCTGCCCGCGCTCAGGACATCGATTGTCAGCGTGGCGACCTGGAAGTGATGCGGCTGGTGTTCGAGGGGAACAAGGCCTTTTCTGATGCCGAGCTGGCGAAGACTATCGTAACCACGCCATCGGCGTGGGCGCGGCGTTACCTCTACCTGCCGTTTACGGTCAAACATTGCCTGGACCGTACCGAGCTCCCGAATGACCGCGCCCGGCTGATAATCTTTTATCGCCGCCGGGGGTATCCAAAGGCGACCGTCGACACCGTCGTCAAGCCGCTGGGAAAGGGGGCTGTCGAGGTACGATTCAAAATCAACGAAGGACCGCCGATCATACTGAGATCCTTCGTCATGCGCGGAGTGGATTCGGTACCAGAGAGAGCGCGGGTAATCCGCGATCTTCCGGTGCACGAAGGAGGGAGATTCGATCGCTTCGCGATCGATGCCGCGGCCGACACTGTCCGCGAGCGCCTGCACAACAACGGATATCCAAGGGCGGATGCTGTCAACAGCTTCACCGTGAACGACAGCACGCTGAGCGCGTGGGACACGTTGACGCTTACGCCGGGGCCAAGAGCGAGGATTGGAGCGATCAAAATTCAAGTGACGCCGTTAGGGGAAAGGAAGCAGCAGATACCGACCAGAATCGTGCGCCGCATCATGGGGCTCGACTCCGGCCGGCTTTTCCGCGAGGACGAGATCGTGGACGCGCAGCGCGCCCTGTATCAAACGGAGGCGTATCAGCACGTGTCGATCACGCCGGACTCGAGCCGTGATTCCCTGGTGACGCTCTACGCGAATCTCGCCGAAGCGCCGATGCACGCGGCGCGGGTGGGAGCCGGATACGGGACGCTCGACTGCTTTCGAGTGACAAGCGAGTACACCGATTACAACTTCCTGAACGGCGCGCGCCGGCTCGACCTGAACGGCAGGGTCTCGAAGATCGGGATCGGGCGTCCACTGAGTGGGGCGCCTGGATTCTGCCCCACCGCGAAGAAGGACGTGTTCAGCAACCTGCTCAGCTATTACATAGGCGCCACGCTGCGCCAGCCCGTGTTTTTCGGATTGAGGACGGTGCCGACGCTCACCGTTTACAGCCAGAGTGTCTCGGAGTACAACGCCTATCGCCGCACGACTGCTATCGGAGGCGTGGCATCAATAGTCTGGCGCTCGATCACGCGGACGCCCGTCAGTCTCAGCTATTCAATGGACCTTGGCCGCACGGAAGCGCAGCCGGCGCTCTTCTGCGCGTTGTTCAATCTGTGCGACGCCGAGGAGCGGCGGCGGGTCGAGAAGACGCAGCGCCTGGCGATACTGAGTCTGAGCGCGACACGTGACAACTCCAACAGTCTCCTGTCGCCCACACGCGGATCGATCATTCGTGTCGAGGCGCGTCATTCTTCGCCTTTCATTCTGTCGGACACCGCGCTCCAGTTCAACAAGTTCGTCGGCGATGCTTCGCGCTACATCAACGCCGGCGGGGGCAACGTGTTCGCGCTTCGCCTCCGCGGCGGCGTCGTCTACGGCCGAAGCCTTGGCTCCGCTACAGGATTCATCCCGCCTTCAGAGCGCCTGTACGCGGGCGGGCCCACCACTGTGCGCGGGTTTGCGCAGAACGAGCTGGGATCAGCCATCTACATCGCCTCCAGTCCGTTTCTGATCCTGCCGCCTGCGGCGAGCGGACTGCCGGACACCGTCGTGAGGGACACCAGCGGGATCCAGAGAAGAGTCGTACCGGTGGGCGGCAACAGTCTGGTCGTGGCCAACGTCGAGCTGCGACTTCGCAGCCCGATACTTCCTGAGCTGCTCCAGCTCACTCTGTTCACCGACGCCGGAGAGGTCTGGAATCGCGGCAGCACCTCGGCATTGGGTGGCGTGAAGCTCAAAGTCACGCCCGGTATTCAGATGACCGCGTTCTCTCCCGTTGGCCCGGTGCGGGTCGCGGTCGGATACAACCCATACCGCCGGCCGACCGGTCCGCTCTACTACGAAGCGACGAATGTCCCGGGAGCGCCTCTCTTGTGCGTGAGCCCCGGCAATGATGTCCCTACCCATTTCTCGCCGCCCGATCCGAAGACGGGCGCGGTCACAATAACGCAGGACATCACTGCCAACGGGTGTGCGCCGACTTACCAACCCCCAAAGGACAATCGCTTCCGCAGCAGGCTCACGTTCAGCTTCGCCATCGGCCAGGCGTTCTAGCCCCCAATGACACGCCGTCTCCGCATCGTTCTCGCGAGCGCCATCGTGCTGGTGGGGCTCGGCGTGATACTCGTTCTCAGCGTAATCGGAGTGACGCACACCGGCTTCGGCCAGGAGCGCGTGCGCGGAATGGTGATGTCGATGCTCGCCGGCCAGGTCAAGGGAAAGGTCTACATCGGCCGGATTAGCGGAGGCTTTTTCAACGGTGTAACGATCGACTCGCTCGAGATCCGCGACGACGAAGATTCCGTATTCGTCGCGTCGGGACCGATTCGAGTATCCTACGACACGCGCGATTTGTTCGACCGCAGGATTCTGCTCAGCAACCTGCAGGTCCAGCGTCCCCTGATTCATCTTCGTCAGCACGAAAATGGCGACTGGAACTGGCGGCGCATCTTCCCCGCGAGCGTCGAAAAGCAGCAGCGAAACCAGCGGGGCTTCGGTCAGTACGTCGTCATCGACTCTTCGGAGATTCACGACGCGACCTTCACTCTGACCATTCCCTGGCATCCGGCGGACTCCTTGCGCGGGGCGAAACTCGATAGCGCGATCAGGTATGAGCTGGCGCGGCCGGATCACGAGATTCGGCGCACTCGCGAAGGCTTCGCGCGAACCTGGCGGTGGACGAGGGCCGAGGCGAACGTCGGCTTTGCACGCATCGCCGACCCGGACACGGTGGGCCGGCTGTTTCGCGTGAAGAACGTGAGCTTCACCGAGAGCGATCCACCCTTCAAGTTCCGGAACATCTCGGGAACGTTCCTCAACCTCGGCGATTCCATTTTCGTCGACGCGGAGCACTGGGACCTTCCCCGCTCCACGGGTACCGCGCGCGGCAGCGTGGTGTGGGGAAGCGATCTGCCAATCCGCTACTACGTGCACGTCGTCGGCGACTCCGTCGCGCTGAACGATGTTGCCTGGGTCTATCCGACTTTGCCCACGACCGGCGGTGGCAAGATGGAGCTCGATATCCGGAGCGAGCGCGATCCGCGATTCCTGGACTACGTGCTCACGAAAATGGATGTGCACACGACGGGTTCGCACCTGCTGGGGCAGATGACGTTCGGCACCGGCGGTCCCGTGCTCGCGGTGAAGAACCTCGATCTTCAGGCCGCGCCGGTCGATTTCGATCTCCTCCGCACGCTCAACGGAAAACCCTTTCCGTACGACTGGCAGGGAAAGCTCACCGGAAACGTGAAGGGAGCGGGCGGGCCGCTGAACCATTTCAAGGTGGATCAATCGTCGCTGGTATTTGCCGACGCGCACGTTCCGGGAGCGATTACGACCGCGAGTGGAGAGGGCGAGTTGGACATCCTGTTTCCCGCCTTCACGGCCTTCCACGATTTCCACGTCGACGTCGGTACGCTCGACCTGCGAACGCTCCAGTATCTCAATCCACTTTTCCCTAAGATCAAGGGAACTCTTTCCGGCACGGCCAACCTCGATTCGTCCTGGCTCGACGTGCGCTTCAGAAACGCAGATCTGTATCATCACGACGGAGCGCAGCCCGTATCACACGTCACTGGCGACGGACGCGTCACGTGGGGCAAGTATCTCATCTACGATCTCGCCCTCCAGGCGCAGCCCCTCTCGTTCACTGCGCTATCGCATTCGTATCCACTCCTCCCGCTGCGCGGAAGCTACGCGGGGCCCATGCTGGTGAAGGGAACCTCGCCGAATCTGCTGGTGAACACGACTCTCACCGGCGCTGCCGGCGCGTTCGCGTTCAACGGACTGCTCGACGCGGATCCGCTGGAGTACGCCGCGCGCGGGCGAGCGACGACCACCTCGCTCGATCTCCGCACGCTGCTGGAGAAGAACACCCTCCCCCACACCCAGCTTACCGGCCAGTACGATCTCGACATGAGGGGAGAATCGCTTCCGACGCTCGCCGGCAGCGCGGTCGCATCGATCGGGCGGTCCACGGTCGCGGGCTTCCGCGTGGATCCTTCCATAGCGCGGGTACACGTGGCCAACGGCGTGGCGACCGTGGACACGCTCGCCTTGAATGCGACCGGGTTGAGAGCGTTCGCCTCCGGCACATTCGGCATGAGCGGGACTCACACCGGTACTCTCAAGTTCAGCGCCGTGATGGATTCTCTGTCGCGGCTTCGGGCACTCGTGCCCAGCCTCGAGACAAACGCCGCCGTCGACTCGCTTCATGGCAGCGCCGAGCTAACCGGCGAGCTGTCCGGGAGCATCGATCACCTCGGGTTAAACGGAATTGTCAGAGCGAACGACATCACCTTCGGTGCGCGGAGAGTGGAAAGCGTTCGGGGCTCGATTCTGCTGGCGGACATAACAAAGGACGTGCATGGGTCCCTGATATTCGGAGCCGATACGGTGTCGCTCGGTGCAGTCGGCTTCCACAGCATCAGGGCCTCCGTCGCCCTGATGTCTCCGACGTCGGGGCATTTCAGCGCCTCGATGCTTAGCGAGAGCGGCGTGCAGACCGAGCTTGCCGGCAATCTCACCCGCAGCCGCGACACCACCATCGTGCGCCTTGACTCGGCGGCGGTGCAGGTGGATTCCGCGAATCGCTACCGGCTGCAATATCCCACGCGCATTCAGTTCTCGAAGGGGTTTCTCGCGCTCGACTCGCTCCTGCTGCAGCACAGCAGCAACGCCAAGCTCGTCGTGGAGAACGTGCGACTGAATAGCGACTCGATCAAAGGACACGTCCGGACGGACAGCGTTGACCTGCGACTCGTCCGCGCATTCGTGCCGGGGCTGGTAGACGCGCGCGGCGCGATCGTGGCCGACGTGGATATTCGCGGCAGCATCAAGCAGCCCCAGTTGTTCGGTCAGATCTCGCTCGCCGATGGGTTCGCGCGATTCTCCAATCTCGGCACCAGCTACAGCCACATCACGGCGGACATCGCGCTGGCCGGGGACACCGTCCACATCAGAAAACTTTCCGCCGAAACCGTGAAGGACCGGCGCGGGTCGGTCTCCGTGACCGGCACGGTGAGCTTCGAGCACTACGACAACCCATCATTCTCGCTCACGGCCAACGCGTCCAATTTCCACGCGATCGACAAGCCCGGTCTTGCCGCGCTGGACATATCGACCGGTCCGCCGGTGACGTTGACGGGGTCGACCCAGGACGCAGTGATGCGCGGCAACGTGCGCGTCGAGCGCGGAACGATCTACATCCCCGACGTCATCAAGAAGCAGATCATCGATCTGAACGACCCGGAATTCCAGAACGTCGCCGACACGCTCCTCTCGCAGAATCGCGAGGTGTTGCCACGCGCCCCGAAGGCGGTCGCCCGCCATCTCCGTCTCGAGAACGTCAGCGTGGACATCGGGCCCGACGTATGGCTCCGCTCCTCGGAAGCCAACGTGAAGCTCGGAGGATCACTGAATGTGACCCTCGCTCCGCCCAATCCCGGCGAGCCGCCGAAGCTCGCGCTCGAGGGACTGCTGAGCGCCGACAAGGGGACGTACAGACTCAACCTCGTCGATCCCTTCATTCAGCCAACCTTCGACGTGCAAACCGGATTTCTTCGCTTCTCGGGAACGCCGGATCTGAATCCGTCGCTCGACATCAAGGCCATTCACACCGTTCGCCAACCGAGCAAGAGCGTGAATGGTCGTGACGTGCGGGTCGAGGTAGATATCACGGGGACGCTGTCGCAGCCGAAGCTCTCGCTCAGAAACCCGGACAATCTCCCGCTGTCGGAGAGCGATTTGCTCAGCTATCTCGTGACTGGCGAGCCGGCAGTCGGTCTCGACAATACCACGGGCCAGGTCGCGGGGCTTGGAGTGCGCGCGCTCGGCAACATCTTCACGAACGCAATTCCACGGCAATTGCTCGACATCGTAGAAGTGCAGACGGCCGTGAACACGGACCCGACGGCACCTGGAGGAGCTTCGAACTCCCCTTATTTCGGTCTGCTGAACACTCGCGCGGTTCTCGGCAAACAGCTCGGAAGCAGATGGTTCCTTGGACTGAGCACCGGATTATGCTTCGTGAATCCCGGCGCGTTCAAGGAAAATCTGGGCCTCCAGCTGGAGTACCGGATCAGCTCGCTGTACAGCGCGCAGGCCGCGATCGAGCCGGGATCGAGCAATACTAGATGCGACAAGGGGACGGCTTTCATTACTCCGACGCAGACTCCGTCGCAGCTCGGCTTCGACCTCTTCCGCAACTGGCGTTTCTAAAGCGTTGCTGGCTCGTCAATTACGACGTTCACGATGCTTACGCGAGTTTGTCATATGGGCTTTGGTCCGCGAACCTGATGGAGAAAAACCTGCGAGAGAAGGACTCGATGATGTGCCGCTCGTGCGGGAACGAGGAGCGCGCATCCGAAGGGTACCCTTGCACTGATTGCGGCACTTTCGTCTGCATCATTTGCAACTTCCGCGGGATCACGTTGTGCAAGAGCTGCGTCGCGAAGAGACCGGAGCCGCCGTTGAAGCCGACCAAGGCGGAGAAGATCGACTGGCCCGAGCATTGAGCGAGCACGTCACCGCCATCGCCGCGATCGCGCCGATGTTGTGTGAGCCAGACGTAAGGACGACTCAGGTATCGCAGCTTCTTCACGGCCACATTGCGCTGGTCGTCGAGCGAAAAGGGTTGTGGCTGCACGTCAAAGGCGCTGACGGATACGCCGGCTGGGTACATCAGGGTTACGTGGTCACTATGCCGGAGCCCGTTCCGCCGCTCTCAGAAACGGGATGGAACGATCCGCGCCCGCTCTCGCTCGGATGCACCGTGCGCGACGAGCACGGCGCAACACGCAAGCTTCCGCTCGGCGCCCTCGTCACCGATGGTCAGGACCGGTTCGGGGGATTGGCGATGACGCTCGACGAGCGCCGCCACAACTTCCCACCGGCCGCCGATTCGATCACCGCGACAGCGATGACATACTTTGAGGGTACGTCGTACGAGTGGGGTGGCGTGACGCCGTGGGGCTGTGACTGTTCGGGACTCGTGTCGAGCTCCTTCCACCTGCATGGAGTGAACGTGCCACGCGATGCGTGGATGCAGGCGACAACTGGCGAGCCGGTGGAGAAAATTGGCGACCTGCGCCCGGCTGATCTCCTGTTTTTCTCCGATCAGGATGATGGAAAGATCACTCACGTGGCTATCTCGCTTGGCGCAACCCGGGTGGTGCACCTCGCGCTGGGACGCGGCGGGTACGCCGTCGACGATCTTTCCAGCGGGGACGAGTACACCTCGTTCCTTGTTGAGCGGTTCCGGTTCGGACGAAGGATTCTCTAGCCACTCCTGTCCAGTCAGCTCACCATCGCGTTCTGCGACCCTGTGACCAGCGGTTGCTGGGTGGGTCCGGTCACGAACAGTCGGGCCGAAGCAGTTGGCTGACCGTCGAGCGCGACCTGCATGGTGTACTGTCCGGCGACGTTGAGCGGCAGGTCCACGACTGCGATAATCGGCAGGTCCAGCTCGAACACCGGATTCGCCGCCTGAGCCACGCTCATCTCTCCCGAGGACGACCACAGCTCCTCTTCCAACGGAGACAGCCAGCGGAACGTCAGCTTGTGCGGGCCGGTGTCGTCTCCGTCCGCTTTGAGTCGAACCACGAAGTGCGTCCGGGGATGGATTGTCGGCAGTCCCGCCACCTGCACCGCGTCGAAGACGCCGAGGATGTTGAGCTTTCCTTCCTGCGAGAGGTTGGCGGCGTCGGCGAAGATGGCGAATGAGATGTGCATCACCGCAAAGTAGCCGCGACGCGGCTTACCCGGCTAGTTTTCGTCGATGACGGAATCAGCTACTCATCCTTCGACCATAAGAGCCGACCCGGCAGCGCACCCAGCGTTCGGATTGACGGATGTCCTCCTGTTCGCGATGGCCATGATCTGGGGGGCCAATTTCGTGGTTGTGAAGTACGCCACGCACGTCTTCAATCCTGTTGCGTTCACAGGCCTGCGCGTGGGAGTGGCAGCCCTGTTTCTCCTCGCTGCTGCATTTGCGGGTGGTGGAATCACTCTCCCTCGCCGCGACGTGGTCGCGCTCCTTCTCCTCGGCGCGCTCGGCAACGGACTGTATCAGCTCTTCTTCGTGCTCGGAGTAGCTCGAACGCGCGCTGGCAACGCGTCGCTGATCGTGGGCGCCGCACCGGCATTCATCGCTTTGATTGCGCGTGCACGCGGGATGGAGCGCGTGAAGCGCACGACCCTGATCGGCATCGGATTATCCGTCGCTGGCGTTGCGCTGGTAATCGTCGGAAGCGCCAACGAGTCGAGCGGCGACACGACATTGCTCGGCGCACTCCTCGTTTTTCTGGGGGTGATCTGCTGGTCGCTGTACACGATCGGTCTCCAGCCGTACGCTGCGCGGATCGATATCATCCAGCTTTCCGCGATTACGCTGGTTGGCGGAGCAATTCCGTTGCTGTTTGCATCTGCTCCCGCGATGTTCTCGACCAACTGGTCCGCCATCGGAATAGGAGGCTGGCTCGCCGTCTTCTATTCGAGTGTAATATCGATGGGGGTCGCCTACTTTTTCTGGTATCGGGGACTGCGTGTGCTCGGTCCCACCCGCACCGCCGTCTACTCCAACCTTCAGCCGATCGTCGCTCTCCTGGTCGCCTGGGCTTTTCTCAGCGAGACTCCGACAATATTTCAGGGTGTGGGCGCGGCGACGATCATCGCCGGAGTTTTCCTGACGAGAACATGAGGCTCGTTCTGTTCGACATCGACGGCACTCTGCTCAACTCGCAGGGAATGGGTCGGGCGTCGATGCAGCGCGCATTGACCGAAGTGTTCGGAGCTCCAGGCAATCCGTCCTATCGATACGACGGCAAGACCGACAAGCAGATAGTCCGCGACACTATGCGGCTGGATGGACATTCGGACGATCACATCGACTCACAGATGGATAAGCTGATCGCTCTCTATCTGGAGGGACTGCGCGTCGGGGCGAAGAGCGGGAAGTTCAGCGTCCGGCCGCTTGCCGGAGTGCTGGAGATTCTCGACGCGCTCGAGGAGCGCGACGATGTCGTCCTGGGACTGCTGACGGGAAACATCGAGCCGGGGGCGCGGATCAAGCTGACGGCCGCCGGAATCGACCCCGACCGGTTTCGCGTCAACGCTTTCGGTTCTGACCACGAGCATCGTCCCGAGCTGCCCGCGATCGCCCAGCGGCGGGCGAGCGAGACGTTGGGGTTGACCATCTCCGGGGAGCGGCTGGTCGTCATCGGCGACACGCCCGCCGACATCGAGTGCGGACGCTCGCTCGGCGCCCGATCCATCGGTGTTGCGAGCGGACATTATACGGTCGAGCAGCTCGAGGCCCACAATCCCTACGCGACGATTCCCTCGCTGGCGGACACCGAGCAGGTACTGGAGACGATTATCAATGCTTGAGGTCGAGCTCAAGGCGGTTGTCGCTGATCTCGGCGCCGCCCGCAAGCGGGCTGAGAAAGCGGGCGCGCGGCTCACCTACGAGGGGAGACTCGTGGACAGGCGCTATGACATCGAGTCGCGCGAGCTCGCCGATCGCGACCAAGTGCTGCGCGTCAGGCGCTACGAAAGCCGTGGCTCCGCGAAGACGTATCTCGACTGGAAGGGTCGTACGGAGACTCAGGGACCGTACAAGATCAGAGAGGAGATCTCGACGCTGGTCCACGACTTCGCCGCCATCGAGCACATCCTCGACAAGATCGGTTTCATAGTCACAATGGAAATCGATCGCGAGATCGCGCAGTACGATCTCGGCGGCGCAACCATTCGGTTCGAGACTTATCCGCGGATGGATGTCCTGGTGGAAGTCGAGGGAACGCCAGATGCTATCGAGCGGGGGATTGAGGCGCTGGGTATGGCGAGGGGCGAGTTTACCAGCGAGCGGCTGCCCAGCTTCGTGAGCAGATTCGAGAAACGCACGGGCGTCAGGGCGGCGATCTGCCACCGCGAGCTCACCGGCGACTCCCAGTATCGCCGCTCGGATGTCTGAGTTCCCGCCGAACCGACGTCAGGCCGCAATGTGATCCGTTGGCCATCACCGATTGCTTCTGCCCGTTATCCAGATAAATTCACTCGGCAATGAATTGTCGATCTATGCGATGGATTGTTGTCTCGATCCTGTCGCTCACGGCAGCTGTCCGCCTGCCCGCCCAGGAAAATCCTGCCAAACGTCTCGCGAGCATCGTCGGTGTTGCCGTCGAGGAGTACGCGAAGGCCGTCGATGATCATGGAAATCTCATCTCCAGGGACGAATTCGATGAGACTTATGGGTTTCTGGCGGATGCGAAGCTAGTAGCCGCTCGCCTGACCGGGTACGACGCGCGCGCGACGAGGGCGATTCTCGACAGCCTGACGCTGGCCGTCGCGGCGAAAAACCCGCCCGCCACCGTCAAGCAGATCTACACGGTATTCGCCGCTTCGCTCGGTACGGCCGGGGCGATGGATCTTCCGAAGGGTCCGCTGGACACCGCCGAGGGTCACGCGCTTTACCGAAAAAACTGCGCGGCGTGTCACGGGATGAACGGCGCCGGCGATGGTCTCGCTGCTCACACCCTGAGCACTCCGCCACCGGCCCTCGGTCTGAAGGACCGGACGCCCGAGCTGACGCCGACCCTGGCATACAACGTCATCTCGGTGGGCGTGCGTGGAACCGCCATGAGCCCGTTCGCCTCCATGCTTACGCCCCAGCAGCGGTGGAATGTCATCAACTACATCTACACGCTCCGTGGCGAGAGGATGTCGCTGCCCGTAGCCCGAGCCGATGCGACCGCGATTCCCGGAGATACCGCATCACCCGTGATCCTTGCGCTGCTCGACAGCGCGCTCGAGTTCGCTCGCGTGGGCAAGGCCGCCGAGGCGGGAGATCGCGCGTTCGATGCGTACATCGCGTTTGAGCCGCTCGAGACGACCGCTCGCGCCAAGAAGCCCGGGCTCGTCGCGACGATGGAGCGATACTTCGCTGACTTCAAGGGAGCAGTGAAGCGCAACGACATCGCGGGAGCCAAGACATCACGTGACGCAATCGCCGATGGGCTTCCGGCCGTAATCGATCTCACCCAGCAGCCATCCACGAGCTGGGAAGCATTCTTCCAAAGCTTCCTCATCATACTTCGCGAAGGCTTTGAGGCGATCCTCGTCCTTGGAGCTGTCGTGGCGTTCCTGATCAAGACCGGACACCGCGAGCGGCTACGCTCGGTATGGGTCGGAGTCATGCTCGGTGTGCTCGCCAGTCTCGCGACCGCCGTCGTGCTGAAGACGTTGCTGGGCGCCATGCCCGCGAGCCGCTCGCTGGTCGAGGGGATAACGATGCTGATCGCCGTGGCCGTTCTCTTCTCGGTCAGCTATTGGCTAATCTCCAAGGTCGAAGCCGCCAAGTGGCAGAAGTTCATACGCGTGAAGGTGACGTCCGCGCTGGAGCACGGAGGTGGCAAGGCGCTGACGCTTGTTGCGTTCCTCGCCGTCTACAGGGAGGGTGCCGAGACGGCGCTGTTCTATCAGGCGCTATTCAACAGCGGGCCGAATGTTGGACTGCCCCTCGCGCTCGGGATCGTCGTCGGGCTGGCGGCGCTCGCGGTGATTTTCACGCTATTCTACCGATACGGCGTTCGCATCCCGATGCGTCCGTTCTTCGCCGTCACGAGCATATTGCTCTACTACATGGCGTTCGTGTTCATGGGCAAGGGAATTCGTGAGCTGCAGGAGGCGAACGTAATGCCGATCACGGTAATTCCAGGCGCGCCCCACATCGACGCGATGGGTATTTACCCAAGCGTCGAGACGCTCGTGGCGCAGGGGGTTCTCATTCTCCTGTTGATGTTCGCGACGGTCAAGACGTTCTGGCCGGGCCACAAACCGCAAGAGCCAGCCGGCGGGGCTTAGCGATTGCCGCTGAATGCAATGGAACGGAGGCGTTGATGACAACGAGGCAAACGCCGGCGAAGGCCGGCGACCAGCTGGGCATTCGCCCGAAGGGCTACCGGCTCCCCGAGTCGACGCATCTTGGCAGGGTGCGCTTGCAGGTGGCGGACCTCGACCGCTCGCTGCTGTTTTATGAAAATATTCTCGGCATGCGGGTCATCACTCGTAAGGCCGATTCGGTGAGTCTGGGTCCACACGGCGAAGATCGCGAGATCGTCCATCTTCGCCAGCTGTCGAGCGCGAGACCGGTTCCGCGCCGCGGACTGCTGGGTCTCTATCACTTCGCGATCCTGCTTCCCGATCGCGCTTCGCTCGGCCGCTTCGTTGCGCACCTTGTCGAGATCGGCGCGTATGCCGGTATGTCGGATCACTTCGTGAGCGAAGCTGTGTATCTCACCGACCCTGACGGGCTCGGCATCGAGGTGTACTCGGACAGACCTCGAGAAGCGTGGCGGTACGAAGAGCGCCAGCTGTACATGACGACCAACCATTTGGATGTCGATGACCTGGCGCGATCGGCACGCGGCGAGCGCTGGACCGGAATGCCGCCCGGCACCGTGCTCGGCCACGTGCACCTTTACGTTGACGACATCGACGAGGCCGAGTCGTTTTATCACGAGGCGCTTGGCTTCGACAAGGTGGTGTGGAGCTATCCAGGCGCACTCTTCATGTCGGCCGGCGGCTATCACCATCACCTTGGGACCAACACCTGGGCGAAAGGTGCGCCGCCCGCGACCGACGCGGACGCGAGACTGCTCGAGTGGGAGATCGTTGTTCCAACGAAGGCCGACGCAGAACAGGCTGCGCGGAATGTCATTGCGGCCGGCTACGAGGCGAAGCCTGAAAACGGCGAGTGGATCCTGACCGACCCGTGGGGAACGAGCTTGAGGCTGGTTCCGGAGAAGAAATGAAAACAATGCGTGGCTGGATTCTGTCGATCGTGTTTCTGGCTGGCGGCTGCGCCGCTCAACAGAGCTCATTTGCGGTGACTCCCGGCTCTGACGTTGCCGCCATTCGAGCGGTCTTTGACACGACTGCTGCAGGCTGGAATCGCGGCGATTTATTCGCGTACCTCTCCGCCTATGCGAGCTCGGCGACGGCGATGGGTCGGACCGGACTTGTGCGAGGTCCGAACGGAATCGGCGATCAGATGAGGGCAGGTTTCTGGAAGACCGGGCGTCCGGATCAACTTCTGAACTACGACCATCTGGAGATCCGCCCGTTGGGCCCGGACCACGCGCTGGCGACGGGTCAGTACATTTTGAGCGGCGCCGGCAAACCCGACCGCACTGGCTGGTTTACGACGATTTGGGAGCGCACGTCAACCGGCTGGAGGATGATCCATGATCACTCGTGAACGGGTCACAGCCGCGTGCGTGCTCCTGCTGCTTTCTCTGGCTGATACGTTCCGAAGATAAGTCCGCGCGATCAATGCACGCTTCTACACTTCGCTGACACCGCTATGCGGGTTGCGGCGTTGCGTAAATGCCGGGCGCTTCGGGGCGCGGATTCCACCGCATGTACATCCAGATTGCTCCGCCAACCGCAAAGGAAAACGCGATCAGCTGAGCGGTCGTAAAAGTGCCGAAGACGAAACGATCGTCCTTCGCCCGCACGAACTCTATGATGAATCTCTCCACTCCCGCCAGCACGCAGTACAGCCCGAACAACCAGCCCTCGGCGTGCTTGTGGTCCCGCAAGCGCCAGAGCACGAGGAACATCACGAAGCCAAGCGCGACTTCGTACAGCTGCGTAGGATAGACCGACAGAACATCACTCAGCGATGCTCCGATCGGTGGAGGAATGTGAAAAAGCTGGGTCATGTTCCCGACGGTCGACGGTGGCGCACCGTGTGGAAAGCTGACTGCTCCGAACCCGCTGAAGGGCCGACCATAATCGTCGCCCACCGCCCAACAGCCAGTGCGCCCGATCGAATACCCCACGGCCAGTGCGGGCGCGCAGACATCGCTGATGCGGGGGAAGGGCAGACGCTTCCGATGAACCACGATGTAGCTGGCAATAATTCCGCCGATCAACCCGCCCCAGAATACGAATCCGGCCCTGCTGAAAACGGCACCCGGTTCGCCCATGAGGATCGCGTAGTAGAGCTTGCCGCCGAGTAGTCCGCCGATGACCGCGGCGAAGACGACGTCACCCATGGGCTCTGGATCGTACCCGCGGCGCGCGAGCTCTCGCTGCGCGGTGACCTGACCGATCACGAACGCCATCAGGACGGCGAGACCGAAGCCTGTTAGCTGGAGCGGGCCGACATCGTACGACAGCGGCTGATGAACTATGGATGCGAAGATTGTGTGCATTGAGTCGAAATCTAGGCTGCGACCAGCCCGGGGATAGGGCAGCTCGCGTATGCGTTCAGATCGAGCCCCGCTCGCTCGCCCTGCTCGAACCTGAAGACTCCAGCGCGGGCGATCATCGCCGCATTGTCCGTCGCGAGTCGCGGGGTCGGCGTGAAGACCTTTACCCCGTCGCGCGCGAAACGTGCTCGCATCGCTTCGGCGAGGGTCCGATTGCAGGCGACGCCTCCGCCGAGCACGACGCGTTGGCGGAAGAAGGCGTTCGCCGCGCGGTGGGTTTTCTCCACCAGGGTGTCGATCATCGAATCCTGAAACGCACGAGCGATGGCTGCCTTGTCGGCGTCGAGATCCTTCGACCCGCGCACTGCATTGAGCACCGCGGTCTTGAGGCCGCTGAACGAAAACGCGTAGTAGCCATCGTCACCGGGCAGCGCATTCTTGCGGACCATCGGCCGGGCGAAAAGAAATCTTTTCGGATCCCCCTCACGCGCGAGCTCCTCAACGTAGCGGCCGCCCGGGTACGGGAGGCCAAGCAGTTTTGCGACTTTGTCGAAGGCTTCGCCCGCCGCGTCGTCGCGCGTTCCGCCCAGCAGACGGTACCTGCCCCACGCTTCCACGTCGAGGAGAAGTGTGTGTCCGCCGGAGACGAGTAACGCCGTGAACGGCGGCACTGCGTCCTTGTGCTCGAGCGACGCCGCGAAGAGATGCCCTTCCATGTGATGGATGCCAACGAGAGGGATGTCGTGCGAGAAGGCGAGCGCCTTCCCATAGCTCACGCCGACCAGCAGCGCCCCGACGAGCCCGGGACCGTTGGTGACGGCGACGGCATCTATATCATCGAAGCTTGAGCCGGCTTCCTCGATTGCGCGCTCAACGACCGGGACGATGCTGGTGAGGTGCGCGCGCGATGCGATTTCGGGCACCACGCCCCCAAAGACCTTGTGGATGTCCTGGGACAGAATTACGAGCGACTTCTGCGAGACGTCGTCTCCCTCGCCTTCCAGAACGGCGGAAGACGTCTCGTCGCACGAGGTCTCGATGCCAAGAATGCGCGTCACGCGGGTCTCAATTTCGTCCGGGGAGCGTTCCGCGCGCCGATGGCTCGCTCTCCTCAGCCAGCAGCCTGTCCATGAGCGCGCGCGCATCCGGAGAATTCCAGTCGGTCGCCGACATCAGCTTTTTCCTGATTACGCCGTCCTTCCCAACGATGAACGTCTCCGGATAACCGGTAATGTCGTACTCATCCGAGATTTTGCCCTGCGCGTCGTGGAGCACCTCGAAGGTAAGTCCGTACTGCTTCACGAACGCCCGGATGGTGGCGTCGGTGCCGGGGTCGTCGATGCTTATCGCGACGATCTTCAGTCCCTTCGATGCGTACGCCTTGTTCAGAGCCTCGATGCTCGGCATTTCCACCCGGCACGGCAGGCACCAGGTTGCCCACACGTTGATCATGAGAACCTTGCCGCGATAGTCGGCGAGTCGCTTCTCCCGAGGAATCGAATCGAGCGTAAATGCCTTGAAGTCCGGAGCCTTTGTCCCCAGCTCGACGGGAAACAACTCCTTTCGAAGGTACCGGGTAGCCCCGTACGCAATGCCGGCAACGATTGCCAAGACGACACATCCGATCGCGAGCTGCTTGCGGACGGTCATGCCTGTGCCGTGCAGCGCGCGCGAAGCTCCCCGATCTCCGCCTTCGGATTCTTCGCGCCGAAAATCGCGTTGCCGGCAACGAACGTATCGGCGCCAGCCTCCCACACCGACTTGATCGTCTTGCGGTCGATTCCGCCGTCGACCTCGAGAAATGCCTTGCTGCCATTTTCCGCGAGCAGCTCTCGAGCCCGCCGGACCTTGTCGACGGAGCCCTTGATGAACTTCTGTCCGCCGAAGCCGGGGTTGACGGTCATCACGAGCAGCAGGTCGAGATCGGGAATCACTTCGCTGACGGCGGTAAGGGGCGTCGCCGGGTTGACGACCGCGCCGGCCCGGCAGCCCAGCTCGCGGATGCGGTTGAGCTGTCGCTGGAGGTGTGGCGATACCTCCGTGTGAATGGACATTCCATTGGCGCCGGCCCCGGCGAAGCTGTCGAAATAGTTTTCCGGCTCGACCACCATCAAGTGCACGTCGATTGAAAGCCTGGTGAGCTTGCGCACCGACTCGATCACCTTCGCCCCAAAGGTGAGGTTCGGAACGAAGCGGCCATCCATCACATCGACGTGGATCCAATCCGCGCCGCCGGCCTCCACCATCGCGATCTCGTCAGCGAGCTTCGCGAGGTCGGCGCTGAGAATCGACGGTGCAATGCGAACACTCATGGCGGCGGCGCCGAGATTCCGGTGTCGACTCTAATGCTCGGCGGAGGAGGGAAGTGAGAGACAGTCAGACTCACAGGGCCGCCCGCGGAGACGGTTTGCCCGGCGGCAGGGAGCTGCCTGATGATCGTGTTTTCGGGCTGTAGCGAGCTGGTGTCGCGCGAGATTCCGGCAATTCTAAGCCCGAGCTGCTCGATCATCGATCTCGCTTCTCCAACGCTCCGGCCGTAAAGATCGGGGACCTGCACCGTCGCCGGTCCTTTGCTCAGCACGATATCTACGCTTCCTGGCAGATCGAGCTTGGTGCCGGCTGGCGGCGACGAGGAGACAACCAGGCCACGCGGCGAATCGGACAACTGCTCGCTGACGCTGCCCATCGTCAGGCCGGTATTCTCGATGGCGATGCGCGCCTGCTGCTGCGACATGTTGCTGGTGACGGGCACTTCGGCGGTTTTCTGCCCCGCGCTCAGCGCCAGAACAACGCTCGTCCCGCGTTTCTGTCTGCTCCCCGCCGGTGGATCCTGCTGCAGCACGATGTTGGCGGCGATGTTCTTGTGGAAGCGAGACTCGCCCTGCTGAGCGACGAACCCGGTTTTCTGCAGGATCGCCGACGCATCCTCGAACGTCTTGCCCACTACTTTCGGCAGAATCCCATCGTCGGGAAGGACCTCAGCGGGAAACGCGAACAGAAAAACCGCGATGTAGGCGATCAGAAATCCGCCGACCGCAGCAATGAGGTAAGGGAACGCACGCCGCGGCAGCGCGCGCCAGTTCACCTAGTTTGTCCTGCGCAATCGCGCGGCAAAGGCGCCATCGGTTCCGTGACGCTGAGGAAGCACGCGCAACCGGCCGTCGTCGAGAAGATCCGGCGACACCGACCCTTCCGGTGGGGGCTCCAGAACGAAGCCCGGATTGTCGCCGAGAAAAGCATCCACCTGCGCGTCGTTCTCTTCCGGCTCGAGCGAGCACGTGCTGTAGATGAGGAGCCCACCGGGCTTCACGACGCTGGCTCCCGCGCGCAGAATCGTCTTCTGCAAAGCCGACATCACGGCGAGGTCGGAGACTTTCAGTCTCCACCGCGCATCGGGATGGCGGCGGAACGTGCCGGTGCCTGTGCACGGCACATCGATCAGCACTGCGTCTACAGGCCGGATTGCCGGATTGCGCGCGTCGGCGACGAAGGGATGGATATTGGTCGTCTCGAGCCGCCTCTCGTTGGCGAGCAAGCGCTGGAGCCTTCCCACGGATTTGTCGCTCGCGAGAACTGTCCCCGCGATCCTCGACAGCTCGAGCGACTTTCCGCCCGGAGCGGCGCAAAGGTCTGCAACGGTTTGTCCGTTGGCAATTGCGGCGTACTCGGTAACCAGAGTCGCCGCCGGATCCTGGACGAAGAAAAGTCCCTTCTTGAACGCGCCCAGCTCGGTGAGGGTGATTCCGCCGGAGATGGCGATGCTCTCGCGCAGGTAAGGAGCGTCACCGATGTGAACTCCCGCTTCCTCCAGCATTGACTCCAGCTGCTCCCTGACGATTCCGTAAGGGCGAAGGATGATCGGAGCTTCCGCGTTGTTGACAGTGAGAAGCTTCTCGGTGTCCCGCTCGCCCCAGCGCTCAACCCACCGAGCAACCAGCCAACGCGGATGGGAATACTTGAGCGCCAGCGCATCGACAGTGTCCGTGGGTGTGCCGCCCGCTGCGCCCAGGGCATCGCGCTCCCGGTCGGTGCGACGGAGCACTGCGTTGACGAGCTTACTCGCGCCCAGTCCGTGGCGGCGCTTGGCGAGCTCCACCGTCTGCGCGATGGCGGCGTACGCGGGAACGCTTCCCATGTTGGTGAGCTGATACACGCCGAGTCTGAGCAGGTCGATCACATCCGGATCGAGACGCGCGAGCCCGCCGCGCACACGATCGGACAAAATCGTGTCGATCCAGGCGCGGTGACGCAGCATCCCGTAGACGAGCTCCCGCGTCCAGCGGCGATCGCGGGCATCGAGCGGCGCGATCCGTCGATCGAACGACTGATCGAGGAATTCGCCTCTGCGGAGATCGACGCAGATCTCGGCGGCGACTGCTCGTGACGCGGTGACTCCTCCCGTGGATACGGCTGTCGCGCTCATGTGCCGAGCATTCCCGTAGTTGGAGACGACGGTACGGCGACTTCGCGCCGGGGCATCCGTCCAGCCAGGTAGGCGTGTCTTCCGGCTTCGACGGCGCCCTTCATTGCGGCAGCCATGCGAACCGGATCCTGAGCGGCCGCGATGCCCGTGTTCATGAGAATCCCATCGACGCCCTGCTCCATCACGATGCACGCATCCGACGCAGTGCCGACTCCGGCGTCGACGATCACCGGCACAGAGAGCCTCTGCTTGATGGTGCGGATAGCGTAAGGATTGAGCATCCCCAGTCCCGATCCGATCGGCGATGCGAGGGGCATCACTGCGACAGCCCCCGCTTCCTCGAGCTTGAGCGCGGTGATGAGATCGTCGTTCGTGTATGCCAGCACCTTGAAGCCTTCATCCGCGAGCGTCTTCGTCGCCTGCAGAAGGCCAGTCGTGTCAGGGAGCAATGTCTGCTGATCGCCGATCACTTCGAGCTTCACCCACTCGTTGAATCCGGCCGCTCGTCCCAGTCGGGCGTAGCGAATCGCGTCCGACGCGTTGTAGCAGCCGGCGGTGTTGGCGATCAGGAAGTAGTGGTCCGGATCGAGGTGGTGAAGGATCGCCTCATCCTTGGACCGATCGAGGTCGACGCGACGCACGGCGACGGTGACGACCTCGGCGCCCGACGCTTCGATCGCTTCGACCATCTGGGCGTTCGACGCGTATTTGCCCGTGCCGACCATCAGCCGCGAGCGGAACTCACGCCCCGCAATAACGAGCGGCTGCGGATCGGTGAGGGTTGTCGGAGACAGCAGATCGGCGTGCGCCACCTCAGCCTCCGCCAACGAAGTGAACGATCTCAATCACGTCGTCAGGCGCAAGTGCGAGCGACGTAAAAGAGGCGCGATCGCGCACGATCGTACCGTTGCGCTCCACCACGATTGTGCGCGGCTCGAGCTCGAGTGAAGCAAGCAGATCCGCCAGCGTCCAACCGATTGGGATCCGGCGCTCCGTTCCATTCACCGCGAGAGCGATTTCCGCCTCGAGTATCTCGGTTCCCGTCATACCTGTGAAAGATAACGGCTCGCGGCGAGTTCTGAATTCTCGTCGTTCCAGATTCCGCGTATTGCGGCGATCCCATGTGCGCCTCGATGGACCAGCGACCGGACGTGTTCCGGCCTGATGCCTCCGATCGCGATCACCGGAAACCTCACCGCGGCAACGACTTCGTTGATGAACGCGCTCTCCTGCCGGGGAGCGCCCGGATGAGATGGTGTCTCGAAGACGTGGCCGGCGACGCACCAGTCGGCGCCCGCCTGCTCGGCGTCCCGCGCTTCATCCGGAGAATGAACGCTCGCCCCGATCCTGAGGGCGGGTGCGATTCTCTGGACGTCGGGAACCGCAATCGACTTGTGAGTCAATTGAACTCCTTGTACTCCGCAGGCGAGCGCGACATCGACGCGATCGTTCACGATACACCAGCAGCTGGTCTGCTCGTGAAGCTCGAGCAGAGCGAGCGTGATCGAGTAGAGAGTAGGCGAGTCGAGAAGCTGGGACCTCACGTGAATCGCGCCCTTGTCGCCCAAAACTCGCATCACTCCCAGCGCTTTCCGCAGAAACCCCGGACGCAACATGATCTCGTCGGTCGTTACTGCATGCACGCACGGCAAATCGGTCATCGGCGCTTTTACTTCAGGCGCCGTCACGATCCGTACCTTTCGCCAACCGCTGCGCCACGCCCGCGCGTCCATTCGTGCGCCGGCATTCTGCTCTTGCCCGACGGCTGGACCTCGGCAATTCGCAGTGCATCGATCCCGCACGCGATGACGAGCTCGCCCGTCGTCTTGAGAACCTCGCCCGGTGTACCCTTGATCCCGTCCAGCACCTTGGGCCCGAACATCTTGACGTCGCCCTTCGATGTTCGGGTGAACGCGCCGGGTTTGGGGTCGGACGCTCGAATCAACCGCGATATCTCCAGCGCGCTGGCGCTCCAGTCGATGAGCGATGACTCGCGGGTGATTTTCGCCGCGTACGTCGCGCGCGCATCGTCCTGAGGCTTTTCCTTTCCAGCTCCGATCGAGATCAGAGTCAGAGCCTCGATCAGACTCAACGCACCCAGCTCGGACAGCCGGTCCTGCAATTCGCCGTAGGTCTCGTCGGCAAGGATCGGGGTGTCCGCCTGGAGGAGAATCGGCCCCGCGTCCAGAGCTGGAATCACTCTCATGATCGTCACACCGGTTTCGGCGAGACCCTGCTTTATCGCGGCCTGGATTGGCGCCGCTCCCCTGAGGAGCGGAAGCAGCGATGCATGAATGTTGAGAGTCCCCTTGGCGGGGAGGTCGATGATGTTCGGCGGCAGGATGTGCCCGTAGGCTACGACGACGCCGATCTCCGCGTCGAGGTCCTTGAGCTTATCCACCAGGCCAGGCTCGCGCGCGTTCTTCGGCTGGAACAGCGGAATCTCTTCTTCCAGCGCGATCTGCTTGACCGCCGACGGAATCACTTCGCGCGCGCGACCCTGCGGCTTGTCGGGTTGCGTGACTACGCCGACGACATCGAATCCCTCACCGATGAGAGCGCGCAGGGGCGCCGCGGCAAACTCCGGAGTTCCCCAGAAGAGAATCCGCACTACATCTCCGTCTCGTTCTCGTGGTGGTGCTCGCCCTTCACCTCGGCGCGGACCTTTCTGATGTTGCCCGGATACCCTTCTTTTTCCTTCTCCCACTTAGACAGCGCTGACCTGCGCTTGAGCGGACTCAGGTAGTCGATGAACAGCTTTCCATCGAGGTGGTCGATCTCGTGCTGGAAGCAGCGACCGAGCAGACCATTGCCCGACGCCTCGTACGGATTCCCAGCCTCATCGATGGCGCGGATGGTGACTTCAGGCGGACGCTCGACGTCGCCGTAGATGTCCGGAATCGACAGGCATCCTTCTTCTGCCTTCTCGCCCGCCCCGCTCCTGGAGACGATTTCCGGATTGATGAGCGCGTACTTCGCTCCTTCGACGTCCACCACTGCCAGTCTTTCAGTCCTGCCAACCTGGGGCGCGGCGAGCCCGATGCCCTCGGCGGCGTACATCGTCTCGAACATGTCGGCGATGAGCTTCCGCAGCTCGTCGGTGACTCGTGTGACGGGTTTGGTGGGTTTGCGAAGAACCGGGTCGCCGAGCACCCGGATGTCGAGGATGGTCACCCACCGGTGACGTTGGAGACCGATCCCGGTCTGTTGATGCGCGCAATTCTTCCGCGCTCGATGATGAGGCGGGACTCGCCGGACTTGATGGTAACGCGATCCTCCATTCCGGCGGCCTTGTCGTCAGTGCTCTTCTCCTTGATGAAAAGCACTTCACCGACGAGTCCTCCGTTGGTGACTATCTCGTCTCCCTTCTTGAGGTTCCGAACCAGCTCGTCGTGCTTCTTTCTCTGCGTCGCTTGTGGGCGAATCAGAATGAAATAGAAGATCGCGAAGATGGCTCCATACATGAAAATGGAGCCGAGTATGGGATTGCTTGGCATATATGAAAACCGAAATTGGGTGCGAAATGGTTTCAGACGGGGAGCGGCGGCGCCGAGCGATGCCGCGCAAGCCAATCGCGCGACCATGAGTCGAGATCACCGTTCCGAATGGCCGCCCGCGCCTGGCGCACGAGCGACAGGAGGAAATGTACATTGTGCAGGGAAAGGAGGCGCAGCCCCAGTATCTCGTCCGACACGTAGAGATGCCGGATGTACGCCCGGGTGAATCGGGTGCACGCGGAGCAGTCGCATTCCGGGTCCAGCGGGCGGGGATCGGTGCGGAACTCCGTGCGCTTGATGTTCAGCCGCCCGTCGCGGGTGAAAGCGGACCCGTTTCTTCCCATACGGGTCGGCGCGACGCAGTCGAACAGGTCCACGCCGCGCCGAATGCCCTCGATCAGATCCTCGGGGAAGCCGACTCCCATCAGGTAGCGAGGGTGAGTCTTTGGAAGCGCCTCGTCGACGACATCGAGCATTGCGTACATGGCTGGCTTTTCTTCTCCTACCGACAGGCCGCCAATGCCGAACCCTGCCCAGTCGTTCATTCCGCCGATTGCGGCTGCGGCTTCCCACCGCAGATTCGCGTGGATTCCACCCTGAAGGATTGGAAACAGCGCCTGCTCGCTGGCGCTCTCCAACTTCCCGAACTCGGCCAGACAACGGCCCAGCCAACGCATGCTCCGCTCGCTGGCATCGCGCGCCGCTGCTTCATCGGCCTGGCCGGGGATCACGTGATCGAATTGCATGATCACGTCGGCTCCGAGGTTTCGCTCGATCTGCATCACGATCTCGGGAGTGAAGAATCGGCGTGAGCCGTCGATGTGCGACTGGAACTCCACTCCGTCTTCGTTGACCGTGCGTAGCTGTGCGAGCGAGAAAACCTGGAATCCTCCCGAATCGGTGAGGATTGGGCGATCCCAGCGCATGAACTTGTGGAGACCACCCATGTCGCGGACGACTTCATCGCTCGGTCGGAGGTGTAGGTGGTACGCATTCGCCAGAATCATCGAAGCGCCCATTTGAACGAGATCGTCGGGATCGAGCGCCTTCACCGCGGCCAGAGTACCGACCGGCATGAACGCCGGTGTCTCGACCTCGCCATGTGGCGTGAGGAAAACGCCGGCCCGTGCGGCGCCGGCGCTGCTCTCGATCCTGAATGAAAAGCTCATGGATGTAAGGAAAAGGTAATGAAGCCGGATTTACGCAGATGTTTATTTTCTCTTGCGCGTCTTTTCCCCGACTGTTACGGTTGCCTGTCGCTCAGTCCGGCAAAAAATCGGGGACCATCCAAGACATGAGACTTCTGCCATTCCTGGCTCTCGCTGGTGCGCTTACATCGGTCGCGTGTTCGTCGTCACCGTCGCCGGAAGCTTTACAGGCAACGCTGGTCCAGCACCCCGAGATTCTCTACGCTGCTGTTCGCGCGCATCCGAAGGAATTCATCAGGGTTCTCAACGCCGTTGCGCAGGAATCGAAAGGAGAGCTTGCGGGTCAGTCGGCGGAGGATGAGCGAGCGCGAATTGATGCCGAATTCAGAAACCCCAAAGTGCCCTCACTCGCCGGCCATGTAGTATTGGGCGCCGCGAATGCTCCGATCACCATCGTCGAGTACGCGGATTTTCAGTGTCCTTATTGCCGCGCCGAACGCGTAACCGTGGAAGAAGTGCTCAAGGAATACGCGGGGAAAATCCGTTTCGTTATCAAGCAGACGCCCCTCGATATCCATCCCCAGGCGATGGGGGCCGCTCTTATGTTCGAGGCCGTCGCGCTGCAGGGTTCGATGCCCGCGCTCCGATTCTACGACGAGCTATACGCCCATCAGGACCGGATAAAAGAAGGCGAGAGCTTTCTTCAGACTGCGGCCCATAAAGCGGGAGCCGATGTCACTCGTGCAGTCCGCGATGCGAAGGGTGACTCCGCCAGAGCGCTGATCAAGACGGACCTGGATGAGGCCCGGAGGTTTGGGTTCAACGGGACACCAGGATTCCTGATCAACGGCGTTTCACTCGAGGGGGCGTATCCCCGAAGTGCGTTCGAAGAGATTATCAATCGCCACCTTGTTGCCCTCGGCCTGCAATAGGCCGAGTCTTCTTCCCCCCAACCGGAGTATAGATGAACCAGAAAACTCTCGCCGTTCTTGGCGCGGCGGGCCTCGCCCTCGTTGCGTGCTCGGACCCGACTCGCTCTCCATCGGCGATTTTGGCGCCGGAAGGAATGAGCGACGCGCGCTCCACCAATCCCGTCACTGGCGGTCAGCTGCACGGCGCACCTGAGCACAAATTCTTCGCCAGGGGACAGAACGCCAGAAAACAGGGCAGCGTAAACATGCTCTGGCATAATGGCACTATCCTCGTCGCCAACAAGACAAAGGCGATTTTCTGGGGATCGAGCTGGGCGACTTACTCCGGCGACATCATCACCGGTATCGATTCATTCTTTGGCGGTTTCGGCGGCAGCAACTACGCCTTTACCACCACCGAATACACGGGGTCGAACGGCCAGGTTACGGCGAGCTCCACCTATCTCGGTCACGTCATCGATAACACGCCGGCGCCTACAAGGGCTCTGACCACCAGCCAGGCGGTTGCGGAGGCGTGCGGCCAGACCGGAAACGCCCCGGACCCGAATGCTCTTTATCTGATCTACACCGAAACCGGAGCCGGCAACGTCAACTACTGCGCGTGGCATAGTTACGGGACCTGCAGCAACGGTGCGCCGGTGCAGGTGGCTTACATGCCAAACATCACAGGCCTCGCCGGCTGCGATCCCGCGGACACGTACGGCACTGGCCATTCGCAGGGCCTCGCGGCTCTGGCGAACGTTACGGCACACGAGCTCGCGGAAGCGATTACTGATCCGCGCAACGGTGGCTGGTACGATTCGGGTGGGGCTGAGAACGGCGACAAGTGTGCGTGGACATTCACCGGTGCGGTGACGCTAACCAACGGGTCGCGCTGGAAGCTGCAAGGCGAATGGTCCAACAACGCTTACACCGCGGGCACCGGCTATCCGAACAACAGTGGACAAAGGGGCTGCCTACAGGGTGCGTAGCGATTCCCTTAGTTGCACTGGAACGATTGAAAAGGGTGAGAGTCTGACTCTCACCCTTTTCTTGCGTTGTGGAAGAGGTTTGGCCTGAGGGCGCATGCTAATCTCCCAGGAGGATCATTGCATCGCCATAGGAATACAGCCTGTATCCCGCTGAAATCGCTTCCTGATACGCGCGCATGGTGAGGTCGTACCCAGCGAATGCGGCGACCAGCATGATGAGCGTCGAGCGGGGAAGATGAAAATTGGTGATCAACCGGTCGACTGCGCGGAACTCGTACGGCGGGCGAATGAAGATTCGCGTTTCCGCCGATTTCTCGCGAAAGATTCCGTCGTCTTCGATCGCGCTTTCGAGTGTGCGCACACTGGTAGTGCCGACTGCCCAGACCTTCCCACCGCGCGCTCGCGTGTCGTTCAGAATGTCCGCGGTACTCGCCGGCAGAATGTACGACTCCTCGTGCATGACGTGATCGGCGGGATGCTCCACGTCGACAGGCTTGAATGTGCCGGCACCGACGTGCAGCACCAGATCCGCGCGCTTCACGCCTTTGGCGAGCAGGCGATCCAGTAGCTCCGGTGTGAAGTGGAGGCCCGCCGTGGGCGCCGCGACCGATCCGGTCTCCCTTGCGTAGACAGTCTGATACCGTTCCTCGTCCGAGGCCTGATCCGCGCGCTCGATGTAAGGTGGGAGCGGCACGTGGCCGTACTTCTCTATCGCCGCGTCCATTGGGAGCGAGGACTCGAGCCGGACGACCCGCGTTCGCCTTTCCGTGGTCGATACAATCTCCGCCTCGAAATCTTCGGCGAATCTCACCACGCGTCCGGGCTTGAGCTTGCCGCCGGGATGTACCATCGCTTCCCACAGGTTGTCGCCGAGTGAACGCAGGAGAAGGACCTCGGCGGGAGCCTGATTGTCGCGAACGCCAACGAGCCGTGCGTGAAAGACGCGAGTGGTGTTGAGGACGATCGCGTCGCCGGCGGGAATCAGCTGATCGAGATCGCTGAACTGCCTGTGGGAGATGTCTCCGGTCGAGCGATTGACGACCATGAGCCGACTGTCACCGCGGCGCTCGGTGGGATGCTGGGCGATACGGTCTGCGGAGAGGTCGAAGTCGTAGTGCGATGTGAGCGAGCCGTCCCTGGTCAACGTCCCTTCATCTCAGTCAGACGCTTCGAGCGCACGAGCTCGAGACCTTCGTCGGGGCGGGCGAGCCCGATCTGGTCAGTCGAGACGCGGAGCTTCGTGTCACGATACGAACGCTCGCACTCCTCAATGGCTTCCCAGCGCTCTTCGATTGGCGTCAGGTTCCATCGCTCGCACTTTCGGCACGCTACCCACAGTCGGCCCTTCGCAGCGTCGAACGCCAGTCGTCGGCCGATGGGAAAATGCTCGACGGCTTCATTGGCTCCGAGCTGTGTGTGGCAGAACAGGCACGTCGAATACATTTCTAGGCCGCGTCGGTTGCGCTACGTCGCTAAGGGTGTAGGGCGCGAGCGGCCAGATCTGACCTCTGACGGCCTGAACTGCTTGTCCAGATCGCGACCTAGCTCGACGATTGTTTCCGGCAAGGCCTGAACGTCGGCCAGCGTAGTGCGAAAGTTCACGATGCACGCGCGCAGATAGTAACGATCTCCAATATGTGCGTTGGAGACGAATGCTCGGCCACTGAGCCTGAGAGCCGTAGCAATCCGCGCGTTCAGCTCGTTGAGATAATCCGTGACGGCATTCTCGTCACTCGCGCGCTCCCTGAGATCCGCGGGCACGAATCGGAAAGTGCAGATGCTCAGCGACACCGTTCCCTGCTCGAGCAGGAACTGCTTGCCGACGAAGGCGTGGAGCTTGTGGGCAAGCTTGATGTCATCCGATATCATCTGCCTGTACCCGCTCGCCCCTGCCTGCTGAAACCCGAGCCAGATCTTGAGCGCCCGGAAGCCGCGCGAGTTCTGCGGTCCATACTCGAAGTAGTTCCTGACTTCCTGGCCTTCGTTGTCGTCGAACTGGTAGTACGGAGGCTTGAACGCGAAAGCGTCGGGAAGCGCTCCCGCATGGCGCGTCAGCAGACATCCTGCCTCGAGAGAGCTGTAGAGCCATTTGTGCGGATCGATCGCAATCGAATCCGCCATTCGGAGTCCTTTCAGATCGGCGCTGGCGGTGTCGAGCGCGACAGCCGGTGCTCCGTAGGCGCCGTCCACGTGGAACCAGAGATCGAACTCCTTGCAGATCTTCGCGATCTCGGGAAGCGGATCGATCGCGCCGGTCCCGACCGATCCCGCTGTACCCGCGACCATGAATGGGTGGAGACCCGCGGCGCGATCTTCCATGATCCGCTGCCGGAGCTCGTCGGGGCGCAGGCGAAGCTTTTCGTCGGCGGCGATCCAGCGAACGGCGGAAGTGCCGAGTCCACACATGTCGGCGGCTTTGTAGATCCAGGTGTGCGCTTCGGCCGAGGTGTAAAGGACGAGACGCCGGCTTTCCACGTCAGCGAGGCCTTTTGTGCGAATGTCCCACGTCGCTTTGGCTTTTCGCGCGGCGATGAAGCCGACGATGTTAGCCATGTTTCCACCGCTCACGAGCACTCCCTCCCATTTGCCCGGGAGTGCGAGGAATTCGGCCAGCCATCGGATCGATTCGTTTTCGATCTCGGTCGCGATCGGCGAGAGCGCCCACGCGCCGCAGTTCGGGTTTACGGCGGCGGCGAGAAGATCGGCGAGCGCGCCGATGGGCGCGGCCGATGACGTGATGTAGCCCCAGAATCGCGGACTGCCGTTGTGCGTCGAGTGCCGGAAAAAGTCGCGGCTGAATCTGTCGAGCACGGGTTCGATGTCGACTCCCTTCTCGGGCATTTTCCTGGTGCCCAGCAAGCTCCGCATGGCGTCGGGGAGAAGCGGTGACGCGGTAGAGGCATCGGGCAATCGCGTCAGAAAATCCGCGACTGCATCGACCAGAGAGTGACCGATCTTGCGGAATTTCTCCGGTGCCATGTCGGCTGGTGCGGAGCGCTGGGCAGAACGATCAGCAACCTTCGCCGCTTTCGCCTTGGTGGTCTTCTTGGCGGGCGTAACTTTGGGCACGTCTTGGACTCAGGTCGGTGGGCAGAAACATATCATCGTAAGCGGTCGCAATCCCGTCCGTTACTTAAAGAAGGGGCCCGGATGGTCGAGGCCTCCTTTGTGCAACGGGTGTTGCGAAATGAAAAATCATAAATACCTGACCCACGTGCATATCGCGTGGGTCTGTTGTCTGGTTGTGGGCGCTGCATGTAGATCCGCCCAGCCGCGCCAAGTCCCACCTTCCTCCGCCCGGCGGCAAGCAACCCCGGAAGAGGAGATGACACTGATACGCGCCGATTCCGATCTGTTCGCCGCCGTCGTTCGGGCCCAGCTCGATGGAGGCACCGACGAATACCCGTATCATATCGAGCGGCTGCGATATGACCCGCGGCCCTATGGGACGCGCTCTGGATATCCTGAGGTCTTCGCAGGAGTGCAGGGGATCGATCCAACGCTGAGTTTTGCCCGGGCGGGCGAGTCAGCGATAGACCAGCTGACCGACAATCGAAAGCAGATCCTGCAAGTGAGCGGTGTGGAGCCGGGAAGCCCGGTTGTTTATTCGCAGTGCGCCGGCGTTCGCGTGCCGGTGCCACCGCCGGTGCGCGGATCGGCGGCGCGTACGAGGCGCGCCGACGTGCACGCGGGGTGTCCGAAGACGCCGGAATACTACGTGACTGTCGGTCTCCCGATCCGCGGACAACCCGAGGGTCTTAGGAATGCTCGCGACACCCGAGGACGGCGCGTGTCGTTCGGAGATGACGTGTGGACGGCTCTCGTCGACGAACACTCCGCGGGACCGAAGGGGTGGACGTGGTCCCAGTACGCGTGGGTGTTCAAGCGGGGTCGCTGGAACGGCCGCTTGGAGCTGGCCGCTACGATCCTAATCGGAGTTGTCGAGTAGCGAAACCCGAACTCTTATTTGACGTCGCGCTTCAGCTCGCCGAGTCGCGTCGATATCTCTTCAGGCAGGAAAAGGTCGTCGGAGATTCCAGCGATCTCCTCGGCATCCTTCCACGCTTCCTCGAGAAGGTATAGCTCTCCCTCGAGCGCGCGTCGTTCTGAATCCTCGTGCGACACCATCTCCAGCGCGAGCCGAATCTCGGCGGGGATTTTGGAGAGCTTGCCGTATTCGCCCCAGCTATTCCAGTCGCGGTGTTTTACTGCCTCGCGTGCGGCGGCGTTGAACGTCATGGCTGGATCGTCGTTCTCAGTGGCGAGCTTGACCGCGCTGGCGACCACGCGTCCCGACGCGCCGTTCCGGTTCAGATGCGGCAGGAGCTGCGCAGCCGCGCGCATTGCATCCTCTCCGCGAAGAACACTCTTTTCGGACTCCGGATCGTAGCGCCACCAGCGCACGCTGGGATCTCTTGCCGTTCGGTGTGCGACTGTCAGTCCCCACGGCTCTCGACCAACCGGAGGCAACACCAGAGCCTCCTTCACCTGCTTAGCTCTGACGAGCAGTGGAGTGCCGTCGGCAGCGGGAAAACGCGCGACAACCCGTCTTGCCTGGATCATGTTGACGGTGGCATTGACACCCTGAAAAATATTCCACCCTCCGCCGGCGAATGAGATGCCGACCAGCGGACCAAGCATCGGAACTGCCGCAATGCCCACGACGATCGCGGCGCCCTGAACCATATTCCGCCGTCTTCGCTTCCCGAACTGATCGCCGTATCGCCACGCCGCGAACTCAGGCCGCAGCGGCTTTCCAATGCGTACCAGCTCGATGCCTTCGCTCAACCGCGCGAGGCCGATCTCCTCGGTTGAAACGCGGAGCTTGGTCCCGCGATAGGAGCGTTCGCACTCCTCGATGGCCTCCCATCGCTCCTCGAGCGGAGTGAGGTTCCACCGCTCGCATTTCCGGCAGACTACCCAAAGTCTGCCCTTTGCTGCGTCGAATGCGAGCCGCCGGCCAACCGGGAAGTGCTCGATCGCCTCGTTTGCACCGAGATCGGTCTTGCAGAAAAGACAGGTCGAGTACATCCGCGGTGATTTGCTCTACCGGCCACCGGCCGGAGCGACCGCGAAAGTCATCGTCACGAAATCGCTGCGCCATTCGAGATTCGGCTCGTTCGCGCGTTTCAGGTGGGTTCCGAACAGTAGCCAGCGTCCGGACTTCGGTACAGGAACCGATGCTTGACCCGATGCGTCAGTTGTAACAAACGTGTCTGCCGTTCCCCCTTCGCGTCGTGCACCCACCGGAAAACCGGCGAGCGGCGCTCCGTGTAACACCACCCGGATGCGAAGCGCATCGCCCGCCGACAGCGCGGTCGGATCGCTTTCCGGAACGATCTCGAAATCGAGTCCGGTGGGCGAATTCCATTTCGAATCTTGTCCAGCTTTCCCGACGCGCACGAAGCTCGTCGCATACTTGCTGTACATCTCCCGCCAACGTCGCGGGGCCGGCACAGCATTCCACTCGGTCCTCACGCTGGAATCGGCGCGGATCTCGGCCAGGTACTCTTCGATAAGCTTGGGCTCGAGCTCGAGCGTGCGCGGCTTGAGAGCAATGGATATCGTCGCCACGCCTTGCTGTCGGGGAGTCCAGAGATAGCGGAGAGAGCGACGTGTCGCGCGAGGTGCGCGCAAGCGCTCGACGTTTCCGCCCGTCCGCACTTCGGCTCGAACGACGCGCGTGGGGTCGATGGGCAGCTCGCTTGCGGGAAACTTCATTCCGCTCGTGAGGTGCAGCTCCACCGTGCGGCCGGGTGCAACGCGCATGCTGGATGGCATGAGCCACGTCTCGTGAGCGGCGGCCAGGCCAGCGCTCCCCAAGAGAGCAACGGCGGTCAGACTTCCGATTATTCGTTTTTTGGACATGCCGGGAATCTACTGTTCCGGTGTTGGAGCCGAGCGAAAACTAGAGCAGCATCGGCTGCTGCACCCCGCCATTCGTCGGCGCGGGTGGGTTGAACCCGAAGTGACGGTACGCCTGCGCGGTGGCAACGCGGCCGCGGGGAGTCCGCTGCAGAAATCCGTTCTGCACCAGAAATGGCTCGTAGACCTCTTCGAGCGTCCCGACGTCCTCGCCGACCGCGGCGGCAATCGTTCCGACGCCAACCGGTCCCCCCTCGAACTTCTCGATGATGGCTTTGAGGATGCGCGAATCCATGTCGTCGAGCCCGAACTGATCGACCTCTAACAGCTGCAACGCATCGGCGGCGACCTTGCGATTGATGTTGCCATTCGCGCGCACCTGGGCGTAGTCGCGAATGCGGCGCAGAAGCCGGTTGGCGACGCGCGGAGTTCCGCGCGATCGCTTGGCGATCTCCTTTGCCCCGTCTTCGTCGATCTCCACCTGCATCACCTCGGCGGTTCGATGCACGATCTGCTCGAGGTCGGCGGGCGGATAATAGTTGAGGCGCATCTCGATGCCGAACCGCGCGCGCATCGGCGGAGTGAGCATGCCGAGCCGGGTCGTCGCGCCGATGAGAGTGAACTTCTCGATCGGCATGGTTATCGTCTGCGCCTTGGGTCCTTCGGACAGCCGGATCTCGATCTTGTAGTCCTCCATCGCGGGATAGAGGAATTCTTCGATGACGGGGCGGAGGCGGTGGATCTCGTCGATGAAAAGAATGTCGCCTTCGCGAAGATTGGTCAGCGTGCCGACCAGGTCGCCGGGCTTCTCGAGTGCTGGACCAGAGGTGGTTCTGATATTGACGCCAAGCTCTCGCGCGATCAGCTCAGCCAGCGTGGTCTTTCCGAGTCCCGGTGGACCGAAGAAGAGTGCGTGGTCGAGTGGCTCGCGCCGGGCCATCGCCGCATCGATGTAGATGCGCAGAGATTCCTTCACCCGATCCTGGCCGATGAACTCGGACAGGCGCTGAGGACGGAGCGAGAGTTCGACGACACTCTCCTCCGGCATGATTTCAGGTGTCGTTATTTCGGCGCGAGACATAGCCGCTCCAGCGGTGTCGGCGTGAGCATGCAGTGATCTAATCTAGCCGAATACACACCGAACAACGATAGCTTTCGCGGGCTCGTAATCACTAAACTCGAGCTTGGAGGGTGACTATTCGCTCCGCCGCTTTCTCCAATGTCTCCAACTTCTTACAAAACGCGAATCTCGTAACCGACCGGCCGAGTTCCGGTCGGGAATAGAAGCTCATCCCGGGCACAGTCGCGACCCCGACATCTTTCGCCAACCAAATCGCGAACTCCCGCGAGTCGAGATCCGAGATCTCCGAAAAATCCGCGAGTATATAGTAGGCGCCCTCCGGCGCCGCGTACTTGAATCCCGCCTCGTCCAAAGCAGAGCACATGATGTCCCTGCGGGCACGGTACTCGAGCGCGAGATGGTTGTAGTAGTCGGAATCGAACGCCATCCCGATCGCCCCCGCGGCCTGCAAAGGAGCCGGTGCACCCACGGTAAGAAAGTCGTGAACCTTTCGAATCGGAGATGTGAACTCGTACGGCGCCACAGCGTAGCCCAGCCTCCACCCGGTGCACGAGAACGTCTTCGACAACCCCGAGATCGTGACGGTCCGCTCCCGCATTCCCGGCCACGTCGCCAGCACGTGATGCCCGCCCGCGTAGCGAATGTGCTCGTAGATCTCGTCCGTGATCGCGATCACGTCCCACTTCTGACACAGCTCCGCGATCAGTGAAATCTCTTCCCGCGTAAAGACCCGCCCGGTCGGATTGTGGGGTGTGTTCACGACAATTGCCCGCGTCTTGTTATTAAAAGCGGCGCGCAGTTTATCCGGATCGAGCTTCCAATCCGGCGCCTCGAGCGGCACGAACACGGGCTTTGCACCGGCGAGTATTGCGTCGGGTCCGTAGTTCTCATAATACGGCTCGAACACAATTACCTCATCGCCGGGATCGATCAGTGCCAGGAAGGCGGCAGCCATCGCTTCCGTCGCGCCGCAACAAACCGTGATCTCCCGCTCCGGGTCCACGGTCATCCCGTACCAGCTCCGATACTTCTCGGCAATCGCCAGCCGCAGCGCCGGGCTACCCCACGTGATCGCGTACTGATTGATGTCGCCGTGGATCGCCGCGCACGCCGCGTCCTTCATCGGACCCGGCATCGGGAAGTCGGGAAATCCCTGAGCGAGATTGATTGCCCCGTACTGGTTCGCCACGCGAGTCATCTCGCGGATCACTGACTCGGTAAATGTCCGTGCGCGGCTGGCAGTTCCCTCCCGCCGCGGAGGTTTCCCGGCGCTACTCATTACTTCGATGGAAGGTTAGTGGTCACATCGATCACGCCACTGCTGCCCCCCCGAATCCCGAACCTGGCCCCGGATTCGGTCAGGTCGTAATAACGGAAACCACTCACCTGATAGGCTGGAATGTTGCGCAGCGAGCTCAGGTCGCCGTATCGCTGCCCGTCGAGGTATACAAGCGCGTACTCGGTGCCGGATCCGTTGGCCACGGCGGACATCACCCCATGCGGGGCAAGCCAGTTCGGGCGCAACCGCGCCACCGCGTCGTAAGCAGTCATGACATCGGCGTGCGCGGCAGCTAGATCCTCGGCGGTCAGGATATTTGAACTTCGAGGAGCCCCGGCGGTCCCGGGGTTACTTCCGGTGGAAGCGCAGCCCAGCACGGCTGCGACTGCCACGACATAGAAGTGTTGGACTGACATTGGGCCTCTCGGTTTGGTGCGTCGCTTGATCAACTTCGCGGAAGGAATTGATTTGACAAATCATACGCAATTCCCGAAAATGCGCGAGCCGGTGCGATAACGGAGAACGAAAGTTCAGTGACATCACATCGCCATCTCTTCATCGGGAGGACACGTGGGGTCCACGCTTCTCATAGTAGTGGTCATCGTCGTCGTCGTTGCCGTATGGCTATGGAAAAGAGGCAAGCCGCCCACACCCTGAGAGCAGCTCTTTTCACTGGCCGACCCCCGCGACGCACCTTGGGTCCAGAGCTTCGTCACCGGCGACAAGATCTACTGCGTATACAATGCGCCCAAGAAAAAGCAGTGAAGGAGCACGCCAGCAAAGGTGGATTCCCGGCAAACAGAATCATGCAGATGGCAAGAATGATCAGCCCGATAACCGCCGAGACTGGCTGAGCGCGCGGGGCCGCTCACTGCCCCTCACCCGGAGATAGCCGTAGACGATCCGGGACAGCTCGACCGCAGTTTCCGCTGGATGAGAGAGAAAGTCGCCGCTGGATAATCCGCCGCCGGCCTCGGACAGCACCGCAGTCTCCAGCGCGTGACCGATCAGCATAACCACGAACCTGATCGCGCGTTCCGGATGCGGGTGGCCTATATCCTCTCGGCGATCCCGAAGCAGACGCTCGAACAACGCGAGGCTCTGAAGCCGGAGCTGCTCCGAATGCGATCGGAATGCAGGATCCGGGTGGGTCTGCGCATATAGAAGAAGAGCCCGAACCAGGGACCGTCGCACGCGATATCCTTCGATCATCCCCGACACCAGAGTCGAGAGCAGCTCGGCGGTCGGGGCCCCCTCCCACTTGGCGGGATCCAGCGCAAACTCGTTCGCCGCAAAAGAATCGAGAAAGAAGCGCTCATAGACCGCTTGCAGCAGGGAATCCTTGTCGCGGAACCGCTTGTAGACGTTTCCCACCGACATGCCCGCTTCGGCAGCGATCGTCGGAACGGTAGCCCCTTCGAGGCCGTCGGATTCCAAGGTCCGCTCGGCCGCGTCGAGCAGCCGCTGGAGTGTATTTCGACCGCGTTCCTGGAAGGTAGGCAGGGAGGTAGATGTCATAAAGTGAATACTAATTCACCAAGAGGTGAACCGCAATTCACTTCTGGCTATCTGCCTCCCAGTTTGGCCAGCGCCGCGCGAATCAAATCGGCTGGTGACTTCGAGGACGCGCCCCCATCGAGCGCCGCTCGAACCCCCCGTTCCGCGTCTGCGCTCGAATAACCCAGGGAGACGAGCGCGCGCAGGGCGTCATCCGCGGGCGCGCTGACCGGTGCGGCCGACGTCCCACTGCCCTCGCCGAGTCCGTCGAGCTTGTCGCCGAGATCGAGAATGAGTCTCTCTGCCTTCTTCCTGCCCACCCGCGGAACGCTCTGCAGGGTTGGAATGTCCTTTTCCCGAATGGCCCGAATAAGCCGAGTGGCCGACAGCGCCGACAACAAGCCGATCGCCAGCGACGGGCCGACGCCGTTGGCGGTGAGCAGCTTCTCGAACAGCCGCTTCTCGAACACGCTCGCGAACCCGAACAGGTGCCAGGAGTCCTCCTTTACCACCAGCGACGTGTGCAGCGTGACGTCGTCTCCGGTGCGGGGAAGCGTCTCGTACACGCTCAGCGGTATGGTGAGCTCGTACCCGACGCCGCCGCTGGTCATCACCTGGAGCGAGTCGAGATCCTTGGCGACGAGCTTTCCTTGAATGAGTCCGATCAACGGACCGAGAACCTGATTGGCTGGATCTTCGGAAGATCAGGCGCAAGCGCAAACGCCAGCGCGGCGGCCACACCGTCCGCCGCGTCCGTCGGCTGCGGCGCCGATTTCAATCTCAGTAGTCGCATCACCATGAACTGCACCTGAAGCTTGGTTGCCGCACCCGTACCAGCCACTGCTTTCTTGATCTCCGCCGGCGGGTACTCGTGGATTTCGATCCCTGCCTGCGCTCCCGCGAGCAGTATGACACCCCGCGCGTGGCCCAGTACGACCGTCGTGCGTACGTTGCGTGCGTAGAAGACGTCTTCGATCGAGAGAACCGTCGGCTTGTGTCGGCGAATCAGCTCTACCACCCCGTCGTGGATCTCCGCCAGCCTTTGCGCCAGATCGTCGCGCGGTTTCGTGCGGATCACGCCGCATTCCACGAGCGTCAGCGGATTTCGACCTTCCTTGCGAACAACTCCGTAACCCGTGACCGCGGTGCCCGGATCTATGCCAAGGACCACGACCGGTTCGGACTCACGCACCGGTCATCTGCTCGACGTCCATGTCGAAGTTGGCCGAGACCTTCTGAACGTCGTCGAGCTCTTCGAGCTCCTCGAGCAGCTTGATCACCGACTCCGCGTTCTTGCCGGCTACGTGCACCGTGCTCTTGGGGATGAACGCGACCTCCGCCTCGACGATCGCGAATCCCGCCTTCTCGAGCCCTGCCTGCACGTTGTGCATCCCGTGGGGATCGGTCGTCACGATGTACTGCTCGCCCTCGACCCTGAAGTCTTCGGCCCCGGCGTCGAGTGCTGCCTCCATCGCCGAGTCCTCCTCGTACTTGGTTGCGTCGATGTAGATCAGGCCTTTCCGGTCGAACAGGTACGACACCGAATGCGGAGGGCCGAGGTTGCCGCCCAGCCGGGTGAGCTTGTGCCGGATTTCGGCGACCGTGCGCGTCGGATTGTCGCTCAGCGCCGAGATGAGGATCGCGACACCGCCCGGTCCGTACCCTTCGTAAGTGACCTCGGTGTAGTGAACGCCCTCGAGCTCACCGGTGCCCTTCTTGATCGCGCGCTCGATATTCTCCTTCGGCATCGACGCGGCTTTCCCCGCGTCTATCGCCGTGCGAAGCCGGGGATTGTGCGCGGGATCGCCGCCGGCGAGCTTCGCCGCCATCGTGATCTCACGAATGAGCTTCGTGAACTGGGCGCCGCGCTTGGCGTCGGTCGCCGCCTTGTAATGCTTGATCTGTTTCCACTTGCTATGGCCGGCCATACTCAGCTCGGATGAGATTGTGTGACTGTGTGCCGCGCGTGCCCCGCTTTCGGAGACGCCGCCAGCTCCTGAACCAGGGCATTGAGCTCTGCGCGCGATGCCTCATCTAACTGCCCAGCGGCAGCTTTGACAAGGTCCTCAAAAGCGACCGCGCAACGGGCCCGATCGTGGCCAGCCAGGGCGCCGGTAATCCCGAACGCAGTGGACCTGATTCCGCTGGGAACGGCCAGCGACGACAGCCACTGCTTGGTGTGCTCCGTTCTCTCTATAGTCACCTCTCGCGCCAACGCGAAAGGGGGGAGAATTCCGGCGCACAGCCGCCCCAGCTGGAGGCAGGCCAGCAGCGTCTCGCGGTCCCCACCCAGGGACGCCCTGCCCGACAACGCAGCGAGAGAGCGAAATCGAAAGGCGGGGGTAGCAAGCGTGTAGCGAGGTGTTTGGCCGATCACTCTCCGAATCTAGGCACGGACTCACCCCTCGGCTACATTCCGATCATATGGCCGTTCCGGTCCTGAACCCCCCCAAATCGATACTCTGGGTAGACGACGAAGGTGAGCTCCTCGAGCCTCATCGCATTTTCCTTCGCTCGAAAGGCTATACCGTAGAGTGGGCCAGCAACGCCGACGACGCCATCGAGCTGCTGAGACGCCGTCCGTTCGACATCCTGCTTCTCGACGAGCAGATGCCGGGCAAGCGGGGGCTCGAGGTTTATCGCGACGTGCGGGAGATGGCCCCCAATCTTCCGGTGGTGATGGTCACCAAGAGCGAGGAAGACTCCACGCTCAAGGAAGCGATCGGCGTAAACATCCGGGATTACCTCGTGAAGCCGATCAATCCGCGACAGGTGCTCACGGTGGTGACGCGGATTCTGGAAGGCCCACGCATCCGCCAGCAGGCCATCGCGCGCAGCTTCGTCGAGAGATTCCGCGCGATTGAGCTCGAGCGCGACCATAACCTGGACTGGCGCGGCTGGATAGATCGCTACGACGAGCTGATGCGCTGGGACGTGGATCTCGCCGCGGCCGGGGAGATGGGCTTGTACGAGTCGCTGCAGGGTCTGTATCCGGACATGCATCGCGAGTTCGCCGCTTACATGAAGGAGGCGTACCCCGCGTGGCTGACCGATCTGGAAGGCAACAGGCCGCCGCTCTCGATAGACATCGTCGCGGAATTCCTCCTGCCTATACTGGAGCGCGACAAGGCGGCGGTGTTCATCGTCGTTGATTGCCTGCGGCTCGATCAGTGGCGGGTGCTCGAGCCCCTGCTGGCGCCCTTCTTCGACGTGGAGACCACGCATTACTACGCCGTGCTGCCTACCGCTACTCCCTATTCCCGCAACGCACTGTTCAGCGGGCTATTCCCCGGCGAGATCGCGGCCCGCCTCCCGGATTGGTGGGGCAACGCCGATCGCGAGGACGAGTCTCTCAATGCGCACGAGCGCGAGCTGCTCGAGTCGCATCTCCAGGAGCTGTGCGGAAAGACCCCGGTTCGCTACCAGAAGATCTCGACGGCCGCCAACTCCGACGATCTCGAGCGACACCTCGGTACCGCGATCGGACCGGAGGGCGTGAGCGCGTTCGTGTTCAACTTCGTGGATCTGCTCACGCACGGCCGCAGCGAGTCGCAGATCCTCTACGAAGTCGCTCGGGACGAGATCGCTCTCCGTCAGATCACGAGGCAGTGGTTCCAGCGATCCGCTTTGTTCAGCGTGTTGAAGGAAGCCTCGCGGAGAAAAATCTCGGTGCTGCTTACCACCGACCACGGCTCGATCCACTGCAACACACCGGCGACGGTGTACGCCAAGCGAGACGCCAGCGCCAATCTGCGCTACAAGTTCGGTGAAGACCTGCGCGCAGAGCGTCCGGAGCAGGCACTGCTGTTCTCGAACGAGGACATGCTGAGACTTCCACGACGTGGCGCCGGTGGCAACACTCTCCTGGCGACGAATGACTGCTTCTTCGTCTATCCTACGAAATTACGCGAGTACCAAAGCCGCTACCGGGGATCGTTCCTGCACGGGGGCGTGACGCCCGAAGAAGTAATTCTCCCGTTGGCGCTGCTAACTCCGCGCCGGTAAATGCCGGCGCACCAAACCGGCGTTAATATCGTGAGCAATGCCGGTCTATAAGCGGCTCCTGCCATACCTGCGCCCGCACTTCTGGCGCATGGCGATCACGATCGTGGCGAATCTCGTCGCGGCGCTGCTCGACGGCTTTGCGATCGCGCTGCTTATCCCTTTCCTCAACATCCTCTTTCATCAGCCATCGACGGCGATGAAGTCTGGATGGATATCGAAGCTACTCGATGCAACGGTGGGGAGCCGGATCGTCCCTGGCGACGAAATGCATTCCCTGCGGAACGTGATCATCCTCGTTCTGATTGCGGTGATCCTCAAGAATCTGCTGGTGTGGGTTGCCGGCCAGTTCGGTGCGACGCTGCAGGAGTACGTCACGCGGGACCTTCGCAACGCGGTCTACCGCCATCTCGCGCACCTCCCGCTCGGCTACTTCACCCAGATGAAGGCCGGCCAGATTCTGTCGCGCGTGATCAACGACACGTTCGAGACGCGCCTCATTCTCACCCAGATCGTCACTCAGTCGCTGCAGAGCGCGTCTCTCGTACTCGTTTACATCGCGATCCTGTTCAGCATCTCGTGGCAGCTGTCGCTGATCGCGCTGGTCATCCTCCCGTTGCTCGGTTTCTCACTGCAGCCAATGCTCAAGAAGCTCCGTCGAGGGAATCTTCGCCGCGGCAACGTGCACGGGGAAATGACGAGCGTGCTGCAGGAGACCATCAGCGGAATCCGCCTCGTCAAAGCGTCGCGCACCGAGGCGTACGAGGAAGCCAGATTTGCCCAAGGTAGCAACTTGTACGCGAGCAGCAGTCTCAGGCTGACGCGGCTTGCGCTGCTTGCACCTCCGGTGACCGAGATCATCGGGACGGTAATCGCCGTGCTCATTCTGTGGATCGGCGCCTGGCAAGTGCTGCGGAGCGGGACCATGACCGGCGCGACGCTCCTCGCGTTTCTCACGCTCGTGCTTCGTCTGCTCCAGCCCTTGAAGCAGCTCTCCCAGATGCGTACCACCGCGCAGTCTTCGCTTGCGTCGGCCGAGCGGCTGTTCGAGATCCTCGATTCGCCGGCTGAGTTTCAGCGGGATCGCGGGACCCGGAACATGGCGACGTTCGACCGGTACCTGGAATTCGAGAACGTCAGCTTCTCGTACGGTGATGCGCCGGTTCTGTCCGGTGTCGACTTCAGCGCGAACAAGGGAGAGGTGGTCGCGCTGGTCGGTGCGAGCGGATCGGGAAAAAGCACGCTGGTGGATCTGATCCCGCGCTTCTACGAGCCGACCGGCGGCCGCATCCTTCTCGACGGCATCGACACCCGGGACATCAAGCTGCCGGTGCTGCGCTCCCTCACCGGCATCGTGAGCCAGGAAACGGTTCTCTTCCACGACACCGTGCGCAGCAACATCGCGTACGGGAGTACGGATCGATACAGCCAGGACCAGATCGAGGCGGCTGCGCGGGCCGCAAACGCCCACGACTTCATCATGGAGCTTCCGCGCGGTTACGATACGCTCCTCGGCGAGCGCGGAACCCGCCTATCAGGGGGCCAGAGACAGAGGCTGGCGATCGCGCGGGCCTTGCTCACCGACCCTCCAATCCTCATTCTCGATGAAGCCACTTCGGCGCTCGACACGGAGTCGGAGCGTCTGGTGCAGGAGGCGGTTGACCGACTCTTGCAAGGGAGGACGGTGTTCGTGATCGCCCACAGGTTGTCGACGATCACGCACGCCGATCAAATCCTCGTTCTCGATCACGGTGAGATCGTCGAGCGGGGAACGCACGCCGAGTTGCTGGCGGGGCGGGGCGCGTACCATCGTCTGTATTCGCTGCAGTTTGGGGACGCCGACGAGGCGTCGATGGTTCCTTCAGCCGGGTAAGCTCATTGCACGTCTTGTTTCTTCATACGGCTCGCGAGTGGTCGGGGACAGCGCGTCTGTTTGCCAGAGCCGCCCGAGGGATATCCGAGCGCGGGGCGAAGGTCACCCTTCTGGTGACTCCCGACAGCAACGTTCATCTCGCCGTGTCGCCCCGGCGGGCCCCGAATCAGCCGCGGCACACCCCCATACCCGAGCCATTCGAGATCATACCGTTCTCGACTGAGGGCGGGTTTTTCTCGGCTGCGCGCAGGCTGAAGAAAATTTTCAGGCGCTGGGATGCGGACGCCATCTTCGTCACCACCGACCGTGAGCATCTGATAGCGAGCACGGCCTGCTGGCTCACGCGGGGAGGGGCCGTCGTACGCTGGACTCCCGCGGGCAAGAAACTGGAGATGGGGTTCGCGGGAAGCGTAGCAGCCTGGCTGGCAAAAACGTCTTACCTGTTCGCAAGCGAGACCGACCGGCGCGCCTCGAACATCCCCAAGAACGCAATCGAAAGCGGATTCGCCGAGCTTGGGGTGGACCTCGCGAGCTATGCATCGAACGGAGAGAGCGCTCCCTCGCCGATGGATCCCGCGAACGGGAAGCCCGGCGAAGCTCCGCTCCAGTTCATCGTCTGCGTTTACGATCCGACGTCACGCGGTCGGGCGGCGACCGCGATCCGAACAATGTCAATGCTGGCGCCGAGACATCCGAATCTGCGATTGATGTTCGTCGGGCCTGGCTCGGACGACGAGGACCTTCGCATGCAGGCGGCCGCGCTCAGGGTACTGCACCTCGTAAGCTTCCTCGGGGAGCGCGACGACCAGGTGAGCCTCATGAAGGACGCGCATTTGGGCTGGGTGGTGGCCGAGGACGACACCGGCGTGTACGGGATACTCGACCTCATGGCGCTCGGCATTCCGGCTGTGGCGAGCGAAGGAGGCATCTCGCAGCGGTACATAGCGCACGGCATCAGCGGCGCACTGTATCCCTCCGACGATTCCGCATCAACCGCTGCTGCTGTCGCTGGATTGCTGCAGAGCGAAGAGTCTCGCGTGGCGATGGGAAAGGCAGCGCGCACGCGCGTGGCCAGGGAATTTCCTGAGACCGCCACTATCGAAGGCTTCGACCGAGCCGCGAACGGCGCGCGCACCCGGGGCCGGCGCCCGGGGTGAGCCCTTCGAGCCGCGGCTCGCCCGGCGTCACGGCGGTGATCGCGGCCCACGATGAATCCGCGAACATCGAAGCCTGTATCGCGAGCGTCGACTGGGCGAGCGAGGTGATAGTTGTGGAGAATGACTCGAGCGACGATACGGTAGCGCGGGCCACGGCCGCCGGGGCGACGGTGATCAGCCCTCCGTTCACAACGATCGGCGGGGCGCGGAATCAGGCAATCGTGAGAGCGAAGACCCCGTGGATTCTCGTGCTCGACGCAGATGAGCGCTGCACTCCGGAGCTGGCGCACGAGCTCCAGGACACAATCACCACTTCGAGCTCAGTGGCGTACCGCGTTCCGCGGCGCAACTTCTTTCTTGGCACCGAGATCCGACACGGCGGGTGGGGACGCGGAAAGGACAAACCGGTCCGCCTGTTCCGGCGCGAGCTCCGTTACAACGCGAACCAGGTTCACGAGCACGTCGATATTCCGGAGGGGGCGGCCGTGGGGGAGGTGAAGAATTCGCTTCTTCATTACACGTATACCTCTCTCGACCAGTATTTTGAGAAGTTCGACAGATACAGCCGCTGGTGGGCTGAACAGAATTATGCCAGGGGCCGGCGGGGCACAGCGGGTGCGGTGTTCTTCAAGCCGCCGGCGAGATTCGTGAGAATGTATCTGTGGAAGGGAGGGTTTCGCGATGGCGCCCGCGGACTCATCCTGGCCGCTCTCGCGGCAGCGAGCGTGATGGCGAAATACGCGCGACTCTGGGAACGATCGATCCGTAAATGACAGCTGAGCGTCGGCAGTAACATGAAAGTCCTCATCATCGGCAACCACCACTCGTGGAGGATGGAGGCCGGGACCGAGCGCGCCCTCAAGCGAGCGGGGCACAAAACGCTTCTCGTGGACGATCGGCGCGCAAAACGGCTGATCGGCCGCAAGCTCACGCAGAGATGGGTGCTGTCGCAGGCGCGCCGCTTCAAGCCCGACTTCGTCATCCTCAGCAAGAGTCTGGGCCTCGATCTCGACACTGTGGCCGAGATCATCGACGGCAAGCCGAACTCGATGTGGTACCAGGATCCCCAGTGGTACAAAAGCACCTATCGCCCGGATGTCGCCCACATCGTCGCGGTGGGCAAGTTGTCGCAGACTTTTTTCGTCTCGGGGTTCGATGCCGAATGGAGAGCGCTCGGACTGCCGGCCAAATTCCTTCCGGCAGCCGGCGACCGGGACTTGAAGCCCGTTGCCCCCAAGCGAAAGTATCATTCGGATGTCGCGTTCATCGGCACGGGATACGACCCTTCGCGCGCGCAGTTTCTGCTGAAGGTCGCGAAGAAGTACGACATCAAGGTCTGGGGAAAAGGCTGGGAAAAATGGCGGAAGCCGCTCAACTGGAGCGGCCGCCCGGTCGAAGGAAAGGAGTTCGCCGCCGTCTGCTCCAGCTCCAACGTTTCGCTCGGCGTGAATCCCGATCGGGCGAAGGGAGGAAACGCGTACACATCCGACCGGACGTGGATGGTCATTCTTGCCGGCGGATTCTACCTTGGACACGGAACGCCTGGTCTCACCGAGCTGCTGCGCGCCGGAGATCACTGCGACTGGTACACGGATGTCGACGCGTGTCTCGCCAAGATCGACTACTACCTCAAGAACTCCGCGCAGCGAGAGCGCATCAGGCGCGAAGGACAGGTTTTCGTGCGCAACAACCACACGTTCGACCAACGAATCCACAATCTGCTTTCCGGCGAAGCGTTCGTGAATCCACTGGCGTGAGTCAGTGAGGCACCTGTTCGTCACCCAGGATTACGCTCCCGACCTGGGCGGAATGGCGAGGATGCACGTCGAGCTCTGCCGCCGTTTCGGCGATGGCGATGAGACCATTATGAGCGTTTCCACGGTGGCGGCGGCGGGAGCCGGAAACTTCGACGAGCAGGAGAACTACAGGATCCATCGGCAGCCCTTTCCGTTCGGGCGGGCGAAAATCTTCTCCAACCAGCTCCGTTGGGCACATTGGCTGACGTCCGGCCGGTCACCGGATTTCGACGTGCTCCACTGCGGCAACATCAGGCCGGTCGGGTACGCGGTGCGGTGGGCGCACAGACGGCTCCGAGTTCCGTACCTGGTCTACGTCTATGGCGGGGATCTTCTGAAAGAAAGAAACAAAGCGACGCGCAGCCTGCTGAAGCGTAAAACGGCCCGCTCGATTCTCGGGCACGCTTCTGGAATCGTGGCTATCTCCAAATGGAGCGCCGAGCTTGCTCGGGATGTGATGAATCAAGTCGGAATCCACGAACCGCCGCCAGTCGCCATAATAGAGCTCGGCACCGATCCGGTCAGATTCCATCCATCACGCGACACTGGTGCTCTGCGCCGACGCTGGGGAGTGGGGGACGCACCGGTCATTTTGACAGTCGCCCGCGTGGTGCCGCACAAGGGGCAGGATATGGGAATCCGCGCAGTAGCCGCACTCCGTCTGGATTTCCCCGATCTGCGCTACATCATCGTCGGTGAGGGGCCGGACGAAGCACGTCTACGCGCGCTCGCGACGGAGCTAAGAGTCTCCGACAGGGTCGGCTTCGTCGGTGCCATGCGAGACGACGAGCTTCCCGAAGCCTACGCGACGTCCACGATCTACCTAGGGGCGTCCCGCGTGGAGAGCGAGATCGATGCCGAAGGATTCGGCATCTCGTTCGTGGAAGCGGCTGCGTCGGGCATTCCATCAGTTGCGGGCGATTCAGGAGGAGTGCGCTCGGCGGTTCGCGATGGTGAGACCGGGATCGTCGTGCCGCCCAGCGATTCCGATGCGATCACGGATGGAATCCGGTCGCTGCTGCTTAACCCGGCCCGCCGCAAGCAGATGGGCGCCACCGGACGACGCGCCGTGGAGACGCACTACAACTGGGATCGCGTTGCGCGGGATGCCCGCGAGTTCACCTATCGGGTCACCGGATCGGGAAAGCCGTGACTGACGCGAAGGCGACGCATCCGGACATGGCCCGCCGAACGCCCACGCTCGCTCATCGCGCCGAGTACTACACGATGCGCGCGACGATCGGTGCGCTGCGGGGACTGAGCTGGGACGCGGCCTGCCGGGTCGGTGAGCGGCTTGGCGCGCTCGGCTACCGTCCGCTGGGAATCAGAAAGCGCGTCGTCGAGCGCCAAATCGCCGCTGCCTTTCCCGACTTCGATCGCGAAGCGGTCAGGAAACTCGCCCGCGAATCCTACGAGCATCTGGGTCGCACGTTCATCGAGACTGCGTTACTCGATGGAATCGGCAAGGACGGCCTTCAGTCGCTGGTCGAAACGGTCGAAGGATGGGAGGAAGTCGAAGCCGTGATGTCGAAGGGGAAGGGGGCGGTGATGGTTACCGGCCACTTCGGCAACTGGGAGCTTGCCGGCGCTTATGTGGCCGCGCGCGGAATTCCGCTCGACGCGATCGTTCGCGGAATGGCCAATCCGTTGTTCGATGCGTTCATCAATCACACCCGCGAAGAGATGGGAATGACGATCGTCCACGATTCCGAGGCCGTGCGTCGGACGCCGCGATCGCTGCGCGCGGGTCGCGCGGTGGCGTTCGTTGCCGACCAGGGTGTTTTGGGCCTCGCATCCACCTTCGTTCCGTTCTTCGGGCGTCCCGCCAAGACTCCCCGTGGCGCGGCGGTATTCGCCTTGCGATTCGAGGTTCCGGTTTTGTTCGTCGTCGCCATTCGGAAGCCCAACGGTCGGTACCGGATAGTCGTCGAGCGAATCGAGGCGCGGCAGACGGGTGATCGGGATCGTGACGTGGACGCGATCGTCGCACGTTTTACGGAGCGTCTCGAGCACTGGGTGCGGGTCGTGCCCGCGCAATACTTCTGGCAGCATCGCAGGTGGAAGCGGCAGCCCCCGGACACGCCGGCGGCGCTCAGAGATCCATCCGCGTAATAGAGGAGACGATGCTCGATCCCAAGCAGCGACAGAGATTTCTTGGCGACAATCGCGCGCGGATAGGGATCGGGATCGTAGTCGTCATGACGCTCGCGGCGATCCTGGCGCCGCTCATCGCGCGTCAGAGCCCGATCTCGATCGATCTCCAGCACATCCTCCAGCGTCCAACCGCGGACCACTGGCTGGGCACCGACATCCAGGGCCGTGACATCTGGTCGCGGCTCGTTTTCGGCGCGCGCGTGTCGCTCACAGTCGGTCTTATCTCGCAGGGAATCGCGCTTGTCCTCGGCGTGTCACTCGGCCTGCTGGCTGGATTCTACGGCAAATGGGTGGACGAGATCGTGATGCGGCTGGCGGACGTCACGCTCGCGTTCCCGACTTTACTTCTGCTCATTGCGATGGTCGCCGCGCTGCAGCCGTCGGAGGCGGTTGTGTTCGCTACCATCGGGATCGTCGGCTGGGCGGGCATGGCGCGGATCGTTCGCGGCCAGGTGCTCGTTGTCCGGCAGCTCGAATACATCCAGGCGATCAGAGCGCTCGGTGCCGGCGACCTGCGCATCATGATTCAGCATGTGCTGCCGAACGTCATCGCGCCGGTAGTCATCACGGCGACGCTTGGAGTCGCCGGCGCGATAATGGCCGAGGCGGCGCTGTCGTTTCTCGGACTCGGTGTGCCGCCACCCGCGCCGAGCTGGGGGTCGATGATTGCAGACGGCCGGGATCTGTACCAACTTCAGACCGCTCCGTGGACTTCCGTGTTTCCCGGAATTGCAATCGGAGCAGCGGTGCTGGGCTTCAATCTGCTCGGTGACGCGCTTAGAGATGCGCTGGATCCCCGACAGTATTACCGGGCCAAGAAGGGAGCTTGATGAGCGCGGACACCGGCGACGAGTACAGGTCCAGTTACTTCGACAAGCACGGCCCCGAAGCCGCGAGCCATTGGACAATCGCGAGCTTCCTTTTGATTCCTACCGTAGGTGGAGCCTTGGTTGGGACCACCTACTTTGCGCATCAAGGCTACTCGGCGGGAGGCGTGCTTGCAAGCGCTCTCGTTGACACATATCCGGAGACCGAGGTAGCGGAGCGTGCGCGTGCAGGTCTTGTGAATCTCAAGAGCCAGCTCGGCGCGACCGAGTAAGGCAATTCTTTCAGAGCGAGGGTGACCATGCTGCTCCAAGCCACTGCCCAAATGCCCGTTCAAACGACTGTTGTCCACCCGTCGTTCACCGACACGCTGGTAACGTCGTTCCGCGACGCGTTCTCGATGGTGCTGAGCGCGATCCCGCGCATCCTTGCGTTCATCATCATCGTCGCGATCGGGTGGTTCGTTTCCTCGCTGCTCGCGAAGGCAGTCGTGGGACTTCTGCGCGCGATTCGATTCGACGAGCTCATGCGAAGGTCCGGACTCGCGGATTTCATGGCGAAAATGGGCACAGGTATCGACTCTGCCGGAATCGTGGCGGGAATCGTCAAATGGATCGTGCGTGTCGTGGTGCTGCTCGTGGCGTTCGACACGTTGGGTCTGCCGGCCGTCTCCGATGTCATGAGACAGCTGCTGCTCTGGCTGCCGAATCTCGTGGTGGCAATCTTCGTCCTGTTTATCGGGGGGATTGCGGCACGCGCGCTGGGGAACGTCGTGCGCGGTGCTACCGCGGAAGGAGGATTCTCCAATCCGGAGACTCTGGCGAACGTCTCGCGAACGGCCGTGTGGTCATTCGCGGTGGTGGTTGCGGTCAATCAGCTTGGGATCGCCACGAACCTGATCAACACCTTGTTCACCGGATTTGTGGGAGCGCTCGCCATCGCGCTCGGTCTGGCATTTGGTCTGGGAGGCCGCGACCTGGCATCGCGCACGCTGGAGAACTGGTACGATCAGGCGCAGGAAGCCAAGCCGAAGTCGAGGAGATCGCGGGCGTCAGAGGAATAGCACCCAATGCGAGAAGAGCAGGGCTTCCGCCTTGCTCTTCTCGCTCTTCGTTTCAGCCGACGCGCACGAGCCCGTAGTCGCGCGCGCCCTTCCGCAGCAAATGGTATCGCCCAGCGAGTGGCTTCGCTGATGCCAGCTCTGTATCTGCGCTTGCACGCTGCCCGTTGAGATAGACTCCACCCTGCTCGATCAGCCTGCGGGCCGCACCTTTCGACGCAGCGAGCTTCAGAGTCACCAGCGCGTCCAGCAATCCGGGCGCCTCACGCGACTCTGCGAACGGGACCTCTTCGCTCAAAGCTCGCAACACCGACTCGGTGAGCGATGTCGGATCGGCCTTGCCGAACAGCACCCGGGATACCTCTTCCGCCACTCGCGCGGCCTCTTGGCCGTGCACACGAGCAGTCATGTCGCGAGCAAGCGCCTGCTGTGCTTCCCGCTTTTCGGGCGCCGCGCTGAGCAGTTTTTCGAGCGCCTCGATCTCCTCGCGCGGCACGAGCGTGAACAAGCGCAGGTATTTGCCCGCATCCCGATCGTCGACGTTGATCCAGTACTGATAGAACTTGTAGGGCGATGTACGCGCCGCATCGAGCCACACCGCTCCCGCTTCGGTCTTGCCGAACTTGGTCCCGCTCGCTGTCGTGACCAGCGGCATCGTCAACGCGTGCGCCGTCTTTCCCGCCACGCGGCGAATCAGCTCGAGTCCCGCCGTGATGTTTCCCCACTGGTCGCTGCCGCCGATCTGGAGGGTCACTCCCTCACGGCGGTGGAGCTCCAGAAAATCGTAAGCCTGGAGCAGCATGTAGGAGAACTCGGTGAACGAGATACCGCCTTCGATGCGCGACTGCACCGAATCCTTCGCCAGCATGTAATTCACGGTGAAGTGCTTGCCGACGTCGCGCATGAACTCCACGGCCTTGAGCGGCCGCAACCACGCGGCGTTGTCCCTCATCCGCGCGGCTTTCGGTCCGCTGAAATCGAGAAAGCGCTCGAGCTGCTTCTCGATCGCCCGCGAATTCTTTTCTATTTCTTCCGCCGAGACGAGCTGACGCTCGGAGGTCTTGCCGCTGGGATCGCCGATTAGGCCGGTTCCGCCCCCAACCAAAACAATTGGGCGATGCCCCTCGCGCTGCAAATGCGCAAGTCCCATCACCGGCACGAGATGGCCCACGTGGAGGCTGTCTGCTGTCGGATCGAACCCCGCATACGCGCTCACGGAATCCGTTGCGAGTGCGTCCGCCAACCCGTCCGTGTGTTGATAGACCATTCCGCGCCAGGACAGCTCGTCCAGCAGCGAATTCTTGGAGTGCATGCGGGGAAGATAGGGACGCCCGACCGCGGTGTCACCTTCGGTGTATCACAGTTATCTTTTTTTACTCCGCATGGCCTCCGACATCGACAACAAACTTCCATTCCGCAAGCGCCACCCAACGCTCGTCAGGGCGGTGCTGCTTTCGCTCACTTTTCTCACCGCACTCGGCGCCGGCGCCATCTACGGCAGCTGGGCGCTCATCTGTCGCGGAAACCAGTGCCCGTCAATCGAGATCCTGGCGGAGTACACTCCCCATCAGACATCCAAGCTCTATGCGATAGACGGACGGTTCATCGCCGAGCTGGGGCTGGAGCGGCGGACGCTGGTAAAGATCGACGAGATCCCCAAGATGGTGCAGGACGCGTTCGTGAGTACCGAGGACAAGCGCTTCTACCAGCACGCCGGTATCGATTGGCACCGCGCTGCGAGCGTGGTCATCCGCTCGCCTCTGCACGGATACTCGCAAGGGTTTTCCACTATTACGATGCAGCTGGCGCGGAACGTCTTTCCTGAAAAGATCAGTCGCGAGAAAAGCATCGTCCGCAAGCTCAAGGAAGCGAAGGTCTCCCGCGAAATCGAATCGAAGTACGAGAAGAAGAAAATTCTCGAGCTGTACCTCAATCAGATCGACCTTGGGCACGGTGCCTATGGAGTGGAGACCGCGTCTCAGCGCTACTTCGGGAAGTCAGTTCGTGACCTGAATCTCGCCGAAGCGGCAACACTCGCCGCGCTCCCGAAGGCTCCAGCCAGATACAATCCAGTCCGCTATCCCGAGCGCGCCATCCAGCGCCGCAACACCGTCATCGAGCTGATGCGGCAGGACGGAAAGATCAGCGACGCCGATGCGAGCAGGGCGAAGGCGTATCCGCTCCAGCTGGCCAACAAGACAGCCACGGGCGAAACCGCGCCCTACTTCGTCGAATGGGTGAGGCAGCAGCTCGATGCGCAGTTTGGAAAACAGCTATACGAGCAAGGGCTCAAGGTCTATACCACGCTCGATCTCGACGAGCAGGGTGCGGCTGAGCGCGCGGTCGAGAGGCAGGCCAAGCTGATCGAGGGCGGTCGCTTTGGAGCGTACACGCACGAGACCTTCGAGCACTACGTCGCGCATCGCGAGGGCGACGAGGGCAGCGGCACGTCGCCGTATCTCCAGACCTCATTCCTCGCGCTCGATCCGCGCAACGGCGCAGTGCGTGTAATGATCGGAGGACGCGACTTCGACGACTCCAAGTTCAATCGCTCCGTTCAGGCGCTTCGCCAGCCCGGCTCCGCATTCAAGCCGATCGTGTACTCCGCGGCGGTCCAGAACGGCAGACCGGCGTCGTACATAGTGAACGACAGTGCCCTCGTGCTCCGGGTGCCGGGACAACCAGAGTGGGCGCCGCAGAACTACGATCTGAAATTCCTCGGCGAGATCCCGCTGCGCCAATCGCTCTACGAATCGCGGAACGTCTCCACCATCCGGCTCGGCATGGAGCTGGGCGAGCAGACCGTCATAAACGAAGCGAGAAATTTCGGTCTCACCACGCCGATCCCACCCTACCCGTCGATCCACATCGGTGCCGCGGATGTCTACCCGATCGAGCTGATTTCCGCCTACACCGCATTCGCGAACCTCGGCGTCCGCGCTACACCCAACGCGATCATCCGCGTCGAGAATGCCAAGGGCGAGATTCTGTGGCAGCCGACTCCGACGCGCTCACAGGTCCTTTCACCTGAAGAAGCGTGGCTGATGGTCGACATGATGAAGGACGTCGTCCGGCGGGGTACGGCTGCGGGGAGCGTCTGGGGCGCCGGGTTCCACTATCCGGCGGGCGGGAAAACAGGAACGACAAACGACGGCACCAACGTCTGGTTCATCGGCTACACCGCTGACCTCGTGGCGGGCGCATGGATGGGGTTCGATCGTCCCCAGAAAATCAAGGAGAACGCGCAGGGCGGCGTGCTTGCGGCTCCAGCGTGGACCGCGTTCATGACGGAGGTCTATCGCAGAAAGCCGCCGCCGCCCGATTGGCCGCGTCCGATTTCGATCGTCACACGCGACATCGACATAAGTAGCGGGTTGCTTCAGACACCCTACTGTCCGCGCAATCTGGTGACGACGGAGTTCTACATCTCCGGCACCGAGCCGACGCGTGACTGCGACAAGCACGGACAGTACGCCAATCCCGGCCTCACGCCGATAGACACGTTCAGCACCATTCCGATCACCCCGTCTTCGCCTCGTAGCCAGACTCCGATCACCGTGACGCCCCCACCGATTCAACCGGGCTACGAAGGCGTACAGCCTCGCAATCAGTCGCGGGCTCCTACGGTGTTCGACACGACCCGCAGCCGCGGCAACATCATTCGACGCGATTCCATGCGTCCGCGAACCGACACGACCCCGACGGCCGTTCCTCCGCCGGCAATGACCCCGCGCTGATGCGCTACCACGCGCGCTGGGTGCTCCCGATCACCCAGCCGCCACTGGAAAATGGAACCGTCGTCGAGAGCGACGGAGTCATCACATACGTTGGTCCCCGCTCCTCCGCCCCCGCAGGTGATGACTACGACCTGGGCGATGCGATTCTGCTGCCCGGCCTCGTCAACGCCCACACGCATCTCGAGCTGACCGCCATGCGGGGATTCCTCGAGAATTGTCAGTTCACCGAGTGGATAGACAAGCTGCGGCAGAGCCGCAACGAGGTGATGAGCGAAGAGATGCTGCTCGATTCCGCGCGCTTCGGAATAATGGAAGGACTCGTCGCCGGAATCACCACGTATGCCGACACCTGCTCGAGCGGGGTCGCCATGCGCGCGATGAACGAGATCGGGGTACGCGGCATCATGTACCAGGAAGTATTCGGGCCGGATCCATACCACGCCGATGCCGCGATGCGCGAGCTCGAGGATCGGATCGAGAAGCTTCTGCCCGAGCAGACGGAGTTGGTGACTCTCGGGGTGTCTCCCCATGCTCCGTACACCGTCTCGGACCGTCTCTATGCCGCGGCGGCGCATTTCGCGAACTCACGGCGGCTGCCCATGGCCATGCACATCGCCGAAAGCGAGGGGGAAAACGAGATCGTCGTGAACGCTCGTGGCGATTTCGGGGAGCGCTGGAAACGTCGGGGGATTGCAGTCGCGCGACGGGCTCGCTCGCCGGTCGAGCTGCTCGACCGGCAGGGTGCGCTCGATCGCGGACCCCTGCTCATCCACTGCGTGCGGGTCAACGATTCCGACATCGAGCTTATCGCTCGCCGTCACTGTGGTGTCGCGCATTGTCCCGCTTCGAATGCGAAATTCGGTCACGGCATTGCGCCGCTTCTTCCGCTCGTCGCGGCCGGGGTGAACGTCGGTATCGGCTCCGATTCAGTCGCCAGCAACAACCGGATGGATATTCTCGACGAAGCGCGTCTCGCTGTCCTGATCCATCGCGCCGCGACGCGGCGGCACGACGCGTTCGGTGCGCGCCAGGCCCTCGAGCTCGCGACAATGGGCGGCGCCCGTGCCCTGGGGCTCGACTCGCGCGTAGGATCGCTGGAGCCCGGCAAGGACGCCGATCTCGCCGCGTTCAGGACCGACATCGCGCGTACGACCCCCCTCGGCGACCCGTACTCGGCGGTGATTTTTGCTCTGCCAGGACGGCCGGCAGAGCTCGTCACGGTGCGGGGCAGGGTGCTGGTTGATCGCGGGCGCGCCCGTTCGAGCGACGCCGCCCTTGCCCAGAGGGTCCGGGATGTTGGCACCGCTCTCGCTACATGGGTGCCAGCTTGATATCTTCAACATTCCTCTCAGTGGGAAGCCTTGGTCAATGGCGGCAGTAGATAACCACCACCGTATCTGGCGCGACGGAAAGTTCGTGGACTGGGATGACGCCACGATCCACGTGATGAGCCACGTAGTTCACTACGGCTCGAGCGTGTTCGAGGGCATCCGCTGCTACGAGACGCCCGGCGGACCGGCCGTATTCCGCCTGGATGCGCACATGCGCCGCTTCGCGGATTCCTGCCGGATCTACCGCATGCCGCTCAAGTACTCGATCGACGATATGTCCCGGGCCGCCGTGGCAACGGTCGCTGAAAATGAGCTGCCGCACTGCTATCTGCGCCCCGTCGCCATCCGCACTGGTGAGCAGATGGGTGTGCTCCCGAACGACACGCCGCTCGAGGTCTTCATCATTCCCTGGACGTGGGGCGCCTACCTCGGTGCCGACGCTCTCAAGAATGGCGCCGATGTCTGCGTGTCCAGCTGGAGACGCCCTGCCCCGGACACGATTCCGATGATGGCGAAAGCGGGCGGGAATTATCTCAATGGACAATTGTCCAAGATGGAAGCGCGCGTCGACAACTATGTCGAAGGCATTATGCTGGACTCGTTCGGACTCGTGTCAGAGGGAAGCGGCGAGAACCTGTTCCTGGTTCGCGACGGGAAGCTCTTTACCTCGGGCATCAGCTCCGGGATTCTGAATGGAATCACCCGCGATAGCGTGATCCGTATCGCGCGCGAAATGGGTGTAGAAGTCGTCGAGGGTGCGATCCCTCGCGAAATGCTGTACATCGCCGACGAGCTCTTCTTTACGGGAACTGCCGCCGAAATAACTCCCATCCGTTCGGTCGATCGCATCCCGATCGGCACAGCGAAGCCGGGCGCGATCACGCTCGGGATCCAGCGCGAGTACATGGGCATTGCGACCGGAGCGATCGAGGATCGTTACGGGTGGCTCACTCCGGTGCCACCCCGAAAGGCGTCGACCGCGACTCGTGGAAAGGTTGCGAGAGAGCGTGTCGACAACATGTCCGCGTCGCCCATCTAACCCTGTTCAGCGATTGAATTCAGGCGTCCATCTAAGCCCGGTTTTTCGGCTGGAGGGACTGTTACGGGGCGCCGTTGGCGTCGTGTTAATAGAAGTGGTGTATCAGTTGTATATTTGGGTGGGTTTGCCCGGGAGGAGTGCTTGATCGTTGGTTGTCTGGCACTAAATGCTTCGTTCGAACCCCTGACGATGGTTCCGCTTCGCCGCGCGCTGCGGCTGGTTATCGACGGAAAGGCGGAGATCGTCGAGGCCGATGCCGATCGCGCCGTTCGGTCCGAGAGACTGACGCTACCGCGTCCGGTGGTAATCCGCCTCACGCGCTTCATTCACGTCCCTCGTCGCTTCCGCCGACAGGTCACGAACACCTTCCTCTTTGCGCGCGACCGCTATCGGTGCCAGTACTGCGGGCGCCTCCAGATCGAGCTGAAGCCGCGTGAGTCACTCACACGCGATCACCTGATTCCGCTTTCCCGCGGCGGAGCGAACGACTGGACCAACGTCGTGACCGCGTGCAGCCCGTGCAACACCAGGAAGGCGAACAATCTGCCGAGCGAGATCGGGATGCACCCGATGCACGCTCCGGTGGAGCCGCACTTCGTGCACCTGAGCTGGGCCGTGCGACGACTGACCGCAACCCAGGCCAAGTACATCCGGCTCTTTTACGGGGAAGAGACGCTCCATCATCTCGAAGATCTGGAGCAGCGCCACCCGCACGTGGTTCATCACGTCTCCCACTGAGCGGACAAAGCCGACAGCCCTGCTTCGGTTATGAAAAGGCCACACCGTATTGGATCTCGACGCCGAAGCCTTAAGGTTTGAACTTCCCCGTCCTCGCCTCGTAGTGCCGCTTCTCTCCACCAAGCAGCCTGACCACGAAAGTCCGCACGCCTCGCCCGAGCGCCGTGCCCGGATTCTTCTTCCCGCTCACGGCAGGCTTGAGCTCTCCCCGCAACCATCGCTCTACTTCATCCAGATCGCTCAGCGAAAGCGTTTCGACATCGAGCAATAGGTTGTAGTACCCGCGCTGTCCTTTTTTCGGAAGCTTGATAGCGGGGCGATACGCCGCCTCCGCGGCGTTCTCCGCGTCATCGGTGCCGGCAAACTCTCCGAGCGATTCTACCTTTTTGTTGACCACCCGCACGACCTGGTACTTTTTTCCCAGGACGTCGTACTTGACGATCACGTCCCAGTCGAATGACGACTTGAGATCGTCGAACCATCGTCCCGAAGTCCATCGCTCAAGACGATAGTGCAGCCGCGCGGGAAATCCGTTGGAGAGCAGATCGCGCATCGAGCCGTCCGAAAGCAATCCCGAAGACGACACCGATGGCGGCTCCTCGGCCCACGCGCTCTCCGACGGCAGCACGACATCGATCCGAACCTTCTTCTGCGCGCCGAGCGTGGAGGCGGAAAGAATCCCGACGGCAAGCAGGAGACTGAACTTCGGCATCACTAGAAGCGGCGGCGCACGCGCAGGAACACGTTTGCCGGCTCCTTCGAGCTCGACACCGCCTTGGCTGCGTAGATCCCGAAAATGCCCAGATCGAGTCCAAGGCCGACATCAGTCCGGAACGTCCCGAACCGCGGGAAGCTGTGACTCGAGTACTCGAGCGTACCCGAGGGCTGTCCGACGAGCCATCCCCTGCCCGCATCTACGAATGCCACCGCGGTGGGCCGGACGGTGAATCCGATTCCACGCAAGCGGATGGGCCGCCAGTTCAGGAAATCGAGCAGGGAAGGGTGTAGCTCGTTCCGGTATTCCAGCTGTGCGAGCGCGACTCGCTCGCATTGCGCGGGATTGCCCGGCGGCGGCTGGCCTCCGTCGCTGCATTGCGAGACGTCGACAGTGCCGCGTTGATACTTCCGGAAATCGAATCCGGGGATGGTCCCGACACCGCCGACCGAGAATCTTCGCTCGAGCGGAAGCTCGTCGCCATGCAGCCATCCCCCCAGCACGAGGCGCGCATTGATCCACGTCGTCGGCGACAGCCGGTTGTATCGCCGGAGATCGAGCAGCGCGCGTCCGTATGCGAGCTGTGATACGGGCGCGGGTCGGGAGAGCGGCGAGGCGAGCCCGGGATCGATCACCCGACCCGAGCCGCGTTCGTACTCTGCGAGGATCAGCCAGCCGGTGGAAGGATTGATGTCGTCGTTTCTGGTGTCGATGTTCGTGCGAACGACCGCGGTATGAAACCGCCCGGCGTCCACGAGCGAATTCGCTCGCCAGCGCGTGCCATTTCTGAAAATTGTGAAGACATTTCTCGCGCTCAGCGCCGCCCACCGCTCGTCGGCCCATTCGACCGAGAGACTGCTGCGCGAGCTCATGTGAAAAGCCCCTGAGCCCTTCGCGCCGTGGCGATTGAAGTAATCGCGGAAATCGCGACGAACGAAAAAAGCGGCAAGCCCGGCGTCCGGGTCCGTTAGCTGCCACGTCTCCACGGGAGTGACTATATCGTACGAGGAGAGGCCCACTTCGTAGCCACGCTCGCGACCGACACGCATTCCCGCGTTGACATTGTGGCCGAGATTCTCGTGGTCCCAGTGGAAGGTGTCCGCGCTGCGAATTATCCCGAGAACCGAGACGTTGAACGCGACCTTGCCCGAGCTGTCGTGAAACACCGGTCCGATCAGGACGGGCAGACCCTCCACGCGATCGTAGGTCTTTCCGGAGCTCAGGACCAGTCTGCTGCGCCGGCTGGATCGAGCCCATAGCCCAAGCCGCTCTGCAGTGGTATCTGTTGGCACCGTGTCCGTGTTTTGGGCGCGCGCGAGAAGTGGCGCTGTGCACGCCAGCAGGACGCAGATTGCTCGAATCGTTCGTGCGGATTTTGTCATGTCGCCTTTGATACCCTGGTAGCCATCAGTCCGAGCCGCTTCATCCGTCGATAGAGATTTGGCCGGTCCGTCTCAAGCTGTCTCGCCGCATCAGCGATATTGCCGCCCGCTTCCGCAAGCGCCCGCGCGATCACAGTGCGCTCGAAGCTGTCGAGTCTGTCTGCAA
>JBBRQC010000002.1:0-202897 GCA_038227135.1 Gemmatimonadales bacterium
CCCGGATGCATTTCCAGCGGTGACGACACCTCCTTTTCGGAAAGCCGGTTTGAGAGCAGCGAGCTTCTCGGCCGAAGTGTCCGGCCGCATGTGCTCGTCCTTCGCGAGCTCGTCGGGCTTTCCGGTTTTGGTATTGGGAATTGGAACCGGTACGACCTCGTCGTCAAAAACTCCGTCGTCCCACGCTGCTTGGGCGAGCTGCTGTGATCTGAGCGCGAATTCGTCGACGCACCCTCGATCGAGCTTGTATCTCTCCGCTAGATTTTCGGCCGTCTCGGCCATAGCGAGTCCGACGTACGAATCGGTCAGCCCCTCCCAGAGAACATCTTCCATGACCGGCGCTCTGCCGAGCGGCGTGCCCCAGCGCAAGCCGCGAGTGACGTGCGGTGCCTGCGACATCGACTCTGCACCACCGACGAGGCAGAGCTGCGCGTCGCCGAGGATAATTTCCTGTGCTCCACTGACCACGGCCTGGAATCCCGAGCCGCACAGGCGATTCAGCGTCAGCGCCGAAGTTTCCTGGCGGCACCCGCTCTTGAGCGAGACATGCCGCGCGAAGTAGATGGAGTCCCTGGTAGTGTAGAGAACGTTGCCGAAAATCGTCTGATCGACGTCGGCGGCAGAGACCCCAGCCCGCTCGATCGCCGCTTTCGACGCGTGAACCGCCAGATCTACCGGGGAAAAATCCTTCAGCCTGCCACCGAATGTGCCGAACGGTGTCCGGACCGCGGAAAGGAAGACGACACTCCCTGATGATGCGCGCGCGGTCATTATCGGCCTCGGTTGATTACGATTTCTTGCCGCAGTTGACGCAGAACTTCCATACGGGATCGAGCTCCGCGCCGCACCCTTCGCAATGCTTGGCGGCGAGGTTCTGACCGCAGTGCGGGCAGTAGATCACCGGCCTGCCCTGGGGAAGAGTGCCGCCGCAGAAGCGACACCCTTCCGAACGCTCCATCGTCGAGATCGATGGCACCGAGAAGCTGGTGCTATCGGTCGATCCGTTGCCTCCGTTAGCGCCAGTCGCGAGCGCTCCGACGGAATATCCGCCCGAGTTCTGGGCGGGGATCGAGACTCCAAGCTTCTGCACCGCGCCGGGGACGAGTGAGATGCGCGTCTCGGCGAAGTCGCGAAACGCACCGAGGTCGGGGTGCTGCGAGGAGAGCTCCTCTTTAAGCCGGTCCTGCATCGATTGGTCGGCGCGAACGTAACCATTCTCTCCGGACAGCAGCCGCATCACCGCTGCTTCGTAATCCTGATTCGTTTCTATCCCGAGATCGCGCCGGTAGTGCCTGTAGGGAACCAGTGTGTCGTACAGCTCCTGCACCGTGAACGGCACGCTCAGATATTCGGCGTGTCCGTTTCGGATGTTGTGCACCAATCGCTGAAAAAGTCGGTCTAGGTCGTCCATGCTCGTTTGCCAGGCTGGAATGAATGAAGATCGGGGAAAGGCGCGGTGTCCTTCAAGCGCAGCCGGCCCGTCTGCTGCTCCTTCAGCCAGTTATCGAACTCCGATTGCCTTAACCCGCCGGAATTTGATTGTTCCGCGGCAGCCCGCGTCGCAAGAAGGTTGGCGTATTCATTCTGGGGATGACCGGCGTGGCCGTGTACCCACCGAAACTGACATTCGTGTCGGGACACCGCCAGATCGGCTTCCTTCCACAGCTCGAGGTTGAGAACCGGTCCATTCTTCTTCTTCCAGCCCCGCGCCTTCCAGGTCGGGAGCCACGCGTTCATGCCCTCTACTATGTATTTGGAATCGCTGGTAAACACAACACGATAGGAATTCCCGTTTCGAGAGAGGGCGCGAAAAGCCTCGATTACCGATCGGAGGGCCATCCGGTTGTTCGTCGTGGAGGGCTCGGAGATCCAGTAGTCGCAGCGCGTGACCTCACTGGACTCAGGATGAAGCCATTCGATCAATCCGCCCGCGCCGCCTGGGTTGTCGCCGTCACGTCCGTTCCCGATGCAGGACTCGTCGGCGTAAATGGCAACCAGGTCGCCGGACTTTGCGCGCGTCACTTGACCACCTCGAAGCTGTCCATCTCGTCCAGGTAGATCGTGATCGGATCGCCGGTAGTCGGATGAGTCGCCTCCACAGCCTCACGCCCACTGATCATGCGTAGTCTCATCGGCACGACGATGTACTCCGTTCCACGCCGGTACGCGGAAATGCGCTTTCCGTTGGTGATTGCGCGCTCGAGTATGTCGTACTGCTTGTGGGTCCACTGTGCCAATGAAGCCTCTCCTTGCTGCGTGAACTCAAGCTTCTCCGCACCACTCGCGGACGACTCGAGCGAGTATTCGCGTTGCGCGCTCGATCTCCTCCACCGGTACGAATTCCTCGGCTGCATGCGCAAGAGAGATGTCGCCCGGCCCAAAGCAAACTGTCGGAATGCCCGCTTCGTTGAGCAGGGCGGCATCCGTCCACGCAGAGAGCCCTTCGATGCTTACGGGAATTCCTTCGCGTTCGACAGCGCTGACGAGCCTTCTAACCACCGGTGCGTCGACGGGCACATCGCTCGGGAGCTGTGCAGTATTCAATGTAACGCTGGCGTCGAACTCCGGATGTCCCGACTTCACGCGAGCGCATGCGTCCACGATCTCGCGCATAGCTTTCTCGACGGACTCGCCGGGGATTGTCCTTCTCTCTATCGCCAGAGTACAGCGCTCGGGATAAGTCGACATCCCCACACCGCCCCGGATCTTCGAGGCATGGAGCGAGCCGCGGCCGAGCAAGGGATGTAGCGGGCCCGCTTGCCTGGTGTGCTCGAGCAGATCCAACTCCGTGAGGAGCAGGCCGGCGTGTGTGATGGCGTCGATTCCGACGTCGTAGCGGCTGCCGTGGGCTGCCCTCCCCCTCAGCTCCACATCGAACCAGGCGAATCCGCGGTGCGCGGGGCAGATCGCGAGTCTGGTCGGCTCGGTGATGATTGCCTGTTCCGCGGAAATTCCCGCGTCGAGCAGGGCACGCATGCCAAGACTTTCGTACTCTTCGTCGACAACCGCGGTGATCAGGATCTGTCGCGCAGATTCGCGTCCGGCGCTGGTCGCTGCCGCCGCACACATAGCTGCGAGCCCTCCTTTCATGTCCGCCGAGCCGCGACCGTAGATCCGGCCATCGCGGCGATCAGCGGAGAATGGCGGGTGCACCATTCCGTCGACGCCGACGACGTCGAGATGTCCGTTCAGCATCAGAGCCGGCGCATCCTCGCGTCCCATGCGAGCAACCACGTTGGGGCGTCCCGGCGCAGCATCGATCAACTGAACCACAAAGCCCCAGTCGTCGAGGACAGCGGCGAGGGTACGAGCGCAATCACCCTCGCCCGGCGACTCCGGAGCGAGGGTGGGATTTCTCGAGTCAATTTTTATCAGAGCGCGGGCGAGCGCGACCGCGTCGCCTCGCGGTATGGCCACGACCTACCTTCTTTTCGCGGTCTTGCCGGAGGCTTTGGGTTTCGGCTTCGACGACGACTTGACCGGATGCTTCTTCGCGGCGGGCTTCATCGTCGGCTTTTTCGCCGCCGGCTTCTTGGCGGGAGCGTGCTTCGCTACCGGCTTGGCGGCGTGCTTGATCGGGGCCGGCGTATGCGGCCGCCGCGCTGCGGGCGCGTGAGTCGTCGCCTCGACCCTCTGCGCCGGCTTCGCGGCTGCGCCTGGTGGTGGAGTGAAAGGCTTTCTTTTCGAGTGAGAAGCCTCGACTTCGCGCATCAATTTGTCAGCCTCTTCCTGGGTCATCTGACCGCGGCGCACCATGTACTGAAGAAGGTCGCGCGCGCTCTCGAGCACGAGGCCAGTCAGTCCGGCTGCGGCGCCAACGACATCTTTCATTGCCGCAGCCATCTTGCTGCCAGCTTCGAGACTTATCTCATGCGCCTTCGCCGCCATCTCGGCGACGGTATCTTTTACATCGGCGCCGCGATGGCCGGGGCTTCTTCGCGGAGGAACGACGGGCGGTACGGTTGCCGTGCCGGCGGCTGGAGCAGGTGCTGCTGGAGTAGCAACTGCTGGCTTTTCTCTATCGGGCATTTATGGACTCCGGTCAGCCGAAGGGTGTTGCTGACGGGTGAAATCGCAGGAGTTCTGGTTGACCCCGTACACAGGGGCTCGAACGGCGCTAAGTATATGATTTTTCGTGACTAAAACAAGGTGGGGTGACCTACATTCGCCCAGTAGTCTCAGGAAGGGATGCTACGGCTTGGTTAAGAACAGTCCGGCGCCACTCCAGACACACTAATTCGTCACTATGCACGAATGAAGCTAAAAGTACTTGATTTGAGTCGTGTGCTGGCCGGACCAGTATGTTCAATGATGCTCGGCGACATGGGCGCCGATGTCATCAAAGTCGAGCGGCCGGTGGCGGGAGACGAGACCAGAGGCTGGGGACCCCCGTTCGATTCGGCGGGTGAGAGCGCCTACTTTCTCTCAGTCAACAGAAACAAGAAGAGCCTCGTTGCCGATTTGTCCGTCGCCGACGACCGCACCCTGGTCGAGCACCTGATTCGGGAAGCTGACGTGGTTCTCGAGAACTTTTTGGGCGGCGCTCTGGCCCGGCTCGGACTGGACGCCGATGAGCAGCTCGATCGGAATCCCTCGCTCATCTGGTGTACGATCTCCGGTTTTGGTCCGGACAGCCTGCGTCCGGGCTACGACTTCATCATGCAGGCGGAGTGTGGGTGGATGGCAATCACCGGGGAGCGCGATGGGTCTCCAATGAAGGTTGGGGTCGCACTCGCTGACGTGGTGGCGGGGAAAGACGCGGCGATCGCGATTCTTGCGGCGGTGGCGGAGCGCGCAACCGGATCACTCTCGCGCGACAAAAGGCGAATCACAATCTCTCTGGCGGACAGCGCGCGAGCCGCGCTAGTGAACGTTGCCCAGAACGTCCTTGTTTCCGGCAAAGGTGCGGCGAGGTGGGGAAATAGTCATCCTAACCTCGTTCCTTATCAGCTGTTCGAGGCTGCCGACCGGCCGTTCGTCATTGCGGTAGGAAGCGACGGTCAATGGCGCGCATGTGTTCGTGCCCTTGGCCTCGATGATCTTGCCGGCGACGCGACGCTCGACACGAACGCGGGCCGAGTGAGGAGCCGCGACAGAATCGTCTTGCGACTCTCGGATCGCGTGCGGGAGATGGCGGCCCAGCATTGGATCGAGCGGCTGCAAATGGCGGGTGTGCCGTGCGGGCTGGTCAGAACCGTGGCGGAAGCTCTCGCTACAACCGACGCATCTCCCCTGATCGGCGTTCCTCCGAGCGTTCCGGGTAGCGTTCGCTTCCCACCCCCGAAGCTGGGTGAGCACGGGCCGGCAATCCGCGCTCTGGGGTGGCGGGCCTTTCAGTGAGGTACATCGGTAACAAGACCCGGCTCCTTCCTTTCATTCTCCGCACGTTGAAGAGAAGCGGAGTTGATGTGGGATCTGCCCACGATGCATTCGCTGGTACGGCGAGTGTCAGCCGCGCGCTCAAGGAAAATGGCTGGCGCGTTCACTCGAGCGATCTTCTCGTGTCGTCGTACGTGCTGCAGCGCGCGTATGTGGTCGCGGAAAGTGCCGGAGAAAACCTGGATGATCAGGCGAGGGAGCTGGCGAGTCTTCCGCCTCGCGAGGGCTTCATAACTCGGCACTTTTCGCCGGCCATGGGCGTCGGCTCGGCGGGGCGGATGTACTTCACTCCCGAGAATGCCGGACGCATCGACGCCGCGCGCGAGGAGCTGGATGCCTGGCGCGCAGCCGGGAAGATTGGCGTTGACGACTACTACCTGTTGCTCGCCGCTATCATCGAAGGCGCTGACCGGGTGGCAAATACCGCGGGCGTTTATGCGTCATACATGAAGCGATGGCAGCCAAACGCGAAGCGGGCTTTCGACATCGCTCCCGAGAAGCCGATCAACGGATTGCAGCGCGCCGACGCTTATCTGATGGACGCGGCGGAAGCCGCGAAGAACATCGGAGAGGTGGATCTGGTGTACATCGACCCGCCGTACAATTCCCGACAATACGTGGCCTACTATCACATACCCGAGATTCTTGCTCGCGGGTGGACGGATGCGGCTCCCGCGATTCGGGGAAAAGTCGGATTGCTCGCCGGCGTCGAAGGACGAAGTCAGTGGTCGCACGGCCGGCGAGTCGGGAAGCTGTTTTCGGCCCTCCTCGCTGCGACAGGAGCCAGGCAAGCGCTGGTCAGCTTCAACTCAGAGGGACACCTTGCCCCGGACGCGCTCCAGTCGCTGCTGGCTGCGGCTTCGGTGGACGGTGAGGTGTCGCACTTCACCCAGCGCTACCGGCGGTACCGTGCGGATAGTGAGAGGGAGGGCAGACATTACCACCGCGATGTCGCCCTGGAGCACCTGTACCTAGTCCGGCTCCGGTAGGCTTGGTTGCTTCCACGAACACATGCTCGTCTGGAAGGCGTAACGGTGATAAGGTGTTCTCCCCCTGCCGGTTGGGCCTATATCGGGGCTGGCAAAGGGATTACATTAGGCGGGTGAAGATGACAGCCACTCCGCTGCAGAATCAGAGCGCCCAGTCCGTGGGTGCGGGAAGCTCGACGCCTGATGGTCAGGTGCCGGGAATTGATGCCGATCAGGAGATAATCGCCAAGGTTCTGGCGGGGCACAAGGACGCGTTTGGGGTTCTGATAACCCGCTACAGCGATCCCTTGTACCGGCATGCTCTGGGGATGACCGGAAGTCCGGATGTGGCGGAAGACATACTTCAACAGTCTTTTATCAAAGCCTATCACCATTTGGGCGAAGTTCGCGGCCGATTTGACGCTTGGGTGTTCCGGATCGTCGCTAACTCGTGCAAGGATTGGCTGAAGAACATTCGGCGAACGCACGTGAGCTATGACGAGGACGATCAGCCCTCGACGTACTCGACGCCGGAAGAAGAGATGGATCGCAACGAGCTGCGTACGGATCTGCAATTTGCTCTGGCCAGACTCGCTCCCTCGCTGCGTGAAGCGTTCGTGATGAAGCACGTCGAGGGAAGGTCGTACGAAGAGATGGCGCTGTTACTTGAAACGACGGTTGGCGCGCTAAAGATGCGAGTGCATCGGGCGCGAGAGGCGCTCCAACAACTGCTTGAGGAGAAGTACGCATGATGCTCGATGACGCTGGTTTCGACAGAAACGATAAAGTCGCGGGCCGCGAGCCTGTTCAGCGCAAGGACAAGTCGACGGAGCAACTCTATGACCGCGAAGTCCCGCTCAATAGCGGCGGCTCGAGTCACGGTTTGCTGCACGACTGGCTCGATGGCGAAGTGGATGTGATGCGCGCAAGCGAGGTCGAGGGCAAGTCGAAGGTGGAGCTCTGGACCCGAATCAACGCCGAGAGCGAGATGCTTCGCCGCCGCGTGACGCCGGTTGGCGTCCAACAGCGCATTATGGCGTCCCTTCCCGAGACCCCGGGTACCGCCTCCAATTGGTGGAAGCAGCAGATGACGGTTACGCCGGTTGCGGCGATCGCCATCGGCGTTGCTCTCCTCGCAATGGGCGCCCTCGTGATCCAGATGCTCCGCTAAAATCGTTCGTGTCCTGAACGAAACGCCCGGCTCCTTGCGAGTCGGGCGTTTTTTTGTCCATTTCATTCTTGCGGATTCCAGGCATCGGCGTAGACTTTGCTACTTGACCACACTCTGTACTGTGTCGCCATGGTACAGTATAGTAAAAGAGTAAATGCGACCCTACCTGATCGGAGGCATTGAAGTATGAAGAAGACCATCGCTGTTATCGCTTTTCTGACTGTGCCAGCCCTGGCTTCTGCTCAGGCTGGGCTGAACAGGATTCAGTTCCTGGCGCTGCAGCAGGAGCTGAGGGATCAAGGATGCGGCGTTACGAACGTCGACGGACATTATGGACCGCAGACGCGTCGTGCGATCGCCACCTGCGCCAAGAAGTTCAATACCGCGAACAATGCGTCGGCGGTCCTTGCGGCAATGAACATCGGCTTCGGCCCGAACGACACTCCACCAGCAGCGCCAGCGGGCGGAATGAGCTCGAACATGGGTGGCGGCGGAATGTCATCGGAAGGGAAAGCTGAAGGCGAGAGCATGAAAACAGAACGCAAAGAACACGTCGCCGCGATGAAGACTACCCACAAGAAAATGAAGAAAATGAAGGCCGCGGCCGACACAACGAAGTAGCAGGTTTCGAGTCAGATACCGAAACTGAGCTGTAAACTGGGGACGAGCGCACCAAGCGCCTCGTCCCCTTCTTCGTCCTCGTAGCTTCTCGACCACCCGCGAACGCCGTACTTAGAGCACAACTTCTCGAAAAAGCGGGCGAGGCCCTCCCTGTATTTCTCGCCCGCGTACGCGCTGTTCCCATAGGTGTTGCGGTACCGCTCTGCCAGGTGTGGAAACTCCTGCTCGATGAAGGGGAGATAGCGCTTTCTCGCCGCGGACTTCAGCCTTACCGCGCACGCCCCGACGTAGGTCGCGCCGGCCTCGGACACGCGTTTCACCAGCGCGTCCAGATCCGAGGGGTTGTCGGTGATGCCCGGCAGCACCGGCATGCAGTTGATTCCGGCATCGATTCCCGCTTCACGCAGCCGCGCCAGCGCGCGCACTCTCGACTCGGGTGTTGGTGATCTTGGCTCGATCCGACGCGCGAGCTCGCGGTCCAGGGTGATGAGCGAGATGTGAACGGACAGCTTGGAGTGGCGATTGATTCGCGAGAGCAGGTCGATGTCCCGCGTGATGAGCGGACTCTTCGTGATGACGCAAACGCTCAATCCGGGGTGGTCCGCCAGGACCTCGAGAATTCCCCGCGTGACGCGGAATCTTCTTTCGGCCGGCTGATAGGGGTCGGTCGCGGTTCCGATCACTATCGTCTCGCCCTTGAGCTTGAGGTGCTTGTCGCTGCCGAACCTGAGCGTGCGGCTCAGAACCTCGGGCGCATTCCGCTTGACGAAGATGTTGCGCTCGAAGGCGAGCCAGGGTGGAAGCTTGTTGTACGCCTCGCCGAGCTCGTTAGTCATTTTTTCGTCGGTCGCGGCGCGCTCCATCACATAGCGGTGGGTGTACCGCGCATAGCAGTAAGCGCAGCCGAAGGCGCAACCGATGTACGGATTGATCGACCAGAATCCCATACCGGTCGTCTCCGGCCCGTTGAGGACACTTTTGGCGGGCGATGAGTAGTAGCGGATGTCCTTCTGCTCACCGATCACCGGGAGCTGGCGGGAGGTCCGATCGTACTCCGGGCCGAACAGACCTGCGTCTCTCGGCTTCATCTCCCGAATATAAACCGAAGCCAATCAGGAGTCTAGATAAACGAACGCCCTTGAACACCCACTGGGTGAAACTGAATCTCGGACCTGAAATCGGATACCGCTGCTAGAAAGAAAGCCCAACTGCGCCACCATCCCCCGCCGTTCTCACGAAAAAGTGGCTGTAGTGTGGGTTTCGCGAGACGCGCCACGCCTGGATCGCCGAGATTCCTCCGAAAATCATAGACACCCGTGTCCTTGAAAGACAGGACGTGTTCGCCATGTAGGTGACGTCGCTCACCGATGCATTGCGACCAAGCGTAATGTAAAAAAGAGTGGTGCCGATCCCGCCGGCTAGAATTCCTCGCTCGAACGCGCTTCCGCCCGAATGCGGGATATCCAGGATTGCTTCGTTCAACGGGGCTTGGGTCGTCAGTCCTGCCGCGGAAAAAAGAAACTGCTTGTGTGGATGAAGGCGGGTGTCGATTCCGGAATAGACCATCGGCCTGCGGTGGTCGAAACCGAAGCGCGGGTGAGCTCCGACCGCGTACGACATCAGTACGTGGCCCGTCTCATTGGGCGAGGAGGCTGCTCGCGAATCCCAGGGCGAGGAGGCGCCAGTACGCATCCGTGTGCACGGGCGGCGATGCCTGCGCTCGCGAAAGTTCGGGGAAGCCGAGCCCCAGCAACGAGTGAGGCCGGTGAGGATTGCGCGGGAAAGTCTCAAATTTGCTATGTTCTTCGGCAATGACCTGCTCGGAGCATGCAACTGATGGCTGAGCGTCTATCGGACATTGCGATTCAGCGCGAGCTCGGAAACCTTCCGGGCTGGAGCCGCCGCGGCGACGTGATCACGAAGACTTTTCAATTCCGGAGCTTTCTTTCCGGAATAGGTTTCGTGTCGGCGATAGCCAAGGCAGCCGAAGCCGCCGATCACCACCCCGACATCGACATCCGCTACACCAAAATCGTCTGCACGCTGAGCACTCATTCCGCCGGCGGCATCACGCAGAAGGACCTCGACATGGCGAAGCAGATCGACAAGGCGCAAGAGGCGGCCGGCTAGTTCCGCCTGTTCCCTGTCAGCCGAAGTATCGCCATGAACATGTTGAGCAGATCGAGGTAGATCTGCACCGCCGCGCCGACATACTCGTCGGGCCCGTAGAAATTGCGCAGGCGCCATGTGTCGAACACGAGTAGTCCGCTGAACAACAAGACGGAGACGGATGCGAGCCAGAGGCCGACGGCGGCGTTCTGGAAAAAGAAGTTCAGGAACATCGTTCCGATCAGCACCCATAGTCCGACGATGAGAAAGCTTCCCCAGGCGCTGAAATCGCGGCGGCTGACGAACGCGTAGAGCGTGAGAACTCCGAACGCGCCGATCGTGAGGACTGCTGCCTGCGGTATCACGCCCGGCTGCGTCCGCCCATAGTAGTAGAGCGCCGGCGAAATCATGACGCCCATTACGAGGTTGAAGAGAAATACCAGCCCGATGTTCATGGGGAACTCGGCTTTCTTCCTCGTCGCGAGCAGCAGCGGCGCCAGAGCGCAAATAAAAGCGATGAAGGGATGCCGAGCGACGGATACCATCAGCTGCGGCTGGGACAAACCAAACGATGCGCCCACCATCGTCACGAGGACGCTGACCAGAACCAGAGAGTACGTGCGGCGAACGAGAGTCGCTCTTTCCTCTCCAGTGCGGATTAGAGTTCCCGTCTGATATGACACACCCATTTTGACTAACTCCTAAGAAGTTCGAACGTGCGGAATATATTACCCCGCATTTTTGGTAGCGATTCGGTCGAGCAGGGCGGGCAGGCCCTTGATATCGTCGAGAAAATAGGTCGGATGGTACGGCTCCATCTGATCGCGCCTGAAGGGGCCCCACAGCGCTGCAATCGTTATTACACCGGCGTCATTGCCCGATTGGATGTCGTGCGGTGAATCGCCGACGAAGACCGCCTCGTCGGCCTTGTACTCCAGTTTTTCGAGCGCCGCGCGGACGGGATAAGGATCGGGTTTGTGGATGTGGACCGAGTCGTAGCCGATCGCGACTTCGATGTAGTCGTCGGCGCCGATGAACTTGAGGCCTCGCTCCATCATCATATTGCCCTTGCTCGTCACAACGCCCAACGGGTGCCCGCGTTGATAGAGGAGCGCGAGCGTGTCGATGACCCCCGTGTACTGGGCCATCAGCCGGTCGTGATTCTCCATCTGGAACGTGCGATAGCGATTCAGCAGGCGCTCCCGGTCTTCGTCCGACTCGACGTACGGAGTCAGCTGTTTCGGGAGCGGCGTCCCCAATCCCTGGATCCACTCGTCATCGGTCGGCTGCCTGGGTCGCCCGTGAAAAGTGTGTTTCATGGAGGCGAGCAGCAGCGCGATCGAGTCGATCAGCGTGCCATCGAGGTCGAAGAGGACAGCGAACGGGCGCGTTTCAGCCATACCGCCAAAGTAACCGTTCGCGGCGCAGAGCCGGAATGGGGAGCTACGAGTTGGGCCAGCAATAGCAGCGTTGTAATGGGGGATACCCGGCGCGATATTAGAATGATCATGCCCGCCACCACCGCCCCGCGTACGAGCTTCAACAAGCTGTTCGACGAGATTGGAACGGTCGATCAGGTTGGGATCGAGGAGCGGGTTGCCAAGTTCCAGACGCGGAGCATCAAGAAGGGCTCCAAGCTCTGGGGCCTCAGGACCGCGGTCTCCATGGTGGATCTCACGACGCTCGAGGGCAAGGACACTCCGGGCAAAGTCGCATCGCTCTGCCAAAAAGCGCGTCGGCCGAGCTTCGATCCAGATGTGCCACCAGTCGCCGCCGTTTGCATCTACCCCTTTCTGGTAAGGCACGCCGCCCGTTGGCTGGCCGATACGGCGATCAAGGTTGCATCGGTCGCGACGGCGTTTCCGTCGGGACAGAGTCCGCTGGCGCTGCGTCTCGAGGAAGTGAAGACCGCCGTTTCCGACGGAGCGGACGAGATCGACATGGTGATCAACCGCGGACTCTTCCTCGCCGGAGAATTCAATGCGGTGCAGGACGAGATCAGCGCCGTGGTCGACGCCTGCGGGGACGCGCAGCTAAAAGTCATCCTCGAAGTGAGCGAGCTCGACACGTACGACAACATCCGCGCTGCATCTTTTCTGGCGATGCGGGTGATTCGTCCGGGCGATTTCATCAAGACGAGCACTGGCAAGGCTTCGGGCAGCGCCACGCTCGCCAATACACAGGTGATGATCGAAGCAATCCGCGATTTTTATCTGGCGACGGGAATCGCGATCGGCATGAAGCCCGCGGGCGGAATCAGGACGGCGAAGCAGGCGCTGCATTACCTCGTCGCGGTAAAAGAAACTCTGGGCGACGCGTGGCTGAATTCGACGCGCTATCGCTTCGGCGCGAGCTCGCTGCTCAATGACCTGCTGAGGCAGATCGAAAAGGAAAAGACGGGCGCGTACCAGGCGCCGTACTACTTCACCGAGTCGGCGGAGAGCTACTGAGATGACAACGCCCAGGACGATCGCCCGACCATCGGCGGTTGGCGGCTCCGTTCCCCAGTTGATTTTCGGGGATCTGTGGGAGTACGATCCCGCCCCGGAGACGGCCGATCCCAAGCTCAAGCCGAAATACGATCTCTTTATCGGCGGCAAGTTCGTCGCTCCGAAAACCGGCAAGTACTTTGAGTCAGTCAATCCGGCCACGGAAGAAGTTCTGGCCGAGATCGCGCTTGCGGCCCCAGCGGACGTAGACGCAGCCTTTCACGCCGCTCAGAAGGCGTTCACTCCCTGGAGCAAGCTGCCCGGAGTCGAGCGTGGAAAGTATCTGTATCGCATCGCGCGACTCATCCAGGACCGCGCGCGCGAGTTCGCTGTCGCCGAGACGATGGATGGCGGCAAGCCGATCAAGGAATCGCGCGACTTCGACGTCCCGATGGCAGCCGCGCACTTTTTCTACCACGCCGGCTGGGCCGACAAGCTCGAGTACGCGATGCCGGGCGTCACCGTAGTTCCACTCGGCGTCGTAGGTCAGGTGATACCGTGGAATTTCCCGCTGCTCATGCTCGCGTGGAAAATCGCGCCGGCCTTGGCAATGGGAAACACGGTGGTGCTCAAGCCGGCGGAGACGACTTCGATCACCGCGTTGAAATTCGCGGAGCTATTGCTCGAAGCGGAGTTGCCGCCCGGCGTCGTCAACTTCGTCTGCGGTGCGGGCGAGACAGGCGCGGCCGTCGTCGGACATCCCACCGCCGCCAAAATTGCCTTCACCGGCTCGACGGAGGTTGGCAAGCTGATCATGCGTCAGCTCGCCGGCACGGACAAGAAGCTCACGCTGGAGCTGGGGGGAAAGGCCGCCAACATCGTTTTCGACGATTCTCCAATCGATCAGGCGGTCGAAGGCGTCGTCAACGGCATCTTCTTCAATCAGGGCCACGTCTGCTGCGCTGGCAGCAGGTTGCTGGTGCAGGAATCGATAGCGGAGATGTTCGTGTCGAAGCTGAAGAACCGCATCGATGTTCTTCGGGTGGGCAATCCGCTCGACAAGAACACGGACGTAGGCGCGATCAACTCGAAGGCGCAGCTCGACACGATCTGCGAGCTGGTCGATTCCGGTGTGACCGCCGGAGCTGAGATGTATCAGTCGGCAGCGTGTCGCCTGCCGACCAAGGGCTACTACTTCAAGCCAACGGTGTTCACGGGTGTGACGCAGAGCCACCGCATCGCCCGTGAGGAAATCTTCGGACCGGTATTGAGCGTCCTCACCTTCCGCACGCTGGAGGAAGCCGTCGAGAAGGCGAACAACACGATGTATGGGCTTTCCGCCGGCGTGTGGACGGACAAGGGCTCGCGGATTCTCAAGATGAGCACGCTGCTCAAGGCCGGCGTGGTGTGGGCGAACACCTTCAACAAGTTCGATCCGTCGTCGCCGTTCGGCGGCTACAAGGAATCGGGGTTCGGACGCGAAGGCGGACGGCAGGGTCTGATGGATTACGGGAAGGTGGTCTAGCCATGGCGCGGCTTCCCGTAACGAAGACGCCCAAGGTGTACGTCGGGGGGCAATTCATCCGCTCCGAGAGCGGACGCGTTTTCCCGATTCGGAAAAAAACAACGAGTAAGGGTGATGCCGCCTTGAAAGGTCATGTCGCGCTGCTGGGAAATGTCCCGCAGTGCACGCGCAAGGATTTGCGCAATGCCGTGGAAGCCGCGGCGAAGGCCGGCCCCGACTGGGCGCATCGCACGCCGTACAACCGCGGTCAGATCATCTATCGTCTGGCTGAGATGCTGGAGTCGAGAAGCGACGAGATGGCCGAGGCGCTGGTGATCTCGGGTGCGTCGCCCAAGGCTGCCGCGGCGAAGGAAGTGATCGCGACCGTCGACCGCCTCATCTACTACGCCGGCTGGTCCGACAAATACGAGCAGGTGCTCGGCAATACCAATCCGGTTGCCGGACCGTTTTTCAACTTCACGGTTGCGGAGCCGATGGGAATCGTCGGCATCATCGCCGATGATTCGGCTCCGCTGCTGGGTCTGCTGAGTCAGATTGCCCCGGTCATCGTCGCCGGCAACACCTGCGTGTGTCTCGCGTCGCAGGAGTTTCCCTATCCGGCGATCGTGCTCGGTGAGCTGCTGGCTGTGTCCGATTTGCCGGGCGGAGTGGTGAACATTCTCACCGGTTTCAGAAAGGAGCTCGTTCCCACGTTCGCGACGCACACGCACATACGCGGCCTGAATGCGATCGTGAATCAGGAAGAGAAGAAGCAGCTGCAGCTGGGTGCGGCGGAAAGCATCAAGCGCGTCCGCGCGCGAAAGCGCGACGACGCGATCGACTGGGCCGATGATCAGTCGCAGAGCGTCTACGAGATTCGCGACTTCATCGAGTTCAAGACTACCTGGCATCCGATCGGGGCCTGATGGTCTCAACGCAGCAGCAGAACGCGATCGAGATGCGTGCCCTAGGCAAGGTCTACAAAGGAACGGGAAAGGCCAAGCGGGCGGGTAACGCTCCCTCCGGAATGCGATTCGGGCCTGGCTCGCCGGTCGCGTCCGCGCACGATGTCGTGGCGCTCGAGTCGCTGGACCTGGACATCCGCGTCGGCGAATTCTTCGGGCTGCTCGGTCCGAACGGCGCCGGCAAGACGACCGCGATCGGAATTCTCACCACGCGCGTGCGCCCGACATCGGGGAAAGCGATCGTCGCCGGCGCGGACGTCATGGAGGATTCTGTCCGCGTTCGCCAGATGATCGGCGTCGTACCGCAGCGGCCGAACGCCGACCTGAGCCTCAACGTGCTGGAGAACCTCCAGTTTCACGCGGCGTATTTCGGCATTCCCTTCGATGTCGCTACGAAGCGCGCCTATGAGCTACTCGAGCGTCTCGGCTTGTCGGACAAGGCGTCAGCGAAAATGGCGGAGATGTCGGGCGGTCAGCAGCAGCGGTTAATGATCGTGCGCGCGCTGATGCACGAGCCGCAAATCATCTTTCTCGACGAGCCGACCGTCGGGCTCGATCCGCAGGCGCGGCTCGGCCTGTGGGACATCCTTCGCGATCTGCACGATCGCGGGCGCACGATCGTGATGACGACGCACTACATGGACGAAGCAGACAGGCTGTGCGACCGCCTGGCGATCATCGATCGGGGCAAGCTGCTGGCGCTTGACTCGCCACGCGCGCTCAAGGCAAAGGCGCCGGGCGGTACGCTTCTCGAGCTCGTGCTCGACGGTGACGCTGTGCCTGCCGCGGAGCTCGCCGAGGCGATCAGTGGAATCAGCAAGGTGGAGGCTCAGGACGGAATCCTGCGCGCGCACAGTGATCGTGGAGGCCAGGTCCTGCCAGCCCTGATCGAGATCGCGGAATCAACGGGACGCACCGTCACGGACATACACCTGCTGCAGCCTAGTCTCGAGACGCTGTTCGTGTCGCTGACGGGACGGAAACTCGGGTGATCGCGATCGCGCTGGACGCTGCACGCAGCGAGGTCTCGCCCTCGTCGGTTTTCATGGCGCTGCTGCGCCGCGACATGCGGGTCGCGCGGCGCGAGCTGCCATTCTTCCTCCTGCGGACGACGATGCAGCCGCTGATGTTCGTGATCGTATTCGGGTATCTGCTGCCAAAGATGGGATTCATCGGTCGCGGCTACACGACCGCGCTTCTACCCGGAGTGCTGGCCATCAGCCTCACGTTCTCCAGCATTCAATCAGTCGCGCTGCCGATGGTGCAGGACTTCGGCTGGACAAAAGAGATCGAGGACAGACTGCTTGCGCCAGTTCCCATCTGGCTAGTCGCGGCGGAGAAGATCGTCGCGGGCGTGCTGCAGGGCTTGGTGTCAGCGCTGTTCGTGCTACCTGTAGCCCGTCTCATCATGGGACCAATTCCCAATCTCACATTCGGTCACATCGGAGACGTGCTGCTGATCACAGTGCTCGGCGCGGCCGCATTCTCGTCACTCGGACTTTTTCTCGGCACCGCGATCCAGCCGCAGCAGATCGGTCTGATGTTCGGCGTCATTCTGGCGCCGATGATCTTTTTCGGCTGCGCGTATTATCCGTGGCAGGGCTTGAGCGCCGTGCCGGTCATGAAATACGCGGTGCTGATCAACCCGCTGGTTTACGTAGCTGAGGGAATGCGGGCGGCGCTTACTCCGGGTGCGCCGCACATGTCGCTAGGCATCGTGGTGCTGGCGCTCGTTCTGATCACTGCGCTCTTTTGGACGCTCGGCATGCGCTCTTTCATGAAGCGCGCGGTCGGATAGCGTCGCGCTTTCCGCGGGCGCGGCGAGGTCCAGCTGCAGCTTCGCGAGATCAGCGGGATCCATGCGTGGAGCGCGCGGCAGGGTAAGCGTGAATGTCGACCCTTCGCCGACCACACTCTCGACGGTAACCTGCCCATCCATTGCGCGAGCCAGGTCCTGGCTGATGGCGAGCCCGAGTCCGACGCCCTGAACCGGCTGATTCAGACGGCGTTCTGCCTGAACGAAAGGATCAAAGATTCTCTTGAGCTTTTCCGGTGAAATCCCCGGTCCCGTATCAGCAATTCGAATCTCGACGCACTTGCCGCTCAATTCGCTCGAGAGTGTTATGCTCCCGCCCGACTCGGTGAACTTTACGGCGTTGGTCAGGAGGTTGAGTACGATCTGCTGCATCTTCTCCGGATCCGCGAGGACCGCTGCGCTCTTACCGGCACCCTTGTAGCAGTAGTGAAGGCCCTTCGCCAGAATCTGCGGAGCGATCATCGACTCGGTATCGTGCAGCGCCTCGTCGACGGGGACCGCGGTGATGTGGTATTCGGTCTGCCCGGCGTCGACTTTGGCGAAGTTGAGTACGTCCTGAATGAGAGTAAGGAGGTGCTGCTGGCTGCGCCTGATGCGCGCGATGTCCTGCGCCTGCTCGGCGTTCAACGGTCCGCGAATGCCCAGAGCGAGCAGCTCGGCGTATCCGCCGATGGCGTTCAGCGGTGTCCGGAGCTCGTGGCTCATGCTGGCGAGAAACTCCGACTTGGCCTGGCTTGCCGCCAAGGCTTCTTCTTCTGCCTTCTTCCGCTCTTCGATGTCGACGGCGATTCCCAGCCACGCCTCTACCTTTCCAAATTCATCCCGCGCAGGGCGGCTGCGGGCGAGAAACCAGCAGTACTCACCTTTCCGTCCCCGCAAACGCAGCTCGAGCACGTAGTCCGTGCCCTCTCTCACGGCCGTTTGCCAGCTCTCTAGGACTCGCTTGCGGTCTTCTGGATGAACTGCCTCGATCCACCCGTCCCCGAGCGCTTTTCTCTCGGAGAGACCCGTGTAGTCGTACCAGTAGGGATTGAGGTACGTGATTCGGCCATCGGGCCCGCCGAACCAGACCACCTGTGGGGAGAGATCGAGCAGGTGCTCGAATCTACCTTTTGTGGTGAGCGTCCAGCGCTCGAACTGCGTGGCTGCGAGGGCAATGCCGAGCAATGCCGCGCTCGTGGCAGCTACCACTAAACCGAGCTGGTACGTTCCGAGGACGACGTGATCGTTCGGCCGCCAGCCGGCTGGACCGTGCGTGAAGACAGCGGCTGCCATCCCGGTGTAGTGCATGCCGGCGACAGCGAATCCCATGAGCAGCGCCGCGCCCAATTTCTTGAGCCAGGCTCGTGGCTCCGAGCCCGTGGCGAGGAAATTTCGAGTGAGCGCGAGGGCCGCGAACGACACGCTGATTGCCACGGCGACCGATGCGACGAAGATGACCGGATCGTACATCACGTGGCTGTTCATTCGCATTGCAGCCATGCCCGTGTAGTGCATAGCTGCGATGGCCAATCCCATGAAGACACTGGCGAGAACCAGCAGGCCGGAGTGGACAGTGGAGCGGTTGAAGATGGCGAATGCGATGACGCATCCGAGAAACGCCGCGACGTAGGAGAGGGTGACCAGCGGGGCGTCGTACCAGACAGGAATCGGCAGGTGCAGCGCGAGCATCCCGACGAAGTGCATGCTCCAGATGCCGAGTGCCATGGCGAGCGCACCACCGTAAACCCAGAAGAGGCGACGGCGGCGCACTGCGGCGCGAACCCGTTGCGCTATCTCGATAGCGACGTACGCCCCGATCGTCGCGATGAGGACGGAGGTGGCGCCGAGATTGAGATTGTAGGATTGGTCCAGCATTGCCCGCGAAGTTCGGCAAGATGCAAGCCCGACAGACCTGGTTTCACTTACAAGCGTAAGTCATTGGTTCGATTGGGGTTGAGCGGGCGAAGCGAGCGCATATCGCTGCTGCGAAATCGCCTCGGATGTCGCGGGCGGACGTCGGATTCCGAAGGGGCCGATGGGGCGGGTCGTCGTACTCGGGCCTCATCCGCCACTTGCGGAGATATATCGCCAGATATAGCTTCAGCGACAAAGATATATCTCCAGTACTATCATAGGCGTCAACTGACGCCTGACTGGCTCGATAGATCCTATTTGCGGGGGTTGAGTCAATGCATGGTGGAAACTGCGGGCCGAGGTTCGCGTGGGCGTGCGGGATGCGGCCGGAGAACTTTGGGTTCGACGCGGGCGCTTTTTGGGGTGGTCGCGGCAAGTCGCGCGGTGGTCCGTTCGGCGGCGGAAGGATGTTCGATCAGGGTCACCTGAAGTTCGTGATCCTCCGTCTGCTCGAGGAGAAGCCGCGCCACGGATACGAGATCATCAAGGAGATCGAGGAGCGGTTCGGAGGGATGTATTCACCGAGCCCCGGAACGGTCTATCCGACCCTGACCATGCTCGAGGACCTCGGCTACGCGCGGGCGAGACCGGAGGAAAGCGGCAAGAAGATCTACGAGATCACGGACGAAGGCAGGGCGCACCTCGCAGAGAACCAGCCACTGATCGACGACATCTTCTCAAAGATCGCGGACTTTGCGAACAACATCTTCGGAGAGCCGATGATGGAAGTGCATCGGGCGTTCAAGGACATCGGCCGCGCCATCTACGTGTCGAAGAGCTCGTCGAGGTCAGCTGAACAGATAAAGAAGATCAAGGAGATCCTGGACCGCGCTGCGAGCGAAATCGAAGCGGTCTAACGTGCCGAGTGGCGAAAAGTGTCAGACGGCCGAATCGCTGTCTGACACTTTTCCATTCCAGGGATGGATCCGCTACTGGCCCGGTATGCTTAATCCTGCTGCAATCGCTGCACCTGTTTCGACGCGTCCTGACGCATTAGAAGCAAAGCGTGAATCTCCAGGCACCGGGCGTCCCTGGTTGGCGGAGACGCGGTTGCAGCCGACTCCAACCTCGCGACACTGGCGAGCCAGTCGTCATCGGAAACAGGAGCTCCGCTGAGCGATTCGAGCTCCGCCTCGATGGCGGAACCGTGTTGCGCTGCGGCTACTCGCCTGGCTTTCGCGGCCATTTTGAGTCTGCGGCTGCGTGAGTGCGGCGGCGCGCTTTCGATCGCCTTGTCGATCCGGTTTACAAGACGCCTTCTGCGCAGAACGCTCGAATCCGTTAGACCAGCCAATGCCGCTGCGCGCTCGCGGCCGGCCCATTTGCGAATTTCCTCCAACGCGGCCTCGCACTCCTGAGGGTTCGTCCTGACATCGAGACCGCTGCTCAAGCCACATGCGACGATTTGCGAGTCGAGATCCGTCGACAACTGACCCGATAGTGCCACGACCAGGTTCCGTTCTGCGCCAACGCTCACAGCGGCGAGGAAGCCTCGACGCGGTGAGGAGACGGACGAGACGGGAACGTCATCGACGTCTTCCGGCATGATCGGCCGACGCCAATCGCTGAGAATCGTGCGCAGATTCTCCGTCTGCTTCGTTACGCTTTCACCGGCTGGGTCCTTTTCGCGGAATGAGTGAACAGGCAGGGGTGACGTCTTGGCGGAACCGACTGAGCGTCGGGCGATGTCCCATTTCCGCTGAACGAGCACCTCGCTTTCGAGCAACTCCGCTGCGCTTGCGGGCGGTCGAATCAGGTAGACACTCACCGCTGAATGTGCGGAGCCCATCCGCGCGACTCTGCCTACACGTTGCTCCAAACGCGCCGCCGTCCACGGTATATCCACGTGCACGACGATTTCGGCGTCCTGCAGATTCACGCCTTCGCTCAGCAAGTCCGTTGACAAAAGAAGATCGATCTGTTCGGCACGGGCTGGCCGGGGAGCGTTAAGCGCCCGCGGCGCGAAACGGGATAGAGCCTCGCTGCGAGAAAGGCTGCCGCCTGCCACTCGTCCGCCGTTAGCGGTGAGCATTGCAACGCCGGCGTCTTTGCCGAGTCTCCGAAAGAGCATTGAGACGGTCGCCGCATACTGAGCGAAGGCGACAATCTTCGCCCTCGGGTGCGTCGCTCGCACGTTCGCGATCACATTGGCGCGTTCGATGTCGAGTGACGATCCCCCCGAATGGGAAGCACGGAACCGCTCCAGCGCATCCAGATGCAATCTCACCGATTCGAGCAGTGCGTCTGCGTCACCCGCTGCGAAGGACAGAATCTGAGCAAAACCGAGTTGCAGCGCCCCGTCGTCGAAGATCCAGGTGCGAAGCTCAGCCGCGGTGGGATATGTGCCCGCCTCCAGCGACGCGGTTAACGCGTAGGCCCTCGCTGTCCTCCTCCGAAGTGCCTCGTTCAGAGCGGCTTCGCTCGATGCCCACTGGTGCACCAGGCCCCGCGCGATAAGACTTCGGCCGTAGCCTCCGTTGCGAACTGGGACTGGGTCGGGAAGTCGCATCAGCTCGGGCACGATCCGAGAATCGTCGGAGATCTGAAGGCCCACGGTTGGAAGGACGCGCGGGATCAGCGCCGTGCTCTTCAGCTGTTCGTGTTCGCGCCTCACGATGCAGCGAGCGAGCTCCGCCTTCGTCAGTGCGCTTGCGCGTGAGCCTAGAAAAAGTGAAAGCGGGCCCGAGAGATCCCTGCGGCGATTGTGAATCGGTGTCGCCGTGAGAAGAAGAAGCTTTGCCCGGCGGGATAGTTCCTCGAGCCGAGCGTATCTTCTGGTCGTCTGATTTCGGGCGTGGTGGGCTTCGTCGATGATTAGCAGATCGTATTCGGCGCTAAGCTCGGAACGGAGCCCGCTCAGCCTCTCGAAGCTGACGAAATCCGCGTCGATTTCGGTAGCGCGAAGTGCGTGTGCCCACATTGGTGAGAGCGCTGCGGGCGCGACGACGAGCCGGCGGGCGTAATCGCGCGCGATCGCGGTCGCGACGAAAGTCTTGCCCATGCCAACCTCGTCGCAGAGCAAGGCTCCGCCGAACTCCTCGATCGCCTTTTCGATTCTCGTCACGGCCGACAGCTGGTGCGGCTGGAGTGAGACCGCGCCGATCCGCGTCTCAGTCCGATCATCACCGAGCATGAATCGCGCGATCTCGGCGCGGACTTCCTCGGCTGTCTTTAGTCGCAGGAACTTCTCCAGGAGAGGAGAGGCCGGGTGTCTGCCATGGTGATTCCGTAGGCGTCGAGCGCTGCGGCAAGGAGATCGTCGTCGGACGGCACGGCACCCGACATTGCGCCAACGCCAAGGGGGGCGAGACATTCTCGGGCCCGCTCCCAATCTCTAGGCAATGGCAACAGTGACATGGTCCAGCCCAGATATCGACGATAACCACCTCGGGCTGGCTCGGCCACCACGTTCAACCATGCTGACACCAACGGGCCGTTGAGAAGTGCGGCGAGACTGTGCGCATCGCCGAGCGTGTCGCAGCAAACCGCGTAACAGGTATTGAGAGGGACGATCGAATCACCGGGCTCGATGACCATTGCCCGCGGCCTGGTTCCAAAGTCGGCCCAGACCACGCGGGCGCGTTCGTGACGCGCAGCTTCGGTGCGGAATACGGTCCACCATGGGGATCGCCCCTTGAGATCGGCGCGCGAACCAAGGCGGTCTCGAAATGGAAGCAGCCATCGGCGCGCGAATGGAGGAAGGTCTTTGAGGGGAACGTTGTCATCACGGTGCGGCCACACGATGTAGTCGTGCTGGCCCGTTGTCTTCCACGCGCTGAGTGTCTCGCCGCGCACCAGCCGCCTGAGCATCTCGCGCTCGATTCGGCCGCGGCGATCGCCGGATGATATCGATGCGATACCATCGTCGACGCCGTCGACGTGGACGACGTACGCTCCGTTGCATCCCGTCTTGACCCCAAGCATTGGGCGTCCGAATGCGCTGTTCGCGAAGGGAATCCCGATGCCCCGCAGACTCTCGAATGCATTCCGCGCCGGAGGCGGAAGCAGGATCCATGGGCTTCCGGGTGTGTCGTTGAAGCGGAGGGCTTCGGCTCGGACCGACCACTCTAGTGCGCGATCAGGCAGTCGAACCCTTGCGCTAAAGAGCTTCTGCGTTCCCGGTGCGGCCGTCCTCTTCTGCGCGACGAGGAGGGATGGGTATACCGCTGCTTCGAACTGCGATGGTGACTCCGTGAGGTCATCGAGGGTGACGATCTCGGTTCGGTCCAGGAGCAGCTGCCTTACTCCTCCGCCGGCGAGCGACCGCCACAATTTCGATGGTAAAAGGAGTGCCAGTGTCCCGCCGGGTCGCAGAAGCTCACACGAACGCTCGACGAAAAGAGCGGACATATCTATCTGGGAGGAGAATCCGCGGCCGGCGCCCGCCGTGCCGGCTCCGCTTTCCCATGCCGCGGTGCGATACACGATAAAATCATTCCGTAGCATGACCCGCGCTGATTCCGCGATCTGATGCACTCGAACCCACGGTGGGTTACCGACGACCACATCGAAGCCACCGCTGACGCCGACGTCCGAGAAGTGGGCCGCGAACGAGAAGGGCAGAGCCGCGCCCCCGCGCAGCCGCCGCGCCGACCGAGCAGTATCCCTGATTTGAGCCCGGACAGTGAGCAGGCGCAGCCGAGCATCGCGAGTTGGCAACTGGCGATCACCAAAGAGATCTCTGCCCCGCAACGCCAAGAGCAGCTCCCTCCGCCGGGCAGTCAACCGCACGCCCTCCCGCTGCAACCTCTCGATGGCAGCGCTACGTTCGGCGCGATCCATTGCCGTGGCGAGCGTTCTCTTTCGCGGCCCGGAGGCACGCATGTAACGGCTGCGAAAAGTGGCCAGCTTGCGTCCGCTCATCGAGCGCACAGCATGGTCGAAGGCACTTCCGGAAAGCGAGTCGCCGACGCGGATGTGCCGATCGAGATTCGGGAGTGGAACAACGCGCATCGGATCTCCTTCAGCGCTCTCGATGACGATTGCGAGCCAAAGCCGCAGCTCACAAAGCCACACCGCCATTGGATTCAGATCGACACCAAAAATCGAAGCTGTCAGAACTCGCCGCCTGATCTCGGCAATCGATCCGGCCTCGCCGGCAGCAAGGCGCAGGGAAGCGAGGCGCTCAAGCATATGCACGAGGAAAGCGCCGGAGCCGCATGCGGGATCGAGCACGCGAATGTTGAACAAGTGCCCGAGCCTCGAGGCGCCCGGCAAATCGGCATCAAGCGCCGGCCGAAGCGCCTCCTCTGCAACTTCCTCGACCAGGGCCTGCGGAGTGTAGAAGGCCCCACTCGATTTTCTTTCGCCCGCAGCCATGAGCGCCTCGAACGCTCTACCCAGCATCTCAGGATCTATCGATGCTTCCGACCAGACTGCTGAATCCTCACGTGCACTGAAGTGATATCGGGAGAGCAACGCGCCGTATGCGTTTCCAAACGACTCGTCGCTGAAGACACATCCGCGCCGGCGCTTCTCCAGGCTCGACCGCGAAAATAATCCTCCGTTTAGAAAGGGGATGCGTCCAAAGCTGCGGGCGCGACGCGAGCGCGCGCGCATAGCGGTGTTGAGCGTTCCGAAGAAGAGCGGCTCGAGCACCTTTCGCTGATAGGACCCGCCAGTCGCGATGCACTCATAGTAACCATTGCTGAGAAAGCCAAAGTCGCCGTTCAGCCAGCCTTTCGTCTCGAGGAAGGAGAGAAAGATCAATCGCGAGACGTAGAGCAGCGCGAGCTCGAAGCGCTCGGCCCGGTTGACCCGCCCGTCTGACGAATCCGCCAGCTCAGCCACCGCCTTCTCGAGAACGCGAAAGAATCGACTGGTGATTGCTTCGCGCCCAAGCACGTCGAGCCAGCGGGCGTGGGTAAGCAAGTCCGAATCGCCGGTCGAGGAAGCGAGGGCGCACAACGTTTCAGCGTCGCTCTCGAAGATGTTACTGCGGTTGCACACCAGCGAAACGATTCTCGTCCTGGCTCCGCTGGAAGACCAGCAAACAATCACCACCTCGCTTGCGTGAGTCGCGATGACCATCCAGAGAAGCTGTGGCGAGTGTCTGGCCAGCGCGTTGGCGACAGCGGTAAGGCTTTGGCGGAGATCCACGGCGTCGGGGATATCCAGGACCAGGCCGCGAATCGATCCAACGCCCTGGGTGATGCTCGCGGCGCGGACAATCCCGGGCAGATGTAGCGCGTTCGTCGCTATCGCATCGAGGGGAAGAAACTGCCCGCTGAATCCGAGTTGACGAACGAGGTCTGCCAACCCCCGGTGGGAGTCGGCGCTCCGAAGCAGCGCGGTGGCACGCTCGAGAGTCTGCACTCATCCAGCGTAGCCCGGCGGACAAACTGCGCTTACATCGTTTGACGACTATGCGACACGAATCTTTGCTACGATTCTACGACCTTTGTTTCCGCCAGTAGCCTGGTGGTGAAACGCTGGCCCTCGCTGATGCGCTCGATCTCGATCGAGGTCGACTCGACGATCTGTTCGATGCGGGCGATTCGCGCGACCAGCTCCGGATCCCGGCCCGAGCCCAGCTTGTCAGTCTGAGCTCTGCTTTTTCCAAAGAAGTAGGCTCCGGCAAAAGCACCCGCCAGGATCCCGATACTCGCGAGGAGTCCGATAAGCGGGATGAGCACTCCGAGCTCACTGACTGATCCCATACTGCGCTCCTGGCATTGGTTGACGGGTTTCCTACGACTACGGTTCGATGGGGACGGTAGTTCCAAGGAGCCAGCAGCTACTCCGAGAGGTACGTCCGCCCCTTCCAGGTTACGCGTCGTCCACGAATCACTGCCGTGACGAAGATGTATAGAAGCACCACTGCGCCCAGCGGGTACAGCAATGCGTAGAGCGGGTTCTCACTGATCGTGATATAGACGACGAGCCACCAGATCAGCGTTGCCACTCCCGAGATGGCCGCCCAAAGAATAATCTCCGGCGACACATGACCCAACGCGCCAAGTATCAGCACCAGCCCCGGCAGGAGCTGCATGAGCGGCGGCAGGAGCAGCACCAATGGAAAAAACGTCCGGCCGATTCTGCCGAAGGGCACGGAATCCAATCCGCCCGCGAAGACGTTCTTTCTCCAACCGCGGGTTATCTCGCCGAGCGAGGCGTACATGCGCGTGGACAACTGGTTCACGCCAAGCATCAGCACCACTCTCTTGCGAGCGGCGAAAAAACGTTGCGCGAGCATCAGGTCCTCCGCGACCGACGAACGCACGGCTCCGTGGCCGCCGATCGCATCGTAGCTGTCGTGCGTGACGAAGATGCACTGCCCGTTGGCGATCTTGTTGCTGACGCTCGTCGCCTCCGTTATCGACTCCGTGCCGCCGTAACGCATCGAGAGAATCGTGAAGATCTGCGGCTGGATCACCTTCTCCCAGAACCCGCCGAGCTCCTGTCGGCCGGCGACGGAGAAAAGCTGTGCTCTGGCGTCGCGCATCGCGTTGGTGGAGCGGGTCACCAGATCCGCGCTGTGTACGGTGTCGGCGTCGGTGAACTGGAGGACGCTTCCACGCGCCACTTTCGCGCCTGTTGCGCACGCCCACTGCTTGCCGAACCAGCCTTCCGGGAGCGGCGGGGATGTGATCACGCGCGCCCGTGGATCGCCCGCCGCCGCTTCACGCGCAATCGCCACCGTCTCGTCGGCAGAGCTGTCGTCGACGACAATCAGCTCGATGTTCGGGTACGTGGTCGAGAGGATCGACGACACGCAGCGCGCGATGTTGTGGGCTTCGTTCCGCGCCGGCACGATCACCGAAACAAGCGGCGGATTCTCGAGGGGAATCGCACTCTCGCTATCCAGCGAGCGCGAGCGGCGCAGCCGGAAATACGTGACGAGTGGCGGCACGATCCACGGCAGCGAGAGAAGTATCGCGATGAAGTAATGCATCAAAAAAAGCGGGGCGCCGCGTTCACGCGACGCCCCGCTGGATTAGAGTGAGTTAACGGTTTCCGCCGCCCCCGCCGGGACGTCCACCACCGCCTCCTCCTCCTCCCATTCCACCGCCACCGCCGGAGGATCCGCCCCCACCACCTGGGCGACCGCCTCCTCCCCCGCCAGCACCCTGTCCACCACCACCAGGGGGACGTCCACCACCACCGCCACCGCCCTGTCCACCACCACCCTGGCCGCCTCCGCCACCGGGCGGGCGGCCGCCGCCACCACCGCCTTGCCCTCCTCCACCTTGGCCGCCGCCACCACCGCCGCGGTTACCACCACCACCGCCCTGGCCGCCGCCACCCATTCCACCGCCATCACCTCCGGAGGATCCGCTGCCGCCGCCGGGTTTACCACCACCGCCGCCGGGTTTACCACCGCCGCCACCGCCGCCGCCTTTGTCCTTAGCACCAAAACCCTCTTCAGTACCAGCCATTCTGCTACCCTCCAGAGTTGTTTGAATCCAGGCGCGAGACGAGCAATGCATGTGCCATATTAGAAACATGCAAGCTGCAAATTCACTGCGTAATACGAGCCACCAAGAAAAACTTCTGTGCCAATGACACACTTTCGCGAGCCGCAACGGCTCGCAGCCGGCGCACGTGTCGCTTTGGTCGCACCCGCCGGCCCGCTGCCAAAACCGGACGACTTGCCGCGCGCGCTGGACAACGCCCGCTCGTTCGGTTGGGAACCGGTCGCAGGTCCGCACGCGTCGGACCGCGTCGGCTACCTGGCCGGTTACGATCGCGATCGACTGAACGACGTCAACCGTGCGCTGCGCGATCCGAAAATCGACGCGGTCTGGATTCTGCGCGGCGGGTACGGCCTGATGCGCATTCTTCCAGGCATCGATTACGACGCGTTGACTCGAGCACCAAAAGCAGTCATCGGGTTCTCGGACGTCACCGCGCTCCATTCAGCGGTGCAGAGGAAGTGCAGGCTCATCACCTATCACGGACCACACGCGCGAGAGGTGCTCACCGATTTCTCGCGCGATTCTTTTCAGCGCGCGGTTGTCGGCCAGACCGATTCGTGTGGTGCGGCGCCCAATGCCCGCGAGATAAACGCGGGCGCGGCGGAAGGGAGGCTGGTCGGGGGAAATCTCTCCCTTCTCTCATCCCTGTGCGGAACTCCGTACATGCCTGATCTTACCGACGGCATCCTCGTACTCGAAGACATCAACGAGCCCGTGTACCGGATCGACAGGATGTTGCAGCAGCTGAAGCTCGCCGGAGTGCTCAACGGCTGCAAAGCGATTGTCTTCGGCGATTGCACGAGCTGTCCGGAGGACGCCGGTGGCGCCGAGGCCGGCGCCCGCAAATTCGACACGGTCCTCGGCGAGATCGCGCACGCACTCGGCATTCCATGCCTTGCTGGAATTCCAGTCGGGCACATCGCCGACCAGTGGACGGTTCCCCTGGGGGCGATGGCGGAGCTCGACACCGCTGCGCGCACGCTCTCCGTGACCTCGTACAAGTCCTGAGGACACAGATGGCACACAAGACGGGTGAGGACATGATCGAAGAAGCAAAGCAGCAAATCAATGAAGTCACGCCGGAGCAGGTGCGCGAGATGCAGTCGCGAGGCGAGCGAGTCGTGTATCTGGATGTCAGAGAGCCGAACGAATGGAATCTCGGACGACTGCCGCAGGCGGTCCACCTCCCCCGCGGAAATCTGGAGACCAAGGTCGAAGGCCTCATCGACCGGACTCAGAAAGTGGTGATTTATTGCGCTCGCGGAAATCGATCGGCGCTGGCTGCTCTGACGATGAAGCAGATGGGATACGAGAACGTCGCGTCGATAGCCCGCGGCTTTCAGGGCTGGGCCGACATCGGCGGTGAAGTCGAAGGGTGACCGAGGTGAGCGCGGCGAGTCCGAAGGCCTTCGATATCCCGTGCGCGGATGGACTGTTCATCCGCGGCGAGGTCTATCCCGCGGAAACACCGCTCGGATCAGTCGTCATCTGTCACGGGTTCAAGGGATTCGCGCACTGGGCGTTCTTTCCCTATCTCGCGCGATCGCTGGCCGAGAGCGGATTGACGGCCATCACGTTCGATTTCTCGGGGAGCGGAATCGGGCCCGATCGAGAAACGTTCACCCAGCCGGACGCATTCGGAGGAAATACTTTCACGAGGGACCTCGAAGACATAGGCAACGTGGTCGACTATGCGCGTCGAATGAAATTCATAAAGGGCAAATTCGGCCTCTTCGGGCATTCGCGCGGCGGCGCGATGGCGATTCTCTACACCGCCACACCGGACTCGGATGTAAAGTGTCTCGTGACGTGGGCGGCAATCGGCCGCACCCTCTGGTGGACTCCAGAGGAGGCCAGCACCTGGCGGAAGCAGGGTTACGCTGAGGTGACAAATTCTCGCACGGGCCAGGCAATGCGCATGGGAACGGAGCTGCTCGACGATGTGGAGATCCACGGAAAGACGAAGCTCAACATCCCCGCCGCGGCGGCAAAGATCAAAGTGCCGTGGCTCATCGTTCACGGAACGGGGGACGACACCGTGCCGAGCACAAATGCGGAGCGACTTCATGAGCTCTCGATCGGATCGAGCACGCTTCGTCTGATCGAGGGCGCGAACCACGGGTTCGATGCGAAGCATCCTCTGACCGAAGTACCCCCGGTTCTGGAGAGCGTCGTGCAGGAGACAGTGAGGTTCTTCGTGCGGAACACTGCCTCGTGATGAAGTAAGTAAAGGCGGGAGCGGGAGTGACGAGATGACGACGCTCTTCGAGCATCCGGACATCGTGAAGCTGCGGTCCGCCCTCGACACGCACAAAGCGGTCGGTGGCGGCAAAGAGGAAGGACGACGGGCGGCGGTGGCTTTGATCTTTCGCGCGGGAGAAGGGGGAGCGCCGGAGCTGCTCTTCATCAAGCGCGCCGACTATCCGGCTGATCCCTGGAGCGGCCAGGTCGCCTTTCCGGGCGGGAGAGAAGAAGCCGGCGATGCGAATCTCTCCGATACTGCATTGCGGGAGACGCGCGAGGAGACAGGAATCGATCTCAGGAACGATGGGACTGTGATCGGCACGCTCGACGATCTTCGCCCGCAGACCAGCGCGTTACCGGCGATTATCGTGCGGCCGTACGTGGTGTTGCTGAACCGCGAGGATTCGTTGCTACTGAGCGATGAGGTCGCGTTGGCGTTCTGGGTTCCGCTCGCTGAACTGAGGCAATCCGGCTCGTGGCGCGCTACGTCCGTGTACGCGCGCGGGATCCAATTGTCCGCGCGCGCGTTTCATCACGAAGGCTACGTGATCTGGGGTATGACCGAGCGAATTCTCGCCCAGCTGCTAACGCTGCTCGGCTGAGCCTAACGATCGAGCACGAGCACGACGAACGACCCCGGAATCATCGGAGCACGCGGCCGCGGATGATCCGCGGTCGGTGCGGGCGGCGTACCGAACTCCGCCGTTACCGTGTAGAGACGATGGGTCTTCGGATTCAGGGTCATGGTCCGCGCGCCGCGCTGCGTCGGCACCGTCTCGACTACCGAATACTTGTCGGGAGTGTCTTCGTGCACGACCGTGATCGATCCCTCGCCGTTCGACGTGAACGCGAGCTGCGTTCCCGGGTCGAACCCGGCGGCATCCACCCCATCACCGACGGGAACGGTAGCGACGACTTTGCCCGTATGCATGTCGACGATTGCCATGGTCTTGTTGCCGCATCCGGCGAACAGACGCTGATGAACCCGGTCTATCGCGAGCCCACTCGGCTCTTCGCACGGCGCCAGGGGCCAGCGCGCCAGGACCGCGAGTGTCTTCGGATCGAACACGGCGATCTGACTCTTGTCCTCGAGATTTACGTAGCCGCGCCCGTGGTCGAACGCTGCTCCCTCGGGCTTGCCGGCAAGGTCCACCGTGCCAACGACAGTGCCGTTGGTTGCGTCGATTGCCGTCGCGTTGCTCGTCCCACCGTTGAAGGTGAACACGCGCTTCGTTGCGGGATCATAGAAGATCGCGTCCGGACCTCTGGCGGGGACCTTCACCACCCCGATCGGTGCAAGCGTCTTGTAATCGAAGATCGTCACGCTCGAATCGCGGCCGTTGCTCGTGAATCCGCGGTTCAGCTCCGGCGCGAGAGCAACGCCATGAATTCCCGGTGTGTTCGGGATGTCACCGATCACGCTGTCGCGGCCGAGATCGATGACCATCGCATGCGTTCCGCGCGACAGAAAGAGCCGGTTCCCGTCGGGATCTGCGGTCATGTAGTCCCAGCCGCCTTCACCCCCGGGGAGGATCTTATGTATGACGTGATAGCCCGGCGCAGCGACCTGGGCTGTCGCGGACGGCGAAGCGACGAGAGTCGCAACGATGGCTGAGGCGCCAACCGAAAGAAAGAATTTCGACTTCACCACGTTCTCCTGATTGATTGACTGGTTTGGTACGGTAGCGAGCTTGCTCGACGTCAGTGCCCTGCCGTCGTATCACCACGCAGCTTGGTAACGACCGCAGGGGGAAGTCCTGCCGGTGCATCCTTGAGGTCGAGCATCGGTGATTCGTGGATGATCTTTCCGCCGAGGTACGACGTCCGCGCCACAGTGCTGGCGGCGAGGATGGATCCGATCACGACGCCCGCCCGCATCCACCCGGGAATCGCCTCGCCCGGCCTCTTCAGGGATCTCCACCATGCGTAGGCGGCGAATGCTCCGAAGATGAGAATCACCCACAGCGTCCACTCGGCGGCGGCGTCGTGCGCCTCGATGGTGCCGTGCTGGATATACCACGGATCCCTGAGCGCGCGGTCGGCCTGGTTTCCAGTAAGAAACACCGGGTAGACGGAAACACCGGCCAGTGTAAGCGCACCCATCGCAGTCAGCCATAATCCTCGACGCCCAAGCACGAGCGCGAGGATGGCAATTACGAGCGCTACGAAGCTCAGCACCACCGGAAAGTGATTGATCAGAATGTGCGCGTAGGGCCAGGTGAACGTCATGGTCAGGTCTTGGGTACGGGAGTCGACGCCAAAGTAGTCCGCGAGAACTTACGGGCGGCATGATGAGATTGTTGGGTGTCCGGAGCGTGAGTGGGAGGCCCGCGAAGGTTAAACGTGTTGATAGCCGCCTGAAAAGTTCACTTGCGCAGAAAGTTAGGCCATACTAACTTATTTTCTAGTTTCCTTATAATCTCGGTATAGCCTTGGCCATACGGTTGGATCCACAACGCGAACCAGTCCGCCTCGAGGCGGATGCCGCGACCTCGACTCCACCGCCCGGATGGCGGCGAGCGCGGGCGACCCCGTCGCTCGTAGAGGTCTATCGCACCGTCCCGGTCGCCGGGAAAGGCTGGTGGCGGAAGATCGCTGCATTCGCCGGACCGGGTTATCTCGTCGCGGTCGGCTACATGGATCCGGGAAACTGGGCGACCGATCTCGCCGGTGGATCGAAGTTCGGCTATACGCTTCTGAGCGTGATACTCGCCTCGAATCTGATGGCGATCCTGCTGCAGGGTCTCGCTTCCAAGCTCGGCATTGTCACCGGCCGGGACCTCGCCCAGGCCTGCCGCGACCACTACTCCAAGCCGGTCGGTGTGCTGCTCTGGATCGCGTGCGAGATTGCCATCGCCGCCTGCGATCTCGCGGAAGTCATCGGATCGGCGATCGCACTCAATCTGCTTTTCCATATTCCCATCCCTGTCGGAATCGTCATCACTGCCGCCGACGTGCTGGTCGTGCTCTATCTGCAGAACAAGGGATTCAGGTTGCTCGAGGCGCTGGTAATCGCGCTCATCGCGACCGTCGGCGTCTGTTTCCTATTCGAGATAATTCTTTCGCAGCCGCCGCTCGCCGGGGTGCTGCGCGGATTCATCCCTTCGACTGCAATCGTCCGCGATCCCTCGATGCTCTACATCGCGGTGGGGATACTCGGCGCCACTGTCATGCCGCACAACCTCTACCTGCATTCGTCGATCGTGCAGACGCGCCAATACGAGGAGACGCTCGAAGGCAAGCGCGAAGCCGTGCATTTCGCCTTCATCGATTCGACGATCGCGCTGACGTTCGCGCTGTTCATCAACGCCGCGATACTGATCATCGCGGCCACGACGTTTCACACGACCGGACATTCGGACGTCGCCGAGATTCAGGACGCCTTCAAGCTGCTGACGCCGTTATTGGGTGGGGGCGCGAGCGTCATATTCGCACTGGCGCTGCTGGCGTCGGGGCAGAACTCGACGATCACCGGCACCCTCGCCGGACAGATCGTGATGGAGGGATTCCTCAACATCAGGCTGCGGCCCTGGCTGCGCCGGCTGATAACCCGCGGAGTCGCCATCGTTCCCGCCGTGATCGTGGCGATGCTGTTCGGGGAAAGCGGCACAGCGAAGCTACTCATATTGAGCCAGGTAGTCCTGAGTATGCAGCTGTCGTTCGCGGTCTTTCCGTTGGTGGCTTTCACGTCGGACAAGCTCAAGATGGGGGAACTGGTAAATCCCGCCTGGCTCAAGGCGCTCGCCTACGCTGTTGCATTCGTCATCGCCTCGCTTAACATTTGGCTGCTGTTCCAATTATTCCACGGTTCGGTGATCTGATGTATCAGCGCATACTCGTCCCCGTCGAGCATTCGCCCTACGATGACGTAGTCCTGGATCACGTCCGGAAGCTGGCTCGCACGTGCAACGACGCATCGATCGTGCTGATCCACGTTGCCGACGGATGGGCGGCGCGGAACATCAACCAGCTCGATCTACGCGAATCGGAAGAAATGAAAAGCGACCGCGAGTACATCGAAGGGATTGCCGAGTCCCTCGAGCGGGACGGATACAGCGCCGAAGCAATTCTCGCCGGTGGTGATCCCGCCAGGGAGATCGCGGCGTGCGCGCAACGGGAGAACTGCGACCTGATCGCGATGGCGACGCACGGTCACCGCGGGCTCTCGGATGTGCTGCGCGGCAGCGTCGCGAGCGAACTCAGGCACATCTCGATGCTGCCAGTTCTGATGGTCCGTGGACTTCCGCATTTGCACGCGCCTCCGGCGGGACCGCGGCCGGCTCGATGAGGGCAGCCCGGGAAGAGAGCGTAGAGGCACTCACTGCTCCCGCAGAAGACTATCTCAAGGCGATCTACGCCATTGGGAAGGGCTCCGGACCAGCGGCAACGAATGAGATCGCGCAGCGTCTCTCAATTGCGCCGGCATCGGTGAGCGGGATGGTCCGTCGTCTGGCAGAACAGGGTCTGCTCGCCTACGAGCGCTATCACGGGGTAAAGCTGACCGAGAGCGGACGCCGCGCCGCGCTGCGAACGCTCAGACGGCACCGTGTCATCGAGGCGTACCTCTCGCAGGCGCTGGGCTATCCCTGGGATCGCGTGCATCACGAGGCCGAGCGATTGGAACACGCGGCGTCGGACGAGCTGGTGGACAGGATGGCGGCGACCATCGGGGAGCCGGAAGTCGATCCACACGGGGCACCGATTCCCACCCGCGATGGCTCAGTGGACGAGACCGAATACACCTCGCTCGCGCAGCTCGACGCCGGATCGTCCGGTGTGGTTGTGAGGGTGTCTGACGAAGATCCCGAGATGCTGAGATATCTCGCCGAGCTTTCGATTCTGCCGGGCAAGAAAGTCACGGTGAAGTCGCGCGCGCCGTACGACGGGCCGATCACGCTTTCCGTGGGGCGACAGGAGCTATCCATTGGGCCGGCGCTCGCAGCAAACGTCCTGATCGCGCCGCTGGCAGACAGGGGTGGGAAGCGCGGCTAGCTTTCGGGCGTGCCGCTTCTTCTCCTCGCGCTTGCGCTGTTCCTCCAGGCGCCCCAGACATCCCAACGCACGATCGCAATCGATGAAGCCTTTGCCGCCGAAGCGCACCTAAGGGTAGGGGACCGGGTAGCGCTGTCTGCGAGACCCGATCTTTCTGCGCCAGCGGAGTCGGTGATTGTGGGGGCGATCGCAAGGAGAGGAGCTGATCCCTCCCAGGTTGCGCGTGGTGATTTCGGGGTGCGAATGCACCTGGACCAGCTGCAGCGAATCTCGGGTTACGGCGATCGCGTAGACCGCTTCGCGATTGCGACGCGTCCTTCGACCGACATTGACAGCGCGCTCCAGCGCATCAATCACGTCGCGTTCGGCTTCAGGGCGTATCGCTCGCGGGATATCGCGGTGGAAACGTCGCGCACTTTTCAGGTCGTAAGCCGTTTCCACCGCGCGATCGGCGTAATCACGATCGTGGCGAGCTCCATCTTCCTGCTCTGCATAATGGTGCTCAAAGTCGAGGAGCGCCGGCGCGACATCGCGGCGCTTCGGCTGATGGGAATCTCCCGAGCGTCCGTCGTGCGATCGATCATCATCGAGGCCGCGGTCGTCGCAGTGCTCGGCAGCTTGCTTGGAGTCGTGCTCGGCTGGATAGTGTCATTCTTCGTCAACTGGCACTACCAGGCGTTGTACCGCACTCCGCTTTACTTCTCCATCGTCACGCCGCCGATCCTGGCGCTGGCCGTTTCGCTCTCGCTCGTGCTGGGAATCGGGGCCGGAGTACTGGCTTCGCTACGCCTGGTGCGGACTCCACCCCTTGCTCTGTTCGGGCGCTGAATGAGAGCAACGCTCGCGCAGGCCTCACTGATTCGGCATCGCGCGCGCACGATGTTGGCCGTGCTCGGTGTCGCGGTCGCGACGGCGATGCTCCTCGACATGGTGATGCTCGCGACGGGAATGCGCGAGTCGTTTCGTGAGCTGTTGTTGTCACAGGGCTTCGACATAAGGCTCGCCCCAAAGGGCACGCTTCCGTTCGACACCGACGCGACGATTCCTGGAGTCCGTGCGATCATGAGCGTTCTACGAACGAGTCCTGACATTCGAGAGATAAGCGCTGTGCTTGGAGGGTCGATCCACATCCAGGTGGGCGCGCGGGGCATCAGCGCCGCCGTGCTCGGCGTCGATCCCGCAGTCCAGGGGGACTACGAATTCGTATCGGGCCGGGATATCACCGTCCCGGACGCCATCGTAGCGAACGATTACCTGCTCGCCAAACTCGGCGCCCGATTTGGCGATACGCTGAGCGTCGCGGCGGGTTACGATCCGCAGACGCGGACGTATTCGGGGCAGCGAAAGCTGGTACTCACAGGAGCGGTTCGTTTCATCTACGGCGCTAGCGAGCAGCCTGCCGCCGCTGTCCGTCGCGAAACGCTGGAGGCATTGGGAGGAGGCGCGCGGCGAGACCGGGCATCGCTGTTCATGGTGCGCATTCGCAAGGGAGTGAATCCGGACAGCGTGAGAAACTGGATCCTCGCGCAAATCCCGACCGTCTCGGTAATCTCGGTTGCGACAGCGATCGCCGAAGTCGATCAGCGGCTCAGCTATTTCCGCCAGCTCGCCTTTATCCTGGGCTCAGTGAGCCTGTTCGTGGGATTCCTGCTGGTAACGACGCTGGTAACGGTCTCGGTGAACGAGCGCGCTGGAGAGATCGCGGTGATGCGTGCAATCGGAGTGTCGCGGACGCACGTCGTCCAGCAAATCGTCATCGAGGGTGTCGCCATCAGTCTGGTCGGCGCGGTAATCGGACTAGGGCTCGGGTTGCTCACCGCGCGATACCTGAACTCGATTCTCTCCGCTTTTCCAGGTCTGCCCATGGCGATCGACTTCTTTCTGTTTCAACCTCGCGCAGCGTGGTCGGCGCTGGGGTTATTGGCAGCGAGCGGAATTCTCGCGGGCATTTATCCGGCGTGGCGCGCAGCTTCGCTACCGATTGCCGAGTCTCTGCGTCGCGAGGCAATAGCGTGACAGTCGGTGCTGGTTCGATCGTCTCGTTGCGGGAGGTTCGTCGCGATTATGCGCTAGGCGCCGAGCGGGTGCACGCGCTCCAGGGAGTGTCGCTGGAGGTGGAACGCGGAGATTACGTGGCGATCGTCGGCCCGTCCGGTTGCGGAAAGTCCACTCTGCTCAATCTCATCGGCGTCATCGATCAGCCGACGTCAGGAACAGTGAGCATTGCCGGGAGGCAGGTGGACGCGATGAGCGACCGGGAGGCGACGTCATTCCGGTTGCACAACATCGGTTTCGTGTTTCAGCGGTTCTATCTGATGCCGATCCTGTCGGCGTCGGAGAACGTCGCCCTGCCGATGGCGGAGGCCAGAGTACCGCGCGACGAGCGGAACGCGCGGGCTGCGGAGCTCCTTGCATACGTCGGTCTGAGCTCGCGAGAGCGGCATCGGCCGTCTGAGCTTTCCGGCGGAGAACAGCAGCGGGTCGCGATTGCACGGGCGTTGGCTAATCACCCGGCTCTGCTTCTCGCCGACGAGCCGACGGGCGAGCTCGATGCGCGAACGGGAACGGAGATCATCTCACTGTTCCACCGCCTGAACTCGGATGGAACGACGATCGTCGTCGTCACGCACGACGAGGATCTGGCGAATGCCGCGCGCCACAAGGTGCACATGCGTGACGGCAGGATCGTGGACGCATGATCGCCCAGCTCGCGTTCCGTAACATCACCTACAGACCCTGGCGGTCCGTCCTTCTTTTCTTCGGTTACGGGGTCGGCGTCGCAGTGATGATCGTGCTGCTGTCGATCGGCGAGGCGATGCTTTCGCAAGCCCGGAACGAGAAGCTCGTCGGTGGGGGGTCTATCACCGTCCTTCCAGAGGGACTCGACGTGGAGGTGATGAAGACCGGCGGGATTGGCGGGCTCTTCTTTTCCATCGATCACGCGTCGTTTCTGTATCGTCAGCTCTTCGCGTCCACTCGGTACAGAGACGAAATCTCGGCCGTCGCACCACAGATCGAAGGGAGGCTTCTCTACCTTCGGACGGCAGACGGACGGCAGTACGCAGTGCATGCGAGTGGCGAAATCCCGGCGGCGACTGTGGCCGTCGGTGCCGCGCCGGAAATCACCGAGGGAAAATGGGAGAACGATGACGGCGATCGCCAGTGGGCAGCCCCCACACTGGCCGAGCTGAGGCACGAGATCGATCATTTCCATTTGCCGGGCGACAGCATTGCCAACCGAGATACCTGGGCCGAGTGGCACTACTTCAACGTGTTGTCTGAAGGGGGGAAGCGGTGGGCGTTCATCTCCTTCATCGTCGGCGGTGATGTCACAGGCACCAGGTGGGGAGGGAAGGTCGGAATAACGGTGCGCGAGCAGACCGGAGCGACGCGCCGTTTCGGCGCGACGCTCGATCGTTCGCGGGTGCGTTTTTCGACGACAGATGCGAATCTCGTTTTCGGAGATTCCCACGTCACCGTTTTGCCTGATGGCGACTACGAGGTACGGGCGAAGGCCGACGGAGCCGATATTTCGCTTCTCGTGCATCCGGCGCCGTTCGCCTATTTCCCGGGCGTGTCGATGGGGACGGGAGGTTTTGTTTCGGGGTACGCCGTTCCGGCGCTCCGCGCATCCGCGTCGGGGACGTTGTGTGTGGACGGCCAGTGCGAGAAGCTGACTGACGCGCAGTCGTATCACGACCACAACTGGGGAATCTGGCGCGGGGTCACCTGGGACTGGGGCGCGTCTCGGGCGGGAAAGTACGCCTTCCTGTATGGAAGAGTGTTTCCGCCGGATACCAGCGCTTCCATTCCGCCACTGCTCGTGTACCTGATCGACTCGCTGGGATTCCGAGCCGTATTCCGTCCGAAGCTCATCTCGTACGAAGACAACCGTACCGTCAGCTCCGGTGGGACGATGCTGCACGTGCCTTCGCGCGCGCGGTTCTCCGACATACGGGACGACGACACGCTGACTGTCGACATTTCCATCGAGGACGCTATCGCCACCGACACCCGCCCGCGGAAAGCAAATGGAGGCGAGCGCGGGGATCCGCTCGGGACTGAGAAGGCGCGGCCATACTTCATCCAGATGAAGGGGTCCGCCAGAATCTCTGGTCGCATAGAGGGGCAACCGCTCGCCGGCACCGGCACCGGTTTCTTCGAGACCTACCGGTGAAGCTTCCCTGACTTGACATCGGGAGTTCGCGGCTTCCGATTGAACGTCATGTCCGCGGAAATTCACATCGGGACGCAAGGCTGGAACTACGACGCCTGGGTTGGGCCGTTCTATCCGACCGGCACGCGCCCGTCCGATTTTCTCACCGTTTACGCGCGGGCGTTCGACTCGGTGGAAGTGGATTCCACGTTCTACGCGTCTCCGGCGGCGACGACGATCCGGAGCTGGCTCGATCGTACTCCGAAAGGATTCATGTTCGCGTTGAAGATGCCGCAGGAGATCACCCACGAGCACCGGCTGCGCGACGAGACCAGCGCCTCGGAGGCGTTCTTCGCGCGGGCGCGGGAGCTGGGGGACAAGCTCGGACCGGTTCTCGTTCAGATGGGTCCCGATTTCCACCCGGGCGAGCTTCCGGCGCTGGTAGACTTCATCGGTCGCGCTCCGAGCGATCTCAGGATCGCCATGGAATTCAGGCATCGCGGCTGGATCACGGATGGAGTTCTTGCTCTCCTTTCGGAGCACAACATCGCCCTCGCGCTCATCGACGGAAGGTGGATTCCGCGCAAGCTGATGCTGGGACTGGCCGAGCGCCCGACGGCGGACTTCGCCTACATAAGGTGGATGGGCCCGAATCGCGATTTGGTCGACTACTCGCGCGTGCAGGTCGATCGCTCGCGCGAAGTGGATGCATGGAGCGACGCGGTCGAGAGGCTGTCCGAGAAGGTGTCGCACGTCTACGGGTACGTCGCAAATCACTTCTCGGGTCACAGTCCGGCCACCGCGCGTGACTTCCAGTCCCGGCTGGGCCAGAGCCCGGTCGATCCCGATCTGCTAGGCGAGCAGATGTCGCTGTTCTAGAGCCGGCTTCGACTGGCATCTAGGACGAAAGGCTAACACGGATGCTCCGGATAACCTTTCGTCATAGTAGCCGGCCAAGCGTCAACTCATCCACGATAGTGATATTTCCCGGGTGAACCTCAAGAAATGGGTCCTCAGCATCCTCGCGATCTCGTTCGCCGCAATTTCGATCTCGCTTGGGTTCTGGCAGCTGCGACGGCTGGGGGAGCGACGCGCGGCGAACGAGCTTCTGGCATCGCGACGCTTCGCGCCCGGGGTACCGCTCGATTCGCTGCCATACGATACCGCGGCGGCGCATTTCAGAAGAACTCGCGTCCGAGGCGCGTACGACTATCGGAACGAGATCGTGCTCACTCTTCGCGGACGGAACGGGTCGCCGGGCGTCAACCTGCTGACTCCCATTCGCCGCACGGGCAATGACACTGCGGTGCTAGTCAATCGTGGCTGGATTTACTCACCTGATGGCGTGACGGCCGAGACCAAACAGTGGCGCGAGAAGGACACCGTCGATGCGAACGGATTTGTCGAGGTGTTTCCTACGAAAGGACCATTCGACAAGCCCAATCAAAAGCGGCCGCGATCGATGAGGCGGCTCGACAAGCCTGCACTCGTAAAGCTGTTTCCGTATCCGATCGCCAATTATTACGTAGTGCTGACGGACTCGGCACTTGCGGGCGGGCCACCGCGCATAGAGCCGGCATCGCTCGATGAAGGGCCGCACCGCAACTACGCGATCCAATGGTTTTTCTTTGCGGCGATCTCTATTATTGGACTAGTGATCTTCTTAAGGCGCACATGAGTGACATTTCGGTCGGCACGGCGAGCGAGAAGGAAGCACGCGACGTAGCTGAGAGCGCTCGCGAGACCGAGTGGGCCCACCCGAGCTTCGTGCGCGAGCTGTTCCTGGGCCGGTTTCGCCTCGATCTGATCCACCCGCATCCGGCCCCTGACACGGCCGAAGAGGCCCGCGCCAAGCCTTTCATGGACAAGCTGCGCTCGTTCATGGAACGCGTCGACTCCGAGGAGATCGATCGCACTGGGGAGATTCCGGAGTCGGTGATACAGGAGCTCCGCGACATGGGTGCCTTCGGTATCAAGATCGGAAAGGAATACGGCGGACTGGGCTTGTCGCAGATGAGTTACATCCGCGCGATCGAGATGGTGACGTCCAAGGACGGATCGCTCACGGCGCTGCTATCCGCGCACCAGTCGATCGGTGTGCCGCAACCGCTCAAGCTTTTCGGGACGGAGGAGCAGAAGCGGAAATATTTCCCGCGGCTCGCCAAGGGCGCGATCTCCGCATTCGCGCTGACGGAAGTCGACGCCGGGTCCGATCCAGCGAACATGCGGTGCACGGCCGCGCCCACTGCGGATGGAAAGCATTTCGTAATCAACGGCGAAAAGCTCTGGTGCACCAACGGCACGCGGGCCGAGCTATTCGTAGTGATGGCCCGGACTCCGGAGAAGGTTATCAAGGGAAAACCGGTGAAGCAGATCACGGCCTTCATCGTGGAAGCTTCGATGCCGGGCGTCGAAGTGGTTCATCGCCTTCGCTTCATGGGCCTCAAGGCGCTCGAGAACGGCGTCATCCGATTCAACAACGTCAAAGTCCCGCGAGAGAACATCCTCTGGGAAGAAGGAAAGGGACTCAAGCTCGCGCTCATTACCCTGAACACAGGGCGCCTCACGATTCCCGCGGGTTGCGCAGGAGCGGGCAAGCAGATGGTGTCCATCACGCGCAAGTGGGCGAACGAGCGCGTGCAATGGGGACAACCAATCGGCAAGCACGAAGCAGTCGCGCAGAAAATCGCGCGCATGACGGCTTACACGTTTGCGATGGAATCGGTGGCCGAGCTGTCGGCGGCGCTGTACGAGAAGGGCGACTACGATATTCGGCTCGAGGCGGCGATCGCCAAGCTGTTCAACACCGAGGCCGGTTGGCGGATCATCGACGACACGCTGCAGATCCGGGGCGGCCGCGGCTACGAGATGGCCGAGTCGCTCGCGCGGCGCGGCGAGCCCGCAATTCCCGTCGAGCGAGCGATGCGCGATTTCCGCATCAATCTGATCTTCGAGGGATCATCGGAGATCATGCGTCTCTTCATCGCGCGTGAGGCTGTCGATCACCACTTCAAGCTCGCCTTCAACATCGTCAACCCGGAGTCGACCTTCAAAGAGAAGCTCGCCGCGATGAAGAGCGCGACGCCGTTCTACCTGGCGTGGTATCCATCCCGCTGGCTCAACGCGTCGAGGCTGCGGCGCTACGGCGAGTTCGGCAAGCTAGCGCGCCACGTGCGCTACATCGAGCGCTCGACGCGCCACCTCGGCCGGTCGATCTTTCATGCGATGGTGCGGTTCGGCCCCAAGCTCGAGCGCAGACAGATGGTGTTGTTCCGCGCGGTGGACATCGGCGCCGAGTTGTTTGCGATGTCGGCGGCGTGCTCGCGGGCACAGATGTTGTCGAAGCGGGGGAGACCCGAAGCAGTCGCGCTAGCGGACGCCTTCTGCCTCGAAGCGCGTGAGCGCATCAACCTCCATTTCGACCAGCTCTTTGGGGCCAACGATCCAGCGCTCTACAAAGTTGCCATGGAGGTTCTGCGCGGAGAGCACGCGTGGCTCGAACAGGGCATAGTCTCGATCCTTCCGACCGTCGACAAAGCAAAACGGCGCCCCACCGGAAGTGGGGGCGCCGTTTTGGGTACGGATCCCGTTACAGCAACAGTGGGCGCTACACAGTAACGGCTGCGTCCGCCTTGGCGGTCAGCCCGATCGCGATCATCGCAATCGCCAGGACCGCGTGCAGTCCGATATCCGCGCCACCGAGCGGCACCAGCCCGAACCCGGTCGGAGATAGAAAAGCAAAGACTGTGAGAACTGCGTAGATCACGCCCGAAGTCGTGAAGTACGATTTCGACCCGCCCCAGCTGCGTGATGCGGCCAGGCCCCAGACTCCGAACAGCAGGTGCACGATGTTATGGAGCAGGTTTATCGGGAAGATCCCGAGCGCCTTCGCGGCGGTAGCGGGGTCGGTCGGCTGCATCGACATGCCGCCGTTCGGCGCAATGAAGCCGACTATCGCGACGATGATGAAGACGACCCCGAAAACCGCCGCCAGCTTTTGAATCGTGGTATTCATACGTGCATCTCCTTGTGAGGGACGAGATCCAACGACTACAAGAGTGTGCCGCGAAGTATGAGAAGCGCAACGTAGAAATAGATCGACAGGCCGGTGACATCGACGAGCGTCGCGACGAATGGGGCCGAGGCGCTCGCGGGATCGAAGCCGAGCCGCTGCAGAACGAATGGAAGCATGGAGCCAGCGATCGAGCCGAACGTGACGACGCCAGTCAGCGCGACTCCGATAGTGAGCGCGAGCAGGTTGGGGTGCGGATAATTGCCGATGCCGAGATGCTGCCAGAGCAGGATGCGACCGATCCCCATCACGCCCAGTATCGCACCGAGCATGAGTCCTGATGGCAACTCCCGAAGCGCGACGCGCCACCAGTCTCGCAGCCGAATCTCCCCCAGAGCGAGGGCGCGGATGATGAGCGATGTGGCCTGCGAGCCGGAGTTTCCGCCGGAGCTGATGATGAGTGGAATGAAGAGCGCGAGCACTACTGCCTTGGCGAGCTCGTCCTGAAAGTGGCCCATCGCCGTGGTGGTCAGCATTTCGCTCAGAAAAAGCGCGGCCAGCCACGGCGCGCGTTTCTTGATCATCGCGAAGAACCCGATCTGGGTGTAAGGCTCGTCCAGTGCCTCCATTCCGCCGAAGCGCTGCACGTCTTCGGTGTGCTCCTCCACCAATGCGTCGATGACGTCGTCGACTGTTACGACTCCCTGAATCACGCCGTTGTCGTCGACGACGGGCACCGCAACCAGGTCGTACTCGCGCGTCAACCGAGCGACTTCTTCTCGGTCCGCGGTCAGCGGGACAGTCTGAACTTCCTCCCAGGCGATGTCCGAAACCTTCCCGCCCTCAGGCGCCGCGAGCAACTCGCGGAGCGACATCACGCCCTGGACACGGCCGCCTGAATCTGTGGTGTAAATCGTATTCATCGCTTCGCGGCGCTCTGATCGGGCAATGCGACGGACCGCGGCGAGTGCTTCGTCGACCGGTGTGTCCTCGGAGACGGAGACGAACTCGGTCGTCATCAAGCCGCCCGCGGTGTCCGGCTCGTAGGCGAGCAGCTTCTCCGTCTCGGCGCGCTCAGCAGTCGGGATCTCGGAGAGAATCTCTTCCGCGCTCTCGGCCTCCAGGTCTTCCAGGGCGTCGGCGCGGTCGTCCGGAGTCATCTCCGTGACGAGCTCGGCGGCCTGACGCGCGCTCATTGTCTCGAGAACCTCGGTGCGGAGATCCTCGTTCAGGTACTCGAGCACGTCTGCGGCGCGCTCGACCGGCAGTGCTGACAGGAACGGCGCCACCATCTCGCGGGGGAGCCCCTCCGCTACGTTGGCGAGATCCGCCGGGTGAAGCTCTTCGGTCTCAACGGGAATTGCTTCGGGACTCTCCTCGAGCATCACGAGGATGTCGGGCCCCATGAGGGCGGCTATGGACGACTCTTCTTTCTCCTCTACGCGCTTGTTGTGCGGAGGAGTCTTCACGCCAGGGGAAGATTGCGGCGATTTTCTTTCGTTTCGTCGACCGTGTATCCCGCCACGGCTATCGCGTCCCGAATCTGTTCGGGCGTTACGGTGCCGTCGTGCTCGATTACCGCCTGACCAATGGTGACATCAGCACGATGTATCCCGGGCACGCCCGCGAGTGAGGTGAATACCGCGCGAACGCAGTGCGCGCAGGTCATGCCCAAGACTGAGACGGTTGTGGTCATCGGGCATAATATAGGGCGCCCGGCGTCCAGATTGGGCCGTATTTATACCGCGGAACTAATCGAGTCTGTTCGCCGGTCTCGGCACCGGGGGCACCTTTTTCCGTGAGACGAGCTTCTTCTCGAAAGCAGGAATGAACTTGTCGTACCTCGTCCCCGGCTCCCACAGAATCCAGCCGTCGTAGCCCGAGTCGTAGACCGCGCGCTTCTGTTCCTCGATCTCGTGCGGACCGTACTTCGGCATGCCGATACTGAACGCCTGGAGCCACGGTCGGACGTGCTCGCCTTTGATCCCGAGCTTCTCGTCGCGCTCGCGGGCGCGCGAAATCGCGATGTGAATCACGTCGTACGGAGCCGCATTCGGGTGCGGCAGCTGGAACGACCCGGGCGGATAGTGCGACGGATAAACCATCGGCAGCACCGCGTCCACGGATTGGGAGATCGGCTCCCATTTCTGTCCGACTTCCAGCGCGCCGCCGACGGTGGTGACGAGTCCGAAGATGTCGGCCGTCGTTCTCACGCCCTGCTGGGCGAAGCGCGCGCGCGCGGTGCTGAGAAATTCAGCAAGCACCTGCGGCTTGGTGCGACCTCTCTGCTCGGGGAATACCTGCGGCGGCAGACTCTTGTACGGCTCGGGAAACCGGATGTAATCGAACTGGATTTCGCCGAATCCCATCTTTATGGCTTCATCGGCGACGCGGAAGTTGTATTCCCAGATCGCATTCGCGTACGGATTCACCCACGTCTGTCCCTTCTTGTCGTGCCAGGGCGTTCCGTCGGCCTTCCTGATCGTGTGGTCGGGATTGTTGCGCGCGGTGACCGAGTCCTTGAAGACGACGATGCGAGCAATTGGCAGAATTCCGTGGGCCCGCATCGTGTCGACGACCTCGCCGAGATGAGTGGCCTTGCTCTGCGTACCGGCGTTCTTCTTGAGCAGCGGATCGGTTGGATTGAAGTTGAGACCGAACTCATCCTTCACGTCGATGACGAACGCATTGATTTCGGTTGTATCAGCAATCGCCAGGAGCTTCTTCATGCGCCGCGCGTTGGCAGCGAAGCGGTAGACGTACAAGCCGCGCACGGGAAGCGTGCCTTTGATGAGCGAATCCAGCACCGGCGGAGTCGGGTGCGCCGACGCGGGCATCCGTGCGCGGACTACGGTATCTGTGTCGGCGTGGGCAGCAGGAGATGCGACCGTTTTAGCGGGCGTCTTCGCTGACGCATCGTATGCGCCGTAGCAGGCTATCGCTGCTGCCGCCGCGAACGCGGTGGTAGTGAGCTTGTTCAGGGACATTCTGTTGTTGGGTGGACGGGGACACCAGAATCTAACAGTTCCAGCGAGAAACGATGTATCTGAATCCGGTATATTTCGCTGCGATGCGATACCCCAAGCTGCTTCTTCTGGTCCCGTTGTCTTTCCCTGCCTTTCTTGGGGGGTGCACTCTACCGCCACCGCCGCCGCCCGAAGCCGAGTTCCTCGTTTCAGCCGGGGATCAGACGTACTGGGTGCGCAGCGACAATTCGGGGCTGCGCATCAGAGGATCGCCGCTGATTCTCGCGCGCACCGGAGGGCGCTATTACGAGATCTTCGTCAGCGAGATCGACCGGTCATTCCCGAAAGCGTTGTTCAGCGGCGAGCGTGTTTTCCGCCGCGAGCTGGCTACGGGAGACTCCGCGGTGATTTACGACGATACGACGATAGTCCAGATGTCGGATGCCTACCATCAACAGCATCCGCGCGCCCCGCTGCTGCGACCCGATGACGATCCCGACGACGACGTCGACGTCAGCGCCGTCGGAGAGACGGACGTGCTCAACGTGCTCGGCCCGTATGTCGCTCTCGAGCACCGCGTGTCGATCGAGCGCGCCGACGACACCGGTGACGACGACACCACCCGGGCAGTGATCGATCTTCGCAACGGCAAGGCCGTCGCCTTCGACCGAATGCTCCGGGACACGACGGTCCAGGAAGCCGTGGGTGAGGGCGGTCTCGTCAACCGCAGATGGAGGCACGACGGGTACGACGTCGTCTCGCACTACGATTCCGCGCACAAGGCCAATACACTGGCGCTGCGGGACCATCGCGGACGCGAATGGAGGCTTGGCCTCATCGGATCGACGTACGTGCAGATATTCTGGCTCGACCGGCCCAAAGTCGATTCCCAGACGAGACACGCGCTGTCGCGGGCGTTCAACGACGCCACGACGTATGGCGAAAGAATCCAGCAGGTGTCGCACAAGCAGCGGGCGAAACCCTTGAAACGAGTAACCTCGGGACGGCAGACGTGAGTCGCTCCAAATCGGCACGGGCGGGGAAGGGGACCAACTCATCCGGCGAGCCGGGCTCTGCCTCGAAGGCTCCGCCCCAAGACCACCGTGGTGCGGAGCGGCCCGTGCGCGAGACGCAGCATGAGACCGCGCAGCTCATGATGCCCCAGCACGCGAACGTGCTCGGCCACGTATTCGGCGGTGTGGTGCTGTCGATGATGGATACCACGGCGGCGGTGTCGGCAATCAGACACGCGCGACTCGCGTGTGTGACGGTATCCGTGGATCGCGTCGATTTCCGCGAGCCCATTCACGTCGGCGATCTCGTGATCATGAAATCGAGCGTGAATTACGTGGGCCGCACGTCGATGGAGATCGGAGTGCGCGTGGAGACCGAGAATCTGCTGACTGGCCTGCGGCGCCACACCAACTCGTGCTACCTGACCTTCGTCGCCGTGGATCGAAACGGAAGGCCGGTCCCGGTACCGCCGCTCAAGCCGGAGACACCGGAAGAGATTCGCCGCTACGAAGCCGCTCGCGAGAGGCGAGCAAGCAGGCTGAGGGAGCGGATGTCGGAGGAAGCTCTGCTCAAGAAGCCGTAGCGCGTTGAAAGCCGCGGGCGAGTTTTCGATGCGCCCATACGCGTCGCGATTACGAGGCGCGGTCGATCAGCGGTCTTGGGTTCGAGATCGGCATCGAGCGGCGGAATAAGAGGCTTAGCTTCTCGTCGGTCAGCGCCTGCATCACCTTTTCCGGGGCCACCCGTGAAGTAACGCTGCGCGATTCCGGGCCGGTCCAGATGTCCCAGGCGTAGCGATCGAGCCGAGCGGTCTTGCCGCCCGGGTGATGGAAGACGATCATCGCGTTGCTGGCGCCAGGAACCTGCACCTCGACGCCCCAATTCGTGCTGTCGGGTCCGCGGAACGCCCTCATCTTTCTGGCCATGTCTTCCTTAGTGAGTTGTCAGCGCGAGAGGTTGCAGGCGTTGCCGGCCGACGAATCCCGCGTCGATCTCGTGCCAATACAGAACACCGGGCTCGCCCAGCTTCCAGCAGTAGAAGACATCGCGTCCGTCGATTTGTCCGCGGAAATCGACGAGTCCGGTCCCCATCCCCTTGCAGACGACGCCGAGGTTGTTGAGCTCGGCAATATAACCTTCGATGTCGATGGCAAGGCGCTGCGCCTCCGCCTGGAGCAGCTCGGCGATGGCGTCCGGACGATCCGGGGTGGAGCCGACGGTCGCCAACTCGAACTCGCGGACTTTGTCTTCCCACATTCTATGTCCGCGCACGAGATCTTCCACGATCCTGCTCACGAGGGGCAGCGTGCGATTCGCTTCTTCGACCGTGAAGATCTTTTCCATGCCTTCTACTTTGCCTGGTTGAGTGGCATCGGGTCAAGTGGCGCTTGACCCGATTTCTCTTCGGTTCGTCGAAGGATTCTACGGCTGCGCGCCGGACTCGAAGGGGATGTCGATCTCCATGCCGTCGCGGGCCATGATCGTGGCAGGGAAGACCGCGCGTGCCTCCCGCTCCAGATCGGAGGTGTCGCGTGAGTAGCGAGCTGAGACGTGGGTAAGCACCAGCTTCTTCACCCCGGCCTTGGCCGCGACCTCGGCCGCTTCACGCGCGGTCGAGTGCCCGGTCTCGATCGCCCGCGGTGCCTCTTCCTCGGCGAACGTCGCCTCGTGGATGAGAATGTCCGCGCCAGTGGCGGCGGCAATAGTTCCTTCGGACGGGCGGGAATCGCCGGTGAGAACCACACGTCGTCCCGGCCTCGTCGGTCCTACCAGCTCCGAGGGCTGCACAATCCTGCCATCCGGAAGGGTCACCGCCTCGCCCTTGTGGATTTTTCCCCACAACGGTCCTTCTGGTATTCCCATCTCGCGCGCTTTGTCGGGATTGAATCTCCCCAGTCTCGTTTCCTCGGCGATGTGAAACCCCATCGCGCTCCTGTCGCCGTGCTCGACGAGAAACGGAATCACCGAGTATCCATTTCTCTTGAGCGGCACATCGGGGCTGATCTCGATGATCTTGATCTCGAAATGCTGTTTCTCGCTGCCCAATGTGATGGCGCGCCACAGAAGCTTCTCGCAGCCGACGGGTCCGTAGACATTCATCGGCTCGGTTCGACCCTGGAGCGCGAGCGTCCGCAGCAGGCCGGTTAGGCCCAGCATGTGGTCGGCGTGCATGTGGGTGAAGAAGATGTCGGACAGCGCGAAGGTGATCCCGTAGCGCATCATCTGCCGCTGGGTCCCCTCGCCGCAATCGAACATCAACGTCTCACCTTCGCGGATCAGCGCGAGGGAAGAGACGTTGCGCTCGACCGTTGGCCGCGACGCGGATGTTCCGAGAAAGCGAATGGAGAGCGACATACCGGCGGGGAATATATGGTAGGCTGATCGTGAAACCTTGGCATCCACGTAACTGAGCAGGGAGCTCCTAGTTACTCTGTAGGCAGTTCGGCGGGGGTTTGTTACCAGACGCCCAGCCAATCGTCCTATCCCCGTATGCCCACCATATATCCTGTGGTTGGACATAGAGTTACAGGCCTGAGACACCAGTTGGGTCTTGACTTCAGGCGCGGATCCGCTACGTTACGATAAGAGCGGCCCCGCGTTGTTCCGCGGGGCTTTTGCTTTGATCCGGTGCGACGGGTCAGCTCGGCCTGGTTCGAGGACAGTCCGTCGCGGTAATCGCGGGGCTGTAGCTCAGCTGGGAGAGCGCTGCAATCGCACTGCAGAGGTCAGGGGTTCGATCCCCCTCAGCTCCATTTGCTTTTTGGAAAATTGATTAGCTGCCCGCCGCCGCTCGGTAGGACGTAGAGTTCCAATGACGGCGCGCGTGGCACGATTGGGCGGGAAACCGCCAAATAAATTCGCCGCAGACTCCATGGAGTTTGCGGCGTTTCTGCTTTCCCGTATCTAGCCAGGCGATCCGAGTCCAAGCATCGCTGATTCCCAACGACAGGCCGGGAGCTCTACACCCACCAGGGATCGAAGCAATCGTAGTTGTGCTGTCGGACGATCTTGCCGTCCCTGAACTCCAGCCACAGCGATAGGTGCGCGCGCATCTCCGAATCGGCTGGCAGGGTATCCACGGGTACGGCGAGATAGCCGCTCCAGTGGACTTCCAGCGCGAGGTTGTCGCCGTCGGCGATCGAGTTGAGGATGTCGAACTTCTGAGCCCTCAACGTTTTCTTGGCTTTCTTGGCGTCGGCGAGAATCCCGTTCAGGTCGCGGTGGGCTCCAATCGGCTGAAGGCGGTTCGGAAATTCTTCCTGGACGATGTCCTTAGTGAAGAATTCCGCGAGGGCGCTTCCTTCCGCGCCGTTCTCGATGGCTTCGAGGTATCGGCGCGCGATTGCGAGATTGTCGGTCGTGGTGATCGTCATGACGTTTATCTCGGAATTTCAGAGTGTCGTATACCGGGCGCTTGTCCGGCCGAGCCGCTAAGGGATTTCCCTCAAACGCGAATGTACAACCACCGCCCGGCTTTCGCTCAGAAATTTATGGTGGTGTCGCGGCTGGGGCGACACCCTCGAGGACTGGCCCGACTGCGATAAGAGCTGTGTAGAAGGCAGCGGTTTCAGGCTGAGAGGTCATTGCAGCAGGGCCGCAACATCTATCCGCAGCGCGCGGAATGCATCCGCGTTGAACCGATTTGCCTCCCTCTCGGACGGGCCGAGGAAATCGCCGACGGCGGTTCCACTCAGGCGATTGAGGAATCGCAGGATACCGCTCTCCTGAACGGTGAGCGCGAGCCGCCGATTCAACAGCGTCTGTGAGCCAGGGGTGTCCCTGATCGAAATTCGTATTGGAATTCCTTCACCCTGGAACGGCCGTCGAAGCGATGCTTTGAGCAGGTATCCCATCGTTGGTGGGAGGGTCCAGTTGGGCTCCTTCGCGAATCGCATCGACCAGCCACGCTCGTGCGGGGTGTTGATGACCTCGAACTCTCCGATCATCTCCGTCCAGCCGACGGTGAAGACGAGGATCTTCATCGACATGTCGCTTTGAATGATGAGGGCTTCGGGCATCTGCCTGGGCGGCCCATCCAGCGGCGCGAAGTGGCCGCCTTTGCTCCGCATCTTGAAGTGCATGTAGCGATTCGCGGCCCAGGCGTCGAACCAGCGAGCCCCCGTCTTGTCGGTGAGCGTGATGCGGTATCTGCCCTTGGTGAAATATTTGTCGATGTACGCCGAGTAGTGTGGCATCGTCGCCTTGAGAATTTCGGGCGTGAGTCGGATTGCCAGCTCGTAGGTCGTGGCGCCCTCGGCGTCGGTGGTTGTTTTCAGGGTGTCGAGTGTGTACAGGCGACCGAGCGCGGCGACCGTGCGCGGGAAGCTCGACGTGTAATCCGCGCGGATTGCCGCGGGAGATTTGCCTTCGCCGCCGAGGAAGGCCGCGGCCAGCACGTCGGAGAGGGTTCTTGCCGGCATGCGCCCCAGCGCGACATCGACGTTGGTGAACCACTCGTATTCGTTGTCGGTGAGCTTTCTGAGTCGAACGATCTCACGCGACTCGGTGAGTGCATCCGGTAGAGTGGTCGAGAGCCTGGTGTTCACGATGTAGCGATCGTAGGCGAATCGTCCTTCGTCGCCGAACAGGCGGGCGCTGTCGGCCCCGATGGCGAGCCAGACCGTAGTGTCGTCGTAGATACCGGACGGCGTCAGCGCGTAGTGCCCGAACTGCGCCCTCGCGTGGATGATTCTCGGCGGTCTCTGAATGTTGGTGAATCGCGACCCGACGGAGTAGAAGAATTCTTCGGCGTTCTGGCGTGCGCCGGGAAGATTGGGGCCGAAAGCGGGGGCGACCTGGCGGCACCCGGCAATGGGGGCAAGAGAAGCCAGGGTAATGAAGCGGACAATATGTCGGTAGCTCACACGCGAAAGTTCAACGTGCTGATCGGGCGGGGGAAGGGAGCACCGGAGAAAGTCGGCTTCCGTGTCTCCCGGGAAGTTGTCTCTGGCGCCCTCTATGTAAACGATTACATATTTGTTCCGTTGGACTGAAGATCGGCCAGTAACCCGCGAGGAGAATGGTCACGATCAAGGACGTTGCCCGTGCAGCGAACATGTCCGTTGCCACCGTATCCAGAGTTCTCAACGGCAGCGGACCGGTAAGTGAAGAAACGGGGCACCTCATTCGTGAGGTCGCCAGTAGAATGCGCTACGTGCCGCACAGTGGCGCGCGGAGCCTCATTACGAGCAAGACCGAAACCCTCGGTGTCCTTCTTCCCGATCTGTATGGCGAATTTTTTTCCGAGATCATTCGTGGCATGGACAGCACGGCGCAGCGTCACGGATTTCACCTGCTGATCTCCCGCACCTACGCCGACAAGCCAGAGATCGAGACCGCGATGCGGGCGATGCGCGGCCGGGTGGATGGAGTCGTGGTGCTGTCGCCCGATCTGGACGCGGATTCGCTGCTCAATCTTCCGAGCACGATTCCGGTGGTCCTGCTCTGCTCGGCCGCGAAGGACAGCCAGATGGACTCTCTCACCATCCAGAACTGTCGTGGGGCGCGGGAGATGGTGACGCACCTCGTGAGTATGGGCCACCGGCGGATTGCGATCATCAAGGGCTCGCCCCGCAATTATGATGCGACGGAGCGGCTGCGGGGTTATCGCGGCGCGCTGCGCGATGCGGGAATCACTCAGGACGAATCGTTGGAGCGGGAAGGCAATTTCACCGAAGCCGCGGGATACACGGCGGTAATCGAGCTTCTGGCGATGCGGAAGCGTCCGACCGCGATTTTCGCTGCGAACGACGCAATGGCTATCGGAGCGCTGAGCGCGTTGCGAGAGTCAGGCGTACGCGTGCCTGAGGAGATGGCCGTGGCGGGTTTCGACGACATCCCGCTCGCGCGCTACATGGATCCGCCGCTTTCTTCGGTGCACGTGCCGATCTGCGAGCTGGGGGAGAGAGCCGTAGAGATGTTGCTTCATGGAATTACACACAAGAACGATCATCCCCGCCGGCGTGAGCGAGTGTCGACGGAGCTGGTCATCAGGCGCTCGACCGGAGGCGAATCGGCAGAGCGGCCGCCACCAAAAACCTTAAAAAGGGAGACCGTTTCCACTTGAATCACGCAGGTCCGCAAACGAATTCCGAGTACAAACACAACAGGAGATGTAAATGAATAGCAGCAAGATCAATTTTCACGGATTCTGTCGGGGGTTGGCCGTAGCGCTGGCACTCGTCTGCATAGTGGGCGGTAACCTCGTCGCGCAGAACACGACCGGTACGATCCGCGGCACGGTGAGCGGGGAAGGCGGCGCGCCGATCGGCAGCGCGCAAATCATCGCGCGCAATGTCGACAACGGTGTTACGCGCACAGCGCTGTCGAATGACGCTGGAGGGTATGCACTCGTCGGTGTCGTTCCGGGCACATATGACGTTAGCGTCCGGCGCATTGGCAGCGCGCCCCAGAACCGGAGGGTAGTCGTCCAGATTGGAGCGACCCAGAGTCAGGATTTCTCGCTGGCTACCCAGGCTGCCCAGCTACAGACGCAAGTGATTACCGCGTCGACTGGTACGGAGACACACACTTCGGAAGTCGCGACAAACGTAACGCAAGCACAGATCTCCAAGCTCCCGACGCCAAGCCGAAACTTTCTCGACCTGGCCGCGCTCGCTCCTGGAGTGACGGTGACCGAAGATCGGATCAATGGACAATTCAAGACGGTTTCTGCCGGTGGCCAGCCTCCAGCGAGCGTGAATCTCTTCATCGACGGTACGAGCTTCAAGAACGAGTTGACGCAGGGCGGCATCGGTGGTCAGGATGCGAGCCGCGGCAACCCATTCCCCCGCAGCGCGGTGCAGGAATACCGCGTGATCTCGCAGAACTTCAAAGCGGAATACCAGAACGCGTCGAGCGCCGTAATCACGGCGACGACAAAATCAGGCGGCAACATCTGGAGCGGTAACGCGCTCGTCGCTTATCAGAGCAAGGCAATGGTGGGGCTCGACAGCTTTCAGCGCGCCGCCAAGACGCCGAAGCCCGACTATCGACGCACACTCACTGCCTTCAGCTTCGGCGGTCCGATCGTAAAGGACAAGATCCACTTTTTCGGATCGTACGAGGGGAATTATCAGAACCGGGCGAACGCGGTGAACATCGGGACGCTTCCGGCCGGATTCGCCGCTCTTGATACGGTGAATCTGCGGCAGTACAACGGCAGCTTCATCTCACCGTTCCGTGAAAACCTTTTCTTCGGCAAGCTCTCGGACGAGATCAACGACAAATCGTCGGCGGAGCTGAGCTTCAGCAACCGTCACGAGACGGACATCAGGGATTTTGGAGGCACCACCAGCTATGCGGCGGCGACGAACAATCACAACTACAACACCGTCGTCCAGCTGAAGCACAACTATTTTACCGGACCCTGGCTCAACGAATCGAAGATCGATTTCTCGCGGTTCCACCGCGGGTTCAGCCCGAATGCGTCGGGTAACGCCCGCCGGCTCTACACGGTAACCGGCACGGACTACGTTATCGGTGCCGCCAATTCGATCCAGGAGTACATCCAGAAGCGCATCGGCTTCCGCGACGATCTCACCTTTACCGGCTTTCAGCTGGCTGGAGAGCACGTCTTCAAGGGCGGATTCAGCTTCAACCACGACACGTACGACATCGACAAGCGCAACGATGAAGTACCGCAGTTCCACTACGCACAGACCGCTGACGCCGGCGCAGGTGTCCAGACGTACAACTACGCGGTTCCGTATGAGCTCAGGTATGGCTCAGGCGACCCGTACTTCAACTCGAAGAACAACCAGACCGGCATGTATCTCCAGGATGACTGGGCTCCCGTGAAGAGGCTGTTGGTGAACCTCGGCGTGCGGTGGGATTACGAAAGCAACATGCTCAACACCGGGTACGTCTCGCCCAACACCGGGCCGCTTCACTACGTGGACACGTTGAGGGCGTACATGTCTCGACCGAACGCCGGATCGCCGTCAGGGGTCAATTTGTTCGTGCCACTGGATCTCAACCGTTATATCGCCACTGGCAACAACCGGAAGCCGTTCAAGGGGGCGGTCCAGCCGCGCGTGGGCTTTTCGTACGGAATAGACGAGGCCAATCGCACTACCGTGTTCGGCGGTTGGGGTCTCTACTACGACCGGATCCCGTTTGACGTGGCCGTAGATGAGAAGCTCAAGATCTCCAACCCGACCTACACGATCCGTTTCGCGCCGCAGGGCACGGCGCCGGCTGCAGGACAGGTTGCATTCCAGCCTTCCTATCTGACCGCCGACGCGGCGGCACTCGACGCGCTTACCAAAGCAAGCGGCCTGCACGAGCTCTGGCTGTTGGACAACAACTACAAGGTTCCGAAGACGACGCAGTGGAGCCTCGGAGTCAGACAGCTGGTCGGCGAGTATTCAGCTGCTCTCACCTACGCGTCGCAGCGCATGGTTGACGGATTCACGTGGAACGTCGCTGCCGGCGGACTCAATAACAATGGAACCTGCTGCAACTTCCCATTCAACTGGGGCGCACACGGAATTGCGTCGATTATTTACTCGACCAACGACGTCAAGACGTGGTACAACGCGGTGTCGTTCCAGCTCGATCGCGCCTACCGCCGGCCGTCCCTGGACGCTTTGGGATGGGGCGCCGGGTTCACCTATACCTACGCCACGCGTTACCTCGAGGGCGAGGATGCCCTGGGCGACACGTTCGCTTTCCCGCAGGCAACAACGATCAAGAAGCACGCGGCGAACGATGAGAAGCACCGCGTAGTGGCGAACTGGATCACGGATGTTCCGTACCTGTTCGGCATCCAGTGGTCTGGCCTCGTTACGCTCGGTGGCAAGCAGCGGTGGGATGTCGGCTGCCAGCGTTTCTGCCCCACCTTCACCAGAGCAGGATTCACGGTCCCGGGAACGTTCCCGTACCAGAACGTCGACATGCGGCTTCGCAAGGACTTCCCTGGCTTTGGACGCACGGCGACTGCCTTCGGGATCACGCTCGACGTGTTCAACACGTTCAATCACAACAACCTCGGCTGCTACGGCGACAACCTTGGCGGTGGCTTCAACGTCAATAACAGCAATCCGAACTACGGGAAGGCAAACTGCGTTGTCACCGACGCCAGGAGATACCAGCTCGGAGCAGAACTCAACTTCTAACCTTATTTTTCTACCGCACGTCCGGGTAGACGACTTGAGCGCATGACTGGATCGGCGCTGGCTGCGAGACACTGCGGCCAGCGCCGATTTCATTAACTCGATCTTTCCCGGGGTTGCGGGCAGGTGCCCGCATCGGCAACCTCAATCCGGGATCTACGGTATGAAGTCTGCCCGATATGTCCCGGTGCAATCACTGTCAAGGAATCAATGCTCGATCTCCGGCTAACACTCAGGCGGTATTCAGCGGCGTTGCTCGTCATCGCTTCCGCCTGCGCGACGAATACGACGATCACCGGAATCAGTGGGCCGCTCCCTCCGTTCTCTCTTACGCCGCGGCAGACGGCGTTCCTCGACACCCTCGAGCGCCGCACGTTCAGCTGGTTCTGGGACCAGAGCGATCCGAATACCGGCCTAACACCCGATCGCTGGCCGACTAAGAGCTTCTCCAGCGTCGCCGCGATCGGATTCGCGCTGACCGCGTATCCAGTGGGTGTAGAGCGCGGCTATGTATCTCGAGCCGATGCGGCGCAGCGCACTCTCAATACGCTGCGCTTCATGTACAACGCCCCTCAGGGTCCACAGCCAACAAGCGTCACCGGCTACAAGGGCTTCTTCTACCACTTCCTCGACATGCAGACGGGCTACCGTTTCCAGCAGGTCGAGCTCTCTACCATAGATACGTCGCTGCTGCTCGGTGGCGTTCTTTTCTGCCAGTCCTATTTCACCGGCGGAGATCCCACCGAGAACGCCATCCGCGCTTACGCCGACTCGATCTACCTCCGTATCGATTGGCAGTGGGCGGTGCGCAACTCTCCGCTCGTGAGCATGGGTTGGCACCCGGAGTCCGGTTTCATCAGTTCCGACTGGAAGGGATACGACGAGGGGATGATTGTCTACATCCTCGCGCTGGGCTCGCCAACTCATCCGATAGATCCTGCGGGCTGGACGGCGTGGACGAACACTTACGTCTGGATGCCTTACTACGGACAGACGCTCGTGAACTTCCCGTCGCTGTTCGGGCACCAGTATTCACACGTCTGGATCGACTTCCGCGGTATCCAGGACGCCTACATGCGCGGAAAAGGTCTCGACTACTTCGAGAACTCTCGCCGGGCGACGATGACACAGCGGTCGTACGCGATCGATAACCCGGCACAGTGGCGGGATTACGGAGCCAATATCTGGGGATTCACCGCGGTCGATGGCCCGCATGACACGACAGTCGTCATCGACGGCAGAACGAGGCAGTTCCACACCTATACGGCGCGCGGGGTTGCTGCCGACTATGTGATGGACGACGGCACTCTCGCTGCTACCGCTCCTGGCGGATCGGTTCCGTTTGCGCCGGAGCTTGCGGTGCCGGCGCTGGTCGCGATTCGCGAGAAGTATGGAGACAATCTCTTTACCAACTACGGATTCGTGGATTCCTACAATCCGACGTTCCAGCTGCCGATCACGCCGCACCACGGGCACGTTGTCCCGGGAGTGGGGTGGTTCGACACGGACTATCTGGGGATCGACCAGGGGCCGATCATCGCGATGGTCGAGAACTATCGATCTGACCTGATCTGGAAGACAATGCGGAAGAATCCCTACATTGTTGCGGGTTTGAAGAAGGCGGGTTTCACAGGCGGGTGGCTGACCCAGTGAGATCGCGCCTGGCGCTTGCTGCCCTCCTCATCGCGATTGGCTCGTGCTCCACCGCCTCGGGAGCCAATAAGACCACTCTTAGAATCTGGGCCATGGGTAGAGAGGGCGAGGTTCTCTCCCAACTAATCCCCGGATTCGAGAAGGAAAACCCGGGTATACACGTAGAGGTCCAGCAAATACCTTGGACCGCCGCGCACGAGAAGCTGCTGACGGCCTATGTCGGTGAGTCCACGCCCGACATCGCCATGCTCGGCAATACCTGGGTGCCGGAGTTCGTCGCGCTCAACTCACTTGCGCCGCTCGACTCGTTCGTAATGCAGTCGAAGGAGATTCGGCGCGACGATTTCTTCCCCGGCATCTGGAAGACGAACGTCGTCAACGGAAAGACGTACGGCGTTCCGTGGTACGTGGACACCCGATTGATTTTCTATCGGACCGATCTTCTTGCCAAGGCCGGCTACAAGACGTTCCCGGCTACGTGGGCCGAATGGACCACCGCGATGAAGAAAATGAAATCGCAGATGTCGGCCAGACAGTTTCCACTGCTGATGCCGACGAACGAATGGCCGCAGCCGGTCGACTTCGCCCTCGAGGCCGGCTCGCCGATTCTTCGCGATGGCGGGCGGTACGGCGCTTTCGAGCAGCCGGCGTTCAGAAAGGGATTCGATTACTACATCGGCTTCTATCGTCAGGGACTCGCCTCGCCGGTAAGCACCAGCCAGGTGTCGAACCTTTATCAGGAATTCGAGCGCGGCAACATCGGGATGTTCATTTCCGGTCCGTGGTACATCGGCGAACTCAAGACTCGGCTCGATTCATCGGTGCAGGGAAAATGGTCGACGGCCGCGATGCCGGGCATAAATGGCCCGGGCGTGTCGATGGCGGGGGGATCGAGTCTTTCCCTCTTCGCCGCATCGCAGCACAAGGCAGAGGCGTGGAAGCTGATGGAGTACATGTCGCGCCCGCCGCTCGAGCTTGAGTTTTACAAGCTCACCGGGGACCTGCCTCCCCGGATAAGTGCGTGGCGGGACAGCGCGCTCGCCAACAACAAATACGCGTTGGCATTTCGCGCTCAGCTCGACCACGTGATGCCGTTGCCACAGGTTCCGGAATGGGAGGAGATCGCCACGACGATCTTCGAGCACGGAGAGCAGGCTATACGGAAGGCGAAGACAGTGGATCAGATGCTTGCCTCGCTCGATCAGGATGTCAACGCGATGCTCGAGAAACGGCGGTACCTGCTCGCACAGAGTAAGAAGCCGTGAGCGCCACTATCCCTCCCGATGGCGCCGCTTCGGGGGAGCTGATCGCGGAGCCGCTGCCGAGCATGGTCGGGAGTAAGAGCCGGTGGGGGTTGTCGCGGGATCCGTGTGCGCGCATGCCGGCCGATGTTGGAAAGGCGGCGTGGCTGTTCCTGGCTCCCGCTCTCCTTCTCATTTTCATTTTCTTCTTTCTTCCGGTTCTCGCGTCGCTCGTACTCAGTGTCACCGATTTCGACATCTACGCGATCGCCAATCCTCCAAGCACACGCTTCGTTGGCCTCGCGAACTATGTGAAGCTCCTTCACACGCCCGAGTTCTGGACGGCGCTCAAGAATACGTTCTACTTCGCGATGGTCGGCGGCCCGATTACTATCGCCGTTTCGCTCGCGACCGCCCTTCTCTTGAACTCGAAGCTGGTGCGATTCAAGAGCTTCTTCCGCACGATCTACTTCACGCCGTTCGTCACCACGCTCGTCGCGGTCGCGATCGTCTGGCGCTACCTGTATCACACCCGTTACGGACTGCTGAATTACACGCTCGGTCATTTCGGCATCGGACCCATCGACTGGCTCGGCAATCCGCACTGGGCGATGCCGGCGATCATTCTGATGTCGGTGTGGAAAAACTTCGGCTACAACATGCTGATCTTCATCGCCGGGCTGCAGGCGATTCCACAGGACCTCTATGATGCCGCGGAGATCGATGGCGCGGGTCCGATGCGCCGTTTCTTCAATGTCACGCTGCCCCTTCTAGGCCCGACGCTCCTGTTCGTCGGCGTCATCACGATGATCGGATACTTCCAGCTCTTCTCGGAGCCTTACGTGATGACGCAGGGCGGGCCGCTCCGCAGCACTACGTCGGTCGTGCTGATGATGTACGAGGAAGGGTTCAGGTGGTGGCGGATGGGGTACGCCGCTTCGATAGCCTTTGTCTTGTTCGTCGTGATTCTCATTGCTACGCTCATCCAATTCCGTTTGCAGAAGGATAGGACCTAATGGCCTTACGGGAATCGGTCGGCTGGCCGGGAATCCGGACCTAGATGTCGCGGACGAATCCTCGGTTCGTTGCGGGAACTGCAACTGGACACGACCTGCCAGGGGCTGTGGGCGGGCCGGCTGCGGGGCGCGGGCGCGACTCTGCCTTAACCCGGCGGCGCATCTCGCAGGTCGTGTTGTATGCGCTGTTGATCATTGGGGCGCTCATCGCCCTGCTTCCCATGATGTGGATGCTGTCCGCTTCGTTCATGCCAACTGGAGAGGCCAGCACATACCCGCCGCACTTTCTTCCCAGTCGAATAACCTTCTCGCACTACGGCGAGCTGTTCACGCGGCTCAATCTCGGCCGTTATCTGTTCAACAGTGCTCTGATCGCATTCATCGTCACGGGATTGTCGCTCGTGATCAATTCCATGGCCGGCTATGCGTTTGCGAAGTTACGGTTCAGGGGGCGTGACCGCGCGTTCCGCATCCTCTCGCTCGGTCTTGTGCTACCAGTTCAAGTGGCGATGCTCCCGCTCTTCCTATTGATGAAGAATCTCCATCTCATCAACACTTACTGGGGCGTGATCATCCCGGGCATGGCGAGCATCTTCGGGATATTCCTCATCCGTCAGTATGCACTCTCGATCCCCGACGACATGCTCGACGCCGCGCGGATCGATGGCGCGTCCGAGCTCAGGATCTACTGGTCGGTCGTCGTGCCGGGCATTTTACCCATTCTGGCGACGCTCGCGATATGGACTTTCCTCGCGACGTGGAATGACTTCATGTGGCCGTTGATCGTGCTGAGCGACGAGGCGCATTACACGCTCCCCGTAGCCCTAGCGAATCTCTCCGGCGAGCACGTGATGGATACGGAGCTGATGATGGCGGGATCGGTGCTGACAGTAATTCCCGTGCTCGCCGTGTTTCTCTTCCTGCAGCGCTACTACATCCAGGGTGTCATGGCAGGGAGCGTGAAGGGATGAAGTTCCTGGGTTCGAGGTGGCGCCGAGCTGGAAGTATTTACACAACTGCAGCAGCGAGCTATCGGCTTCGTCAGCTCAACCCAGCAGCTTTGTTATTGGCGGCGCTGAGCGCCATTCCATTTGCGCAGGCACACGCACAAACCGTCGCCCCCAATACTATAGTATTGGATTCGTTCGACTCTGTGAGCCAATGGACGACCACGCCCGCGGACGGTGTGGAAATATCGGTCCACCCTGATTCGAACGGTGTGCACGGCAGAGCGTTGCGGCTGGATTTCGATTTTCACGGACACGGCGGATACGCGGTGATCCATCGCCCGCTCACTCTGACGCTTCCTCCCAATTACGAGTTGTCCTTCGCCATCAAGGGCGACGCGCCGACCAATACACTCGAGTTCAAGATGATCGACTCGACGGGGGAAAACGTCTGGTGGTCGAATACTCCCAACTTCCAGTTTCCAAAGGACTGGCAGACTATTACGCGCAAGAAGAGGCAGATCTCCTTTGCGTGGGGGCCGACCAGCGACAAGACGCTGAAGAACTTCGCTGCAATCGAAATCGCGATCACTGCGGGCTCGGGCGGTAAGGGCAGCGTCTGGCTGGATGATCTGGTTCTTGCACCTCTCGACCCCGACACGCATTTCTATCCTGCCCCGACAATCACATCCTCATCCCAGGCTCAGGGATACGACGCCGGGCGAGCAATCGACGCGGACGCGACCAGCGCGTGGCGAAGCGCGTTGCTGCGAGCGCCACTGCCAACTGGTGGGACCACGGGTGCCCCCGCCGGCCAAATACCCCCCGGCGCGGAGACGATCGACATCGACTTCACCAGGCGCCGAGAATTTAGCGGGCTCGTGATCGGCTGGGAGCCGGGACGGCGCGCGAATTCCTACGAGGTGCGGGGCTCGCAGGACAAACAGACCTGGCGAACTCTCTACGCGGTGAACCGGAATTCGGTCTCCCCGCTCACGCAGGTCGCGGCACCGCGGAAAATGCCAGTCGCGCCATCCCCACTCTTCCGCGATTACCTGTACATGCCGGAAAGCGATGCCCGCTACCTGCGCATCGTACTTCTCTCTCCGGAGGCGAAGAGCGGTTACGGCATCCGCGACATCGGTATCAAGCCGCTCGAGTGGGCAGCGAGCGAGAACGATTTCTTCATGGCGATCGCCAATGAGTCGCCGAGGGGCAGCTATCCCAAGCCCTTCCTTGGGGAGCAATCGTATTGGACCGTGATCGGCGTCGATCGCGACAGCGCCGAAGCGCTGATCAACGAAGAGGGAATGCTAGAGGTGGGGCGCGGGCAGTTCTCACTCGAGCCCTTTCTTTACACCGACGGCAAGCTCGTCACCTGGAACGATGTGAAAACTTCGGTGACGCCCAATCGCGAGGCGCTACCGCTGCCGCAGGTGCGTTGGAGTACGAAGGATCTGGATCTCGCGGTCACCGCGTTCGCCGGTGGTCCAAACGATTCGTCGGTGCTCTACGCCCGCTATAGCGTCACCAACAATTCCAAGAAGTACAAACGACTCGTTCTTTACCTCGCTATCAGGCCGTTTCAGGTAAACCCACCCTGGCAGTTCCTGAATCTCGCCGGCGGCGTCGCGCGTGTAGACACGATCTCGCTGCAAGGTTCGACGGCGCATGTCACGGGCAACAAGTTCGTGCGCTCGCTCAGCTCGCCGAGTGGGTTTGGAGCGGTGACGTTCAGCGAGGGGAACATCGTGGACTGGCTTCGCGCCGGGAAGCTTCCCAACCCCATTTCCGTCACCGATCCCACCGGTCATGCGTCGGCGGCGTTCGCCTACGAGATCGAGCTCGGCCCCCATGCGACGTCCAGCCCGATCGATATCGCGGTCCCGCTGCACGGCGGAGATCTGAAGCCCGGAACCGCCATGCTTCCCGGACAGGCCGAGCGCATGGTGGCGGCGCAGCTCGAGAAGGCGCAGTCCGATTGGCGCGAGAAACTGGGTAGAGTCGGCATTTCCCTGCCCGCATCGGCATCGCGGTATACGGAGACGATGCGCGCGCAGCTCGCGGACATCCTGATCAATCGGGACGGCCCCGCGATCCAGCCTGGTTCGCGCTCGTATTCACGGTCGTGGATCCGCGACGGTTCGCTCACCTCGACCGCTCTGCTCCGACTCGGCCACGCCACCGACGTCAAGGATTTCATGGAGTGGTACGCGCAATATCAGTACGACAACGGCAAGGTCCCGTGCTGCGTAGACGAGCACGGCGCGACGCCGGTGCCGGAGAACGATAGCCACGGCGAATTCATCTATTTGGTGGCAGAGTACTATCGTCACACGGGCGACAAGGCTGAGCTGGAGAAGATGTGGCCGCACGTGGCCAAAGCGGTGGCGTACATGGATTCCCTACGGCACGAACGGATGACGGAGCAGTACACGATTGGCGCCAACAAGGCGTTTTATGGGCTGTTGCCACAGTCAATATCACACGAAGGCTACAGCGCGAAACCGATGCATTCCTACTGGGATGATTTCTTTGCGCTGCGGGGATTCAAGGATGCGGCGTTCATCGCCAAAGAGCTCGACAAACCCGAAGCACCAGCCTTTGCGCAGATCAGGAACAGCTTCCGGGCGAATCTGTTCGAGTCCATCCGGCAGGTCGTGATCACGCGCAAAATCGACTACATCCCGGGCTCGGTGGAGCTGGTGGATTTCGACGCGACATCGACAACCATCGCGGTGTCGCCAGTCGGCGAGGCCGGACGCCTGCCCGGGCCGTTGTTGATGCGCACGTTCGAGAAGTACTTCCAGGGAGCGCGTCTGAGGGCGAATGGGGTCAAGGCATGGGACGCCTACACGCCGTACGAGCTGCGCACGGTTGGCACGATGGTGCAGCTGGGTCAGCGCGACAAGGCGCACGAGCTGCTGGACTTCTTTTTCACCAGCCAGCGGCCGAGCGAGTGGCACCAGTGGGCGGAAGTGGTATATCGCGATCCGAAAACGCCAAAATTCATTGGTGACATGCCGCACACGTGGGTGGGCAGCGATTACATCCGGAGCTTTCTCGACATGCTGGCGTTCGAGCGCGAGAGCGACAGCTCGCTCGTGATAGGGGCGGGTGTGAGGGACGATTGGGTGAAGCAGGATCCTGGTGTGCGGGTGAACAATCTCAGCACCGCGTACGGCGCGCTGTCCTACGACATGCGAGCGACGGGCAACACGGTCATCGTGAATCTGCGCGCGGGAATCAAGCTGCCGCCGGGTGGGATCGTCGTGTGGTCCCCATTGTCGCAACCGATTCTCTCGGCGGCAGTCGATGGTGTTCCATCGGCCGTGAAGGGGTCTGAGATCAGAGTTCGTCAGTTGCCGGCAGTTGTGACTATCCGTTATCCGCGATGATCGATACTACACTACTTCGAAAGAATCCCGCCTTTAGTATCGATCACCGAAGCGTAGTATCGACCCGACGACTTGATGGTGCGCTGCTGGGTCGAGTAGTCGACGTGGACGAGACCGAAGCGCTTGGAGTACCCGTGCGACCACTCGTAGTTGTCGAGGAGAGACCACGCAAAGTATCCCCGCAGATCGACGCCCTTGGCCATCGCATCGTGCGCGGCGCGGAGGTGCTGCCGGTAATACTCGACGCGAAGCGGATCCTCGATACGTCCGTCGATCGGGTGCGGCGGATCATAGAACGCGGCGCCATTCTCGGTGATGTAAAGCGGCAACTTTCCGTATCGTTCCTTCACCCAGAGCAGAATCTTCGTCAACGCCTCGGGATAGACCTCCCAGTGCGTCCCCGTCGTGATGCTGTCGCGCTGCGGAACGGGCTTCACTTTGAATGGCACTCTTTCAGCGTCGTGCCGCTCGACTTTGCGCGTGTAGTAGTTGATGCCCAGGAAGTCGATCGGCTGCTTGATGACCCGCATGTCTTCATCCGGCCACTCCGGCCACGCCTCGCCAAAGATCTCCCGCAGCTCGGCAGGGTACTTCCCCATAAAGACGGGATCGAGGTACTGCCGGTTCATGTACGCATCGGTGCGCCGCACCGCCGCCAGATCCTCCGGAGACTGCGACGCCGGATATTTGGGCTCCAGGTTCACGACGATGCCGATCTTTCCTTTCTTCGCCGCCTTGCTGGCGCGAAATCTCTGGACGGCGATGCCGTGAGAACGCAGCACGTTGTGCGTTGCGATCGGCGCCTCGAAAAGATTCGAGTGGCCAGGCGCGAGAACGCCATAGAGATAACCACCGTCGGTAACGACCCATGGTTCGTTGATCGTCGCCCACATGTCGACGCGATCGCCGAGGGCGTCGAACATCGTCGTCGCGTAATCACCGAACCATTCGGCGATGTCGCGATTGAGCCAGCCGCCGCGATCGTCGAGCGCCTCCGGGAGATCCCAGTGATAGAGCGTGGCGTTGGGCTTGATTCCCTTCTTCAGCAGCTCGTCGACGAGTCGCGAGTAGAAATCGATCCCTTTCTTGTTGACCCGCCCTGTTCCCTCGGGATGGATGCGACCCCACGCAATGCTGAACCGGTACGCATTGAGGCCAAGCTCCGACATGATTGCCACATCGTCCTTGTAGCGCCGGTAGTGGTCGCAGGCCACGTCGCCCGTCTCGTTCAGCCAGGTGTTGTCGGGCGTGTGCGAGAAGCGGTGCCAGATGCTGCGTCCGGCGCCGTCGGCGGTGGGAGATCCTTCGATTTGATAAGCGGAAGTTGCTGCTCCCCAGAGAAAACCATCGGGGAACATGTATGAGTCGGTCATTCGGAATGCGGATGTCTCGGGGAATACGGATGCACCGGAAACCCCCGGATGCTCCGGATACTGCAAATGGAAGAAGGGTAAACGACAGCTGGATGGCTGAGGCGAAACAATGGCGAGCGTAACGCTTAGTGGTGTCCGCAAAATTTACCATGAAGGTACCGAGCAGGTAGCGGTCGATCGCGTCGACGTCGACGTGAAGGACGGAGAGTTCGTCGTGCTGGTCGGTCCATCCGGCTGCGGGAAGAGCACCACGCTGCGAATGATTGCCGGACTGGAATCGATCAGCTCCGGCACCGTCAAGATCGGCGACCGAGTGGTCAACGATGTGCCGCCCAAGGCGCGCGACATCGCGATGGTATTCCAGAACTACGCGCTCTATCCGCACATGACTGTCAGGGAAAACCTTGGCTTCGCGCTCAAGCTCAGGAACATGTCGGTCGCTGACATCAACGATCGGGTGAAGGCGGCCGCCGCCACTCTTGGGCTCGAGGATTATCTGGATCGCAAGCCGCGCCAGTTATCCGGAGGCCAGCGCCAGCGCGTCGCACTTGGCCGAGCGATCGTGAGGCAGCCACAGGTATTTCTGTTCGACGAGCCGCTGTCCAACCTCGACGCTCAGATGCGCGTCTCGATGCGGCGTGAGATCGCGCGACTCCATCAGGAGCTGAAGGTGACGATGATTTACGTCACGCACGATCAGGTGGAGGCGATGACGCTGGGCGACCGGATCGTGGTGATGAACAAGGGTCACGTGATGCAGATCGACACGCCGCTCAACCTCTACGAGAAGCCGAAGAACAAGTTCGTTGCCGGCTTCATCGGTAACCCGGCGATGAACTTCGCGAACGGAACGGTGGAAGGCGGTGGCCCTTCCAGGTTCGTGGCCGAGGGCGGTGAGTGGGAGATCAATCTGCCGCAGCGCGTCGCGTCACGACTGGCGGGGGCAAGAGGGAAGGCGATCACGATGGGAATCAGGCCCGAGGATGTGACAATCGTGCCCGGCCCCCGCGCTGCAGCCGCCACCGCATCGGCGCGCCTGGATCTCGTCGAATCGCTCGGCAACGAGACCTTTATCTACGCCAGCGCTGGAAAGCACGACGTCACCGCGCGTGTCTCCCCGCAGTCGCTACCCCCGATCGGGTCCAAGATCTTTCTCGCGTTCGATCTCGAGAAAGCACACTTCTTCGACGCAATGAGCGGAGTGAGGATCGGTTAGAAAGGAAAGCCGCTTCCTGCCGGCCGGAGCGGCAGGTCACGCCATGTAGAATTCCCAGGCAATCCGATCCGGGTCCTTGAACGCCACGTAATCCTTTCCGAGAGTCTCGTCCCGCTTGGCGCCAGTGTTTTCGATTCCGGCCGCCGACAACGCACTGGCGACGCGTTTGAGCTCTGAAGCATCGCTGCACGCCAGCGCGATATGGTCCACACCGATGCGGTGTGGATTGAACTTGTCTCCCTTCGGCATTTCGTCCGTTGGGCCGCGTAGCCCGAATGGAGTTCCGCCGGCAAGAAACAGGCAAAGATTGTCGGCATCCATCAGGTGTTGGAAGCCCAGGGTGTCGCAGTAGAACTTTTTCGCGCGCTCGAGATTGCTGACGCGGAGCGAGATGTGGTGTACGCCGGGGGTCTTCATCTGAATGGCCATGAATTCCGCTCCTGAAATGAAGGTTTCTCGAATCTGTCGCCGCCTAACCAGTGTCACAAGCCTGATCGCGGTTGTGCCGATAGCGTCATGCGAAGCTGTCGCACACCTGTCTTTCCCTTCTCAGTGGTCGAAGCGGGAGTCCTTAAGCCCTCCCAGGAGATAAGGGAGATCCTTCGCCGTTCAAAAGGAGACGTTCACCCCGTTTCACGTACCACCCATTTGCCGGAGATCGTCTTATGTGTGGGGATGAAGGGTCTTACCGATTGGCACTCCCCATTCAAGCCAACGGTTCCATGCAACGGAGGAATCATGACTGTTCGATTTCTGCAAAATATGAAGATGCTTGCCGGCGTCGCGTTCGCCGGCACGATTGGCGCATGCTCAGGCGACCTTACCGGGTCGAATCTGCATCCAGTGAAGCTGTCTGTCACCAGCAGCGTGCTGTCCGCTCCGATGCCTACTTCCGCGATGCGGTCGAGCCTCGCGGTGGGCTCCGCGAGCAATCTCACCATCACGAAAGTGCAGCTTGTGATGGACAAGATCGAACTGAACGACGGCGAAACCACCAACTGCGTCGATGAGATCGAAGCTGCCGGCGACGATCACGCCCAGGTGGGCACCGAGTGCGAAGATGTCTCCCGCGATCCTGTGCTGGTAGACATTCCTGTTGACGGAACGCTGCAGACAGCGCTCAACGTTCCGCTCGCAGCTGGCACCTATTCAAGGCTCGAGGCGAAGCTGGAGCCGGCGCGGGAGACTGCCACGGCGTTCAACACCGCCAACGCGAACCTGGTGGGCAAGAGCGTCCGTGTCGAAGGTACCTACGGAAGTGCGGCCACTCCGTTCGTGTTTACTTCGTCGGTCAGAGCAGGACTCGAGATGTCGTTCAACCCGCCGCTCATTATCGATGCCACCACCACGAATGCCACCGTCAGTATCGACGTTGCGAAATGGTTTGTGGACAGTTCGAACAACGCAATTGACCCGAGCTCAGCCACTCCGGGGAGTGCTGCTCTTCAAACGATCGAAGACAACATCCGCCGCTCGTTCCATGCATTCGAAGACGACCACGAGTCGGGAATCGATGATCACAGTGGTCATCGCTAGGAATCGTCAGAACTCAAGGCGTTATACGGAGGCGGGGGCATCGAAAGATGCCCCCGTTTTCTTTTTGATTACGGTCGGGGAGGGAGTTGTGTGACGATGTTCTGACGCGCCCGGTTATCAATGGTGCACTCACACCCCAACCACATGACGCCCCCCACGATCTCCACGCGCTCGCGTTGCATCTGCCTTACTCTCTTCTGCGTCGCGCTCGGTGGCTGCGCTGGCGCACACGCCGCCAAGACCCACGCCCGAACGATGAAACCGGCGCATAGCTGGCCTCGCTCATACTCGGCGCCTCAGCGGGGGCCCCGAGCGCAAAAAGAGATCAAACCGCTGGTGGGCGAGTTGATGGCCTAAGGTCTCGACGCCGCCGCCAGCTTTGCGCCATACTGCTGCACCTCGGCCAGAAGCGTCGCCACTTTTTGGCGTTCCCCATCGTTTTCGAATTTCGCGCTGTTTGCCGTGTCATCGTAGGATACGTGCGAGCCGAGCGATGCGAGGTAGTAGTGGAGACGGAGGGCGGCCTGTCCGTAGGCCTGGCCGTACTCGAACATCTGGAGATTGGCCGCGCGCTTTGATGCGAACCCGCCCTGTATTCCCTTGAGCACGTCAGCAGAGTCCGCCGATTCCATTCGCGACTCGATCGCCGTGATGCTGGCGATACTGTCCATCAGCGCGGGATACCGCTCTCGCGCCGTCTCGAGATAACGGAGATAGCCAAGGAAATAAGTTTCGACGGACGGGTACGCGGCAGCGTCCGCGATGTATCTCGCTCCAGGCCACTCCCTTGGCAGTATTTCGATGTCGGCCCCCTGCTCAATTGCCATTTTGTGCTGGGCGTCGGCAAACCGCTCGGAATACTTTCTGAGGAACCAGGCGACCTTGCCATTTGGACCTTCGGGCGGCGTGTCCTCGCCGGCGACGGATGGCAGAGCTCGATGGTCCGTCCTGTGGCTCCTGATGAAAAAGAACAGGGCGGCCAGAATCAGCGTGCCAAACAGGATCGCCACGATCCGGGTTTTCGAGGTCTTCGGTTCGGGGGTGGTGCCCATTCGGCCGCTTACGGGAAAGGGAGGGAGAAATCCGGCGAAGGGAGAGGCTTCGGATGACGAGCCCGGAACCCTGGTGGCAACCGGTAGCCCATCCGGCGTCCGCGCGACATATTCCCATCCTCAACGCCCCTAAACGAGGACGTGATGTCGGACACGAATTACGATGCGATTGTCGTAGGATCAGGGATCTCCGGCGGGTGGGCCGCCAAGGAGCTCACCGAAAAGGGTCTACGCGTACTCATGCTCGAGCGCGGCAAGAACATCGAGCACATCAAGGATTACGTCAACGCGACAAAAGGTCCGTGGGAGTACGCGCACCGCGGCGGGCGAACCCGCGCGATGGAGGAGCTGTACCCAGTCCTCAAGCGCGATTACCCGCTCAACGAGACGAATCTCGATTATTGGGCCTCCGACAAGGATTCGCCCTACACCGAGGTAAAGCGCTTCGACTGGTACCGCGGATATCACGTCGGCGGACGCTCGTTGATGTGGGGGCGCCAGAGCTACCGATGGAGCGACTTCGACTTCGAGGCGAACGCCAAGGACGGAATCGCCATCGACTGGCCGATCCGGTATAACGACCTCGCGCCATGGTATGACCACGTAGAGAAGCACGCCGGCATCAACGGCACGCACGAGAACATGCCGCAGCTGCCCGATGGACAATTCCTTCCGCCGATGCAGCTCAATTGCGGGGAACAAGCCGTCGCGGACATTGCGAACAAGAAGTTCGGACCGCACCGGCGCATCATACCGGGCCGCAGCGCAAATCTCACTCAGGCACACAAGGGCAGGACGCAGTGCCAGTTCCGCGATGCGTGCTGGCTTGGCTGTCCCTACGGCGCGTACTTCAGCACCCAGTCGTCCACCCTGCCTCCCGCGATGGCAACCGGCCGGCTAACACTGAAGCCGTGGTCGATCGTCACCGAGGTCATCTACGACAAGGACAAGAAGCGCGCGACCGGTGTGCGGGTCATGGATGCGCTAACCAACCAGATGACGGACTACAACTCGAAGGTGGTCTTCCTCTGCGCCTCCACTCTCAACAGCGCATGGCTGCTCATGCGCTCGGCGACCGACGTGTGGCCGGGTGGGTTGGGAAGCAGTTCCGGCGAACTCGGGCACAACCTGATGGATCACCACTTCCGTGCTGGCGCGAACGGTAAGCTCGTCGGTCTGGAGGACAAGTATTATCACGGCCGGCGCCCGAACGGCTTCTACATTCCGCGCTACCAGAACCTGTTCGGCGACAAGCGGCCGTATCTGCGCGGCTTCGGCTATCAGGGAGGAGCGGGACGCGAGGGCTGGGGACGCGGAATCGCGGAGCTCGGCGTGGGTGGCGACTTCAAGGACGCGATTTCGTTACCGGGAGATTGGACCATCGGCGCGACAGCGTTCGGCGAGATGCTGCCGAACCACGCAAACATGGCTTCGCTCGATCCGACCAAGAAGGACAAGTGGGGGCTGCCGGTGCTCAAGATCGACTGCGCGACCGGCGAGAACGAGCGTCTGATGCGGCGCGACATGCAGGTCGACATGGCGGAATTGCTGGAACAGTCCGGAGTGAAAGACGTCACCGTCTACGACGCCGGATCTTTTCCGGGGATGGGAATCCATGAGATGGGAACGGCCCGCATGGGCAAGGATCCGAAGACTTCAATTCTCAATTCTCACAACCAGGTCTGGGACGCGCAGAACGTGTTCGTCACGGATGGATCCTGCATGGCGTCCACCGCGTGTCAGAACCCTTCACTCACCTATATGGCGCTCACTGCCCGCGCGGCCGACTTCGCGGTGCAGGAACTGAAGCGCCAGAACCTCTGATCGGAGCAAATCGATGATTGACAGCAACGACACCTTGATCGAGTACACTCCGGAGATGATCACCCGTCGTGAGGCCGTGGCGCGAGTGGCCGCGCTCCTCGGCGGAGTCGCTCTGATTGGAGGAAGCGCCCTGATCACGGGGTGCCGTACCGAGAAGACTGACGTACCCTTCACGCCGTTCACGCCGGACGACGTCGCATATCTCGACGAAATCGCGGATACGATTCTGCCCACTACGAGCACGCCCGGCGCGAAGGCGGCCAGGACGGGCGAGTTGATGGCGCGGATCGTCACCGACAGCTACAGCCTGGAAGATCAGAAGACTTTCCGCGCGGGCATGGTGAAGCTGGACGAGGCCAGCAAGGACAAGAACGGCGGCAAAACTTTCATGCAGGCGACGCCTGAGCAGCGTCTGGCGTTGCTCAAGACGCTCGACAAGGAGCAGTTCGATTACTCGGAGAAGCACCGCCTCGATCAGCTCAGGAAGTCGAAGGAGTTTCTTGCGCAGGCGGTCCAGGAGAACGCGCCGAAAACGGAATCGCAGCAGGCGACGGCCGCCAGCGATCAGCCACCGAACCGCTACTTCAGAATGATGAAGGAGCTATCGCTGCTCGGATATTTTACGTCCGAGATCGGCTGCACCCAGGCGCAGGTTTACGAGGAAGCTCCGGGTCGCTACGATCCCTGCTTGCCGTACACACCCGGGCAAAAAGCGTGGGCCTCGCACGCTTGATCTAAGCGTAGATCGAGCGGCGAAGCTCGCCTTGCAGTAATGTTGTCGTAAGTGAACGTGAGTTTCTTTGCGCCAGCCGCTCCCGTCGCACTAAAAATGCGACGATGTGGCCGTTCAACCCTCTAGGCGCATATGCGATCACTCGTTCCCATACTCGTAATCTTCGGCGTCGCCTGCACGGCAAAGGATTCGGGCACAACCGTCCGATCCGATACGACGTCAACCACTGCGTCGTCGAGCACTGAAACCGCGATCAGCTCTACTGAGACGGCTGTGGCGCCCGAGGTCAATCCACCCGGGGACATTCCTGATAGCCAGGCTTTCGTCAAATACCCCAACACTACCGGCGGCTACCAGCTCGAAGTTCCGGAGGGCTGGGGTCGCTCCGAAGGCGGTGCCGACGTCACCTTCGTCGATAAGTTCGATGGCGTAAAGGTCCACGTTCCTTCTGCCTCTGCCGCGCCGACGATCGCCACCGTGCGGACCAACGAGGTAAGAGACATCCAGTCACAGGGTCACGCCGTCACGATCACCGGCGTTTCACAGGTTGGTCTGCCGGGCGGCAAGGCGATCGTCATCAAGTACACGTCGAACTCCGATCCGAATTCGGTCACCAACAAGCAGGTTCGCCTGGAAAACGTGACTTACCTCTTTTACAGGAACGGAAAGGAAGCGATGCTCACGATGTGGGCACCGCTGGGCGCGGACAACGTTGATCAGTGGAACCGGATGGCCAACAGCTTCCACTGGTTGTGACTTCTCCATCGGACAGCGCCGCGGCCGCACCCTCCGCCTCTCCGGCGATCGAGGCGCGTGAGCTGTACCGCTTCTACCACGTCGGCGACGACGAGACGCAAGCGCTGCGCGGTGTGAGTATGGAGGTGAATCGCGGCGAAATCGTCGCAGTCGTCGGACCGTCGGGAAGCGGCAAATCCACTCTCATGGCATGCATCGCGGGGCTCGACGAGCCCGATGGCGGCTTCGTCTACATAAACGGAGAGCGTCTCAGTCGTCGGGACGAAAAAACGCGCACCAGCCTGCGCGCGCGCCTGATCGGCATTCTGCTCCAGAGCGGGAATCTGTTCGACCACCTCACTGTGCGGCAGAATGTGCGGCTTAAGATGCAGCTCGCCGGCCAGCACGACGACGCTAGGATCGCAGAGGTCCTCGAGCTGGTCGGGATTGCCTCGCGCGGCGATGCATATCCGCCGCACCTTTCCGGCGGCGAAGCGTCGCGGGCGGGTCTCGCCGTAGCTCTCGCCCCCAAGCCTCCGATTCTCATCGCGGACGAGCCGACAGGCGAGGTCGACGCCGAAACAGAGCAGCGAATACTGTCTGTGTTCGAGCGGCATCGGGAGGGCGGTGGTGCGATACTGATCGTAACCCACAGCGATGCAATCGCCGAGCACGCGGACCGCATCGTTCGTATCGAAGACGGAAAGATCGTGAGGAGCGCGCGGTGACGGATGTGCTCGCTGAAGCGGTCGGCGCGGGTCGAGTGTTCGGCGCGGACGACAGCAAAGTCACAGCACTGAAACATGCGACGTGCAGAATAGAGCGCGGTGACCGCATCGCACTCGTCGGACCCTCCGGCAGCGGGAAGTCGACGCTGCTGCACCTTCTCGCGGGACTCGACGTGCCCACGAGCGGTACGGTTCGGTGGCCGGCTCTGGGTGAGCGTGACACGCTTCGTCCAGGCAAAGTCTCCGTCGTCTTCCAAACCGAGAGTTTGCTGGCGCCTCTCACCATCCTCGAGAACATCGAGGTTCCTCGACTTCTCCTCGGATCGCCCGCGGACGAGGCGCGCGAAGACGCCTCGGACATACTCGAGGCTCTCGATCTCGCAGAGCTTGCCGATAAGCTGCCCGAAGAAGTCTCAGGAGGACAGGCGCAGCGAGCAGCGGTCGCGCGCAGTCTAATCACGCGGCCGGCGCTGATTCTCGCCGATGAGCCGACGGGTCAGCTCGACCATCATACGGCCAAGCATCTGCTCAGCCTTCTTCTTCGCCGTATCAAGGGGACAGACGCGGCACTGGTCATCGCTACGCACGATCCATTCATCGCCAGTCGAATGGAGACCCAGTGGACGATGGATCACGGGGTGCTGCGATGAAAACGCTCGGTATCTGGCTCTCCGGCCTGGTGCGCCGCCGTTACGGGCGGATGCTGCCAGCGGCACTGGGAGTCAGCCTCACGATCGCCCTGCTGTCCATTCTCGGGATTTTCATCAACGCCAGCGCGGCCACAATGACGCGTCGCGCGGTTGGTGACGTTCCCATCGATTGGCAGATCGAGCTCGCGCGCGGTGCAAACATAGACTCAGTCCTGCATCAGCTGACCCAAACGGTCACCACGCGTGCGAATGACCCGGTGGGATATGGTGACGTCAGCGGACTTACCGCGAAGAGCGGCGGCAACACGCTGGGCGGTACGACACAGACGACGGGCGCGGGAAAAGTGCTCGGCGTCACGCCAACCTATTGGAAGGATTTCCCCGGGCTGCTGAGGCCAATGCTGGGGGCCGCCGAAGGGATTCTGATTGCGCAGCAAACGGCCGCAAACCTCCACGTTTCAGTGGGCGATACAATCACCATCTCTCGCGTCGATTCAGCGACCAAGCTGCCGCCGCGGATGGGGTTGCCATCGTTGACGGCCCGCATCGATGGGATAGTCGATCTTCCCCAGGCGGATGTCCTATTTCAGGCGGTCGGTGTTCCTCCCGGAGCTGCGCCGCAGGCCCCGCCGGACAACGTGCTCGTCGTTCCGATGGACGTCTGGCACAAGTGGTTCGATCAGCAGGCGGTAGTGCGGTCGGGCACAGTGCACACGCAGCTGCACGTGCGGCTCGCGCACACGTTGCCGGACGATCCCCGCGACGCGTACGTGTACGTCGAACAGCTCGCGCATAACCTCGAGGCGCGCGTCGTCGGCAGCGCAATTGTCGCCAACAATCTCGCCGCGCGACTCGACGCTGTGAGAGAAGATGCGCTGTATGCACGAGTTCTCTTTCTCTTCCTCGGTCTACCCGGGGCTATCCTGGCGATCATTCTCACCTTCGCGGTATGCGCTACCGGGGGCGACCGCCGGCGGCGCGAGCAGGCGCTATTGCGGGTTCGGGGCGCCACCACGTCAATGATTGTGCGGCTGGAGTCGCTCGAAGCGATCGTCGTTTCCTTTGTGGCTGCGATCGTTGCCCTGATCATCACGCTGATGGTGGCCAGCCAGATGGTGACCATCCCGCTCGCCACGCGACAAACGGCGACGGTGCTCCTCGTCGCACTGGTGCTTGGGGTCGCCACCGCGCTCGCGGCGGTGATCGTTCCGGCGTGGCGCGAGGCGCGCGAATCGTCGGTGCGGATGGGGCGAGCGAGGGTGGGACGGGGGGAAGCGCCATTCTGGGAGAGGACCTGGATCGATCTCATCCTGCTCATGATTGCGGGTCTGGTGTATTGGCGGACCGCGGCAGCTGGCTATCAGATCGTGCTCGCGCCCGAGGGAGTGGCCGCGACGTCGGTATCGTACGGATCCTTTATCGCGCCGCTGGCGCTGTGGATCGGCGTCGGTCTGTTGGTGACGAGAGTCTTCCGGCATGGCCTGGCGAGAGGACGCACGTTTGTATCGCGGATGTTCAAGCCCCTCGCTGGCGCGTTGTCGCCGATTGTGGCGGCGTCGGTGTCGCGCCAGGCTCGACTGATCACGCGCGGAGTCGTGCTGGTGACGCTTGCGTTTTCATTCGCGGTGTCGACGGCGGTATTCAATACGACTTATAACGTGCAGTCACGCGTGGACGCCGCGCTCACGAATGGCTCAGATGTCACGGTGACCGGAACGACCGCTTATCCGGCTGGCCGGTTGCTCGATACGATCAGCAAGGTTCCCGGAGTGCAGGCGGCGAGGGCGATGATCCATCGCTACGCGTACGTGGGAAACGATCTTCAGGACATCTACGGCGTCAACGCGCTGAACATTGGCGATGCCGCCGACCTGTCGAACGCTTTTTTCGCCAATAACGATGCGCGTCTGACCATGCAGAAGCTGTCCGCGCGGCCCGACGGAGTGTTGCTGTCGCAGGAGACTGTCAACGACTTTCAGCTCAAGCTCGGCGACCTCGTCAATATTCGCCTCCAGAATGCCAAGGACCACCAGTATCACCCGGTGCCGTTCCACTTCATGGGAGTGGTGCGGGAGTTCTCGACGGCGCCGAAGGACTCGTTCATTCTGGCCAACGAGGGTTACGTCGCGTCGCAGACCGGTGAGCCCGCGCGCGAGGTGGTGCTGATCAAGGGGAACGTGCCGCCCGCGCAGCTGGCGAAGCTCATCGAGCCAATTGCCGCCACCGTCCCCGGCGCCCGCGTCACCGACCTCGGCTCCGTTCTCAAGACCATCAGCTCGAGTCTGACGGCCGTTGACCTGCACGGCCTCACCTGGATCGAGCTGTCGTTCGCGATACTACTGATCGCCGGCGCGAGTGGGCTGGTGCTTGGACTGGGATTGATCGAGCGTCGGCGCGATTTCGCCCTCCTCGCCGCGATGGGTGCGAAGGCGCGCCAGCTCGGCGCGTTTCTCTGGACGGAGGGGCTGATGATCCTTCTCGCTGGAATGATCCTCGGCTTCGTGACCGGGCTCGGGATCGCAAAAATGCTCGTCAAGGTGCTCACCGGCGTTTTCGATCCGGCGCCTCAGGCGCTCGCTATTCCGTGGGTGTACCTCGTCGTGCTCATCGTTGCCGGCTGTGCTTCCACGGTGCTGGCGGTGATCATTGCGCAGCGGGTTACACAGCAGAAGTCTCTGGAAGCACTCCGGACTATCTAGTGGGGGATGGAGTCCGAAACCGCACTTGAAAAGGCGTAAAGGTTCACGATCCCGACGCCGAGTCATGGAGATCGGGCCTGAGCGCGACAGCCTCTCTCAGATACACGTGAGTCTCGAGCCGCCGAGGGGCGCGCAGCTCCACTTGCAGCATCGTGCGAAGACAGCGGGCCATGGATCCCTCGACAGGAATCTCGCTGGCGCAGAGGAGCGGCACGCCCACCCAGCCCATCTCGCGCGCGGCAAGGGCGGGAAATACCGACCGAAGATCCGGCGTCACAGTAAAAGTCACACTCACGATTTCATCGATCTCCAGGCTGTTCCGTTCCACGATGTGCTGGAGCAGCTCCCGCGTCGCATCCGCGATTTGCTTCGGGTTGTCTTCTTCGACCGAGGTGGCGCCACGAATTGCATGCGTGCGTCGCCAAAGGCCGGAGCGCTCGGAGACGACCGCGACGAACTTTGTATAGTTGTCGCGCTGATCCTGGATGCCTTCTTCGAGAACGGCGAGTCCGTACCGCTCCGCGGCGGCGCGACTGGCGATTGCCGCCCGCGATAAGTCACCACTCTCTGCGACCTCGCGCGCCGCGCCGCCGGTGTCGAAGTATTTGCTCTGCTTGATCGAAGGGTGCGTCTCGAAGAAGCGACTACACTGAGCGAGCGCGACCGGGTGGCTGATCGCGGAAGTCAGACCCTCGAGCGTTGCGCCCTTCGGAGCGAGGAGGCAGTGGCGCACCGGAAGCAGAGCTTCGCCGACGGTACGCATGCCGGGAAAACCGGCGAGGGCGTGCCAACCCGCGTCCACCCGACCAACGATAGAGTTCTCGATCGGGATCACACAGGCGTCGGCGTCGCCTTCCTGGACGGCGCGCACCGCACCGGTGAATGTCGGAACCGGGATCTGCTCCACGCGGTGTCGCCATATCTGCGCGATAGCGCTCTCGGCGTACGCGCCCCGGTCGCCCTGAAACGCCACCCGCATCGTCAGGTCTCGCGCCTGGGCCTCCGCTGGGGCGCGGGGTTTCGTACCATTCCTGTTTGCCGTTCCGGATCTTACCATGACGTTCCCGACTGAGGTTGGCGAAGTGGCCTGCGCGCGAGGAGGCCTGACAACAAAAGGCCCCCGCGGTTGGCGGAGGCCCGAGTGATCTTGCGCTTCTTCTCTCTACTTTACTGCGCGCGTGACCGGGGCCCCCGTCGGTTGTAGCCGAAGAAGCCGTAATAGTAGGCGCCGGTAAAGAGAGAGGTCACGGGGGAAAGGATAGGATCCGGCGGGGGAAAAGTAAAGAGTCGTGTATCGGGGGCGTCGGGAGCGACCCGTCAGAACGTACGACGGGACGAGCGTCTGCTCGTCCCGTTGTACGTTCTCAAGGTCACTGCGCCGAGCTAGTTGATCTGCACGTAGTCCGTGTAGTAGCTGTTGCTGGCGACCGCCTGGATCCTGGCCGTCACGTTGTCGCCCTGACGGATCGACGTGGCCGGGTACGATTGATTGCGGTAGACGACCTGTGTCCGATTGTCGTACTGCACCCAGTAGGTCTGACCGTTGGAGTTGTCCTGAATGTTGATCTGCTGGTTCCGCGCGTCGACTCCGCGAACGGTGCCGTTGATCTGCGCCATCTGGCCCTGCTGCTGGCCGCCGTTCCCGAGTACGCTGCCCAGTACGTTGCCCAAGGTGCCATTGCAAGCGCCCGTGAGGAGGGTCCCGCTCACAGCGAGGATTCCCAGTGCTCTTTGAATGCTCCGCATCTTCCTGCTCCCGAATAAAGTCCGACCTCTATTAAGGCAATGAGGGTGCCTGTGGGACGTACTTTGGGGGTCTTTCTCGAGGCGGAAGATTGCGCCAGGATTACACGGCCGAGCCGGTCCGCGACGGCCCGGTAGCAGGCGGAGCCGGAAGCTCAGTTGATGATAGTGAACCCCCCGCTGGTGCCTCCGAACCTGGGGTTCACGATGTTGTTGAAGATCGAGCCGAAGCTGTAGCTGAAACCGAGCTGGACGAAGTAGTTGTACGACGTCTCGAGCTGGCGCCGGCGGAGCAATCGCTCCTGGTCGCTCAGATTGCCGCGCGGAAGATAAAGCTGGTCGCGGAGCAGCGAAATTTGGCCGAACGAAAAGAAGGAGAATCCCTTGAACAGCCGCAGATCGAGGGCGTTGAAGAAAACGAGATGTTTCTTGGTAAAATCATCGAGGTAGGCCGCGCCTTCGAGTGAGCTGCTGATGGATCCCCACGTCTGCTTCACATCGATCGACGCGGTCAGCGTCTGGTCGCCGCGCACTTCAGTAATCTTGTCGAAGATCGTGGTGTCCTGATATCGGAAGAAATTGATTCCTGGCGAGTATTGGAGCGTGAGCATCCGCCTCGTCGATTGCGAGTAGGGGAAAAAGTTGTACTCGACAGCGGGCGCGAACCGGATTGCGCGTAGCTGATTCAGATAAGTCGACGACGTCCACGATGCGCGCTGGCCCGCCGACCAGCGTGGGCCTAGGCTCTTCACGATCAGATCGGTAAAGCCGTAGCCATGGGAATAGCTGTTGAATTTGCTGCCATCACTGAGAATGAACCGGCTTTGATTGTAGTTGCCGTAACTGGTCAACGAGGTCTTCCACATCTGCGTCGTGCGGTTGGCGCTGACGGATCCGTTCAGCGAAACGAAGTTGCTCGATTTCTCGCCGTTTCCATATCCATTCGCGTTCATTCTGAAGACCCAGAGATTCCAGCGATCTCTGGCAGCGGCTTTCGCGGCGGAGTCGCCCCCCACCGGTGCGGTGTAGGTGACGTCAAAGCGGGCGGCCTGACCAAGGTGCGTGTAATAGCGCACAAGGCCAAGCCTGATGATCCGAGCCAGTCCCCGTCTCAGATCATCCTGGCTTGCACTCGTTGGCGATACGTACTCTAGAGTGTCGGCGACGTGGGAAAGCTCCTTCTGCCCGATAAAATGCAGCGTGAACTCGGTCCCGCCGCCACCAGTAGGCTGGTTGGTCACCAGAATGTGAACTTGCGCATCCTGCCGGTTGCGCACGTAGTCCACGAAGTTGATCTCCGTCCGCATGAAATCGAAGTCGCAGAAGTTGCAATCGAGAAATACGCGAAGCCTTTGGGAAGGCGGAAGGGAATCGCTGGGAGCGGGCTGGGGAGTTGGCTGCTGCGCCTTCGAAGACGTGGGAACCGCGGCGCACAGAATGGCCACCAGGAAAACAAAGGCAACGCGTGACGTGGGTATGGATGCTGGCATGATGTCGTAGTACGGGTTGCTAGACGGCTCTCGAAACGTACGCGAGCATCGCCCAGTAGTGCGCGCAGCTCCCGCCCATCACGCACAGATGCCAGATCTCGTGCGACCCAAAGAGGAGCGGGGTGCCGTCTTGTCTTGCCCGCGGCCATTTGGTGGCGTGAAAGATCGCCCCAACCGTGTAGATCACGCCACCGGCGAGGAGCCACAAAAAGAATCCGGGGGGAGCGGCATGCAGAAGTGGCCGGACGATGAACACCGCGATCCAGCCCATGCCGATGTAGAGAACCGTCGACAGCCACTGCGGCGCGTGCATCCAAACCACGGTCTGAAACGTTCCGAGCGCGGCGAGCGCCCAGACTGCGATGAGCATCCAGAGGCCAAGTTGACCCCGCAGCAGCACCAGGCAGATCGGCGTGTACGATCCCGCGATGAGGATGTAGATCATCATGTGATCGACCCGCCTCCAGTGCGCTACGGCTTTCTCGGAGACCTTGAGCGAGTGGTAGAACGCGCTGGCGCAGTACATCGACACGAGGCTGGCACCGAAGATGGAGAATCCGACGATCTGTCGGGTGCTTCTGTTCTGAATGGCGACCGTGAGGAGGATCACGACTCCGACCACAGAGAGCACTGCTCCAAGAAGGTGCGTGAGACCGTTGACCGGCTCGCGTAGGGAGACAGGCTTCACCGCGTAGGCGCTCGGGATCGGAGATGTTTGACGATGGTGCGCGCGGCCTCGAGTGGCTTCTGCTCAGTCGTGTCCACGACCAGCTCCGGCTCGGGCATCTTCGGGCGATCGAACGTGCCCGCGGCATCGAGCTTACGGTACTTGTAGACGTCGCGCAGCTTGCCGTATCGCTCGCGCGAGTCCGCCGTGATGCGCGTCTCGAGCGCCTGGTCGGAGCAGCGCAGCTCGATGAAGTGAATCGAGCCAGCCTTCTCTGCGACCCGCGCTTTCAGCTTGGGAATGAATTCATCGGTAACCGTCGCTTCCGGGGCGAACGTCATGATCACGCCCGATGACTTCGCCCAGAGAGTCGCGTCGATCGCCTGGATCCAGATCCTCTCCCGCAGCGCGACGAACGCCGGAGACCCGAACGAGAATAGCGACGTTACCAGATCCACCACCGCGTGGTTGTGCAGCAGGCGGTACCCCGTTTCAGCCGAAAGCAGCTCTCCAACGGTCAGCTTGCCCACGCCGGGACGGCCGTAGAGGAAGATCACCTGAGTCATATCTACTGAAGCTACAGGCGCTGCCTTTAACTGCTAGCTGTTAGCTATTCGCGATCAGCCTTAAGCTCACGGCTCACACCCCTCGCTAGCGTCAGGTCAGGAGAGGTAGGTTTGCTGTCACCACCGACCCGAGCTTCCCGTGATTCGAGCCAGCATGTCCGCGCGACTTGCAGTTATAGCTACCTGCGTTTCCGTCGCCGTAGCGACGGGAGCCAAAGCGCAGGGCATCGTCCGCCGCTACACCCAGGTCGCGATCTCACCCGACGGAAAGCGCGTGGCGTGGATCGGGCCGACGACACCCCCCGATAACCTCAGCAATGCACTGTTTGTCACCGATCTCTCTAGGGGCGCACAGCCCGGGATGGTGTCGCTCGTCCAGGCCGACCCGGAGAGCGCGTCAGAGCTGACCTGGTCTGCCGACAGCAAACGTCTCGCGATCCTCGCGAGCTCCAACGGCGGCGCTCCGGCGATCTACATCATGACCGAACGTGCCGCGCCGGTGCGTCTCAAAGTCGTTCAGGGCGCGCTGCACGATATCAGATGGTCGCCCGACGGGACACGGATCTCGGCGTTGTATTCATCGGCCGATGAACAGGCGAACAGTCCCGTCGCCGCTACTCCACGCGACACGGGATCCATCGACTCGCACATAGACAGGCAGCATCTCGCGCTCATCGAAGCCGCGTCGGGCGATCTGAAGTCGATCACGCCCAACGACTATTACATCTACGAGTACGACTGGTCGCCGAGTGGGAAGCAGCTCGTCGTGAGTCAGGCGCGCGGGTCGGGCAACAACAACTGGTGGGTTGCGAAGTTGTCGAGCGTCGACGCCGCCAGTGGCGAGATGCGCACGCTCGCCGCGCCCACCCACCAGATCGCCAATCCGCGCTGGTCCCCCGACGGCTCAACGATCGCCTACATCGGCGGGTTGATGAGCGATCAGGGCGTGACCGGCGGCGATCTCTACGTCGTCCCCGCCACTGGCGGAACGCCGCGCAATCTCACACCGCGGATCAAGAGTTCGATCGCTTCGTTTAGCTGGTCGGGTCCGATGACGGCCGTCGTCGCGGGCTACGCGCAAGGAGGCACTCGGATCTCGAGGATCGACATGCACAGCGGCGCCGAAACGGTGCAGTTCACCGGTGATCAGCATGTGTCTGTTGGTACCATCTACGGAATTGCAGGAGTGTCGTCCTCCCGCGATGGAGAAGTGATGGCATCGGTCCGCGAATCGTTCTCGGCGCCGCCGGAGGTGTGGGTCACCACCGCCGGAACCAGTCGTCAGCTCACGCACGCCAACAACGGCGTTTCGTCCGCGCTCGGCCGCGGTGTCAGCGTGAAATGGAAGAGCGAAGCCTTCAACGTACAGGGCTTTCTCGTCTACCCGGTCAACTTCGACGCGTCGAAGAAGTATCCGATGATCGTCCAGGTACACGGCGGTCCATCGTCCTCGTACAAGCCGTTGTTCTACCTGCCCGGCTCCTACGAAGCGCTGGAGTCGCAGGCCGGCTACTTCGTCTTCCTTCCCAATCCGCGCGGCAGTTACGGGCAGGGAGAAGCGTTCACGCGCGCGAACGTGAAAGATTTCGGCAATGGCGATCTGAAGGATATCATGGCCGGCATCGACGAAGTCCTGAAGAAATATCCCGTCGATGGAAGCCGCATGGGCATCCGCGGGTGGAGTTACGGCGGGTTCATGACGATGTGGGCGGTGACGCAGACGCACCGGTTCAGGGCCGCAGTCGCCGGTGCGGGCATCGCCAACTGGCTGAGCTACACCGGCGAGAACGGAATCAGCGAATGGATGGTTCCGTTCTTTGGTGCGACCGCGTACGAGGACAAGGCCGTCTACGCCAAGGCGTCTCCGATCAACTACATCGACAACGCCAGGACGCCGACGCTGGTCGTGGTCGGCGAGCGCGACGCCGAGTGTCCGTCGCCACAGTCATTCGAGTTCTGGCGGGGATTGCAGCACGTGGGAGTGGCGACTCAGCTCATTGTCTATCCCGATGAGGGACACTCCTTCGTACAGCCGGAGCACATCCGCGACGTTCAGGAAAGGACTTTGAGGTGGATGGACTCTTATCTCAAGGCGGGTCCGAGACCTCGGCCCTGACGCTCGCTTTCAGAGTCTAACGCGTTACCGGAACGGCTCGCAGCCAGGAGTCGATGCTATCCGCTGCATCGCGGCCTTCGCGGATAGCCCAGACAATCAGCGACGCCCCGCGGTGCGCATCACCCGCGGCAAAGATTCCCGGCACGCTGGTGCGGTGCGCCAGGTCAGTCGCAATGGCGCCTCGAGAATCGAGCTCGATCCCGAGATCGACAAGCAGTCTGCTCTTGACCGGCCCAGTAAAGCCCATAGCCAGCAGCACAAGATCGGCATCCAGCTCGAACTCGCTGCCCGGAAGCTGCACGTAGTCCGAGCGCCCGTCGGCAAAAAACTGTCGCTCCAGACGCACGCCATGGATCCGCCCGACGCGGCCATTCTCGCCGGAGAACGCAGTGGTAGCGACGCTCCAATCTCTCTCGGCGCCCTCTTCGTGCGCGTGGCTCGTGCGCAGCTGCATCGGCCACAACGGCCATGGGGTCGACGACGCGCGATCGCGCGGAGGCTGCGGGAGGAGCTCGAACTGCTTGACGCTCCGCGCGCCCTGGCGGACGCACGTCCCGGCGCAATCGGAGCCCGTGTCACCTCCGCCGATGATCACCACTCGTCGATCGCTCGCGTCGATGCACAGCTCGAAGAATGAGTCACCCGCGTTCCGGCGATTCTGTGACGTCAGAAAATCCATCGCCAGGTGAATACCGTCGAGCTCGCGCCCGGGCACGCGCAAATCTCTCGCCGCGCCCGCGCCGGTTGCGACGCAGATAGCGTCGAACTCCGCGCGGAGTTCAGCGACCGTGATCTGCTCACCGACGTCAACACAGGCGCGGAATTGCACCCCTTCCGCCTCGAGCTGCGAAAGACGGAGATCGAGCACCGACTTCTCCAGCTTGAACTCGGGGATTCCGTACCGAAGCAGTCCGCCCACCCGGTCGTCTTTCTCGAACACAACTACCACATGCCCCGCTCGGCGCAGCTGCTGCGCGGCAGCTAGACCGGCAGGCCCGGAGCCGATTACGGCCACACCGAATCCAGTGCTCCTCCGCGGTGGACGCGGCACCACCCAACCCTCGGCGAAGCCACGATCGGCGATGGTCTGCTCGATATGCCGGATTGCGACCGGTTCGTTCACCAGACCAAGCACGCACGCCGATTCACACGGGGCTGGGCAAAGACGTCCGGTGAGCTCGGGAAAATTGTTCGTAGCGTGCAGAGACTCGAGCGCCTCACGCCAGTCGCCGCGTTGAACCAGCCCGTTCCATTCGGGGATGACGTTCCGGACCGGACAACCGGTGTCGCCCTGACAGAAGGGAACTCCGCAGTCCATGCAGCGCGCCGCCTGCGTCTGCACGGCTGACTCGGGAGCGGGGCGATAGAACTCGCCCCAGTGGTGCACGCGCTCTTCAACCGCCTGCCGCTCCGGTGTCGCGCGGCGAAGCGTCAGGAACGCCTTGGGATCAGCCATGACGCGCGCTCACATTGTCCCGGTGATCGCTGATGACGATCACGGGCCGGCGGTACTCGCGCGGAACGACCGCGACGAAGTGCCGCAGCGCAACGTCCCACCGATTCAGTTCGCGTTTCGCGCGCGCGCTACCGGTGAAGCGGGCGTGCTGCTCAACAAGGTGACGGAGAAGCTCGCGATCGACAGAATCCGTGACGGGACCAAGCTGCACCATGGCCGTGTTGCACTGCTTCGGCAGCTCACCGAACTCGTCGAGCACGAACGCCAGGCCGCCGCTCATTCCAGCGGCGAAATTCCGGCCGGTGCGTCCGAGGACGACGACCGTGCCCCCCGTCATGTACTCGCAGCCGTGATCGCCTACGCCTTCCACCACCGCGGTCACTCCGCTGTTGCGCACCGCGAAGCGCTCTCCCGCAACACCCGCGAAATACGCCTCACCACCCGTCGCGCCGTACAAGACCGTATTGCCGATGAGAACCGTCTGATCGGGAATGAACTGCGACGACCGCGGATGCCGCACTATCAGGCGTCCGCCCGAGAGTCCCTTGCCGACGTAGTCGTTCGCCTCTCCTTCCAGCTCCATCGAGACGCCGCGCGCGAGGAATGCACCGAAGCTCTGTCCAGCGGATCCATTGAACTTCAACGTGATCGTCTCGTCGGGCAGGCCAGCGTTGCCGTAACGGCGCGCGACTTCACCAGAGAGCGTAGCGCCAACCGCGCGGTCGGCGTTGGTGATCGGGAGCGTCGCATTCACGCGTTCGCCGGTTTCGAGCGCGGGAGCAGCCATCTCCAGAAGTGTTCTGTTCAACACTCCTTCCGCATCGACGTGCCGCTGTCGCGAGTGAACATGCCTGCGCACGACGCGATCGTCGCGCGTGCCCGGCGCAGCCGGCGTCGCCAGGTGCAGCAGCGAGGAAAGATCGAGTGTGTTCGCTTTCGCGTTGTCCGACGATGGCTGCGCGCGGAGCAGGTCGGTGCGCCCGATCATCTCGTCCATTGTGCGGAATCCGAGCTGAGCCAGCAGCTCCCGAACTTCTTCAGCGATGAAGAAGAAGTAGTTCACCACGTGCTCCGGCTGGCCGGCGAACCTCGCCCTCAGCTCCGGATCCTGCGTTGCGATGCCGACCGGGCAGGTGTTGAGATGACATTTACGCATCATCACGCAGCCCTCGACAATGAGCGGCGCCGTCGCGAACCCGAACTCGTCGGCGCCGAGCAGCGCGGCGACGACAACGTCGCGTCCGGTCTTGAGCTGTCCGTCAGTCTGCAGTCTCACCCGCCCGCGCAGACCGTTGATCACCAGCGTCTGCTGCGTCTCCGCCAGGCCGAGCTCCCACGGGCTTCCAGCGCGCATGATGCTCGAGAGCGGGGAAGCACCAGTTCCGCCCGAATCCCCGGAGATGAGGATCAGATCCGCGCGCGCCTTCGCCACGCCCGCCGCGACAGTCCCCACTCCCGCTTCGGCCACCAGCTTCACGGAAACGGCAGCATTCGGACAGATCGCCTTGAGATCGTAGATGAGCTGCGCCAGATCTTCGATGGAGTAGATGTCGTGGTGCGGCGGTGGCGAGATGAGCGTAACGCCAGGCGTTGAGTGACGCGTCTTGGCGATGATCGCATCCACCTTGTGCCCGGGAAGCTGACCTCCTTCGCCGGGCTTGGCGCCCTGCGAGATCTTGATCTGCAGCTCTGTCGCGTTGACCAGGTACTCGGCCGTCACACCAAACCGCGCCGACGCGACCTGTTTGATCGCGCTGTTGCGCTCGGTGCCGAAGCGGGTGGGATCTTCGCCACCCTCTCCGCTGTTGCTGCGCCCGCCGAGGCGGTTCATCGCGATCGCCAGCGTCTCGTGCGCTTCAGCGCTCAGCGAGCCGAACGACATCGCGCCGGTGCAGAATCGCCGAGTGATGGCGCTCGCCGGCTCGACATCGTCGAGCGGGATCGGCTCCCGTTCCACGAAATCCAGCAGGCCACGCAACGTCGACTGACGGCGGGTCTCGTCGTTCGCCAGCTGGCTGAACTCCTTGAACGTCGTGTAGTTGTCGGCGTGCGTCGCGTGCTGGAGCTTGGAAATCGTAAGCGGATTCCAGTTGTGGTGCTCGCCCTGAACGCGATACTGGTACTCGCCACCCGGATCCAGCCTCGTGGAAAAGGCGTCCTCGAATGCCTGCGAGTGGCGGCGAAGGGTCTCTTCGGCGATCAACGGCATGCCGATTCCGCCAATCCGCGACGGTGTGCCCGCGAAATGCTTGTCGACGAGCGCCGCGCTCAATCCCACCGCCTCCCACAACTGTGCTCCGCAATAACTCTGCAGCGTGGAGATCCCCATCTTCGACATGATCTTGAGCAGGCCCTTGCCGACAGCCTTGACGTAGCGCTCCTGGGCGGCGGCGCCGTGAGGCTTGTCCTTGGCCGCTTCCGGGCGGGTCATGGCAGCGACGGTCTCGAGCGCGACGTACGGGTGCACGGCGCTGGCGCCATAGGCGAGCAGGAGCGCGAAGTGCGACACCTCTCTCGCCTCGCCCGTCTCGGCGACGAGACTCACGCGCCAGCGAAGTCTTTCGCGGATGAGATGATGGTGAACGGCGGCCACGGCGAGTGGTGATGGAATCGGCGCGTAGTCCTCGTTCATCCCGCGATCGCTGAGAACGAGAACGCCACACCCGGCGCCGATCACCTGAACGGCGAGACGGCAGATCTCATCGACCGCCGACTGCAGTCCGCGAGCTCCGTCCGCAACGCGGAAGAGGGTCGGAAGTGTGACCGCACGCAAAGCCGGGTCGGTCACGCCCAGCAACGCGGACATCCCCTGCTCGGTGAGAACCGGCTGCGCGATTCGTATCTGTTTCGCGTGCTCGGCGGTCTCCTCGAGCAGATTGCATTGGGGCCCCAGGTTCATCGCCAGCGACATCACGAGCTGCTCGCGAATCGGATCGATCGCGGGGTTGGTGACCTGCGCGAACATCTGCCGGAAGTACGCGGAAAGCAGCTGCGGGCGGTGCGACAAGACCGCGAGCGGCGTGTCGTTCCCCATTGAGCCGGCGGGCTCCTCGCCCGCGTCAGCCATTGGGCCGAGGACCATCTTCAGCTCGTCGGCCGTGTAGCCAAACGCGTGTTGCCGAACCGAAAGGGGAACACCAATATCGACCTCACCGCCCGGCCCCAACAGCTCGCTCCACCCACCCAGCCCTTCTCGCCGTTTGTTCTGCTCCGCGACAAGCGTGGAAAGATCTATCCGCTGTTCCGCGACCCAGCGCCGATAAGGCCTCACCGACGCCAGCTCCATCTTGATCGCTTCGTCGTCGAGTATGCGTCCCTGAGTGGTATTGACGACGAGCATCTTGCCCGGCTCGAGCCTACCCTTGGCGCGAATGTTCGCGACAGGAATCGTCAGCGCTCCGGCTTCCGACGCCATCACGACAAAGTCGTCGGCGGTGACGACGTAGCGCGCGGGGCGGAGTCCGTTCCGATCCAGCATGGCCGCGACCTGCCGTCCGTCGGTGAACGCCACTGCAGCCGGACCATCCCACGGCTCCATCAGTGAAGCGTGGTACTCGTAGAACGCGCGACGCTCGGGAGACATCGTCCCGTGTCCTTCCCAAGCTTCCGGAATGAGCATCGCCATCGAGTGCGCGAGGGGCCGTCCGGCGAGGGTGAGCAGCTCGAGTACGTTGTCGAGCGATGCGGAATCGCTCTGCTTCTCGCCGCACACAGGCAGCAGCGATGCGATGCGCCCGCCGAGGCGTGACGACGACATGAGCGCTTCTCTCACCCGCATCCAGGTGAGATTGCCGCGCAGCGTGTTGATCTCTCCGTTGTGGCAGAGGAACCGGTATGGGTGCGCCAGTCGCCACGACGGGAAAGTGTTGGTGGAGAAGCGCGAGTGGACCATCGCGATGGCGCTCGCCAGCTCCGGGTCCCGCAGATCGTCGTAGAACGACGCCAGCTGATCCGGGCGGAGCATGCCTTTGTAGACCATCGTGCGCGAGGAGAAGCTCGCCACGTAGCAGTCTTCACCACCCGCAATCTGCCGCAGCGCAGCTTCAATTTTCCGGCGAATAAGGTAGAGCGTTACTTCGAAGTCGGTGTTGGTGTCGACTTCGCGCCCGACGCCCATCCGCGCGACGAAGATCTGCCGCATGATGGGCCGGGCGCGCCGGGTTGGACCGGATAGCACGGAATCGTCGACGGGAACGTCGCGCCAGCCGAGCACCGAGCATCCCTCATCGCGCACGGACAGCTCGACCATGCGTTCGCAGACGAGGCGGTCCGCTTTGCGGGAGGGGAGGAATACCATCCCCACTCCGTAGCTACCCGCGTCGGGCAGGGAGATTCCCGCCGGCCCACAAACCCGTCGGAGGAACGAGTGCGGCACCTGGAGCAGGATGCCTGCGCCATCTCCGGTGCAGGCGTCAGCGGCGACGGCGCTCCGGTGCGAGAGGTTCTTGAGGACCTCGAGGGATTTGTCGACGACGTCGCGGGAGCGGACGCCGTGGATATGGGCGACGAACCCAATTCCACACGCGTCGTGCTCGTAAGCCGGGTCGTACAGTCCCTGCTTTTCCGTCATCCTCCAAGTCCCGGAGCGTTCGCTCCCGTGGTGCCGCTTTGACATAAAAAAAAGACCCCTTCCGATTTGGAGAGGTCTTCTGCGCGCTACTTGAGCAAGCTGCTATGAATCCGTGTTCGTGCCCGCGCAGAATCTCTCCATCACCCCAAGTCGAAGCGGGGCGGGATGAATGAGAATTCGGTAGTTCGCGGGCGATTGCTTCACGTGTCGGTTCTCTCAGCGGTTACGTTTGTCTTACAACTCAAAAGTAGACCTGTTCGGGCATGGACGCAAGAAAAATTCCATACCTGCTCGGTTGGGATCAGCTTCCAGCGGTCAAACTGAGAGACCTTTCTCATGGGGTCGAGGTCTTAAGGCGACGCGAAACCACACCTAAGCGTCGCCCTTCAGACCCGAAGCGTCAAAGAAGCGGCTCTTAGCTCTCAGCTCGCTTCGGTTCGTTTTTGCCGCGGGGAAGTGACAGGATGAACGTCGAGCCCTCGTCCAGATTGCTCTCGACGCTCAGCTCCGCGCCCATCGCGCGGGCCAGGTCACGGCTGATGGAAAGACCCAGGCCGGTACCCACCGCTCCCGCGGTCTGCCCGCGAGCGAGCTGAAGGAACGGCTCGAAGATCTGCTCCAGCTTGTCCGGCGGAATGCCGATGCCCGTATCAGTGACTTTGACGAGCATGCGATCCTTGGTCGGGCCACAGGTCACCGTGATCTTGCCGCCCGGCGGAGTAAACTTGATCGCGTTGGACAGGAGGTTAAGAAGAATCTGCTGCAATCTGTCCGGGTCGGTGTGTGCTGTGTAGGTCGGATCGCAGCAGTTGTACTGGTAGTTCAATTGCTTCTGCTGCATCTGGGGCGCGACAAGGGACTCCAGCTCGCCCAGGGTCTCGTTCATCGAGACGTCGACGGAATTGAACTGCACTTTGCCCGCCTCTAGCTTGGCAAAGTTCAGGATGTCGTTGATCAGAGACAGGAGGTGGTGCTGGCTGCGCTTGATGCGGTGGAGATCCCCACGCTGCACTTCGTTGATCGGGCCGCGGATCTCAGCCTCGAGCAGGTCCGCGTACCCGCCGATGGCGTTCAGCGGAGTCCGCAGCTCGTGCGACATAGCCGCGAGGAACTCCGACTTTGCCCTGTTCGCCTCCTCCGCTTCGCCACGCGCCTTTCGCTCGGCTTCGTAGAGGCGGGCATTGTCGATTGCGATCGCCGCCCAGCCAGCGATTCCCAAGACGACTCGCTCGGCGCGCTCGTCGAAAACTCCCACCTCGGAGTGCCCGAAGAAGAGCCCCCCAATGACGTCGCCGGCCCGGGACGCGACCGGCACCGCCAGGTAGCTATGCACCGGAAGGTGGCCCGGCGGCTGCCCGTAGTAAGGTCCCATCTGCCCATAGCGTGGATCCTTGGTTATGTCGTCGCTTCGCACGATACCATCGCCGTAGAAGGTCGGTGCAAAGACAGGCGTAGGGCGGGGATGCCCGAAATTCTCGAAAGCCTCGCGCGGAGTTCCGGACAGTGTGTAGAGCGTGAGCTTTTCACCCTGTTTGTCGACCACGTTGTAGAAGAAGGCTCCGAACTGCGCGCCGGTCAGAGTCGTGGCGGCATCGGTCACTGTCTGGACGATCCGCTCCACATCCAGCTCTTGCGCCAGGGCGACGCCCACCTGATTGAGCGCCTCGAGCTCGGCGCGCGCGGCCTCGGCATCGGCTCGTGCCCGATCGCGTTCCAGCTCCGCGCGCCTTCGCGCTGCGACCATGCTCGCGGCGTTCTGGAGCGCCGCATGCTGGAGAGACTTCTCCTCGTCGCTTTCCACCTATCCGCCGGCTATCAAATCCGCTGCCATCGCGGTGCCTTCCACACGCGCGCGAATCTTGGCGAAAGCCGTGTCCCGGCTCGTCGAAGTGTCATCGCTGAAGGGCGCGAATCCGCAATCATCGGTAGTCCCCAGACGCTCGATCGGAATGTACTTGGCGGCCTCGATTACGCGGTCGCGGACATCCTCGGGCGTGTCGACGCGCGGGTCAATAGGCGATACGACGCCGACAAAAACCTGTTGATCCGGCCGCATGTTCTCCTTGATGATCTTCAGCACCCGCACGCGATCTTTTTCACCGGCAAGGGCAACACAGAAGAAGCCTACATTGAGCTCGAACAGCAACGGCAGGAATTCGGCGTAGTCGACGTCGAAGCTGTGGGTCGAGTCGCGGTCGCCGCCGGGACAGGTGTGAACCCCGATCACTTTGCGCTCTGCCCTGGAGAATCTTTCGAGGCCGAGGTTGTTCAGGTCGATGAACGTGCCGAGGAGGTCTCCCGACGGATCGATCTTCATCGCGAGGCGCGCCTCGGTGAAGTCGATCTGCACCTTGGCGGCGCCTTGCGAAAGGCAGCCACGGATCTCCTTCTCATGCTCGCTCAGCAGATCCTCGATGAATTCATCACGCGAGTAGCCGCGAATTTCGTCCGCCGGGTACATCAGGCTGAGTGCGGAGGGAGAAATCACGGCCTGCTTCAGCGGGCGGTGCGCGTAGCGGAGAGCTACGTCGAGGAAGTTGTAGGCGTACCGCTTGTAATGGAACGGCCCGCCGGTCAGGCGCGGCATGCGGCGCACGTGGCCTGCCGCGAAGGGAATCTTGAATCCGTCCGGCGCGGTGTTGGCCAATCCCTGTACGGAGTAGGTCCAGAAGTTGTGGTACTTCCGCTGCTCACCGTCCGTGATGATGGGTGATCCGGTGTCCTCGAAGCGTTCGATGGTGTCCTTGACCGCTGCTTCGTAGAGCGGATCGAGCTTGGGATCGGAAAAATTATAGGCATCGACGACTTCGATCAGCTTCGCCGGTCGAGGGATGCTGCCTATCGGCTCTGTTGGGATACTCATCTATTCATTTGGTCCTGAAAAGAATGCAGGCCAACGGAGATGGTTGATCGATCGACGTGGCTAGTCGATTTGGATGTCGCCCTTCATGCCTGTTAATCTGATGTTGGATGTACGCACGAGGCTAGTCAAATGTTCAGGCGACCTGAGTATACAGGGTTGTCACCTAGGAGTGCCTAAACCCGTACAAATGACGAAGAAATGAGACTGAAAAACGGCCTGCCGGCAAAGAAAAACGGGGCGTCTTTCGACGCCCCGCCTTTCTTAGACCAGGTTGGTCTGATTAGACGCAGGTGATTACACCGGGGGTGGTCACACCTGAATCGCAAGCTTTCGCCGACAGAGTGTGCGAAGCCGTCGCGGTCCATGCGGGCGGCGGGCCGACAACTGCGGTCGCCGTCACGGTTACGTCCTTAGAAGGCGTGAAGCCCTGGGCCGAACCGTTGCCTGAGAAGTACGCGCCGTTGTTGTCGGCGGCATACTGCTCTTCATACGTCGCGAGGTTACGAAGGTCGGACTTCATCGCGGCGACATACGCCTTGTCCTTCGTGTTCGCAAACTTCGGAATCGCAATCGCGGCAAGAATGCCGATGATGACGACCACGATCAGAAGCTCGATAAGAGTAAAACCCTTTTTGTTGCTCATTTTGTTCTCCCGAAGCGTTAGGAATTCGATGGCTGCTTTCGCGGCCTCATGTCATAGACTGGGTACTGGCACCTGTTGCAACGGCTTGTAAAGGCAATGGCCGCTCCAGAGCGCCGCCCGTGGCTAAGTCATTATCCTTCAACGACTTCCGGCTCGCACTCTGGAGGGGTCCCTGGCTCCCGGCTACCGCATTTTGCGACTGGCGCCGCAACGTGCAATAGGTCGGTACCGACGCTTTTCTCTGAGGAACTCAATAGGTCGGTGCCGACGCTTCTCTCGGAGGGCTTGGACCGGCTGGACCGCGACCTGTGGAACTGTCAGCGGCTTGGTTGGGGTGAGGCTAACCTGGAAACACGACGAAGAGCTTCAACTGTCCAGCGATGTTTCACCAACCTTGGCGACAGCTCTACCGACGGTGATGGTGATGTTGTCGGCGCCACCCCCATCCAGCGCGTCCTGAAGTAAATCCTCGCAGACCTGGTGCGCGGATGTCATCGCGCCGAGTCGTGCCGCGATGCGCTCGTCGGAAACGTGCCTGGTCAGTCCATCGCTGCACAGCAGATGTATCGTCGACCACGAGTTGGGAAGGCGCTTGACGACGGGTGCGGTCTGATGCCCGCCGATGGAGCTCGACAGCATATTCGACAGCGGCGACTTTCCCGCGACAATCGACTTGGCGAAGACACCGCTGTCGAGGAGCTCCTGCGCCATCGTCTGGTCGCGCGAGATCTGGATCAGTTTGCCATCGCGGTACTGGTAGTAGCGGGAGTCCCCGACCTGCAGGAGATAGCACCATGGCCATACACCGATCCAGAGAGTAAGCGTGGTCGCCATCCCGCGCGAATCGGGGTGTGCCGCCCCACGCTCGATCACTGCATGGTGGCTCTTCATCGCGCCGGCTTCGAGGGCGCGCGTGAAATCGGAGTCGCCGGTGTCGGCGCTGTAATAGCAGCGGACGCCCTCGGTGATGTACTGCGTCAGCTCCTCGAGAGCGAGCCGGCTGGCGATTTCTCCCTTCTGCCCACCGCCCACGCCGTCCGCGACCATCATCATCGAAGCGATCCGCTCCTCGGCCACTGGAATCTCGGCGAGGTCGGGCAGGCTCGACTGCTTTACGTGAAACCGCTGCCGCAACTGACCAATGAGAAAGTGGTCCTGGTTGGATGAGCGGACCAGCCCCTGGTGGGTCAGGCCAAAGGAATCGATTTCCTCGTCCCGCGGCTTGCGAAACATTCCTCAGAGCTAGCCCAAGAACGGCCCTACGGCAAGAACGGCAATCGAGACAGCCGGCCCGGGATTGTCGCGGGCCGGCGGTTGTTGCAGGCGCTACAGTTTCTTGTCTACCAGGTTGTTGGTCTCGTCCAGCTCATCAACGTGGTGATTTATGTCGAGATAGACTCTCACCCACGTGTTGGTGAACGACGCCTGGTCGCCGCCCGACCTGAAGACGTAGGTCGCGCCGGGCGCCAAAGCCGGAATCTCATGCATCGGGACCATCTCGGGCCAGCCCGTTGGTCCGGGAAACGAGTTGATAGCAGTTCCCCACGCCTGAAATGCCGGAGCAGGTGCGTTCCCTTGATTGATGACCGTGATTTTTACCCGGTACGTCTCACCGGCTACGCCCGACCTTTCCCGCTCGATGCTTTTCACCGCCAGATCCGGACACGGCCGCGCGACTGAGACGGCGGCGGAATTGTTGTCATCGTGGAGTTCCGGGACGACATTTGCGGGATCGACAACGATCCTGATGTCGCGCATCTCCTTGCACTTGGCAACGTTCGACACCGGCGTCACGGCGAACGGGTGCATCTCGTGCCCGCCCAGACTCGCCTGGTAAACGGACTGCAGCAACGCGCCGCCGACGTAGATATCGATCTTTATCGGGGGAGTGGTGATGCTCGCACTCGCCGCCGTGAACTTGTCGGCGTTGTTGATGTTGATGCTGCCGCGGTTCTGAAGGGTGAAGACGATTTGGCCGAGACCCGACAGGCCGACGTCCTTGACGGTAAGATCCGCCGCCGTTTTCAGTCGCGTCTCTTCGAGGGTGGTGATGGGATCATGCGCGATCACCACCGCACGCCCTACCTGAGCTCTTACTTGTGACATCGGAAGACTGATGCCCAGGATGAAACACCGCAGGAATGTCGACCTAGTCATCGCCTCTCCTTTTGTCGTTATGCCGCCCGTGAAACAACGTTGATGAGTTCCCGCAGGGCGGTGGACGTTACATCGGATGACGAATGGACTAGATCGGCTGGCAGACGTCTGATGTCTGCGTGAGGGGGCAAACGGCGTGCCCTTTGTCACTTACCGGCCAGCCATCCCCACGGCGTCGAGCATGAAGGCGTACCTAAACGCCCTCTCTCTCAGGACGTCGTACCGCCCGGAAGACCCACCATGCCCGCCAGCCATGTTGACCTTGAGCAGAAGCGGGTTCGAATCCGTCTTCATGGCTCTCAACTTCGCCACCCACTTGACTGGCTCCCAGTACCCGACCTGAGAGTCGTTCAACGATGTAGTGACGAGCATCCACGGGTACGCCTTGCGCTCGACGTTGTCGTACGGAGAGTAGGTCCGCATGTAGGCGTACTGGTCGGCAAGGTGGGGGTCGCCCCACTGCTGCCACTCCTGCGCGGTGAGCGGGATCGACGCGTCCATCATCGTGTTGATCACGTCGACGAACGGCACGTCGGCCACGACTGCGTGAAAGAGGTCGGGACGCATATTGGTGATGGCGCCCATGAGCAGTCCGCCGGCGCTGCCACCGTTCGCGATCAGACGATTCTTGTTCGTGTACTTGTTGTCGACGAGATACTGCGCGACATCGATGAAGTCGAAGAACGTGTTTTTCTTCTTCATCATCTTTCCTTCGTCGTACCACGCCCGGCCCATCTCCTGCCCACCGCGGATGTGCGCGATCGCGTAAGCGAAGCCGCGATCTACCAGGCTCAACACTCCGGAGTTGAAGCCCGCCTCTGTAGTAGCGCCGTACGAGCCGTAGGCGTAGAGGAGCAACGGGTGCGTCCCATCCTGTTTCCATCCTTTGCGCACGATCATCGACACCGGGACGTGCGCCCCATCGCGCGCCGTCACCATGAACCGCTTGACCTCGTAGCGCGAAGCGTCGTACCCCGGAACTTCGAGTCGTTTCTTCAGCTCGCGCTGTCTGGTCGCCATGTTGTAGTCGTACGTCGACGGCGCCGTGATCAGGGAGTTGTAGGAGAATCTCAGCAGGCGCGCATCGAACTCTGCGTTTTGCGTCGGGCTGACCGCGTACGCCAGCTCGGGGAATGTTATGTAGTGGACGTCGTTGGTCTTGAGATCGATGACGCGCAGCCGCCGCAGTCCGCCCGAGCGTTCGACGACGACGAGATTGTTCCTGAACGGCTCCAGGTATTCGATGAACACGGAATCAGAGGCCGGGATCATATCCAGCCAGTTTCCGCCCGCCACCTGATCGATGGGAATCCGCTGAACTCTGAAGTTCCGCGCGTTGTAGTTGGTGGTCATGAGGAAGGCGCCGTCGATGTCGTCGATCTGGTACTCGACGTTCGGACTGCGCGCGACAATGATCTGCGGCGCGTAAGTGGGATTCGCGGTGGGGATCATTCGCCACTCCGATGACGTGTATCCGTCATCGGAGATGTATATGTACCTTCCGCTTCTCGAGCGAGTGACGTTCGGTTCATTGAGCACGTTGTCTTCCTGCAACACTTTGAGATCGCTCGATCTCGGCGTCCCCAGGACGTGCCGCCACACCGCGTTCGCCCGTCGCGCCGAGTCGGCGGTCTGATAGAAGAGGACCGTGTCGTTCGCCCACGCGACCGAGGGAACCACAGCTGAGATCGAATCGCCAAGCACCCGATCCGTCCCCAGGTCCTTGACGTAGAGAGTGTAGACGCGGAGCGCGGTGGTGTCGTGTAGGTAGGCCACTCGTGATCCGCTGGGATTCACAGCGATCGAGCTGACACCGTTAAACTTCTTTCCCGCGCCGAGGATGTTCTCGTCGAGCACCACTTCTTCTGGAGCGTTGAGCGACCCCTTCTTGCGGAGGTGGATCGGGTAACTCTTTCCTTTCTCGGTGCGGTTGTAGTACCAGTAGCCGTGGTCGAGGTAGGGGACGGAGATGTCCGTCTCCTTGATGCGGGAGAGCATCTCGTCGTAGAGCTTTTTCTGGAGCGCCTCGGTGTGCTTCATCCGCAGGGCGGTGTACGCATTCTCCGCCTCGAGGTAGGAGATCGCCTGCGGGTCGGCCTTGTTGCGGATCCAGAAGTAGTTGTCGGTACGGACTTCGCCATGCAGGGTGTCGATGCGCGGAATGATGCGCGCGACTGGCGGAGTGACGGCTTGCGCCGCGAGGCGCGACACAGATGTCCCTACTATAGGTAGGATTGCGAGGGAGTGGGCGAGAAGACGGAGATGGCGCATGGAGGCCTCTAACGGGACGTCAATGAAGGCGTTGAGTGGCTTTGTTTTATCCCCGCGGCGGCTCGACTGTCAATGGCGTCAGTTGCCACGTCCAGTTGCACTAGTCCGTTGCGCCGCGCCTGCCAATCATTTACCATTGGATACAATGACGTTCACGTTCACTTCCATCCGCCATGCGCACAGCCACCACGGCCTCACGGGCCGCGGGGCGCTTTTGCGCGTGCACGTCAGACTATAGTCGACTAGTCAGACCCCACACACAGAGCTTCCGCAGCCCGTGCCTTCCATGGCCCGGGCTTTTTCGTTTCTACCACTAATCTCATGCTCAAAATCGCACTACCAAACAAAGGACGACTCGCTGACGACACGCGCGAGCTATTCGGGGACGCCGGACTTCCGGTGCGCACCCGGGGCGACCGCGCGCTCTCCGCTTCGCTGGGCGGCGAGTTCGAGGCGCTGTTCGTCCGCGCGCAGGACATCCCGGAATTCGTCGCCGACGGCGTGGCGGATGCGGGAGTCACTGGCTGGGACCTCGTTTGCGAAGCGGGACGGCGCGTGGAAGCGCGACTCGACCTCGGCTTCGGCGAGTGCCGTCTCGTCGCGGCGGCGCGTGAAGACAGCGTCATAACGAGTCTCGATGAGATCGCGGCCGGCACCAGGATCGCGACGTCGTTCCCGAACATCACGCGGGACTTCTTCCAGGCGCGGGATCAGAACGTAGAAGTCGTGCCGATATCCGGCGCTGCGGAAATCGCGCCGCTCCTCGGCATCGCCGACATCATCGTCGACATCACGTCGACCGGCTCCACGCTCAAGGTCAATGGACTGCGAGAGGTCGGCACGCTGCTGACGTCACGCGCGCAGCTGGTCACCCGTTGCGATGCGGTGTTCGAGAGCGCGAAGAGCGAAGCGGTCGATTCGCTGATCATGGCGCTGGAGTCGGTCGTCCGTGCCCGTGGCACGCGCTACCTGATGGCGAACGTGCCCCGGCGATCACTCGAGGCGGTAAAGAAGATCATTCCCGGCATCAACGGCCCAACCGTGATCGATATCATGAATGGCGGCGATCGAGTTGCCGTGCATGCCGTCGTTGATGCAGCGACCGTATACAAGACAATCGGCGCACTCAAGGCCCTCGATGCCAGCGGCATCCTCGTCACGCGAGTGGAGCGCCTGATGCCGTGACGGTCGCCGCGGAGAAATCGATCTTCAGGTATACCTCTGCCCTGGCGGACCTGTCGAAGCCGGAACGGGTGTCGCTCCTCGAGAGAACGAAACAGCTCGATGGCGAAGTTCGGGACCGCACAGCCGGCATCCTGCGCCGCGTTCGGGTCGACGGCGATCGCGCGTTGTTCGACATGGCTCGCGAATACGACGGCGTCGCGCTCGAGGGGCTCGAAGTTCCGAACGATGTCACACGAAGAGCGCTCGCAACTCTCGACCGCCGCGTTCGAGCAGCGCTGGAGCGCGCGGCCCGCAACATCACCGCCGTGCACTCGGCGTCGCCACCGCAGGCAGTCGAGGTCGAGACGGAACCTGGAGTCATCGTTGGCAGGAGGCCGGACCCGTTGCAGTCCATCGGAATTTACGCGCCGGGCGGTCGTGCCTCCTACGCGAGCAGTGTGCTGATGGCCGCTGTTCCCGCACGGGCCGCTGGCGTTTCGCGGATCATTCTCTGCTCTCCGCCGCGCGCTGACGGTTACCCCGCCCCGGTGGTGCTGGCGGCGTGCGAAATCGCGGGTCTAGATCGCGTCTTCGCCGTGGGCGGCGCCGGCGCAATCGCGGCGATGGCGTACGGAACAGACGCAGTCCCCAGGGTCGATAAGATCGTCGGGCCCGGCAACGCCTACGTCGCCGAGGCCAAGCTTCAGGTGAGCAGAGAGGTTGGGATCGATTCGCCGGCTGGTCCGAGCGAGCTGATGATCATCTGCGACGAGAGCTCGGACAGCGAGACGACCGCAAGAGAAGTCGTCGCGCAGGCGGAGCACGATGTGGATGCGTGCGTCGTCGTCATTTCCCTCTCTCGCGACGCGCTCGGCGCCATCAGCGATGCGATAGCGAAGGAGACTGCCGCGTCGCCGCGGGCGGAAGTCGTGCGCAAGGCGCTGGAGCAGAACGGCGCGATGCTCTCCGCTGGTTCCGTAACCGAAGCTGTGAGTTTCGCCAACGAGTTCGCCCCCGAGCACTTGCTGCTGGCGGTGAGTGACGCCGAACGCCTTCTCCCCCAGATCCGGAACGCGGGTTCGGTATTTATAGGCGAGCAATCATCGGTGGTGTTCGGTGACTACATCACCGGCGGCAATCACATTCTTCCCACCGGTGGACTCGCGCGCAGCTACTCGGGACTTGGCCCGCTCGATTTTGTGCGCTGGACATACTACCAAAAGGTCAGTCGCGACGCAGCTCGACGTCTTTCCACCGATGCGGCGACTCTCGCCAACGCCGAAGGTCTGCCCGCTCACGCGCGAGCAGCACTGCGCTGGAGCGAACCGTGACGATTACGGTCCGTGCGCTCAATCGCGTCGGCTATCGCGACATCCCGCTGTATTCGACCCCCGGAGAGCGCTGCGAGGTCGATCTCAGCGACAACACCAATCTGTGGGGCGCGCCGCCCGCCGCACTGCGGACTTTGCGGGCGATGGCCGAAGAAACCGTGACGCGGTATCCCGTCGCGTACGAGCCCGCGCTCAGGAAGGCGTTGGCGGACTACGCGGGCGTGCCTGTGGAGATGATCGTCGCTGGTTGCGGGTCCGATGACGTTCTCGATTCCGCCATTCGCGCGTTCGGGGAGTCGGGGGATTTTCTTTGTCTGCCAGCGCCGTCGTTCAGCATGATCCCGGTGTTTGCGCGCACGAACGGCCTCATTCCGTTCGAAGTACCGCTGACCAAGAGCCTGGATGCGGACGCTACGGCGATGCTCGAAACCGGCGCACAGATCAGTTACCTCTGCTCGCCCAACAACCCGACTGGTGGGGCGTTCGCGCGCGAGACCGTAGAACGGATCGTTTGGGGCGCGGCTGGGTTGGTGATCATCGATCAGGCATACGCTGAATTCGGGGGCGAGAGCTTCACCGATCTCATTTCTACGGGGCGTCCGGTACTTGTGACTCGAACGTTGTCCAAGGCATTTGGCCTCGCCGGACTGCGCGTGGGCTATGGGATCGGCTCTCCCGAGATCGTCGGTGAAATCATGAAGGCGCGCGGCCCGTACAAGGTGACCGCGACCAGCGAGCGCGCCGCGATAGCTGCGCTGGAGAACGATCAGGCGTGGGTCGAGGATCGCATTGTGGACGTCGTCACGAACCGCACGCGGTTCAGGCAGGAGCTCGCGTTGCGCGGCCTCACTTCGCTCTCGTCGTCGGCGAATTTTGTTCTCGTTCCGGTGAAGAACTGCGCGGCGGTTGCCGAGCAGCTGCGATCTCTCGGAGTCGGTGTGCGCGCGCTTCCAGCCCTGCCCGGCATCGGTGACGCATTGCGAATTGGAATCGGGCCGTGGGATCGGATGGAGCGCTGTCTCGACGCGCTTGGTACGGTCGCGTGATTTCGATCGGAGTCTTCGACTACGGCGCGGGGAACCTTCACTCGCTGGTGAAGGCGATCGAAGGCGAGGGTCGCAGTGTCTCCGTCCACACCGACATTCGCTCCGCGCTCGAGGCGGACACTCTTGTCCTGCCCGGCGTCGGCGCGTTCGGCGCCGCTGTCGCCGCGATGCGTGGCGCGCAGGGATACGTGCGTGCCGCTCTTGCCGACGGAAAACCGTGCCTCGGTGTCTGTCTCGGAATGCAAATGCTCTTCGACACCAGCGAGGAGGCTTCGCAATTGGACGCTGGAATCGGACTGATTGCCGGCCGAGTGACGCGGCTCCTTACGCCGAAGGTGCCGCACATGGGTTGGAACGAGATCGAGTGGGCCGCGGGTAGCGGGAAGCGCGATGTCACGGACTCACCGTTGCGACAATCGCATATGCGTGCGGCGTACTTCGCCAATGCCTACATCTGCCGGCCGGAAGACAAATCGACAGTCCTCGCCTGGACGACGCACCAGGATGCGCGGTTCGCATCCGTCGTGAGCTCGGCCAACACTGTCGGCGTCCAGTTCCACCCCGAAAAAAGCTCGGCAGCGGGTCGCAGCTTCGTGAACGACGTCATCGACGAGATCGCGCAATGCAAGTGATTCCCGCGATCGATCTCCGCGATGGTGCGTGCGTGCAGCTGGTCGGCGGGTCTTACGAGAATGAGCGCGTTCGCATCGCCGACCCGATCGGCGTTGCCGCCGCCTGGGCCGATGCGGGATTTAAGCGCCTGCACGTTGTGGATCTCGATGCCGCAACCGGACGCGGAACCAACCACGAAACGGTGATCCAGCTCCTTGCCGCGCACCAGTCGGGCACGCAGTGCGGCGGTGGAGTGCGGGACATCGAATCCATCGAGGAGCTGCTCGCCGCCGGTGCGTCCGAAGTGGTGCTGGGCACCAAGGCAATCGAAGATCGTGACTGGCTCGAAGAGGCAACATCTCTATTTCCGAACAGGCTCATCGTTGCCGCCGACGCGAAGGGGCGCAAAGTCGCAACGCGTGGGTGGTCGCAAACACTTTCGGTGGACGTCACGACATTCGTGGCAGAATTGAATCGCCTGCCGCTCGCCGCGATCCTCGTTACCGCGATCGACTGGGAGGGGCAGATGCAGGGCTCTGACGTCGCCCTGATGCGGGAACTGGCAATGCTGTCCCGCTTCCCGCTGCAAGCGTCGGGCGGAGTCGGGACGATCGACGACCTCCGTGCTCTCTCCGTCGCGGGAGTATCAGCAGCGATCGTTGGAATGGCACTCTACACAGGCGCGCTCGAGACAAGCGCCATCATCGAGGAATTCTCAGAATGAGCGTGACTATACGCGAGACCGCGGAAACTTCTGTTCGCGTCGAGCTTCGACCGGGGAAGGGATCGGGCACTATCGAGACCGGGGTCCCGTTCCTCGATCATATGCTCACCGCCCTGGCCCAGTACTCCGGACTCGACTTCGACATTTCCGCGCGCGGAGATCTTCGCCATCACGTGATCGAAGACGTCGCGCTCACTCTCGGTCGCGCGCTCAAGGACAGCATCCCCGCAGGCGCAGCTCGTTACGGATCGCGGACGGTCCCGATGGACGACGCGCTCGTTCAGGCGACAGTCGACATCGGCGGCAGGCCCTACTATCAAGGCCCGCTCCCGAACAAGCTCTACGATCACTGGATGCGTTCGTTCAGCGACGAGGCACGCGCGACGATCCACATCGTCGTTCAGCGTGGTACCGACAAGCACCACGTCATCGAAGCGGCCTTCAAGGCGCTCGGCTTCGCCCTTCGCGATGCGCTCGTGGACACCGGCGCGACCATGAGCACCAAGGGCCGAGTTTTCGTGAGGGTGGAATGACGTTGATGAACAGAGTGATCGCGTGCCTCGACGTGAAAGACGGCCGTGTCGTCAAAGGAGTCGGTTTCGTGAATCTCCGCGATGAAGGCGACCCGGTGGTATTGGCCGAGCGTTACGAAGCGCAGGGCGCCGACGAGATCGTTTATCTGGACATATCGGCCACGAACGAGGGACGCTCGACGCTGCTCGATCTCGTGCGACGTACCGCGGAGCGGTTGTTCATCCCCTTGACCGTCGGCGGTGGGATGCGCTCGGTGGGGGACATCGCGGCGGCCCTGCGTGCCGGAGCGGACAAAATCGCGATCAATTCAGCGGGCGTGGGCAGGCCGGCGCTGTTCACCGAAGCAGCGACGCGCTTTGGATCGCAATGCGTCGTCGCCAGCATCGATGCCCAGAGAAATGGCGAAAGCTGGGAGGTCTACGTGAACGGTGGACGCGAGCCCACAGGTTTGGATGCAATCGCGTGGGCCGCGAGGTGCACCGAGCTCGGCGCCGGCGAAATTCTCCTCACGAGTATCGACCGCGACGGAGCGCGTATCGGGTACGATCTCGAGCTCTTGTCGAAAGTCTCGTCGGTGGCAACTGTGCCGTTGATCGCATCCGGCGGCGCCGGCTCGGCGGCAGACATCCGCGACGCCTTCACACGGGGAGGAGCTGACGCGGCGCTGCTGGCGGGATTGCTCCACTCCGGAGTCACTGACATACAGACCATCAAGCGCGCTCTGCGTGCCGACGGCATCCCGGTGAGGATGGCGGCATGACCGGAAAAGAGACCGACAACTACATGAATGCGGTGGCCGAAGTCGCTACGCTCGCTGGCAATGTCGCAAAGCGGTATTACGGCAGGAGTCCCGAGGTGAAGGTGAAACGCGATGGCTCGCCCGTAACCGCCGCCGACTACGACGCCGAGCGATCGGCGCGGGAATGGATCGAGAAGAGCTTTCCGGCGGACGGAATCATCGGTGAAGAGCTACCCACCACGCGCGAATCCGCGAAGCGGCGGTGGATCATCGATCCAATCGACGGCACCTTCACGTTTCTTCAGAACGTACCGCTTTGGGGAACCCTCGTCGCCGTCGTCGAAGGAGAGCGCGTCATCGCGGGCGCAGCGTACTTTCCGGCGCTCGAAGAGACCATCGTCGCCGCGCCCGGCAAAGGCGCGTGGTGGAACGGCTCACGCGCTGCCGTCTCGAAGGTATCGGAGCTCGGGTCGGCGCGACTCGTCACCACCGACGCGCGATTCAATCGCGATCCATCCCGCCGCGACCGTTGGCTCCAACTCCAGAATGGCGTGCATGCGATGCGGACGTGGGGAGACTGTTACGGGTACTTGCTCGTCGCCACCGGTCGCGCGGATGTGATGGTGGACGACGTGATCTCGGTATGGGACGGAGCCGCGCTGCTGCCGGTCATCACCGAGGCGGGCGGGGCCTTTACTGACTGGAAGGGGCAAACGACCGCATTCGGCGGTGACGCGATCGCCACGAACTCACTACTGGCGGACGCCGTTCGACAGGTTCTCGTCGCGCCCACAGCGACTGACTCCAACTCAAGAATCTCATGAACGCATCTCTGAATCTCGACGACGTCAACTTCGCCGTCGACACCGGCACCGTGGTCGTCGTCGCGCAGGATGCCGCGACCGGAAGGGTGCTCATGGTTGCCAACGCCGACAAGGAAGCACTCACTCGCACGATCGAGACAGGCGAGATGCACTATCGCTCCCGTCGTCGAGGACTGTGGCGGAAAGGTGCGACGAGTGGAAACGTGCACCGGGTCGTGTCACTCGCGCTCGACTGTGACGGCGATGCCGTGCTCGCTCGCGTAGTTCCGGCAGGACCAGCGTGTCACACCGGACAGGTCTCCTGCTTTCCCGATTCGAGTCAGCCGAGTGCCTGGTCGATGCTTGCGAATACGATTCGGAAGAGGCGACATGATCCGGACAACACGGGCTACACCAGGGTGCTGCTCGGCGATCGCAATCTCCGCCTGAAAAAGATTGGCGAGGAAGCGGCCGAGCTCGTCACCGCGTGTGCTGACGCAGACGCGGGTCGTGCCGCCGAAGAAGCGGCGGATGTCGTTTATCACATGGCAGTGGCTTTGGAGGCGTTGGATACGTCGATAGATGCGGTTGCTCTGGCGTTGCTCGAGCGGGCATCAGATGCACAGTCTGCGCAGGTCGTGCCCCTGTGATGCTTCTAGATCAGCACCTACACGTGTTGACGTGCTTTCGTATGACCGGATGTCTGTTTCCTTCACCTCAGTAGATCGGATCGTCGACAACTGAATATCTTCCACTAAAGCGCCAATCGCCCGTTTGTTAGCAGAATAGTGCCGTTTACTTACACGATCGATCCGAATCGGAAGCTGGTCACCAGCCGCTTGTGGGGCGCGGTGAGTGAAGAGGAACTGCACGAGCATAATCAGAGACTGCGCACCGACCCCGCGTTCGTCCCCGAATATCGCCAGCTCGTGGACATGACCGGACTCACCGAGATCCTCGTCAGCACCAAGATGATCAGCCAGACATCGATGGATCATTTCTTCGCTCCCGGCACCAAGCGGGCGTTGGTCGCGTCGAGCGAGGCCGCATTCGGGATGGCACGGATGTTCGCGCTTCAGTCCGAGGGCGGGGGACAGACGATCGAGGTTTTCCGCGATCTCCATAAAGCCGAAGAGTGGCTGGGGCTAGGACCCGTCTCTACGTAGGTAACCCTCTCTGGGGGCGGCGCAAACAGAGCCATATCTTGCGCACAACCAATGTCTCGTTGCATGGTTGCTGGCCGCCTGAGCTCCTCCTTCCATGCGATCACTCGCGCTTTTCTGGACGGGAGTCTGACCGTGCTCTACATTGGTCGGAGGCCCCCCGCGAATTCAGAACCCCGATAGCCGTAGCAGCATCGCAATTTGACACTCCCAATTCAGCGCATCCGCGAAGTTCTCGCGCCGACATACACGATCGACCGCGAGCTCGGGCGTGGCGGCATGGCTACGGTTTACCTCGCGCAGGACTCCAAGCACGACCGCGTCGTCGCGCTCAAGGTTCTGCACCCTGAGCTCGCGGCCTCGCTCGGCCCCGACCGGTTTCTCCGTGAGATAAGGGTCGCCGCGCGGCTGAATCACCCCCACATCCTGCCGCTCTTCGATTCCGGCGAGGTGGAGGGCATGCTCTTCTACGTGATGCCTTACGTCGAGGGCGAGTCACTTCGCGAGAGACTCGACCGCCAGCAGCAGCTTCCGATCGATGAGGCGATCCACCACGCCCGCTCGATCGCGTCGGCGCTCGACTACGCCCACCGCCAGAACGTCGTCCACCGCGACATCAAGCCCGAGAACGTGATGCTGTACGAGGGCGAGTCGATGGTGATGGATTTCGGGATCGCGAAGGCAGTGAGTGCGGCCGGCACCTCCACCGTCACGCTGACGCAGACAGGGATGATGGTGGGAACCCCCGCCTACGTGAGCCCGGAACAGGCAGCGGGCGAGACGCAGCTCGACGGCAGAAGCGACCAGTACAGCCTTGCGTGCGTTCTTTATGAAATGCTGTCGGGCGAGCGCCCGTTCAACGGAGCGACGGCGCAGGCTGTTCTGTCCAAGCGATTCACCGAGGTACCGAAACGCATCAGTGAGCTTCGGAAGAACGTCCCGGAGAACGTCGAGCGGGCGCTGCAGAAGGCGATGTCGACCGAAGCAGCGAGCCGCTATAGTACCGCCGCATTGTTCGCGCAGGCACTGAGCTCCAGCAGTCTCTCCACACCAAACGATACCCAGACGATGCCGCAGCCCGCGGTCTCGGCGGCGAAATCAGTTGCGGTTCTGCCCTTCGCCAACATGAGCGCCGACCCGGACAACGAGTACTTCACCGACGGAATGGCGGAAGAGATCATCAACGCTCTGACCAAGATTCAGTCGCTGCGAGTCGCATCGCGGACGTCGTCGTTCGCGTTCAAGGGAAAGAACGAAGACATCGGTGACATCGGTCACAAGCTCAAGGTGTCGACGGTGCTCGAGGGGAGCGTCCGCAAGATGGGCAACAAGCTTCGCATCACCGCGCAGCTCGTGAACGTCGCCGACGGCTATCATCTGTGGTCGGAGCGCTACGACCGCGAGCTCGAGGACGTGTTCGCGATCCAGGACGACATCTCGCAGGCGATCGTGAAGGCACTACGCGTGATTCTCACCGAGGGCGAGAAGAAGGCGATCGAAAAGGCCCGCACGGTGAATGTTCAGGCGTACGACTTCTATCTGCGCGGGCGCCAGTACTTTCATCAGTGGAGACGCAAGAGCGTCGAGTACGCCCGGCAGATGTTCAATCGCGCAATCGAGATCGACCCCGAGTACGCGCTCGCCTACGCTGGCGTCGCCGATTCGTGCTCGATGCTCTACTCCTACTGGGACGCGCGGGAGTTCAATCTGCGCCAGGCCGATATCGCCAGCAGCAAAGCGCTGGAGCTGGAGCCGGATCTGGCCGAGGCCCATGTCGCACGCGGGATCGCGGTATCGCTGACCAAGAAATTCGACGAAGCGGAGAGGGAGTTCGAGACCGCGATGCGACTCGACCCCAAGCTCTACGAAGCCGCGTATTTCCATGGGCGGGGACTCAAGTCGCAGGGGCGGAACGCGGAAGCCGCGAAGATGTTCGAACGGGCATCGCTCCTTAGGCCGGAGGATTTCCTCGCGCCGAGTTTTCTTGCGGCGGTGCTCGAGGGTATGGGCCTTCCCGCCGAGGCGCACGCGGCCAGCCAGCGCGCGCTCAAGCTCATAGAGGATAGACTCGAGCTGAACCCGGACGACGCAAGGGCGACCAACATGGGCGCCGCCATTCTGGCGAAGCTGGGGGAGCGGGACAGAACTATAGACTACATCAATCGCTCCCTTGCGATCGATCCGGACGATGGAGCGATGCTGTACAACATCGCCTGCTCCTACGCTCTACTTGGTATGACAGAGGAAGCGCTGTCGAGCCTCGAGACAGCGCTCGACAAAGGGTTCGGACACAAGGAGTGGCTCGAGCACGACACGGATCTCGATTCCATTCGTGCCTTCCCGCGCTTTCAGGCAATCACGCAGGCTATGTAAACTGCGAACTTCTGTCGCAGCTAAGGTTTTTGTCCGACCGTAGCCAACCGCGTCCTCCTCCGCGCATTAACTGCCGGAAAATCCGCCAGGTTCAGCGCGAAGTTGTTGCTGATCCTGCCGTACCAGGTATTCGCTTCGGCCGGGTGACCGAGCGCCGCATGCGCCTCGGCGATTCGATTCATCACCGAGATATTGGTCGTGTCACCCGCCATCAGGATCTTGAGCGCGTCAGCCGGGTGTCCTTGCTGCGTGGCAAGGTTGCCTTCCGCGGCGGCGATCAGCGTTCTCCTGATGCCGGGATTGTCGGTCGTCTTCTGTTTCAGCGTTGCCAGCTCCTGGTTGGCGGGCCCCCAGTGCTTCATCAGCGCGTGAGCCATGGTCGCGAAATAATTCACGTTCCATGGTTCCGGAGACAAAATCGTCTTGGCATCGGCGATCGCCTTGTGCGCGGCGGCAGCATTGTTGGCGCTGGCATAAGTGGGAGCCTTCATGGCGGTCGCAGTCGCCGCTGACTCCAGATCCTGCTGTGCTCTTGCTTCCGCGGCAACCGCGTCGAGCTGCTTGATCAGCGCGTCGTTGGCGGCACCCTGCAAGCCGTACGTGCCGGCAATCTCGAACATGTTGAAGAGTTTCTGCCTCGGACTCCAGGCGTTTGCAATCGCCTGATTCAGGTACGCGCGCGCCTGATCGTAGTGGCCCTGTAGCGCTTCGACTTCAGCCATTCCCGAGTACGCGCCAGGGAAGCGCGGAGGTGTCGTCGTCGCGCGGCGATACTCGGCGAGCGCTTCCGGAAAGTTTCCGTTCCACTGGAGGATCTCACCGTAAGTATCGTGCGGATTGGGCGCGTTGGGATTCAACTCTACTTGCTTCTTCGCGGCAGCGAGTGCGGCCGCGCGATCACCGTTCCCCCATGAGCTGTATGCGTAGGTATTGTACGCCGGCGAATAATCGGGATTCTTCGCGATGAAGTCACGCAACGCCGCGACGAATTCGGTGGGCGCGCCTCCTACACCCACGGCACCCACAGCGTTTACCGCCACCAGGCGATCCGTCGGCATCAGATGAGCGACGGCGTCGAATATCTCGGTGGCAGCGCGCGGGTTGCCCTGGAACGATTCACGGTAGGCCGCGGCAAGCAGGAGCTCGTTGGTGGTGCCGCGGGCGGCGGCATCGGCCACGCCGTGATTGATCTCGGCCAGGGCCTGCGGCCTGGTCAGCTCCCCCGCGATACCGCCCGCAAATGCGTGCATGGCCCGAGCGAGCCCGAATCCGGGATCGGCCTTGATTGCCGCATCGAAGTGGGAAGTTGCAGCCTCGAACGAAAGATTCTGCCAGTCATTGAGGCCGGCCTTGAACTCGGCAGAAGCCCGTGGAACGGTGGTGCTTAGCTTGAGGCTTGTGTCGGTCTGGGATCTCGCCGCCAGCGGAGTCAGGCACGCGAGCACAACGGCGACAGCCAGGGTGGAAGGTAAACGCATCCGCATAAAAGTTTTCCTCGGGTGGAATGGAGCGCTCTATGATGGCCGCCGCGAACGTCGCGGGCGGAATAGGTGCGGGTGAATTCCTGCAGAGGCGACATTACAGCTTTTGGAGGGGGCGTCAAGCCCTCCTGCGTGGGGGCTGGCCGTCACCGCCCGTTGGGAGAGTGTGGGATGACTGCAACTGAACGGGTGCGAGTTGTCAGCGGCGTAGGTGTCAGGCGCCAGTTCACGACGCCCAGACGTGCCTCCCTGACGTTCGGAGTAACTGCTTGTGCCGTTACGCCACCGGTAAGGTCCCGACGTAGTGAACTCGGGTCTCGATTCTATGCTGCTAACAACTCGCACCCGTTCAGTTGCATTTGAGCGCCGAGCAGCCGCTAGTGCGGCCGAATCGCACCATGCAAACGGGCGACAGCATCAATTGAATCGTACGCCGCGCGCTTGACCATCGTACGCGGCGCGATCTCCGGTCCGATCTCGAGCAGCGCGTCCGTCGCGGAATTGTAGCGCGGCCAGCGCGGCCACTTGCCCGCGCTCGGCCCGCTGTTCGGGTCGCCCGTCGTCGCGAACGAGTACCAGTAGTCGCTCATCGCCGCTGCCACCGTCGAATCGTACGGCGCCGAGCCCGCGCTTTCCTGCAGCGGATGCGGGCGCCCGAAGACGAAGGTGATCTCCGCGCTGTGGTAGGCGCCACGCGCGCGGTTTGCGCTGTCTTCGCCGATGCGCGAGAACATGTACACGTAGGTCGGCACTCCACGCGCGGACATCAGACGTGCGAACGTGCGAGTCGGCGCGCCCATCCACTCGTCGCCCTCGTCGCGATTGGTGCCGGCGATGACGGGGACGAGATTCGCTGCCCCGCTCGCCAGGGTGGTGTCGACCGCGTGAGGCAGCACCCACCCGTCGATGACCGGCCAGAACATCGGCTGACCCTGTGGACCGACGCGGAGTGAAGCAGCGAGCACCGTGTCAGCTTTGAGCGCGCGAAGCTGACGCGCCGCCTCGATGCCAGATCCGTGCACGTGCAGTGACTCGGCCAGCTGCATCCCGACCTTCTGGGCCTCGCCCCTCGAACCGACTCCAGTGCCGACACCCGTTCCGCTCTCCAATATCGCCCGCTGAAAGAGTCCTTTTGCCAGCGGCGACGTGATCAGCGAGCCGACGCTCATTCCCCCGGCCGATTCACCGAAGATCGTGACGCGCGACGGATCGCCGCCGAAGCGCGCGATGTTGCGCTGCACCCACCGCAACGCTGCGATCTGGTCGAGGAGTCCGTAGTTGCCGGCGGAGTGGTGGGGTGACTCGGCGGCAAACGCGGGGTGTGCAAGAAAGCCGAAGGCGCCGAGCCGATAGTTGACCGTGACGACGACCGCGCCCTTTTGCGCGAGCCGCGCACCGTTGTGGCGTTCTTCACCTCCGAATCCTGCAAAGAAACCTCCGCCGTGAATCCACACCATCACCGGTCGGCGGGAAGCGTTCTTGTCCAGCGAGTTCGTCCAGACGTTGAGATAAAGGCAATCCTCCGATACGCCGGCGGCGAACGGATCGATGTCTCCGTACGGCTGGTGCTGTACGCAGTTGTGACCGAGCTTGCTCGCGGGGCGAATACCGGTCCAGGACTTTGCCGCCTGCGGCGGTTTCCAGCGGAGAGCGCCAACCGGCGGCGCAGCGTAAGGAATTCCGCGAAAGACTTTCACCTTGGCGGTATCGAGGCCTTCGAGAATTCCGGTATCGATGGTGACGCGTGGAGGAACCGCGCGGTGCGCGCCGATGAAACCCGAGAAGATGGCGCTGGCGGCGACGGCGACCGGGAGGGATAGACGTATCATGGAGGACTAATATGCTCATCTGACGCCTGCAGGCCAGCTTGACCATCCCTGCCCTATCCTCGGGCGCTCGATTGGGCTATAGCTGAGGTCGATCCGTAGGCCTACCCGATTCAAAGAGGCAGTATGAAGAGACTTATTGCAGCGGCTGCGATTCTTTTTGCCGCGGCACCCGCATTCGCCCAGTGCACCGATGCGGAGAAGAAAGCGCTCGAAACCTTCGACCATGCGTGGGGCGATGCAACCAATCGCGGCGACAAGGCTGCGATGGCAACGTTCTTCGCTGACGACTACCAGGGATTTACAGCTGGCGGAACACAGGGAAGGACGGCGGCGATCGATGCCGCGGCGCGCGCTGCCGAGCAGAATCGCGCCAATCCTGCTGATGCTCCACGACCGGACTTCGGTTCATACAGCTTCTCCTGCACTCCAAACACGGCGACGATAACTCACCGCACCACCGTCAGCGCCCGGGTCGACGGAAAGGATCAGACCTTCTACAATCGCAGCGTTCATTTCCTCGAGAAGCGCAATGGCCGCTGGCAGGTTGTCGCGAACGCGGGCGGCCCTCTCGACGATGCGGGCGTGCTGGCCTACATGGAGCGCGAGTGGAACGACGCTGCGCGCACGCGCGATCGCGCGTGGTTCGAGCGCAACTATGCTTTCGATGTGAGCGACGTCAGCAGTCGCACCGGCGCGATCATGACCAAAGCACAGGCAGTCAGCGGCGCGGCGACGGCCAAGACTGAGTTCCAGTCTCTCGATCTTTCGGATCTGAATGTCCGGACCGAGGGGAACACAGCGATCGTCACCGGTATCAACCACGAGGTGGGGCACGATGCGCAGGGCAAGGCTTTTGATCGCCGCGTGCGCTTCACGGACGTCTACATCAAACGCGACGGCCGCTGGCAGGTGTGGGCGACACAGGGAACGACCATTATGTAGAGCGGCGTTATCGTGGCTTGCCACGGATAAGGGAAGCGCAAAAGACAAACGGGGCGTCGAAAGACGCCCCGTTTTTCCTGGGCCAGGTTCAGTCTTATTATGTGCAGTGGACTGTACTATGGGTGGCAAGACGATCGACCCTCCAGCAAGTTTGGGCATGCTGAAAGGATTCTTGCGTCTCGAGGGTTATTTCGGATGATCAGTCCGCTCGCCGGCAAGCCGGCCCCGGAATCGATCCTCGCCAACGTTCCGCGGCTCGTTACCGACTATTACGCGTTCGAGCCGGATCCTGCCGTGGCCGCGCAACGCGTCGCGTTCGGAACTTCGGGCCATCGAGGGACGTCGCTCCAATGTGCCTTCAACGAGGAGCACATTCTCGCGATAACGCAGGCGATCTGCATTCATCGCGCGCAGAACAAAATCGACGGGCCACTCTTCCTCGGCATCGACACCCATGCCCTCTCGGAGCCGGCATTCGCAACTGCGCTCGAGGTTCTGGCGGCTAATAGTGTGGATGTGATGATCGACGATCGCGATGGCTTCACGCCGACGCCCGTAGTCTCGCACGCGATCCTCACCTACAATCGCGGAAAAACAGCGGGACTCGCCGACGGCATCGTCATCACGCCGTCGCACAATCCACCCGAAGACGGCGGCTTCAAGTACAACCCGCCGAGCGGCGGCCCGGCTGATTCCGCGACGACGAAGTGGATTCAGGACACGGCCAACGAATTCATCGCCGCCGGCCTAAAGGGCGTAAAGCGCATTCCGTTCGCCCGCGCGAAATCGGCGCCGACGACGCACCGCCACAGCTACACGGATGCCTACGTAGGCGACCTAGCAAACGTCATCGACTTCGACGCAATTCGCGGCGCTGCTCTCGCGCTCGGCGTCGATCCACTCGGCGGCGCCGGCGTGAGATACTGGGACGTCATCGCCGAGCGTTACAAGGTTCCGCTGACGGTGGTGAATGAAGTGGTGGACGCCACGTTCCGGTTCATGACCGTGGACTGGGATGGCAAAATCAGAATGGACTGCTCGTCACCCTACGCGATGGCGGGGCTCATCGCCATGAAGGACCGGTTCGACGTCGCGTGGGCGTGCGACACGGACCACGACCGGCATGGCATCGTCGCGCGGAGCACCGGGTTGCTCAATCCCAATCACTACCTCTCCGTCGCCATCGAGTACCTGTTCACGCACCGACCCGGCTGGTCGAAGAGCGCCGCGGTGGGCAAGTCCGTCGTCTGCAGCAGCATGATCGATCGCGTGGCGAAGGGAATCGGCCGAGCGCTCAAGGAAACCCCCGTCGGCTTCAAGTGGTTCGTCGACGGACTTCACGATGGCTCACTCGGCTTCGGCGGCGAGGAAAGCGCGGGCGCGTCATTTCTGCGTCGCGATGGAACCGTGTGGACGACCGACAAGGACGGAATCATCATGGGCCTGCTCGCCGCGGAGATGACGGCAGTCACCGGTAAGGATCCGGGCGAGCTCTACCAGGATCTGACGAGACGCTATGGCCAACCCGAATTCGCGCGCATCGATGCGCCGGCGACGGCCGAGCAGAAGAGGATTCTCGCTGGGCTCACCGCGAAGGATGTGGCCGAGACACAGCTCGCTGGTGAAAAGATCACCGGCATTCTGACGACGGCGCCCGGCACCAGCGATCCGATCGGCGGACTCAAGGTGACATCCGAAGGCGGCTGGTTCGCGGCCCGGCCGTCGGGCACCGAAGAGATTTACAAGCTGTACGCCGAGAGCTTCAGAGGGTCCGAGCACCTGAAGCTGATTCAGGCAGAGGCGCAGGAGATAGTGCAGCGAGCATTCGGCCCTGCCATTGCGCAGCGATAGCTAATAAGCTATCATACTCAATGGCTCCAAATGATGCCGGTCAGCTCCTGGTGGATGCTCGAACGCGCGCGAATCTCAGTCAGCGCCAACTGGCGCGGAAAGCCGGAACTGCGCAATCCGTCGTTGCCCGCATCGAGCTGGGCCAGACGAGTCCGTCGTGGGCCACCCTCTCCCGCCTGCTCGCCGTGGCTGGATTCACTCTGGCGGCGGCTCTGAAACGGCGGCGCGCCGATCCCCAGGAGCTGGACGACGTCGCGCGCATCCTGAGGCTCACTCCGGAGCAGAGATTGATCGAAGTAGCCCGTGCCTCAGCGTTCATTGCCGCGGCGCGGCGTGTCTGACGTCGCGGCGTTCGACCCTGAGCGTCTCTTTCGGGTCCTGCACAAGCACAAGGTCCGCTTCGTCCTGATTGGAGCCCTCGCCGCTCGACTGCACGGATTTCCGCGACTCACCGCGGATGCGGGCATCACGCCAGCCGAAGATCGCTTCAATCTGGAGCGGCTTGCGACTGCGCTCAAAGAGCTGGACGCAAAGGTCTACACTGAATCAGTCCCCGAGGGGCTGCCATTTGCCCATTCAGCCGCAATGCTGGGCCGGGCAAGGACGTGGAATCTGGTCACCAACGCCGGCCGGCTCGACATCGCTTTCGCACCGTCGGGCACCACCGGCTATGACGATCTCGCCGCCGGCGCGGAGCGATTCGAAGCATTCGGTGTGCGCTTCCTCGCGGCGTCCCTCGACGGCATCATCCGCTCCAAGGAAGCCGCGGGCCGCCCAAAGGACGAAGACGACGTCGTACTTCTTCGCGCGATCAAGCGCGCGAGAAAATAGGCAACTGGTGCAGCTCGGGCTCGGGCTCGCCGCGCTTGGCCGGCCGGGATACGTAACGTTGAATCACGCGGGCGATCTCGGCGGACGTTACGACCCGTCGAACATGGAATCGCGTGCCCATGCGGTTCTCGATGCCGCGTTCGACGCCGGTATCCGCTACATCGATGCGGCGCGATCCTACGGCCGCGCGGAAGATTTTGTCGCGTCATGGCTGCACAAGCGGGCGATCGAGCCAGGTGAAGTTTCGGTGGCGTCGAAGTGGGGATACACCTACACGGCTGGCTGGTCGACGAGCGCCACGCAGCACGAGGTGAAGGATCACTCCCTCGCAGCATTCGAGCGCCAGCTCGCCGAGAGCGTCGAACGGCTGGGCCGATACCTATCGCTCTATCAGATCCACTCGGTGACCGCCGAGAGCAGGACGCTCGATGACGACGCCCTCATAGATGCGGTTGCGCGATTGCGGGAGAGAGGCATCACTCCCGGGCTGAGTGTCAGCGGACCAGGTCAGGATGTCGCCATTCGGCGCTCTCTCGAAGTGCGTCGCGATGGCGAGCGGGTCTTCGATTCAGTGCAGGCGACGTGGAACCTTCTCGAGCGGGGTGCGGAGTCGGCGCTCCAGGACGCACACGCCGCCGGCATCAAGGTCGTCGTGAAGGAATCTCTCGCGAACGGACGCCTGACTCAGGGAAATCGAAATCGAGACGAAGTGCTGTTTCCGGCAGTCGCGCGGATCCGCGAGCTGGCCGAGAGCAGGGGCACGACCGTCGAGATGCTTGCGCTGAGAGCCGCGCTCGCGCGCCCATGGGCCGATGTCGTGCTGACTGGCGCGGCAGTGGTCGGTCAGATCCAATCCAACGTTGCCACGCTCGAGCTTGCCTACGACGACGCGCTGGAGGAACAGCTTCGTTCGGCTTCGGTTGCTTCCGCCGAGTACTGGCGCGCTCGCAGCTCCTTCAGCTGGAACTGATACCCTCCGGCGAAAACATCCGTTGGCTCCGCCGGTAGCCCTCCGATACATTTGACCGGCCCCCAATGGGAGATTCTTGACCGATTTAAAGGAGCAGCTCCAACAAACCCTGGGGAGCAGCTACACCCTCGAGCGTGAGCTGGGCGGGGGCGGCATGTCGCGTGTGTTCGTGGCCGAGGAAACGTCCCTCGGCCGGAAGGTGGTGGTCAAGGTACTTCCCCCCGATCTGGCCGCGACAGTGAACGTCGAAAGATTCCGGCGCGAGATTCAGCTCGCTGCGAGGCTCCAGCACCCGCACATCGTGCCGGTGCTCGCTGCGGGTATCAGCGAAGGGCTCCCCTACTATACCATGCCCCTCATCGAGGGCGAATCGCTGCGCGCCAGGCTTGCCCGCTCCGGTGAATTGCCCGTGTCGGAGGCAGCGAAAATACTTCGCGATGTGCTGAGCGCGCTTTCTTACGCGCACGAACACGGCGTCGTGCACCGCGACATAAAGCCGGACAACGTTCTGCTCACTGGAAATCATGCAGTGGTCGCCGATTTCGGCGTGGCAAAAGCGTTGAGCGCCGCTACGAATCCCGGTTCCTCGCTGACCTCGCTCGGTGTCGCCCTCGGGACGCCGGCGTACATGGCGCCCGAACAGGCGGCGGCTGATCCGGCGACAGATCATCGCGCCGACCTCTATGGCGTTGGCGCAATGGCGTACGAGATGTTGACGGGACATCAGGTATTCAGCGCGCGGTCACCGCAGGCGATGCTTGCGGCTCACGCAATCGAGAAACCGGAACCGATAGATAAGCGGCGACCCTCCGTGCCGGCCTCGCTCTCTGCGCTCGTCATGCGCGCGCTGGAAAAGCACGCCGCCGATCGGCCGCAGTCAGCGGGCGAGATGCTGGCCGGCCTCGAGGCTGCTGTCACGCCGAGCGGAGCGACACCACCGACCACAATGCGTCCAGCTACGACGTCGTTCTGGTCATGGTCCAGGGCCGCGGTAGCGCTGACGATCGTCGTCGTCGCGATAGCCGGAACGCTTTACACCTACCGGTCGCGTGGCCGGTCCGTAGGCACTGGCGCGACCGACTCACCGGGGTCGACTGGGTCGCCAGTCAACGCTGTCGCCGTCATACCGTTCGCGAATACAGGGGGCGATCCGCGAGACGAATACTTCTCCGATGGAATGACGGACGAGCTGGCACACGCGTTGTCACGGCTGCCGCACGTGAGAGTGGCGGGACGCAGCTCCTCGTATTCGTACAAGGGGAAGCCTATTCCGGCGCAGGAAATCGGCCGGGCGTTGAACGTCTCCGCTGTGGTGGAAGGCAGCGTTCGCCGCGCGGGGCAGCGAGTGCGGGTGATCGCGCAGCTCACGAATGCCGCGGATGGCCGAGTGATGTGGTCTGACGCCTTCGAGAGCAGTGCCAGCGATCTCTTTCAGATTCAAGATGATTTTACCAGAGAAATCGTTCAGGCTTTAACCCCCGCTCTTGGTGGCGGCGCCGCTGCGGTCGCCGCCAGCAACAGCCGGGGGACAACCGATCCCGAAGCGTACGAGCTCTATCTCAAAGGCCGGTACTTCTTCGCCAAGCGTGGAACCGCGGGGCTCAAACGCGCGATCGCGTACTTTGGTCAGGCTGCGACGAGAGATCGGAACTTTGCGAGGGCGCGAGCCGGCATGAGCATGGCCTACTCGGTGCTGGGTGGGTACCAGGCCTCGGATACGACTCCTGCCTTGGCAATGGAGAACGCGCGATTGGCAGTGGCGCTCGACTCCACTCTCGGCGACGCCCACCTGGCTCTGGCGAATGCATTCTGCAGCGCAACACAGCTTGAAGACGCGGACGCGGAATTCCGCCGTGCGCTGAAGCTGCAGCCGGATGATCCAACGACACACCAATGGTATGGCGACAACCTGGAAGTACTGGGGCGCGTGCAGGACGCGCTGGCAGAGGAAAAGCGCGCGTCGGCGCTCGATCCGCTGTCAGCGGTCATCACGCACGAAGTCTCTTACGCTTTGTATCTGAACCGACGCTTCGATGAGGCGGTCTCGTGGGGGGCCAGGGCAGTGGAGCTCGACTCGACGCTGACCATCGCGCGGCAGCAGCTTGCGCTCAACCTGGTGCAAGCGCACCGTCCGGCGGAAGCGGTGAAAGTCGTCGAGCGCGCCTACGCTTTCGAGCCCGCTCAACTTGGAACGCTCGGCGTCCTGGTGTTCGCGTACGCGGCAAGCGGTCGCTGGGAAGATGCCCGGCGAGTTCATAGAGCAGCCCCAGCGAAAACCGGGAAAATTCCGGATTTCGATGAAGTCATCGCGCGCCTATCGGTCGGCGACCGGGAAGGTGCGATGGACACCTTCGAGCACCTGACCAGAAACGGCTTCGATCAGATACCGTATGGCTGTGATCCGCAATACGATCCGTTGCACTCGGAACCGCGCTTCATTGCAATCATGCGTCGCTTTGGCGCGGGGGTCTGCGCAGTGACGACGCCCGAGCCAATCAAGCCGCCGCCGGCTGGGTTCAGCCTGTAACGCTTCACGTCGCATCCTCGGCGGCAGGAGAATTCAGCGTCACCGTGAAGGTAGATCCGCTGCCCGGAATGCTGGCCACGGTCAGATCGCCGTTCATTCGCCGCGCGAGGTCGCGGCTGATAGCGAGTCCGAGCCCAAAACCCTTCTGCCTCCCGCCGTCGGCGCGCGATGTGCCCGGCACCTGCACGAAGGGCTCGAAGATTCGCTCGAGCTGGTCGGTGGGGATACCGGGGCCCGTGTCGGCCACATCTACGAGTGCCCGCGCGCCTGTCGTTCGGCAGGAGATCCTGATCCTCCCGCCCCTCGGAGTAAACTTCACGGCGTTGGTTACAAGGTTGAGCAGAATCTGCTGCAACCGGTCCGGATCGGCGACGACCTGTACCTGGGGCGTGCATTCTTCACGCTGATACTGGATCCCGCCCTGCTCCATCCGCGGCCCCATCAAGGCTTCGGTCCGCGCGAGAACCGCGTCGGTGTCGAGGGTGCGCATGTCGAAGCTCGCTACCTCACCCGCCCTCACGCGCGCGAAGCTCAGGACATCATCCATGAGACTCAACACATAATCGCTCGCCTTCTTCATTCGCTTGACATCGCCCAGCTGAGCGTCGTTCATCGGACCGCGCACGCCCATCGTCAGCAGGTCGCAATACCCCGCGATCGAGCCAATAGGTGTTCGCAGATCGTGGGACATCATGGACAGCAGCGCCGAATTGGACCGGTTCGCCTCCTCCGCCGCGCGCTTGGCCCGGACGATGTCGTCTTCCCATTTGCGGCGCTCCTTGAGGCGCATCAGCACGCAGTCGTACACGACCACGCCATCCTGCTCGCGTCTCGAGACGTTGGCGAGCATGGCAACGTCGTCGGCTCCCTCGACGCGTCGCATCGTGAGAAACAGCTCCTCCACGCTAGCCTGAAGCTTCAGCAGCGGGAGAAGGTGGGTCTGAAAGAAGATGCGGCTGGAGATCGTGAGCAGCGCTTCGAACGGGCGACCGATTACGTCCTCGCGCCTGGCTCCGAGCATCTCGAGTAGTGTGGCGTTGGCGTCCTGAACAGTTCCATCGCCGGCAAACGTTACGAACCCACAGGGAGCGCGATCGAGTAAGCCCAACATTGCCTGGTTATTGGTGCGCCAGTTCGGTCTTCCCGGCGATCCCTGCGATGGAGAGATAGGCCTTGATCGCGTCGATGGTTTCCGCCGGATGGCTCATGTGCGGACAGTGGCCGGTCGCTTTCATGCGGTGCAGGGTGCTTTCCGCCAGCTCGCGGTGGACGAACTCACCAACGATCGTCGGGGCGATGATGTCGTCGGAGCACTGGAGAATGAGCGAAGGCACGCGAACCTTCGACAGGTCGGCACGATTGTCGGCGAAGAAAGTCGTTTCGGCAAACCGGCGAGCCATCACCGGATCGGTAGAGCAGAAGCCGTCCGTGAGCTCGGTGGCTAGCTCGGGGCGCTCGGGATTCTGCATTATTGCCGGCGCGAGAAAGTTGGCCCAGCCGATGTAGTTTTTCTCCATCGTATCGAGAAGCTCCTCGATGTCGCGGCGCTCGAAGCCGCCCACGTACGGCGGATCGTTGATGTAACGCGGCGACGGGCCGACCAATATCAGGCGGGCAAACAACGCGGGCTCCCGGATGGACGCCAGGACGCCCACCATGCTGCTCACCGAATGGCCGACAAAGATCACATCCTCCAGCTCGAGCGCGTAGCACACATCGAGAAGGTCCTGCGCGTATCCATCGAGGCTGGAATACCGTTGCTCGCTATAAGCGCGCAGGTCGGACTTGCCAGAGCCCACGTAGTCGAACAACACGATGCGGTAATCGTCGGCAAACGCGGGCGTGATGAATCGCCACATATTCTGATCGCAGCCGAAGCCGTGCGCGAAAAGCATCGGCTGCGAGCCGTTGCCGAAGACTTTCACGTTGTTACGTGACAGAACGCTCTTATCCATTGACCCTCTCCGTTAGCACTTTCGACGCCAATGTGTCGGCCGGCTATACTTTACCGAACATATGTCCACTTCACGTCTGCGTCTCCGGCTGACGCCTGCGCTTCTCTTTGCAGCCGTTTCCTGCGTGCCTGCCCTCAGCCCTCGGTCTGCTTCGCCGCGCGCTGATGCGGCCGGCATCCGCCGGGACATCGGGTACCTCGCCAGTGACCGGCTCGAGGGCCGGCTCGCGGGCACACCAGGAAACGATTCCGCCGCCGCGTATCTGGCCAGGCGCTATCGGTCACTGGGCTTAATCGAGCTCTCGCCGGGCTATCTGCAGCCGTTCGACGCGCTCTCGGCGCAGGACGCGCACATGGGGCGGACCGAGCCGCGGCGCACGCAGAACGTGGTCGCGTTGCTGCGCGGTCGGGATCCGGCGCTGCGGGACGAGTACATAGTCATCGGCGCGCACTTCGATCACCTGGGGCGCTCGACTGCGTTTGCTCTGGACCCGGAAGCCGGGGACGCGATCCGCAACGGCGCTGACGACAACGCCTCCGGCACTGCCGCCGTGCTGGACCTCGCCCGGATACTATCGGCCAACCCCCCTCGCCGCTCTGTCATCTTCGCCAACTTCAGCGCCGAGGAGCTCGGCGTTCTTGGCTCGAGCTGGTTCGTGGGCCATCCGCCGGTGCCGCTCGGAAACATCGTGGCGATGCTCAACTTCGACATGGTTGGCCGGCTCCGGGACGACAAGCTCATAGTCTACGGAACGTCGACCGCGACGGAGCTCAAGAGCATCGTGGACAGCACCAATGTGGCTGAGGCGAGCCCGGTATTGCGCATCACCGGTGGCGGGGACGGATACGGGGCGTCGGATCAGTCTTCGTTCTACGCGAAGGACATCCCCGTCCTGCACTTCTTCACTGATCTGCACGAGGACTATCACCGCGCGTCCGACGATGCCGGCAAGATCAACGCTCCGGGCGAGGCGCGGGTGGTGGATCTTGCTCTCCACGTGGCTCGGGCAATCGCCGACCGGTCGTCGCGCCTGACGTTCGTGCGGATCGCCGCTCCATCACGGCCGGCCGTTTCCGAGGGGGGAAAGCAGGCGTATCTCGGCACCGTGCCCGATATGGGTGCCAGCGAAACGAAAGGCCTCCGCCTCGCCGGCGTACGGCCCGGCAGTCCAGCAGACCTGGGCGGACTCGAGGCAGGCGATGTGATCGTAGAATTAGGCGGGGTGGTGGTGAAGGATTTATACAGCTACAGCGACGCGCTCTATGCGCACAAGCCGGGCGACGTCGTCAGGATCGTGGTGCTGCGCGGCACCCAGCGGGTCGAGCTGTCGGTCACGCTGGGGAAGCGGGGTGTCTAGTGCGGGTGTATCGCAGTGAGATTTCATAAGCAAAAAAAAAGCGGGGCGTCTTTCGACGCCCCGCTCTTTTATACCGATCTAATTACACGCAGGTGATTACACCGGGGGTGGTGACACCTGAGTCACACTTCTTCGCCGACAGAGCGTGCGAAGCAGTCGCGGTCCATGCGGGCGGCGGGCCGACAACTGCGGTCGCCGTCACGGTTACGTCCTTAGAAGGCGTGAAGCCCTGGGCCGAACCGGTGCCCGAGAAGTACGCGCCGTTGTTGTCGGCGGCATACTGCTCTTCATACGTCGCGAGGTTACGAAGGTCGGACTTCATCGCGGCGACATACGCCTTGTCCTTCGTGTTCGCAAACTTCGGAATAGCGATCGCGGCAAGAATGCCGATGATGACGACAACGATCAGAAGCTCGATAAGAGTAAAACCCTTTTTATTGCTCGACATTGTAGAACTCCAGGAAGCAGTTGGATTTTGAATGGCCTGGCCATTCGCTACCAGTAAGACGCAACCCCCTCTGAGGAAGCAACTGTGGTCTGAGGTCCGGCTGGCCCATATATAAGTTGTTGTCAGAGAGCCACTTACAGAGCTGGTCAAAATCGGACCAGGACAGAGGCTACTGCATTTTGCAAAAGTCTGGCAAATTGCCACCAAGAAAAAAGGGAACCGTCTTTCGACGATTCCCTCTTTCATGCTGCCTACTGCCGTTCGCTTCAGGAGTACTGCTTGGCCGATAGTCGAGCATCGGTTTCTATATATAAGACGATCCAGGGCCGGACAAGTTGGTGGTTTTTGAAAGGATTCCTGCTTTTTGCCCGAGCGCCTACATGACGATCCATTGCGTGCCCAGCCCGATAACTCAATGAGCCATAGGGCTTTAGCCCAGTTATCGGGTGGGCACCCGCTGAAAGAGATCCGATAGCAGGGGGTGGGGCTGCCCCTGGTCGACGTGTTTTCTTCCGCCGGTCGACGTGACTTCTATGGTATTGTTGCAGGGGCGGCGGGTGAGGATTTAGATTGCCGGCTGCCGCCGGAAGCGGAAAAAAAAGTGGGAGCTGCCCCTTGGTGTAACTGGCAACACGCCTGATTCTGGATCAGGAGAGTCCAGGTTCGAAACCTGGAGGGGCAATGAAGAGAGGGGAACGCTCCAGCGTTTCCCTCTTTTGCATTTACCGTAAAAGCGTCGCCTGCCGGGCGCAAACGTATGAAGCTCGAATCGGATCCCGCCGGAATTCTGATTGAAAGTGGTGAGCTCTCATGGAGCCGTCCGGGCAAGGGAATCGATTCTTTTGATCTCGCTACGCGAGGGCGCACTCGCCCTTCAAATTACCCGGGTGTCGTTTCCCTCACCTATCGAACAAATGGGTGAGAGGCGGACTACTCCTTTTCCGCTTTTCGGTGTGGTGGAGCCGGCAGGGAAACCCTGACACTAGGTGCAGGATTCCCTACGAAATTTCAGGATGACCCCGGCGGAACCGATTGGTGACAGGACCTAGCTTCCGATCAGACAAGTGACACCATGTCGATCTCTTCAAAATCAAATCCGGCGTTTCGCCGAGGAGCTTATGTCCCGCACTCATTTTCTGATCACCGCCTGCCTTTCCATTGGTGTCGCTATCGCGATGCCGGCCGGTGCACAGAGCGTAGTATCGCCGCATGTGATCGTGGTAAAGCTGGTTGACCGGTCAGGTGGTGTTCCGTTCGCTTTTGAGCCCGCGAATTTCACCGCGCAGCGCGGCGACACTCTACGCTTCGTGCAAGCCTCCGCCCAGATGCACAACGTGCGTTTCAAGACCCAGCCAAAGGGTGCGAAACTCGGAGGCGCCGGTACCAGCCCTTATCTCACCGCCAAGGGTCAGTCGTACACCGTCGTGCTCGATTCACGTTTCAGCGAAGGGAAGTATGAGATCGTGTGTGATCCACACGACGCGCTTGGAATGCATGGATTCCTTACGGTCAAGTAATGTCCCGGCGCTGATGCGCGGGTAACGGATCCTCAAGGGGAGACAGTCCTATCGGACTGTCTCCCCTTTTTGTTAGCTCGTCTGTCATATGGAATCCACGTTAACACCACACATACTCGGAGACGCCCAAGCCGAGGAGCGTGCGATGGACGATGTCGAGCTGAGAGTACAGCTTGAGCGCGAGATTAAAAAGGCGCAGGTCTCGTTGAGGTGCGGATCAAAAACACACTCACGCCAGAGCAGCAGAAAAAGCTGGCGGATATACGGGGCCGGATGGGCTAGCTGTGGGTGACGCCCGGTCCCGGTGTTGTGAGTGCTCGCGCTGCCTTGGGCACTCGGCAGATCGGACACGGGCCCATCTTCGGCTCCTGTCCATAGACCAGGGTGACGGGGCCGAGCACGCGCGCGGTATCGGTGAGCGAGACAGTCAGCGTCATCGTTTGGTCGACGATCTGCCCGGTGAAGGTTGCCGGGTGGGTGATACCGCGATTGACTGGATACGCGTCGACGTTATAGGTACCGGTGGCTTCGAAGCGGCCGTTCGCGTCGGGGTTGATCGGGCCGACTGCGTCGCCGAGCGTGCAGCCGATGTGGACGTGGACGTCGGTGTTGCTCACAATCAGGCCAGCATTGTCGCCACCCCAGGTTCCGACAACGTCGGTGATGTGCGCAGAGGTAGCGGCCGAGCAGGCGATGGTTCCCATGATCGACACGATTGCGATAATCCGCAGCATACTCTGACTCTAGAGATCCGCACCAAGCGTGTCAACTATGCAAGCCCGACGCAGCTTTGAGTTCTTGCGCTTCCTGCCATGGTGCGCGCAGAATTGGGTGGTACCGGCCCGACGTCCGATAGTCCCCACCCCCCTTCGCCGGAGGTCCAAATGCGGAAAACGATTTTGGTGCCAGCACTGCTTTTCGGAATGACCGTCATCGCAGGCGCGCAAACGAAGATCAATGCCAAGCTCACTTGCTCGAAGCCCAACGTCAACGAGATGGCTGGCGAGGGCGCTCAGATGATCATGTTCCAGAAAGCGAATTGTACGTGCGCGACTCCCTTTGTGATTGACGGCAGCAAGGCTGGCCGCACCACGGACGCTTCCATCGGAGAGATGATGGGCTCGATGGGCAAGGTCCACGGCTTCAGCACGAGTGTCATGGACAACGGTGACAGCACCTTCGTCCGCTACGACGGAACAATGCAGACGAAGAAAGATGGCTCGGGATCCAACAAGGGAACCTGGCGCTACGTACGCGGCACGGGGAAGTTCAAGGGCATCAGTGGCAGCGGTACATTCAAAGGCGAAGCCGCCGCCGACGGTAGCGCGTGGGCTGACGTCAGCGGTCACTACTCGCTCGGGAAGGGAAAGGCGAAGAAGTAGATCGCTACGGCGTGTCCTGCGGTCTTCGCGCAAGAACATCGCGAAACCCCGGCTCGTTGCGTATCGAATTGAAGTCGGAGTCGTGCTCTATCCACTCCCAGTGGCCGAAGCCTTTGTCGATCGCCTTGTTCAGCGCGGTCAGGGCCTCCTCGGTCTGGTGCTCGAGCGCGAAGGCGCAGGCAATGTTGTACAACACTGACGGGTCGTCGGGCTCCATCGCCAACGCGCGACGATTCCACTCTCGCGCCTTCTCCGATTCACCCAGATTGGTGAGCGACATCGCCCCCATATAAAGCGCGCGCGAACGAGGCGCAGCGTTCATGGGAAGCTCCGAGAGGGTCGCTCGATAGTCGACCACAATTGCCACGATTGAGTGAGCGGACTTGTCTAGACTCTGTCACGACTCGGCGATGGCCCGGACGAGGCAGTGTCCCCAGACGACAAAAGACTACCTGCCCGAAGCCGTCAGCTTGAAAGCCGACAGCTCCAGGCAGGTAGTCTTCAGGTGTCGTTCTATGAGACCGCTAGAACCCGTATCTGACCCCCACCTGTATCTGTCTCGGATCGCCGAGCCCATTCCGGATAGTTCCGTCGAAGTTGAAGAGCAGCGACGCCGACGACGGATCACGGAAATTGTCGCGATTGAGAACGTTGAACACCTCGACAAGGGCTTCCAACTGTCCGTTGTGCGCCGTGCGGAAGGGATGCGACAGCCTGATGTCCCAGCTCGCGAACGCGTTGGGGCGGCGAATTGTATTTCTCAAAAGGATGCTTTGGTTCGGACAGATCCTGTCCGCTGGCGAGGTCGCCCGCACGCCAGTGCCTTGGTTGTTGGCGCCGCACTTCTCCGACGTCGGCTGCGCCGAGTACCACGAGAACCGGCTGTTGGCGTAGATGTCCCACGGGAAGTGGTACAGTGCCCAAAGGTTCAGGCGGTGCCTCTGGTCGCGATCGCTGTAGTTGTACTCGCGATCGAGCCGGTTGGCCGCCACGTAGCGGAAGCTGAACGGATCGCGCTCGTTGTCGTCGTCGGACTTGTCGACCGACAGCGTGTAGTTCGCCTGATACTGGAAATCAGGATCCGCCAGTCTGCCCAACCCGAACGTGACCCCGTTGTATCGCGATTTTGCCGAGCTCTCGACGACGGTGAGAGTACTGACGCCATTGCCCCCAGGGAGTCCGGTCGACCACGGCGATCCGAACACCGCATCGTTGCGATTGACGAACCGCGTCAGATTGTCGGTTGCGGCATATGTGTAAGCAACCGACGCTGCCAGGTGATTGAGTATTTCCTTGTCGTAGCCGATCGAAGCGCTGAAAGTCCGCGGATTCTTGAAGTCCTTGTCAATGACGAAGATGTCGGGGAAGCCGGGAACTCCAGCGGGGGCCGGAAGCAGCGAGTTGTAGTCGGGTAGGGGACCGAAACCGGGAACTTTCTGGAGCGCACTGTTGCGGAAGAGCGTTTGGCCGATCGAGCCGTTGGTGCTACGAACGCTGGCGAGATTCAGCCCGGGAATACGAGCGTAGTAAAGCCCCGCAGCAGCGCGCACGACGTCTTTTCCGCTGCCGTTCATATCCCAGGCTAATCCCAGCCGGGGCTGAAACATCTTCAGGTCCGACGGGATTTCGCCATTTGAAGGAAAGGCAAAAGTGCCCTTGGAGTTGGTTACCGTTTTTCCGATGAAGTCGTGGAAGAAAACTTGCGACGCCGGGGTTATCGGATCGGGCTCCTTCTGACCTTCCCACCTGAGCCCGTAGTTCACCGTAAGATTGGGTGTCGCCTTCCAGTTATCCTGGATGAAGACGGCCAAGTCATGCTGCGGGATCACCTGCGTGCCGGCTTCTTCCACCGTGCGCCCGCCCACTCCTACTTGCTGGAGGTAAAGTACTACCGGACCCGTGATGGTCCCGCCTGGGCAGCTGCCCGTGAGCGACGGGGGCCCGATGCTGCACTCGACGTAATTGTGCCCATTATTCACGTAGCCTTCGAAGCCCGCTACCGAGCTGAAGATGAACCGTCCGTTTGCGAAGCCGATGAATGTCTGATTCTCGGCAGTTCTGTTCCATTCGACGCCGGTCTTGTAGATGTGATTCCCCTTCACCCACGAGACATTGTCGAGCACCTGCACCCGTGTATCGTACGATTTCACCGGAATAAAGAACGGCATGCCAAGCCGGAAGCCATTGCCGAAGTCCATTCCCGTGTCGGGGAATGGCCGACTCCCACCCGGCATGAGCGGACCCCCGTACGCACGCGGTCTGTCCTCTCTGGCTAGCTGGAAGCGAAACTCGTTGTCGACGCTGTTGGTCAGGTTGGATACCAGGCTGCCGTTGATTGCGTTCGAGTGATCCTTCTCGATGGCGTTCGCACTGCGCGCCCAAACATCGACGTCGAACGTGCCGTTTTCCTGGCTTGAGTTGGTATAGTTGTATTTGAGTGACGCGTTCTGAGTCTCGTTGATGCGCCAATCGAGCTTGACGAGGGCGACGTTAGCATCGCTGGTGCGGGAAATTGGGCCGAAGTCATTCGCAAGCACACCACCAAACGCTGTCCCCAGAAAAGTCTTGAGCTGGGTGAGCTCCGGGGATGAAGGACGGGTCTTCTGCTTTATGTCCGAGTACAGCTGCTGATCATAGGCGACGAAGTAGAAGAACTTGTCCTTCACCAGCGGACCGCCCAGTGTCATCCCGAACTGGTGCTGGCTGAAGTCCGGCTTGAGCGTCTGGTTCAGGTGCGATGCCTCCGAGGACAGCGCGCCGTCTTTTCCGAAGTAGTGCAGCGTACCGTGCATGTTGTTGGTGCCGCTCTTGGTGATCACGTTGACGAACCCGCCGCCCGATCTACCGAACTCGGCGTTCGCGCCCTGCGCGACTACGACCATCTCGCGCACTGCATCGAGATTGAACGTGAACGGCGGCCGCTGCCCGCCGCGCTGTTCGCCGAAGAAAGGATTGTTGAAATCGGCGCCATCGACGGAGACGTTGTTGTGAATGCCGCGCTGTCCGCCGACAGTTAACTCATCGCCGTCCGGACCTTGCGTAATGGCGACGTTCGGAGTGAGAAGCGTCAGGTTGAGATAGTTGCGCCCATTATTGGGGAGTGCGCTCACGACTTCGGCGGGAAGGTGCGTCGCTTCCGCCGAGAGGGTGGGATCGACGGTGGGGACTGCCGCCACCACTGTTACGCCGGCGAGCTGGGTGGTCGACCGCGCGAGAACCAGCGGCAGATCGACTGTCTGGCCCAGCGTGACGGTGATGTTGGACTTGGTGGTCGGGGAATATCCGACGGCGCGCGCCGATACCTGGTAGCTGCCGAGTGGCAGCAGTGTCGTCACGAAGACGCCGCGGTCACTGGCTTTCACCGTGCGCGTGAAGTTGGTTTCGGTATTTCGGACCGTCACGAACGCCGCCACGGGATTGCCGCTTGAATCACTGGCGACGCCGCGAATGACGCCGGTGGTGGCCTGCGCCTGTGCGAAGAGAATGGTCGGGGTGAATGAGAGCACCGCGGCAAGAAGGAACAATCGCGGCGATGTTGGGAGAACGCGCCACTTCATAGAGGAATCTCCAGAATGAGGTAAGGTCGCTGATCTCAAAAGAGACGAAGACAAAAATCTCCTTGAAGTCTCACCAACATAACTCTCGGGGAGTTTCCTGGCGAATCGTTGTTACATCTTGTTTCGTTACATCTTTTTTCGCTGCAGATGTTTGGCTGCGAGCGTTATGCTAGCTATACCGCTCGCCAATGGGCTCCATTGGATTGTCGAATGTCGAACGCCGGCGGGCGCGTTCACTTATGATCCATGACTCAAGGTTCCGACCGAAAACTACGCCCGACCATGAATTTGCGTCCCACCACAGTCGCTCTCGCAGCCCTCGTTTGTTCTCAACCGCTGCTCGCCCAGGAAGCCAGCGATCACGTTCGCCTTTTTCGTGCGCGTGACGCTGAGGTGGCACTCGGCGTAGCCGCGCTGGCCGCAGCGACGATGTCCATCGATGAGTCGCTCGCCCATAGCTTGCAGCGTCCGTCGGTGCAAACGAACCAGTTCTTGAAAGGCACCAGCAACGTGTTCAGCAATCTTGGATTTCCCGGCTTTGCCATGATAACCGCCGGAACCTATTTTCTCGGACTGGGGAAACACTCTCGTCCGATCGCCGCGCTCGGGATGCACACGGGCGAGGCGATAGTTCTGGGGGGCGTCCTGGCCGAAGGGCTACAGATGACGATCGGTCGCTCGCGGCCGCAGCGGGACATCAACGCATCACGCGACTTTCAATTCGGGAAAGGATTCTCGAGCGATGACTATACGTCGCTTCCCTCGGCGCACGTGACGGTGGCATTCGCCGCGGCGACGGCAGCGAGTCGTGAGGTAGACCGATCGTGGCCGGGCGCCAGCAAGTATGTCACGCCGATCAGCTACGCCGCGGCGACGCTCGTCGGCGCCTCGCGGATGTACAAGAACAAACACTGGGCGAGCGATGTCGTCGCCGCGGCCGGACTCGGCAGCTACTCCGCGATTTTGTTCGACCGCTACAACCGAGGTCACCCGGGCAATGTCTTCGAGCGAATGTTTTTACCCAGCTCGGTGGTTCCCGAGCACAGTGGAATGATGCTTACGTGGTCGTTGCGAAAATGATTTATCAGGCGCCGATAGTCGCGGACTCGAGCTCCGGCTCACTGGATTACACGCTGTTCCATGCGGTAAACGGGTTGGCCGGGCGCAGCGCCGTGGTCGACGCACTGATGATCGCATCGGCAAAGTATCTACCTATAGTATTCGTGCTCGCCCTCGTCGCTCTCTGGCTTTCGTGGCGCCACCGAAACCAGCGGGGAGCGCTACTCGCCGGTTCGTCGGCGCTCATCGCACTTGGTCTCGCCCAGCTGATCGGGAAAGCACTACCGCGGCCTCGGCCCTACCTGAGTCATACGGTCCATCAGCTGATCCCGCCATCGCTCGATACTTCCTTCCCCAGCGATCACGCGACCCTCGGATTCGCCGTAGCGGTGATGGTCTGGAGGTACAACAGGCGGGCTGGGGCCGCGCTCCTCGTTCTTGCGACGCTGATGGCAATCGCCCGAGTCTTCGTCGGTGCTCATTATCCGGGCGACGTGCTCGGCGGAGCTGTGCTCGGCGCGCTCACGAGCGCGGGGCTCGCGGCTCTCAGTGAGCGCCAACCCATGGCGCGTCTACTAGACACGATCTTCAGATTACTCCGCCGCTGGCGACTCGCGGCGCCCATCAACTAGCCGCGCAATCTGCGATCAGTGGGACTGGGGCGATCACTCCCGCCGCAGGTTAGGCAGCGAACGGTTATTGCCCGATGCGGTACTCGAGTCGCGTCGCGATCACGCCGCGATCCGAGGATGGTGTGAGCCCGCGTCCGACCGAAAGCGCCATCTCCCAGTTGCTCGAGAGCTCCTTCTCGAATGCCGCGAAGAGCTGGTGTTTCTGTTCTGACCGCGGATCGAGATCGGATGTTGGGCCGAGGCTGCTGTAGTATTCCAGAGCGATCGATCCTTCGTCTCCGAACCCGTAGCCGATTCGCCCCTTCGGCTCGAATTCCACCGGGTGAGAGGGCTCCGCCGACAGACTCCGTTCGAACGCCGGATTGAGAGCGAAGGACACGGGACCCCACGTCTTTCCTATCATTGGCGAGACTTCATAGGTCCATCGGTTTTCGGCAAAACCGGGACGGGCGTAACCAATCTCCTGAGTCAGTCCGAAATCCAGTGGGAGATTCCAGCCGGCGGGCGCCGATGCGGTCACGCGCAGGCGATTACCAACGTATGAGTTGCCCGCGTTGGGTTGATGGACGCCCAGCACGTACACGCTCGCCTCGAGCCAGTCCCTGAAGCCTCTTCCTATCTCGAGACTGGATCGCAGCATGTGATTCGTGGGGAACAGGCCCTTCACTATCTGCTTCTGACCCGACGTCACGAAATTCATGTTCAGCTCGAATTCAGTGGTTCCGGGTGTGGCGAGATGGGTATCGTATACCTCGAACTCGTAACCCTGCTGCGCCGACGCTAGCGAGAAAGGGATTGGAAGCGTGAAGGCGAGAAAAAGAAAAAAGCGATTGCGCATGGTTCGTGGAAGGAAAGAGACGGCGATGGCGAGAACCTAATTCGATTGCCCAATCCCGACAAGCGGGTTCGGGTATCAATCACGCGCCAATCAGCGTCGTTTCGTTCCAATCGCAGCGCTGATCGTCTTTACCGCCGCGGTGGGATCGCCGACTTCAATTACCAGGCGCGCGTATCGCTCGTGAGTAAGCTCGAGAACGATCGTGCTATCCGGATCGTGCACGTCGTAGAACACGACGTCGCCGTGCTGGTAGAAAGCACCGGCTGTCACAATCCCTGGGACCTGAGTGCCGAGCAATCGGATCCCGTGCCACCATCCACGCGCAGCTTCGGCGTCCGCCCGCACCGAAGTGATGTGCTCGAGCGGAAAATCGAGTTGACTGCGAAAGGACCATAGCTTGTCCCACGCCTGGACCTCGAGATGGAGCCGGTCGCCTTCGACTGAGATCTCAACCATGCACTCGAACGTGGAAGCATGGCCGCCCTACGTCAAGTCCGATCCTGTTGCAGATCCGCTCAGGGTGGTCGCGAAGATTTCTTCCCGGCGCTCGCGTAGAGGTCGTGTGGTGACTGGTGCCAGCCACCACACGACAGAGCTTGCTAGCGGGCCGACATTGCTGGAGCTGCCGTCGGCAGCAGCACGCCATCGATGACATGGATCACGCCGTTGGAGGCTTGGACGTCAGCGGTAACGACCTGGGCGCCGTTGACGTACACCTTTCCACCACGCACGGCGATATTGAGCTTCTGTCCGTTGACCGTGACGGGATTGGCGCCGTTCATTCTGGTGATATCGGACGCGACGACCTTTCCTGAAACGACGTGGTACGTGAGGATCGAAGCCAGCTTCTCCTTGTCAGCGAGCAGCGCGTCGATCGTTCCAGCGGGGAGCTTCGAGAACGCCGCATCCGTCGGAGCAAATACGGTGAATGGACCGGGACCCTGCAAAGTCTCGGCAAGACCAGCTGCCTTTACCGCTGCTACCAGAGTGTTGAAGTTGCCGTTCTCCACGGCAACCTGGACGATGTTCTTCATGGGTTTGGTTTCCATTGATGGGTACGTCGACGCGCACGCCGACAGGGTGAGCAGCGTCGCGACGGCCGCGGCTGCGTGAAAGATTCGATTGGTCATTTGATAATCCGTTTGGGTTGTTGTGATTGCTTCAGGCGCGCACGCGAGCCGGCTCGGCCCAGCGGCGCTGAATGCCACGCCACTGCGCGGCCTGGTACAGCGCGGCGACACCGACGAGCAGGTACACGATCCGGCTCAAAGCCGACATGTCGCCGAAAAGCGTGGCGACGAGATTGAAGTGAGCCGCGCCTACGAGTCCCCAGTTCAAGCCGCCAACTACGAGGAGTACGGCGGCCACTACGTCCAGCTTCTTCATGTCTCGATCTCCGGTTGGAATGAGCTTGTCCAGCTGTTGTCCAGGAAGTATGGCTGCAGGATCGCGCCTTGTCAAGTGGTTGTCCATGCTAAAGGATTGACAATGCCTGGACAGACTGAGTAAGTTCTTATCATGAAACGGCTTCCATCGCGGGCAAACCAGGCTCTTCCGTCCGGCTCGCACCCAATTGCGGTAGCCGCCGAGCGGACGGGGCTGACCCAGGACGTGTTGAGAGTGTGGGAGCGGCGGTACGGAGCCGTGAAGCCGAAGCGCGGTCCAACCGGCCAACGGGTTTATTCCGATTCTGACCTCGAGCGACTACGGCTGCTCCACGCCGCGACGCGCGCTGGCCGGAGCATCGGTCAGATCGCGCAGCTCCCGAGCAAGGCGCTGGCGGCAATGGTCGACGACGACTCCGCGGCGCGCGCGGAGCTCGCAACAGTCGCAAACGAGTGGGCCGATGCCGCCGACATTATCGACACCGCCCTCTCGCTTGCCCAGTCGCTCCAGGGCATCCAGCTGGACGATCATTTGCGGCGCGCGTCGGCGACGCTCGGATTTTCCGAATTTCTGGCGCAGGTCGCGGTACCGTTGCTTCGACGCATCGGGGACGAATGGCACGGAGGTCGTCTCACTCCGGCCCAGGAACACCTCGCTTCATCCGTGGTGCACGACATCTTCGTGGAGCGGATGCGCGCGTTCTCTTCCCGCACCGACTCCCCCCGTGTGCTGGTCGCTACTCCCGCCGGCGAGCGACACGCGATCGGAGCAGCGCTCGTCGGAGCCGCGGCGGCCGTCGAGGGTTGGAGCGTGATCTACCTTGGTGCGGACCTGCCCGCGGCGGAGATCGCCAACGCCGCAATCGCCCGGCGCGTGAGCGTGGTGGCATTGAGCGTCCTTTACATCGAGAATCGCGAGCGAATACTCGGTGAGCTGCGCTCGCTGCGCTCGCTTCTTCCCGGCGACATTGCGCTTGTGGTCGGGGGCGCGGGCGCACTGAAGCTGTCGCGGCAGCTCTCCGGTTCCGGCGTGCGCGTGACCGAGAAAATTGCCGAGCTAAACGACGAACTGCGGCGCGCGCGTGCCAGCTGACATGGACCGTGCAAAGAAGCCCCGCCGTCTCATACTGCTGACGGGGGCCAGCGGCTACATCGGTGGCCGACTACTGCGCACTCTCACGGAGCGCGGGGAACGAGTTCGTGCAATTGCCCGGCGACCCGACGAGCTGAAGGGGCGGGCCCCGGCCGGGGTCGAGGTCGTCGGTGGAGATGTGCTCGACGCGTCTTCACTCGTTCCTGCTTTCGACGGAGTCGACACCGCGTACTATCTCATCCACGCCATGGCTTCGCGGCACGATTTCCAAAGCGAAGAGCGCACTGGCGCCGAGAATTTCGCCAGGGCGGCCAAAGCTGCCGGTGTGACACGGATCATTTTCCTCGGCGGCCTCGGGAGCGAAGGACTCTCGAAGCACCTCGCCAGCAGGCAGGACGTCGGACGAATTCTCAGCGACACCGGCATTCCGACGCTGGAGTTCCGGGCTTCGATAATACTTGGCTCCGGGAGCCTTTCGTTCGAGCTGGTGCGTGCGCTCGTGGAGAGGCTTCCGGTCCTGATCGTTCCGCGATGGGCGAGTCAGCGAACGCAACCGATCGCGATCGAGGATATGATCGAGTACCTCGCCGCCGGACTCGACGTCGAGCTGCGCGCGAGTCAGACAGTCGAAGTGGGCGGCACTGACCGAGTGTCGTACCTCGACCTGATGCGCGAGTACGCATCGCAGCGCTCACTCGGCCGCCGCTTCATTCCCGTTCCGGTGCTCACTCCCTGGCTGTCCAGCCGATGGCTTGGTCTAGTGACACCCGTGTACGCTCGAGTCGGGCGCAAGCTCATAGACAGTCTTCGCAACGAGACGGTGGTCAACTCACCTACCGCGGAAACGCTCTTTCCCCACATCAAACCGCGCGGAGTTCGCGCCGCGATGGCCCGCGCCATTGCGAACGAGGATCAGGAGCTCGCCGAAACGCGGTGGTCGGACGCGTTTTCGTCCGTGGGCGCCAGAAAAACTGGGGGAGGACCGAGCACCGGCCTGCGCATTCTCGATTCGCGAACCGCGACTGTCGCGGGCTCACCAGCAAATGCATTTCGATCGATCGAGCGGATCGGAGGTGAGGCCGGATGGTACTACGGGAACTTCCTTTGGCGGGCTCGCGGTGGGGTTGATTTGTTGCTCGGCGGCGCGGGCATGCGGCGTGGCAGGCGCGATCCGCTACGCGTCCGTCCGGGAGACGCCCTCGATTTCTGGCGGGTCGAGGCGGTCGAGCCGGGCCGAATGCTCCGACTGCGCGCGGAGATGAAGGTTCCCGGGCGCGCCTGGCTGCAGTTCGAGGTCACCGGTGACGAAACGGAGAGTCTGATTCGCCAGACGGCCATCTTCGAGCCTCGCGGCGTTGGCGGCCTTCTCTACTGGTATGCGCTTTATCCGGTGCATCGCCTGATCTTCAACGGGATGCTCCGCGGCATCGCTGGGCGGGCAGGTGTCAGCCTTGCGCGCTCTCCAGCAGCTGAATCTTCTGCCAGATCCGTCCCGAGAGGGCGCTCGTGAGCGCTTCGATCTCGTTGACTTCGCTCAACACTTCCTGGTCCTTGAAGCGTTGAACGAGGAGCGCGGACAGCTTCCCGGTCAGCGAAAGGAGATCCGTGCAGTAGTCGAGGTATCGGCCAAGTGATGGCGGGCTCATGGCGCCTTTCGGGCTCTCGGTGATTTCCGGCTCGGGCAGCCGCCGCCCAGCGGGGTCCTTGCTAAGCTGATGCATGTCCACGACGTGCGCGAGGCTGCGCAATTCGTGGAGCACGGCGTGCGCCCGTCTGCGCTTGAGGTTCGTCTCCAGCCGAAGCAGGAACAGCACCGCGACGCTCACGATCGCGATAATGTTCAGCCCGGCGGCGATCGACTGCACCTCCGAGAATTTGTGTGCGCCCTCGGGGAGATCGATCGGAGGGCTGGCCAGGTACAGCACCACGATCATCGCCGTGATGAGCAATCCCGCGAAGATGCGTATCGGCCAGTTTGGTGCGTTGAGGTAGCCGGCACAGTCGGCGACCTCTGTGCCGACGGCGATCATCTCGTCGGCCACTCTTCCGAGGCCCGAGCCAGGAAACTGGTTGTTGATTCGATCCCTCAGCGCCGTCAGTGTGGCGATGATCTTTGGTTCGTCGAGTTGTCGATAGCGCGAGGTCGTCATGCTGAGTTGGCAAGTCGGGCGTCCAGAAAACTGAAGCAGCGAGCTGCACAGTCTGTAGCAGCCTGGCCGTGAGCCTCCATACTCGGGTTGCGGCTCGAGGAGTCCGGCGATCCCGCGCCGTCGCTTGCACAATAGATAGCTTGCGCAGGTAAGCGATGCAAAAACAACGTGGCGCTTCTGGCAACGCCCGATATCGGGAAATCAGCAACAATGCCAGTGACCAACGAAGCGAGGCTCGAAGCCTCATTGGCTGAGCTCAATAGAGTGCTATCTGACAGAACGGTTGCGGCCTCAACAGACCGCATCGCTCTGCGCGATGCGGTCTGCGCTTACTTCGCCGCCGAGCGCGCGAGGGGGACGCCGGTCGTTGATTTCACCCGGACACTGAGGCAGCTACTGCGGAAGTCAGAAGATCGCGGACCCCGCGTAGCCGACGCGCTGGCGCTACAACTCGTAGATTGGTGTATGAACTTCCAGCTACTTCCCGAACGCCCTCTTTAGAGCGTCGGCCGCCGACTGCTCGGCGTCCTTTGCGCTGTCCACCACGGCGCCCATTCCAAAGAATTCGTGGGTGACCGCGGGATAAGTCTTCTGCGTCACTTCCACTCCCGCTGTTTTCATCCTCTTCGCGAGGATTTCGCCGTCGGCCCTCAGGGGGTCGATCTGCGCGTTGATGATGGTTGTTGGCGGCAGTCCTTTGAGATCCGCATCCACCAGGTTGACCCGTGGATTTGCGCGATCCTGCGGCCCATTGAGATAGTTGTCAAAGAACCAGCTCATCATCGTCCGGTTGAGCGGTTTTGCCTTGGCATTCTCCACGTACGATGACGTCGTGGTGTCGGTCCCCGCGATGGGATAGACGGAAACGATCGCGACTGGGGTTTGCACTTTCTTGTCTCGTGCCATGATCGCGGTGGCTACCGCGAGCCCGCCACCGGCGCTCTCGCCGGCTACCGCGATTCGTTTCGGGTCGCCCTTGATCGATGCGGCGTTCTTCAGTGTCCATTCGTAAGTGGCGAATGCATCGTCGTGCGCGGCCGGAAATTTGTTCTCAGGCCCCTGGCGATAGTCGACCGAGACGACCACTGCATTCGCAAGCTTAGACAGAGCGCGAGCCCCGCCATCGTAGACATCCTTGTTGGCGATCACCCAACCGCCGCCGTGGTAGTACACGACGACCGGGAATGGGCCTGTTCCGGACTTCGGCGTGTAGATCCTGATTGGAAGCGGGCCCGCGGGTCCGGCGAAGGTGCGATCGACTGACGATACCGCGGGATCGGGTGCAGTTGATTTGCCGTTCTTTGTCAGCAGTGCTTTCACCGCATCTGTGGGGGTCGGCTGCTTCCGCGCTTCGGCGGCGGTGAGCGTCTCGATTGGTTTGCCACCAAGCGAGGCGAGCTGATCGAGTACCTGTTGCATCTGAGCGTTGGGAGTCGCCATGGCGCTTGCGGTGTCTGCGCGGACCGTCACGCCGGAGAGAGTGGAGTCTTGGTTCACTTTGTCCTTGGAAGAGCATCCGGCAACCAATACGGCTGCGAGTGCGGTTAGCAACGAATTCGTCAAAAACGGGAGCCGCATGAAATGGCCTCGATCGGGGTCAATACGATTTCTGATGGGAGTTGCAGAACGGGGGCCCAAAGCGATCTCTCACCGAACTACGCTTCAAATGACAACTCGTCAGTGCAGCAGTTGGCGCAGGCGCCGCCGACTGCTGCATTTTTCTGGTGTTGGGGGGTAATGGGGAGGATGAAACCAGCGGCGGCACGCCGCTCTCTATAGTGTTAGGCTGTGTCCGCACATCGAAGGGCTTTCGTTGCGAGTACCCTGCAAAGGCGCATTGAGCAGTCGCTCCGCTCTCGCGCGCTCGCCCCCGGGGATCGTCTGCCGAGCACACGCGAGGTGGGGGGCGAGTTCGATGTGGACCCCCGAGTGGCACTGGCGGCCTATCAGACGCTGGCCGAAGAGGGCCTCGTGGTGCTTAAGCCCCGATCGGGTGTCTTTGTGGCGCCTGCCACTGTGCTCAGCGAAGAGCGGCCGCCCTCGAGCGATTTTCTCGCTGACACGCTGGTCGCAGCCGTGGTACGGGGTTTTTCTCTAGCGCGCTTTACCGACGATCTGAGAATAGCCGCGCTCGGCCGACGGTTGCGTGCAACCGTTATCGCGTCAACGTCGGATCAGGCGCAGGGGTTGTCCCGAGAGTTGAAGGTGGACTACGGGTTCGAGACAACCACGCTGTTGGTCGAAGATCTGAAGGAGAAAACCTCTATCCGGTCGGCGATCCAACGCGCGCACCTCATCATTACAACAAAGCTCTCCGAGAAAGAAGTTTCGGAGGTCATCGAGCCCCTCGGCAAACAGGCAATGGTCGTGAATATTCGTCCGGCGTTCGTCGAGAAGGAGTGGAAGGAGCTCTTTCGGTCGGGCCGAGCATACATCGTCGCCGCGGATCCTCGTTTTCTGGACGTCGCTCGGATGTATCTGGCGAAGGCGATGGATATGCAGAATGTCAGGATGCTGATCGTCGACCGGGATGATCTAACGGCGATACCGCCCCAGGCGCCGACCTATGTCACCGAGGCGGCTCGGCAGAAACTGGGCAAATTTCACATCCCCGGACGATTGATACCGCCGCCGAGGCTTCTCGCGGAGAACAGCGTGCGTACTTTGGTCGCGTTCATCGTCAAGATGAATCTGGAGCAAGCTGGGGCGTAAGATTGTACGTGGGGTATAATTGTTGCCCTTACAGTCCAATTGTTGCCCTTTCGTTAGTAGTCTCCCTTCCAGGTGAGACCTCCCCTTTCTGAGCAGTTTATGCGCGCCACCCAGACATTGACCACGGACACAGAAAATCGACCCCATCGCGCGCCGCGCGCCAGAACCTCGGAGCTTGCCATTGTGGCTGGACAATCGGCTTTCCGAGAAGCGGCTGCCGAATCGGCCGAGGTTCGCGAGAGCATCGCGCTCCGCCGAATTGCCGCGACAACAGGCGAAGAGCCGCACGCGGTGCTTCAGGGACTCCTCTCTGCCGCTATAGAGCTGTGTGGCGGCGGTGCGGATACGAGTACGGCTGGCGTGAGCATGCTGGAGCCCGCTCCGGATGGTGGCGAACAATTCCGGTGGGTCGCACTGGCGGGTTGTCTGGCATCCCACATCGGGGGGACTACACCGCGCAATTTCAGTCCGTGCGGAGAATGTCTGGACAGGAATGCGTCCATTATTCACTCCCGACCCGATATCAAGTACGACTATTTCCAGTCCGCGGGGCTGGAGTTCACGGAAGGTTTGGTTCTGCCGTTCATCACCGAGCTGCAACCAGATGCGTTGGGCACGATCTGGGTGGTGTCGCACCCACCGGGCAGGCATCACTTCGACGCGGAAGACGTCCGCCTGATGGAAAGTCTCGCACATTTTGCGGGATCGGCTTACTCACTGGCGGTCGCCCGGGACAAGGCGGACGGAACGAAACGCCAGCAACAGGATGCGGTCGCGGCAGTGAGTCAGGAGATGAGGACGCCGCTCAACACCATCGCAGCGTCAGTGTATTTGCTCATGCTGGAGACCCAGGGCAGCCTTACGCAAAGTCAACTCGAGCATCTCGCGAGGATCCGGACTGCGGTGAAGCTGCTGGAAACGGGCGTAGCTGGGTTGTCGGAGTCGGCGCAAGCGAACTGAAGCTCGCGCTTTTCAGGATGCGTCTTTCCTGAAGAACGCTTCGATGCACCACGTGCTGGCGCGCTGACGCAAGTCGTCGCCGTTCCAGTCCGAGACGTGCGGGGCGATTGCCACGAAGCTGCGGTTGTTGATGACGGTCTTGAGGGCGATCAGCACGCGCTCCGGAGTAGTTCCGATGTCCCGCAGCGCTACCGTGAAGCTGCCGACTGCAAGGTGCAATCGCTTCATTGATTCGGCATCTCTCCCCGCCGCGTCCTGAACGGCCTGGCGCAGCCGGTCGCACAACTCCGCTTCGGGAATCGCGAGCTGTAGGACCAGGCTGTCGCGTTGAGCCGTGGCAATGTCGCCCTTCCGGTCTTCATCGTTGTAGTAGACGATCTGATTGGACATAGTCGGATCCTCGGCGGACACGGCGTCGCCAGAAGCGCCGAGTGCTGTCCTTTTACCTACCGACAGCGGGTACGCGGGCTGGTGTGCAACCTCCCACGCTACAATGACATCTGGCGTGTAATACTCCGAACTCCGCGCATGGTTGCAAGCATTGGTTGTCTGCGGAGTCGCATTCGTGTAGCAGGTCTCGATCCCGAAACCCACTGCTACATGTTGTTACGTGTATGGTGACGCGTGTGACGCTTCGTGTGGCCCCTCCCGGCACCATCAAGTCGGGAGTATGCGCTTCGACAACTCTCGAACGCGCTTCCCGATGTAGCAGAGTCCCGCAAACACCGCGATCTGGTGCACACTGGCGATCGCAATCCAACAATTAGCCCCGATTGTGGCATGGCGGGCCCCCGTCGTGCCTTGGACTCCTCCGAGGATTTCCGGCGGCACGCTTCGACGTGCCCGCCTCAACGTTAGCGGGCGAATTTCGGAGGAGACGATGGGCGAACAAAAACTGATGGTGATATCCAGCGCGGACCAGCTGCTGGAGGGAAAGACCAGGCGCGATTTCCTGAAGCTGGTCGGGCTGGGTGGCGCGGTGATCTTTCTACCGAGCGTTCTCACGAATTGCAGCAACAACAGCGGTATAACGGGCCCACCGGGCAGCGGCAGCCCTCTCGTTATCGATTTTGCGAAGGGAGACACCGCGGTGCTCCAGTTCGCGTACGCGCTGGAGCAGCTGGAAGCGGATTTCTACACCAAGGTGGTGGCGAACTTCTCCTCGAGCCTGACCGCGAACGAGCAGACGGTCCTCGGCGAGATCAAGAACCACGAGGTGATCCACCGCCAGGCGCTCAAGACTATACTCGGCAGCACAAACGACTTCACCGTTCACACGAATTATAGCGGCCTGAATTTCAGCGATCGGGCCTCGGTGCTCAACACGGCAAAGACCTTTGAGGATCTGGGCGTAGCCGCGTACAACGGCGCAGCGCAATACCTCACAAGCACCGCGAATCTTCTCGTGGCAGGCAAGATCGTTTCCGTCGAGGCCCGTCACGCATCGGCGATTCGGGATCTGATCGCGCCGAAGACATCCAGTCAGGGCGACAGCGGAACCAGCTTCGCACCCAAGTCGTTCGACGACGTGTTCAGCCCAGGCAAGGTCAGAACGGCCGCGCAGGCGTTCGTAGTCGAGCAGCTCACGTTCAGCAACGCGCCCAGCACGTTCGTGCAGGGACCGAACAACAACGGTTAAGGAGCAATAACATCATGACACCACAGAAAACACTTTTCGATTCGATCGATCCCGAGATCATCGAGACCATAGCCAACCGGCACGAAGAGATATCGAAGGGCGCCAGCGCGAGCTCGAAGGTGATGGCCGCCCTCGCAATCGGATCTATTCCGGTCGCGCTCGCCGCGCTCAGCAAGGAGGCCTACGGCCAGACGCCAGCCGATGTCGTTGACGTCCTTCAGTTCGCGCTCACGCTCGAGTACCTCGAAGCGGAGTTCTACAATCGCGGAGTGGCCAACGCAGACGTGATGGCGATTCCGGCGGCTGACCGTCCGGTTTACACCACGATCCAGACCCACGAGAACGATCACGTCGCGGCGCTCAAGACATTCATCACGGCGCGTGGCGCGGTGCCGGGCGCCAAGCCCAGCTTCGATTTCACAGCAAAGGGGAACGTCCCGGGCTTCAACTTCGGAGCGGGCCAGTATGCCACGTTCCAGGTGCTGTCGCAGGCGTTCGAGGACACGGGAGTGCGCGCGTACAAGGGGCAGGCTGGCAGACTCATCAACGACAAGCCGGCTCTGAACGCTGCTCTCTCGATTCATTCGGTCGAAGCCAGACACGCGTCGGAGATTCGCCGGCTGCGTGGGAAGAAGGGCTGGATCACGGGCAACAGTCGCGACGATCTGCCCGCTTTCACCCAGGGCATCTACAATGGTGAGGAGAACACCACTCAGGCCGGCCTGGATATCTCCGCGCTCGGCACGGGCAACGGTGGCGTCGATGCAGTGACGCAATCATTCGATGAGCCGCTGACCAAGGATCAGGTTTTGGCAATCGTCTCACCGTTCATCAACTGAGAAAGGGCTCGCCCAGATGCAAATGAAGATCGGACAGGGAATGAGCAACACGACGGCGATGCCGATTCTGGATCACCTCGAGGAGCTCAGGAAGCGACTGTTCTGGATTTCCGGGGCAGTGGTGATCGGCGTAGTTGCCGGATTCACGCTTCTTTCCAGGATCGATCTGATTCGTCTGGGCGAGCGTCCCATACTGCCATTTCTTCACGGCAGGAATCTGATCTATACGCACCCCGGGACTTCGTTCCACATATTGCTCAGCGCGTCACTGTTTTTGGGGATAGTACTCGCCGCCCCTGTGATCGCTGGGCAGTTATGGGGGTTTTTGTCTCCCGCCCTCTACGCGCACGAGAAGCGGGTCATCGTTCCAGTAATGGTGGGGATGGTCGTGCTGTTCCTGGCGGGAGTGGCACTCAGCTTCTTCGTGGTGCTGCCACTGACGCTCGGCATGCTGATGGGTCTCGAGTCGGGCGCACTCACACCGATGATCTCGGCGACTGAGTACTTCGATTTCGCGATCAGCATGTGCGTGACGTTCGGGCTGGTGTTCGAGATACCCATCATTATTCTGGCGCTCACGGCGATGGGGATCGTGACGCCCGAGTTTCTCTCGAAGTACCGCCGGCATTCGATCGTCGTGTGCTTCACCGTTGCGGCGTTCATCACGCCGGGCGCCGATCCGTACTCGCTCGTCGCCCTGGCCGTTCCGCTATACGCGTTATATGAGGGCAGCATCCTGCTCGCCCGAATCGTCGTCCGCAGGCGCGAAAAGCGGAAGGCGAATGAGTCCAACATCCAATTCTCGATTCCAGAGGTCAGCTAGCAATGTTCGAAAATCTGAGTCTTCCCCACATCCTGATGGTGCTGATGATCGTGATGCTCCTGTTCGGGGCAAAGCGAATCCCCGAGATCGCGGGCTCGATGGGGAAAGGCATCAAGGAGTTCAAGAAAAACATCAACGATGCGACGCGCGAAGAGCCGTCGAGTCTGTCGCGTGGGAGCTCAAACGCGGGCGCCAGATCCAGTCAGGCCGAGCAGGAGGAAGAGAGGCAAGCGGGTCCGAGGCGGCTGTCGTGACCAGCTGATCGCGGTCAATTCGATAACCCCAACCGTCTGAGAAGCGCGGCTAACGGAGGGCCGCGTGCATGGCTCGTTCCGAACGTGACCTGTTAGGACAGCCGCAAAGCGCACATGTTTCAGTCATTGAGGAGGGTCTTATATGACCGCCAAGATTGACACATTGCCTGGAGTGAGTAGGCGCATCGAGGGCCTCGACGTCGACGCACTGAGGCAGGCGATTCAGGTGGAGTACGCACTCGTCGCCGCGGAGCCGGAGCGAGGCTTTCACTTTCATACGGGCCGGCGGCTCGCTGCGATCGTCGGGTACGAAGAAGAATGGCTCAACGACGTGCCGGAAGCGACAATCGCGTCGTTCGCCGGAACGGGAAACCCGTTCAGTCTGGGTCGTTTGATGCCGGGCGAGCACGTGGTCGACGTTGGCTGCGGTGCGGGCATCGACAGCATTATCGCCGCCAAAATGGTCGGTCCTGCCGGCAGCGTCGTCGGCGTGGACATGACACCGGCGATGGTCGAGAAGGCGCGCAACAGCGCGAAGGAAGCAGGGTTGAATAATCTGGACTTTCGGCAGGGACTCGCCGAATCAATACCGGTTGGCGACGGTTGGGCAGATGTGGTCATCTCGAACGGCGTGCTCAATCTTTTTCCCGACAAGCTCGCCGGCCTCCAGGAAATTGCGCGCGTTCTCAAGCCGGACGGTCGCCTCCAGATCGGCGACATTCTCGTTCAGAAAGCGGTCCCCGAGAGCGGAAAGAAGGATATCAATCTCTGGAAGGGTTGAATTGCCGGCGCTCTGCAGGATGCAGAGCTCGAAGCAACTGTCATAGCGGCGGGCTTCGTCGATTTCGAGATCGTCTGGCGCGGGGACGTATATGCCGGAGCGCCCCAGTCGTCGAGCGCCGCGCAGTTCGGCACCATGGGAATCAACTTTCGCGCGCGAAAGGCGCGCCACGAGGCTGAATGGGAGGCTGCGCTGGCGAAGTTGAGCTGCCAGTTGTGATCAATCCGAGGACACACTGGGAGACTGTCTTTCGCACGAAAGATGTTCACGAGGTAAGCTGGTTTCAGCCCGAAGCACGCCTTTCGCTCGATCTGATCACCAGAATCTGCGGCGATCGGGATGCGCCGATCATCGATGTCGGTGCTGGCGCTTCAGTGCTGGTAGACAATCTTCTGGCCTTCGGATATCGGGATGTCAGCGTGCTGGATGTGTCGGAAGCCGCGCTCGCAATCTCACGAGAGCGGCTCGGTGCTGAATCGGCAAGAGTAAAGTGGAGGCGCGCCGATGTCCTGCGAGTCGAGCTCGACGAAGGCGCTTATGCGGTGTGGCATGACCGCGCGGTGTTTCATTTCCTCACTGACGCGGCCGACCGCCAGGCGTATGTTGGCCAGGTTCGCCGCGCGGTCAAGCCCGGTGGCTACGTCCTGGTGGCGACCTTTGCCGAGGACGGACCGGACCGCTGCAGCGGCCTTCCAGTTGTGCGCTACTCCGCGCAAGGTCTTCATTCGGAATTCGGGACCGATTTTCTGCTGGTCGGAACCGAGCACGAGGATCATCGCACGCCCTCGGGCGTCGAGCAGTCTTTCCTTTACTGCCTCTGTCGCAGACAGTGAGCCGGCAATAGCCCGGTCGAGTGGTCGTTATCTTGACTCGAACTTCGACACCGGGTGGATTTCCGTCCATCCGTTGTGGGAGTCAATGACGTATGTGCCGGTGGCTCTGACGTGCGCGCCCACCTTGGGTATCGGGATCCGGTTGGCGTAACCAGTGCAGGCTGATTTCACCTTCTTCATGGACGTCGGATTCGCACACACGATCTCCAGCACGATGTCGCCGCCTTTCTTCTTGTTGTTCCTCTTGTTGACCAGCTTGTCCTGACCCGGATCGAGGTGCAGCAGGAAATGTTGATCGCCGTCGGCGTCAGCACTCGATTCGGTGATCACGCCGGTCACGCTCATACAAGGCGCGAGCTGGTGCAATCGCTTCGGATTGTAGACGTGATTCCAGAGGGAAGCGTCGCAGCCGCTGGCCGCTGGTTGTGACGCCGGGAATTTCGTCGCGTATCTGGCACTCTGGGCGTTAGCCGGTTCTGGCGACAAAGTAAAAGCCGAAAGCAGGATTGCAGATAAGACAGCTGCTGAGTTCTTGTGCACGAGATCCTCCGTGTGGCACTGGACTAACTAATAGTATTGCTAGTAGTGCGCCGTGGCGGTGCAGGCCGGACACTTTGTGGTCGGCGAGCTCGCGAAATAGCCTCGCCGACCTGACCACTTACGTCGCGGTGCTAAGGAGCTGTAGCTGCTGGTGCGACGCCCGGCTGGGGCGCCTTCGCGCGACCATTCAGGACACAAGTGATGGAGTCTTTTGCACCTGGCTTGTCCATCGTAATCCCGGCAGTCGCAGGATCTGCCGCCTGCACGAAGCTCGTATACTTCTTCGCTTGGGGCGAGACGGAGTAGATCAGACCCGGCTTGGCCACATCCGTGGTAACCCAGGTGCCCACGATCGCCTCACCATTGGGCGCGATGATGTCCGCTGATAGGAAGTAGGCTCGCACCTTCACTCCAACAGAGTCGATCGTTGTGTCAGACTTCACCGCCCACGCATTTGCGATCCTGAAATCCTTTCTGATCAACCCGCCGGCCAGATCCGGCATCAGGTCTCCGGAGAACTGGAGGCACGCGCTCGGTGGAGGCGCGGACTTGCACGAGGCGCCGAGGATCGCCAAGAGCGCAGCAGACGCGATACGTCCACCGATCGCGGCGGTTCGCCTGGACATTGATCGCTTCATTTCGGCGCGCCCGGATTTATCACGAACGGCCCACGACCGTTGACCTGCACGATCGTAACTCCGTGAGTGTGCCCGAAGTGTGATTGATTCGGCGGGAGATAGACGAAGTCACCCGGACCATATGGGTGGAGCGCCGTCGCGTCGAACGTATTTCCCATCCCCAGCGCGACGTTGCCCGAGACCACCGTCACGTTCTCGCCGGCGGGATGCCAGTGAACCGGGATCTGATACCCGTCGGGGAATTGCAGGCGCAGCACGAAGCCGCCGGGCCCGGCCGGATTTCCGTGCAGTACCGCGACCCTGGCTCCGGGCGCAAAGCCCGGCGCGGTCAGGTCGCCCCAGGTCAGTGCGCTCGCCGGGTGCGTCTCCATTGTGGATGGATCCATCGGCGGAGCAGCGGCCGTTGCCGGCGGGATCGGAATGGTGCTGACCGGTGCGTCGAGCGCGACGCGCCACTTTCCGTTCACCTTGTGCCAGACCGTGACATATGTGCCGGCGTCGCTCGTCTTCCCGGTCGGCGTGTCGTACGACTCGGTATAGGTCCCGTATTCCGTCGCCCTCGTCGGACTCGCGACGTCGACCCAGGTGGGTGTCCAGTGCACCTTCAACGCGGGAATCTTTACCATATCGCCCCACTGGGTGCGGATCTGATCAGATCCCTTCATTACCGGAGCGTTGGCGAACATCACGACCGCGTTCGGCGTAAACAGGCCGACGATGCTGTCGACCTGCTGCGAGGCGATGTAACGTTGCCATGCGCTGGACGCTGCGCGAATTGCTCGTTCGTCTCTCGACTGACCTGTCCCCGTCTGTGCGACTGCGACCATCGCGACCGCAATCAAAGAGACCAGCGCGGGAATCCTCGTCGTGCGCATCATCGTCCTCCTGCAACCGTTCAGTGCTTGGGTGGGATGGAGCCTGACAGGCGTATTCGTCCTGCCAGCATATCCGCCCCGAATTGCGCCGTCAAGATCGACGGGTTGCGTAGTCTTGACACCATTGACCGCCGTTGCACCGACAAATACATTCCCGAACAGTCGCGTCCGGCTCACCCCACGACCACGCCCATGCACCGCTTCGGTTTCCAGATTCGATTCCTTCGACTTCTTACGACTCTTCGAGAGAGAGGCGACCAGCTGGCACGCGCGTAATTCCGCGAACAGAAGCAACCAGGCCGGCCTCTCGAACCCTCGAGGGGCCGTTTTTGTTTCCAACCCTTTTCAATTCAACGCTCGCCGCATGCGCAACTGATGATCAGCACACCCCGAACCCTGTTCGAGAAAATATGGGACGAGCATCTCGTTCGCCCCGAGACCCACAGCAACCCGGCGGTGCTTTACGTCGACGTGCACCTCGTGCACGAGGTGACGTCGCCGCAGGCGTTCACCGAGCTGCGGAATCGCGGCGCGAGGGTCCGGCGTCCTGATCTCACGCTGGCGACGATGGATCACTCGACGCCGACAACTCCGCGCGCAGCCGGACGACTGCAGGTGCTCGATACACAGGCCGCCGCCCAGCTCCAGCAGCTCGAGACGAATTGCGACGCGTTCGGAGTCCCGTTGTTCGGACTGGAGGACAGCCGACAGGGAATCGTCCACGTCATCGGCCCCGAGCAGGGCCTCACTCAGCCGGGCATGACGATCGTCTGCGGGGACAGCCACACCAGCACCCACGGCGCGTTCGGCGCTCTCGCTTTTGGAATAGGCACGTCCGAGGTCGGCTACGTCCTCGCAACGCAGACGCTGCTGCAGCGCAAGCCGCGCAACATGGAGGTGCGCATCGAAGGCGTCCTTCCTGCCGGAGTCAGTGCAAAAGACATTATCCTTGCCGTCATCGCCAAAATCGGCATCGGTGGCGCCACCGGCCACGTCCTCGAGTACACCGGATCCGCCATCCGCGCGCTCGGCATGGAGCAGAGAATGACGATCTGCAACATGTCCATCGAGGCCGGCGCGCGCGCCGGCCTCATTGCGCCCGACGAGAAAACCGCCGAATACATCAAAGGCCGTCCCTTTGCTCCGACCGGAGACGATTGGTACGCCGCGCTCGCCCGTTGGCAGAGGCTCGTCAGCGACGAGGGAGCGTCGTACGATCGCTCGGTTCACATCGACGCCGCCGACCTGGCGCCGATGATCACTTTCGGAACCAACCCATCGATGGCGATTCCCATCGACGGTCTTGTGCCCAATCCGGCCGACGCCGCCGGCGCCGACCGCGCCGATCTCCACAAGGCGCTCCAGTACATGTCGCTCGAGCCGGGACAATCGCTGCTCGGACACGCCGTCGATGTAGTTTTTGTCGGAAGCTGTACCAACTCGCGCATTTCGGATCTGCGACAGGCGGCGACCGTCATGCGCGGCCGGCACGTCGCGCCCGGAGTGCGAATGCTCGTCGTTCCGGGCTCGCGGAGCGTAAAATCGCAGGCGGAAGCCGAGGGGTTGGATCGGGTGTTCAAGGAGGCGGGGGCGGAGTGGCGCGAAGCGGGCTGCTCAATGTGCATCGCCATGAACGGTGATCAGCTCGAGCCCGGGCAGAGCGCAGTCAGCACGAGCAATCGAAATTTCGAAGGCCGGCAGGGCAAAGGAGGGCGCACCTTCCTGGCGAGTCCACTCACCGCGGCGGCCACCGCCGTCACCGGCGCCATCGCCGACGTGCGGACGCTCTCATGACTGCGACCGTCATGCAAGAGTTCAAGAAGCTCACCTCACGCTGCGTGGTGCTACCCGCGTCGAACGTGGACACCGACCAGATCATTCCGGCGCGGTTTCTCAAGACAGTCTCTCGTCGCGGGCTCGGCGAACATCTCTTCGCGGATTGGCGTCTCGACCCCGCCGGACGTCCGCGTGCCGACTTCCCGCTCAACTCGCCCGCGGCAAAAAACGCGTCGGTGCTCGTCGCCGGAGACAACTTCGGCTGCGGATCCTCGCGCGAGCACGCGCCGTGGGCGCTCATCGATTTTGGATTTCGCGCAGTGATCAGCACGCGCTTCGCCGACATCTTCCGCAACAACGCCGTAAAAACGGGGCTGCTGCCCGTCGCGCTGGATCCCGTCACGCACACCGCCCTGCTCGACGCGCTCGCCGAGTCCCCGAGCGCGGAAGTCACGATCGATCTCGAGACGCAGACGGTGATGTTGCCCGACGGCAGCTCCCACGAGTTTCCGCTCGATCCGTTTGCACGGCATTGTCTGCTCAACGGAGTCGATGAGCTCGGATTTCTCCTCGACCAGGAGACCGCGATCGCCGCCTACGAGTCCTCACACCCCGCGCGGGTGTCGACGCTATGAAGATCGCTGTTCTCCCCGGCGACGGGATCGGTCCCGAAGTGATCGCCGAAGGGGAGCGGGTCATCCGCGCAGTCGGGCAACGTTGGGGACACTACTTCGAGCTTCGCGCGGGTCTGATTGGTGGATGCGCGCTCGACGCGCGCGGGACTCCGCTTCCGCGCGAAACGCTGGAGATCTGCCGATCGGCCGATGCGGTGCTGCTGGGCGCGGTCGGTGGTCCGCGCTGGGACGATCCCAACGCGAAGCTGCGGCCTGAGCAGGGGCTGCTCGGTTTGCGCAAGGAGCTCGGAGTCTACGCCAATCTTCGACCCGTCACGGTGCATCCATCGCTCGTTGCCGCCTCGCCGCTCCGCGCGGAACGACTGGAGGGTGTTGACTTCGTCTTCGTGCGCGAGCTCACCGGCGGCATCTACTTCGGTGAGAAGCGGCGCGAACGCGTTAACGGCTATGAGCGCGCGGTCGACGTGTGCTCCTACACGACGGGCGAGATCGAGCGCGTGACGCGCGTCGCGGGTGATCTCGCGCGCAAGCGTCGCAAGAAGCTGACATCGGTGGACAAGGCAAACGTTCTCGAGACATCAAGGCTCTGGCGCACGACCGTCACGCGGGTCGTCCGCGAGGAATTCCCGGACGTCGCGCTCGATCACGTACTTGTCGACGCCTGCGCCATGCAGCTCCTTCGCAATCCACGGGCGTTCGACGTGATCGTAACCGAGAACATGTTCGGAGACATCCTCACCGACGAGGCCTCCATGCTCGCAGGATCGCTCGGCGTTCTCCCATCCGCCTCACTCGGCGACACCGAAGTAGAGCGTTCTCAGGGAGATGGCGATGGCGGGGACGAATCCGTCGGACGACTGCGTCGCGGACTCTACGAGCCGATCCACGGCTCGGCGCCGGACATCGCCGGCCGCGGCATCGCGAATCCCGTGGGGACGATCCTCAGCGTAGCGCTGATGCTGAGACATACGTTTGGCCTGGAGAGCGAAGCGCAAGCGGTCGAGAAGGCCGTCGCGGGGGCAATCGATAACGGTTGCGTGACGGTGGATATCGCGCCGCGAGAGACTCGATCATTCTCCACGCAAGAGGTTGGTCGTGCGATCGCACACGCGTTGTCCGTGGCCTGAGAACAAATGATGCGCTTGCGATCCGCTCTTGACAGAAACGTTCGAGTTACGTTATGCTGGACAACAGAGTCATTCAGCACGTTCGCATCTGCACTGACCAAAAAAAACCAAATAATGATCCGCAACAGCCAGCTCCTTCTTAGCCTTATTTCGTCCCTCCTCCTTATTGGGGTAGGGCTTATCGGCTTTGGGAAGAAGACTGGTCTGGCTCCAACGATGTAAAGCAGACACACGCCTCTTCCCGCAATGGGAGAGGCGCTGGACGGAATGAAGGGCCTCTCCCGCAACGACGGGACGAGGCCCTTCACTTTTTTTATGCGAATTCAGATTTCGTCTACAACCGAACGACAGTGATGCGCTCCGACACCATCAAGAAAGGTTTCGAGCGCGCGCCGCACCGCAGCCTGCTGCGTGCCACCGGCCAGATCCGGAGCCGGGACGACTTCGACAAGCCGTTCGTCGCCGTGTGCAACTCGTACGTGGACATCATTCCCGGCCACGTGCATCTGCAGGAGTTCGGCAGAGTGGTGAAGGAAGCAGTGCGCGCGGCCGGCGGAATTCCGTTCGAGTTCAACACGATTGGCGTGGACGACGGGATCGCGATGGGGCACGAGGGGATGCGCTACTCGCTGCCGTCGCGCGAGATCATCGCCGATTCAGTGGAGACGATGGTGCAGGCGCACTGCTTCGACGCGATGATCTGCATCCCGAACTGCGACAAGATCGTGCCGGGGATGCTGATGGGCGCGGCTCGCGTGAACATTCCCACCATTTTCGTCTCCGGTGGGCCGATGCGGGCCGGTGTGGATCGTGGCGGGCAGAAAGTCGATCTGATCTCGGTCTTCGAGGCTGTCGGCGCGCGGGCTTCCGGCCAGATCGACGACGTTCGCCTGGAGGAGCTGGAGATCGCCGGCTGTCCGACGTGCGGCAGCTGCAGCGGGATGTTTACCGCCAACTCGATGAACTGTCTGTGCGAGGCGCTGGGGATCGCGCTTCCCGGAAACGGAACCATCCTCGCTGTCTCACCCGAGCGGCACGAGCTGGCCCGCGCGGCAGCGCGGCAGCTGCTTCAGCTGCTCGATAACGGCATCCGCTTTCGCGACATCGTCACCGCCGACGCTATCGATAACGCCGTCGCGCTCGACGTGGCGATGGGCGGATCGACCAACACTCTGCTGCACGTCATCGCCGTCGCGCACGAAGCGGGTGTCGAGTATCCGCTGGCGCGGTTCAATGAGGTGGCCGAGCGAGTTCCGCACCTGGCGAAAGTGTCGCCGGCTTGGGACGGGAATCGGCAGTGGCACATCGAGGACGTCAACAACGCTGGCGGTGTGCCCGCACTGCTGAAGGAGCTGGCGCAGAAGCCGGGAACTCTGTTCCTCGATGCGCTGACGGTCACGGGCAAGACGATCGCGGAGAATATCGAGGACGTCAGTAATCTCAATCAGGAGTGCATCCGGCCGATCACCGATCCGCATTCGGCGCGCGGCTCGCTGTGCGTGCTGTTCGGCAATCTCGCGCCCGACGGCGCGGTGATAAAGATCGGCGCCGTCGAGCACCACCAGCTCAAGTTTCGCGGACCGGCGCGTGTCTTCGAGGACGAGGAGTCGGCGATCGCGGCAGTCCGGGCGAACGGCATCAAGGCCGGCGAGGTGGTGGTGGTCCGCGGTGAGGGTCCGCGCGGGGGGCCGGGCATGCGCGAGATGCTGTCTCTCACCAGCATGCTCAAGGGCATGCCCATCGGCGGCGACGTGGCGCTGCTCACCGATGGAAGATTCTCCGGCGGCACGCGCGGGCTATGCATCGGACACGTCTCGCCCGAGTCTGCCGAGGGCGGCCCGATCGGCCTGGTGCGCGACGGCGACATGGTGTGCATTGACCTGGCCGCGCGGAAGCTGGATGTCGAGCTCTCCGCGTCCGAGCTGCGTGCGCGACGCGCGCAATGGATCGCGCCTGAGCCTCGCTACACGCGCGGATGGCTGGCGCGCTACGCGGCGATGGTGACGAACGCCGGCAGAGGCGCGGTGCTCGAGTTGCCGAAGGCGCGCAATAGCGGCGAGGCAGGTGAGTCGGCGGCTTTCGCGCTCGACGCCGTTACGCACTCGACGCGCGATCGGTACCGGCCGAAAGTGGGGACTACGTGACAGACACCGGCCTGGCGGCTCCCGCTGCGAGCTTTGCGCCTCCGCCTTCCAGCGTCGGCTCGGCAGAGCGTACTGGCGCACAGATCATGTGCGAGGCACTTGTGCGCGAGAATGTCGAAGTGATGTTCGGCATTCCCGGCGGCGCCATCATGCCGTTCTACCACGCGATGTGGGAGTACCGCGATCAGCTGCGTCACGTTCTGTGTCGCCACGAGCAGGGGGCCGGTCACGCCGCGGAAGGTTACGCGCGCTCGACGGGTAAGCCCGGGGTCTGTGTCGCCACGAGCGGGCCGGGCGCGACGAATCTGGTGACTCCCATCGCCAACGCGTGGATGGACAGCACTCCACTCGTTGCCATCACCGGGCAGGTATCGAGTGCAGTGCTCGGCAAGGATGCTTTTCAGGAGACCGACATCACCGGCATCACGCTGCCGATCACCAAGCACAATTACCGTGTGACGCGCGCCGAGGATCTGGCGAGCGTGTTTCACGAGGCGTTCCACATCGCGTGTACCGGTCGGCCCGGACCAGTTCTGATCGATGTCACCAAGGACGCGCAGCAGGCGCGGATCGTACCGGATTGGGGTGTCACTCTCAACGTCCCCGGCTTTCATGCACCGGCCGGCGTTGACCAGCGAGCGATCCGCGAAGCCGCGATCCTCCTCGTTGGCGCGAGCAAGCCTCTCATTCTGGCGGGGCAGGGAGTCATCATCGCCGGCGCGGCCGATGAGCTGCGCACACTGGCGGAGCGCACCGGCATTCCGGTCGTGACGACGCTGCACGGCATTGGCGCGTTTCCGGAAGATCATCCTCTCAGCATCGGAATGCCGGGAATGCACGGCTGGGTCCACGTGAACCGCGCGATCCAGGAGTGCGACGTGCTGTTGAGCATCGGAGCGCGCTTCGACGATCGCGTTACCGGCAAGGCGTCGACGTTCGCGCCGCGCGCGAAGGTGATCCACATCGACATCGATCCGTCGGAGATCGGCAAGAACATCAAGGTAACCGTCGGGATCGTCGGCGACGCCAGGACGGCGCTCCTCGCCCTGCTGGAAGAAACGCCCGCGCGCGACACTGCCGTCTGGATGCGCAGCATCAGGGATGCCCAGGCGACGCACCAGCACCGCCAGCCGTATCTGCGCCGGCCGGACACGACCGAGCTGATGCCGCACGACGTCTACGCGGCGATCAATTGCGCTCTCGCGACGCGTGGCGGATATCGCGTGATCACCGATGTGGGACAACACCAGATGTGGGCCGCGCAGCTGATCGAGTGGCAGCGGCCCCGCACGCATATCACCAGCGGTGGCGCGGGCACCATGGGTTTCGCGGTGCCGGCAGCGATGGGGGCCGCGATCGCGCATCCGGACGAAACCATCTGGGCAATCGTCGGTGACGGCGGATTCCAGATGACCAACCAGGAACTGGCGACGATCCATCAGGAAGGGATCAGGAACGTCAAGATCGCGATCGTCAACAACGGCTACCTCGGCATGGTGAGGCAATGGCAGCAGCTGTTCGAGGGGAAGCGGTACAGCGGGACGCCTCTCTCGGGCCCGAGCTTCGCCGGCCTCGCCGAGGCGTACGGGCTGCGCGGATTTACAATCGATCGCATTGAAGACGCCACCGAAACCATCCGCGCCGCCTGGGATCACGACGGCTCGGCCGTGCTCGATTTCAGAGTGGAGCGCGAAGCGAACGTGTTCCCGCTGGTGCCGCCCGGCAGCAGCATCGGCGAGATGATCACGCGCGAAGAGGTGACGGCGTGAGGCACACACTGATCGCGCTCGTCGAGGATCGCCCCGGGGCGATGAACCGCTTGCTCGGATTGCTGCGTGGCCGCGGTCTCGCCGTTCACAGCATTGCCTTTGGTGAGAGCGAGACGCCCGGAGTCAAACGTACGACCGTGCTGGTCGACACTGAAAACGTCGACCAGACGATGAAACAACTCAACCGCTTAATCGAGGTACTCGACGTGACTGACGTGACGCATTCGCAGTTCGTAGTAAGAGAGACGGCGCTGGTGAAGATCCAGGCGGCGGAGACCCGACGAGCTGAAATCAAGGCGATCGTCGAGAGATTCGGAGCGAGAGTCATCGGCAATAGCCCGCAGAGCGTGGTCGTCGAGATGACGGACACGCCCGCTCGCCTCGGTGAAATGATCGCCCGCGCAAAGACGTTCGGCGCCTGCGAGACCATGCGCTCCGGGAGTCTGGCCATGGCGCTGGGCGCAGCGATTCCCCGCGATCAGCCCGTGCTCGCCGACGACAAGGGGCGGCCGTGGTGGTCACAAGCCGACGGCGCCGCCTGAGGAGGGAAATCATGACGAAACTCTTTTACGACGCTGACGCGGACGTGGGTCGTCTCGCGGGGAAGCGAGTGGCGATCATCGGCTACGGCAGCCAGGGACACGCGCACGCGCTGAACCTGAAGGACAGCGGTGTCGATGTCGTGGTAGGATTGCGCGAGGACTCGCGGAGCAATGACGCCGCCCGCAAAGCTGGACTCGCCGTCGCCAGCGTGAGCGATGCGACGAGGCAGTCGCAGGTGATCATGATCCTGACGCCCGACACGGGTCAGGCGCGTCTCTACTGCGATGACATCCAGCCGAACCTCGCTCCCGGGAAGACGCTGATGTTCGCTCACGGCTTCAACATCAGGTTCGGGCAGATAGTTCCGCCCGCCGGTGTCGATGTGAGCATGGTTGCTCCGAAGGCTCCAGGGCACCGCGTCCGCGAGGTATTCCAGCAGGGCGGTGGAGTGCCGGCGCTTGTCGCGGTGCATCAGGATGCATCGGGGGGCGCTCTCGACGATGCGCTCGCCTATGCCAAGGCGATCGGTTCGACTCGCGCCGGGACGCTGATCACGACCTTCGAGGAAGAAACCGAGACGGATCTGTTCGGCGAGCAGGCGGTGTTGTGCGGGGGAGTGTCGGCGCTGGTGAAGGCGGGATTTGACACCCTCGTCGACGCCGGGTACCAGCCGGAGGTCGCGTACTTCGAGTGCATGCACGAGCTCAAGCTGATCGTGGATCTGATGTACCAGGGCGGACTGAACTACATGCGCTACTCCGTGTCGGACACGGCAGAGTACGGCGACTATGTGGCGGGGCCGCGGATCGTGGACGAGCGGACGCGACAAACGATGCGAGAGCTGCTTGCGGAGATCCGCGACGGCTCCTTCGCAAAGGAGTGGATCGCGGAAACCGCGTCTGGTCAGCCGCGCTTCAAGCGTACCCGCGCCGCAGAAACCAATCACCGCATCGAGGATGTGGGCCGGTCGCTGCGGCGGATGATGACGTTCGTGAACGCCAAGGAAGTAGTACCCGGCGCGGCGAGCGCATGACATTGGTGATTGGCGGCCGCAACGGAGACGACGGGGACGCCAATCATGGCGCTACCGACGCTCACGAGCGCGTCCAGATCTTCGATACGACGCTGCGAGATGGCGAGCAAGCACCCGGATGTACGATGACGCTCGTCGAGAAGCTCGGCATCGCGCACCAGTTGGCGCGACTGCGGGTGGACGTCGTCGAGGCGGGATTCCCGGCTGCGTCCGACGGCGACTGGGCGGCGGTGCACGAGATTGTGCGCCAGGTCGGCGGCGCTGACGGTCCCGCCATTTGCGGCCTCGCGCGCGCCAGCGAGCGGGATATCGACCGCTGCTGGGAAGCGGTAGAACCGGCTGCGAACGCAAGGATCCACATCTTTCTGGCGACGTCCGACGTCCACATGAAGCACAAGCTGGGGATGACGCGCCCCCAGGTAGTCGCCGCTGCCGTCGCCTCCGTGTCCCACGCCGTGTCGCTCGGCGCCGACGTGGAGTTTTCCGCGGAAGATGCGGCGCGCTCGGATCCGACGTTTCTCTATGAAGTTCTGACTGCGGCGCTCCAGTGCGGTGCGACGACGCTGAACGTGCCGGACACCGTCGGGTATTCGACGCCCGACGAATACGGAGCGCTGATTGCCGGAGTTCGAGCGAATGTCCCGGGGGTAGAGCGCGTGACCATCTCCGCGCATTGCCACGATGATCTCGGGCTCGCCGTCGCGAACTCACTCGCCGCGGTGCGTGCCGGCGCGCGACAGGCGGAGTGCACCATTAACGGCATCGGGGAGCGCGCGGGAAACGCGGCGCTCGAGGAGTTCGTGATGGCGCTGCACACCCGCCGCGCGTTCTTCGGGCTCTACACGAACATCGAGACGCGCGAGCTCGCCTGCACTTCGCGCCTTGTGTCAGAGTGCACGGGTATCGACGTGCCACCGAACAAGGCGATCGTGGGCGCGAACGCTTTTGCGCACGAGGCGGGGATCCATCAGGATGGAGTGCTCAAGAATCGGCTCACGTACGAGATCATGAGTGCGGACACCGTTGGCTGGAACGGGATCGGGCTGGTTCTGGGAAAGCACTCCGGACGCCACGCGCTGCGGGCAAAGACGGAGTCGCTCGGCTACTCGCTGACAGACGAGGAGCTGAGTCTGCTGTTCGCGCGGTTCAAGGAACTGGCTGATCGCAAGAAGCTGCTCGACGAGCAGGACATCCTGGCGCTGATGATAGAAGGGGCAACTGAACGGCTGCGAGTTGTTAGTAGCTCAGTGGCCAGTTGAGAGTTCACTACTCGGGACGCTCTGGCGCGGACCAGGCACAAACAACGGCTTTTGCCGTCGCGCCACCGTGGCGTCCCGACGTCGTGAACTCGCAACTAACGCCTATGCTACCGGCCACTCGCACCCGTTCTGTTGCAGTTGTCATCTACGCCCGTCCTATTTTGGTATTCACTCTTTACTTTCCCGCCTTCATCTCCTACGTTGCCAGTATGACCCGCAACTGGTTTAGCACGACCTATTACTTCGGTGCCTTCGGTTATAACCGATGGGGGCCCGGGTCGCGCGTGCGGTAGAGTTCAGTTAGCATCGCAGACAGACCAAGGGCCTCCGCAATCGCGGGGGCTTTTTTGTTACTGCCCCGCGAAAGCACGAACGAAACTCTCAACCAACAGTCGGGGCAGTCATGATAAAAGCCGAGTCGTCCCATTTGAAAATCGCACGGCCACAGGCCGGCGGTGGATTTCCCACCAACGACGGCTCGCGTCCGTACCGGCTTGCGGCTCATGCCCCGACTGGCCCAGCGAGATCGACCCGACCGGTGCGGGTGAGCGACGCCGTGACGATAGGCGGCACCGCGATCGCGGTGATCGCCGGACCTTGTTCGGTGGAGAGCGCCGACATGATCGTCAGCATCGCCAACCGCGTGAAGAGCCTGGGAGCGGTGATGCTGCGCGGGGGCGCTTTCAAGCCGCGGACCTCACCCTACTCGTTCAACGGTCTCGGTGCGTGCGCGCTGGAGTTCCTGGAGAATGCGCGGAGCGAGAGCACTCTGCCGATCGTGACGGAAGTGATGGACACGCGCCAGGTCGAGCTCGTCGCGCGCAGCGCCGACATGCTGCAGATCGGAGCGCGGAACATGCAAAACTTCTCGCTCCTCGAGGAAGTGGGAAGGTGCGGCCGGCCGGTCCTCCTGAAACGTGGCCTGTCGGCGACGATCACCGATCTCCTCCTGGCCGCCGAGCACGTGATGGCGGCGGGGAACAGCAACATCGTCCTGTGCGAGCGCGGGATTCGCACCTTCGAGACGGCGACGCGGTCCACGCTGGATGTTTCCGCCATCCCGGTTCTCAAAGAGGAAACCCATCTGCCGGTGATTGTCGATCCGAGCCACGCCGGCGGCCGCGCGCGCCTGGTGCTGCCGTTGGCGCTGGCCAGCATTGCGGCCGGGGCGGACGGGATCATGGTCGAGGTGCACCCGGATCCGGGGGCGGCGCTGTCCGACGGGGATCAGTCGCTCACTATGGAGATGTTCGCCGATCTTATGCGGGCGGTTGGACCGGTTGCCGCGGCCGTCGGGAGGACATTGTTGACCGTGAACTGAAACGGGTACGGAAACTGGTAGCTACGCTGCTGCCCGCGACCCACTCATTGCCTCCCGCTGTTCGCTAAGGCGACGGGACAGCCCTGGTTAGCGATTGTTGCAACAAACGGTGGCGGGCAGGACTGTCCCATCCGGTTTTGGCGGTTAGCGTTAAGCGACCAGCAGGTAGCGGGCAGCAGCGAAGTTCTCAGTTCGATTAATCAGTTCTCATGTTTACAAAGAGAAAACTTGACACGCCCGACCCCCACACCTAATACTTAGTCCCAGATGATCAACCTCGCGCTGTACCCGATTTGTCGCATTAGCATGTGCGCCTCTCTTAATCGAGAGACGGACCGGCGCGTGCGTGCAAGGTGCACCAACGCGTGAGCTGAACAGAGAAGCTTCTGTAACGCCGCCGGCCCTCTCTCACCGAGAGGGCCGGTTTTTTTTCGCCACTCCTCAACCCCGCTGTACTTCTCATTCCGGAGCAGTCACACATGAGTACCACGATCGAGCAGGAGCACGTTGCCGGGCTTGGCACCCGCGCGATTCACGTCGGCCAGGAAAACGCCGCGCCGGGCACGAACGCGCGCGCCGTCCCGATTTATGCCACTACGAGTTACGTCTTCGACAGTCCGGAGCACGCCGCCAGCCTGTTCGGCCTCCAGCAGTTCGGGAACATCTACACCCGCATCATGAATCCCACCACCGATGCGTTCGAGAAACGCATCGCCGATCTCGAAGGCGGTGTCGCAGCGGTCGCGACGTCGAGTGGACAGGCTGCACAAACCCTCGCGCTGCTCAATCTGGCGCAGGCCGGCGACTCTATCGTCTCATCCTCGTCGCTCTACGGCGGGACCTTCACGCTCCTCAAGTACACCTTGGCGCGACTTGGCATCACCACCCGCTTCGTCGACGGCAACGATCCGTCATCCTTTGCGGCGGCGATCGATGAGACGACGAAGGCGGTGTACGTCGAAACGATCGGCAATCCGGGACTCGACGTGTCCGATCTGCGTGCCATAGCCGATGTCGCGCACGCGGCGGGAGTCCCGCTCGTCGTCGACAATACGTTCGCCACGCCCTTTCTAAATCGACCAATCGAGCACGGTGCGGATGTCGTACTGCATTCGGCGACGAAATGGATCGGCGGGCACGGGTCGAGCATTGGCGGCGTCGTCGTGGACGGAGGCCGTTTCGACTACACCGCTTCGCCGCGATTCAAGAACTTCTACGTGGATCCCGAGCCCGCGTACCATGGGCTCTCATTCGGCGGCGTATTCGGGAACTTCAATGGTGCCAACATCGCCTTCGCGATCCGTCTCCGGGTTCTCCTTCTGCGCGACATCGGAGCAGCGCTCTCGCCATTCAATTCCTTCCTCTTCATACAGGGTCTGGAGACGCTCCAGCTCCGCATCAAGCGCCACTCCGAGAACGCGCTCGCGCTGGCGAAGTTCCTCGAAGGACATCCGGCCGTGAAATGGGTGAGCTACCCGGGACTTCCGTCTCACCCGACGCACGAGACGGCGAAGCGCTACCTCACCGGCGGCTTCGGCGGCGTTCTCACCTTCGGCGTGCTCGGCGGCGAGGAAGCGGCAAAGAAAGTGATCGCCGCGTCGAAGCTCTTCTCGCTCGTCGCCAACGTCGGCGATGCGAAGAGTCTGATCATCCATCCGTGGAGCACGACGCACCAGCAGCTCGAGCCGGCCGAGCGGCAGGCGGCCGGCGTGACCGACGACCTGATCCGCCTGTCGGTGGGAATCGAGGACATCGACGACCTCAAGAACGATCTCGACGTCGCGCTGAGGGGGGCGTTGGGACTGTGACATCCAGCCCTTCTGTCCTCGACGCCGACGCGCCCGAGCATCTGTCTCGGCCGTCGCCGTCGGGGACGAGTGAGCCGGCGCGACATCGACGAGTGCAGCTCCTCGACCGCTTCGAATTGGAGAGCGGCAAGGTGCTGCGCAATGTCGAGCAGGCGTACTTCCTCGATGGGAAGCTGAACGAGGCGCGCGACAATCTCATCGTTGTGTTCCACGCGCTCACTGGCTCGGCCGACGCCGTGGGTGACTGGTGGCGCGACGTCGTCGGTCCCGACCGCGCGATAGACACGAATCGCTACGCCGTGTTGTGTACCAACCTCCTCGGATCGTGTTATGGGACGACCGGGCCGTCCGATCCGGCGCGACGTCCCTTTCCCGAGGTGACCACACGCGACATGGCCCGACTCGTGGGCCAGCTGGTTGAATTGCTGCACGTTTCGTCGGTGGCTCTTGCGATCGGCGGCTCGCTCGGCGGAATGGTGGCGATGGAATTCGCGGCGACGTACCCAATGCTCGCTCGCAACGTCGTTGTACTTGCTGCGCCGGCCGAGCACCCCGCGTCGGCGATCGCATGGAGCCACATACAACGGCGCGCGATCGCCGCTGCCGGCGAGGAAGGCCTCGAAATCGCGCGCATGATCGCGATGATGACGTACCGCACGGCGGGCGAGCTCGCCGATCGGTTCGGCCGCGAGGGGCACGAAGGCGGCGGATTCGCGGTAGAGCGGTACCTGTCTCGCCAGGGGGAGAAGCTCCGCGCCCGCTTCGACGTTCACACTTACCTGACCTTGCTCGACGCGATGGACAGTCACGACGTCGGTCGCGGCCGCGGCGGTGTCGAGCGCGCGCTTGCGCCGGTCAAGGGAAGGATCATCGGAGTCGGAATTCCGGGTGATCTCCTATACGATCCAAACCTCGACGTGCGGCACTGGACGGAGGTCGCGGGAGCCGAGTATCGGGAGATAGAATCGCCCAAGGGCCACGATGGGTTTCTTCTCGAAGGCGCGCAGGTGGCTGCGCTCCTCGGAGAGGTTCTCGAGGGGCCCATGGCTGCAATTGGAATTACAACTGAACACGACCGGACGGGAGGCGTCAGCGGGACGAGTGGCGGCCGCGGGCTGCATCCATCCTCAAACGGGACGCGACCGCTCGCCGCGGGAACGTCGCACGGAGGCCGCGCGCGGGGGGATGATCCGGCGCGAGCGGCGCGAGCCGACGTTGTCATCCTCGGTTACGGACGCATTGGGCGCGAGCTCGCTCGTCAGCTCGATGGTGCGACGGGGCGGATTGGCGTGCGCGTTGCCGCCGTGATCGATCGCAGCGGGTTCGTCCTCGACCCAAATGGACTTTCCGGATTGCGTCTCGAGACTCTCGCCGATTCCAAGGAGTCAGGAATCCCGCTGGCCGATGCACCTTCCGGAGTACGCGCGACTGCATCCGAGGCCCTCGCATCGATCCGGCAACTAGGTCTCTCTCGTCCGATTCTCGTCGATCTCACTGCGAGCGACACGACTCCAGAACTCGAGGAAGCAATCACCGGGGGAATGGATCTCGTGCTGGCGAACAAACGGCCGCTCGCTGACCTTCGCGACGCCACGCGGGGACTCGCGCGTCATGCCGCCGCGCATGGTCGGCGCGTGTTGCACGAAGCCACGGTTGGAGCCGGTCTCCCGCTGCTCGACACCATCAGCAAGCTCCAGGAATCCGGTGACGAAGTGCTCGCGATCGAAGGCTGTCCCTCGGGTACGCTAGGCTACCTGTTCGGCGAGATCGGGCGCGGCACCCCATTCTCCACGGCGCTGCGCGCCGCGATGGTGCTCGGGTACACCGAACCCGATCCGCGCGAGGACCTCTCGGGCATGGATGTCGCGCGCAAGGCGCTCATTCTTGCTCAACTGCTTGGCTACGAGGGGACGCTCGACAAGGTGGAGGTGGAATCGCTGGTGCCCGAGGAGCTGCGCTCCGTACCTGCATCGGAATTTCTCGCGCGGGTCGCGGAGCTCGACTCCGTGTGGCGCGATCGCGTCGCAGAAGCACACGCGAGTGGCCGAGTGCAGCGGTACCGGGCGACTGTCACCGCGGAAACTGTGCGCGTCGGGCTGGTCGCGGTTGATGTGTCCAGCTCCTTTGCAACTTTGACGGGCACCGACAATCAGTTTGCGATTACTACCAGGCGGTACCGGACCAATCCCATAGTTATTACAGGGCCGGGGGCGGGGGTCGCGGTGACGGCGGCGGGCGTACTTAACGACGTGCTCAAGTTGGCGCGGTGGCGCTGAATACCTGACTGCAACTGAACACGACCGGCCAGGGGCCGTGGGCGGGCCGGCTGAGGGCTATGGGCGACACTAGAGACGGGATGATGTCCTATGACCTTGAGCCTGCGATCACCCTTTTAGGGTGTCAGATTTCAAAAAACTTTTCGTTTGGCAAAAAGCGCATGCGCTGTCGTTAGCGGTTGACCGTGTGAGTAAGAAGATTCGCGAAGCTCGCCACGCGTCTCTCCGCAGTCAGATCTACAGAGCGGCAACGTCAATTCCCGCGAACATCGCTGAAGGGCGCAGACAACAGAGCGAGAAGGAGTTTGCCCGATTTCTGCGTTACGCGCTCAACTCTGCCTCGGAGCTGGAATATCACGTAATCCTGGCGCGGGACACAAAGGCCATCCCCGAAGGCGATTGTATCTCCTTGTTGGACCAGACAATCACCGTGCGCAAAATGCTCTATGCCCTCCTGAAGCGATTGGCATCCGATGGCAGCACGCGGGAACACTCCGCCAGGGTCGGCACGTCTATTGTCCGGCATTAGCCATATGGTTCGGCCCGTAGCTCATCGCCGGCCCGCCGACGGCTCCCGGCAGGTCGTGTTCCTTGCAGTTTGTAGTTGCGATGCTTCTAAGCATTCAGCTTCCGAAGAACGTCCAACGCTGCCCCATAACTCAAGGGTTCCGGCAGCGACGACGCCGTCCCGGGATCCTTGAGCAAGTGCCCGGTAAGCACGGCCGCGACCCGAGCGTTCGTCGGAATCTCTCCAGCCGCGACGAGTTTGCGAACGCCAGCGATGCTGGCCGCGCTCGCCGGCTCGCACCCGACGCCCGCGTGATCGACGACGGTCTTGGCAGCGAATATCTCCTCGTCGCTCACGGCTACAACGCGCCCGTCCGTTTCGCGAATAGCGTTAACCGCGCGATCCCATGACGCGGGATCGCCGATTCTTATCGCGGTGGCGCGCGTCTCGGCCCGAACCCTGTGTCGCGTGACGAATCCCTCCGCGAACGCTTTCGCGAACGGCGCCGCGCCCGCCGCCTGCACGGCAAGCAGTCTCGGCACCCGGTCGATCAACCCGAGCGCCTTCGCTTCGCGCAACGCTTTCCCGAACGCGGACGTGTTGCCGAGATTGCCGGCGGGCAGCGCGATCCAGTCGGGCGACTTCCAGCCGAGCTGCTGAAGCAACTCGAATACGATTGTCTTCTGTCCCTCGAGTCGGAAAGGATTGACCGAGTTCACCAGATAGATCCCCAGCGTCGACGCTTCGCGCGCGAGTCGCAGACATTCGTCGAAGTCACCGTCGATCGGCAGGACCCGCGCACCGTAGGCGATCGTTTGCGCGAGTTTGCCCGCCGAGATCTGGCCCGCCGGCACGAAAACGAACGAGGGAATCCCGGCTTGCGCCGCATACGCGCTCAGCGACGCCGACGTGTTGCCCGTCGATGCGCAGGCGACGGCTCGCGCGTTCACGCGCCGCGCCTGCGTTAGCGCGACGGTCATCCCGCGGTCCTTGAACGATCCGGTTGGATTGTGACCCTCGTGCTTGATTATCAGATCGTCGACGCCCGCGTACCTGGAAATCGCCGGACGCGTGATGAGCGGGGTATTTCCCTCGGGATGGCTTATGATCGCGTCGTCAGCGGCGTGGAGCACCAACTCTCGAAATCGCCACACCCCCGAGCGTTCCCGAGCCGACGCACCGGCCGGCACAACTCGCGAATCAAACAGAGAGCGCAGCGCCGCACCGTCCTTTGCGGGAGGCGCATGCTCGGCGAGTAGCAACCCGTCGCACCTGGGGCATGTCGCGCTGCTGAGATCGTCGCCATATGCCGTACCGCACGATTCGCAGCGCAGCACGGTTGCGCCCGTCACGTCTTGTGCACGACGGCACCTTCCCGATCGACGCGGGTGACTCGAGTCGCGCATTCCAGCCCGGCAGCCACGTACGCGTCGCGCATCGCTACGGCAACCGCATGCGCCGTCTTGTCGTCCGACACCACCGCGAACGCACTCGGCCCCGCGCCCGAAATAGAAACTCCGAGCGCCCCAGCATCCAGCGCCGCGCGCTTCGCAACAAGAAAGCCGGGTAGCAATCGCGCGCGCGCCGGCTCCGCGATGCGGTCGTCGACCGCCCGGCCAAAGAGCGCGACGTCTCCCGTGTAACACGCAGCGACCATCGCACCGGCGTTCCCGATCTGCTGAATCACGTCGGCGCGCGGGACCTGCTCCGGCAATGCGCGGCGCGAATCGACAGTAGTTAGACGCTGCGCGGGATGCGCGAGCACCAGTATGAGTCCGGTCGGAACGGGAAGCTTGATCACGTCGATTGGGTCGAGAGTGCGAACAAGCACGATCCCGCCGAGCAAGGATGCCGCGATGTTGTCGAGATGTCGTCCCGCAACAGCGGACTCCGCGTCGAGGCAGCTGGCAAGCAGCGCATCGGTGCCCAGCGGGTTGCCGAGAAGCGCGTTCGTAGCGACCGCGCCCGCCACGGCGGACGCCGCGCTTCCTCCCTGTCCTCCCGAGAGCGGCAGTCCTTTCCGGCACCATAACGTGAGACCGTGTTTCGCTCCGGCCCGGCGCAGAACTGTCGCCGCAGCGAGCGCAGCAGTGTGGCGCGCCGCATCGCGTGGAAGATCTGTGTGACCTGCGTCTGCTACTTCGACACCGGGCTCATCGCGCCGCGCGACGCTGACTTCATCGCGCGCGCCTGCAATAGCGCAGCCGAGGACGTCGAGGGCGGGACCGAGGTTCCCTATGCCACCGGGTGCGCTCGCAGTGATTCGCGTGCTCTCGCTCATGCGGTTGCTATGCGAAGGACATCGCCGAGCACGCCAGCCGCGGTAACGACTGCGCCCGCCCCAGGCCCGGACACCACGAGCGGCCGTTGCCGATATCGCTTGGTCATGAACACGAAAAGATTGTCGGTCCCGTCGAGAGACGCGAGTGGGCTTCCCGCGTTCACCCGTGCGAGGCCGGCGCGCACCCCGGCGCGCGTGACGCGGACCCGATAGCGCAGCACTGCGTTGTTCGCCCGCGCATCCTCGACCGCCGCGGCCCAGGATGCATCGAAGTCCGGAAGCGCGGTAAGAAACTGGTCGCGGGAGACGTCGCGCAAGGCGTCGGGAATCAGCGACTCGATCTCGACGTCTTCCATTTCTCCCGAGTATCCCAGCATGCGTCCCAGAATGAGGCCTTTGCGAGCGACGTCGATCCCGCTGAGATCGTCGCGCGGGTCTGGCTCGGTGTATCCGAGCGACATCGCCTGCTTCACGACGTCGGAGAAGGCTCTACCTCGACCCAGCTCGCTGAACACGAAGCCCATCGTGCCGGATGGAGAGCAATCGATCGCCTCGACCCGATCGCCCGAGGCGACGAGCTGCTGAACCGTGTCTATGATCGGAAGCCCCGCGCCGACGGTCGCTTCGTGCAGCACTCGACGTCCCTTGTTGCGCGCGCCGAGGATGCGCTTCGAGATCGCGAAGCTGCTCGCCAACGGCACCTTGTTCGCCAGGACGAGGTCGAGCCCGTGATCGAGTGCAGTAGTGAGCGCGGCCGAGGTGTCTCCGCTAGCCACATCGACGAGGACGGGGCGGACCATCGCGTGACTCGTCATGAACGCAACAGCAGCGTCAGCCGTCGCGTGCTTTCCGCCAGTGACTTTCTCGAGCGCGCCACCAGACTGCTTCTCACGGAGCGCGAGCTCGAGCTGACGCGCGGTGAGTCCACGGCGGTTGTACAAATAGCCCGAGCGATCTATGAGCCCGATGATCCTGAGCGGCGGCGCTTCCCGTTTGGACAAGGATTGAATCTGTGCGACGAGCTCTCCTCCCACGCGTCCGACTCCGAGAATGATGACATCGGCTGCATCCGCCTTGCTTGCGATCCGCCCGCCACCGACCTTATCGAGTCGAAACGCCGAATGGACAGCGCGCACCGCGTCGCCGCCCTGACGGTCATCGACTACGAACGAGATGTTGCGCTCGGTAGCGCCCTGCGCGATGGCGATGACGTTCACCGAGGCGTCGGCAACAGCGCCGAAGACTCGCGCCGCGATGCCGGGCATGTGAGCCATCCCCGAGCCGACGACAGCGATCGTCGTCAATCCAGATTGCATCGCAATGTTTTCGATTTCGTGTCGCGCCAGCTCCTCCCGGAGATCTTCGCGCAGGTAGGCCGTGATCTCCTCGGCACGGTTGCCGGGAATTGTGAAGCAGATCGATTGCTCCGACGAAGCCTGGGAGATCAGGGACACCGATACGTGCGCGTGCGCCAGAGCGCCGAACACTCGGGCGGCGACGCCGGGAATTCCGAGCATCCCGCTGCCGCTCACGGTGATCATCGCCTGGTCCGGCATGCCGGAAATCGCGCGAACGGGCGCACCTTTGACCGACCTGCCAGCGATTATGGATGTACCGTGAGCGGCGAGATCGGCGAACGGCCGCAGCCTGAGCGTTGTGCCGCCGAGCAGCGGCATGAGCGTGCGGGGATGCAGCACCTTGGCGCCGTAGTACGCGAGCTCGGATGCTTCGCGCACATCGAGAAATGGCACGACTCGCGCGGCGGGCACGAGGCGCGGATCGGCCGTCATCACCCCCGCGACGTCCTTCCATAGTGTGACGTTCCGCGCCGACAGCGCGCGGCCAAGCACCGTTGCGGTGAGATCGGATCCGCCGCGACCCAGCGTGACGACGTGTCCGTCGCGTCCCATGCCGATGAATCCGGGGACGACGACTATCAGATCCTTATCGAGTTGGGGAAGCAGTACAGATCGCGCGGCGATCTCACTTCGGGCGAGGTCGGGCGCAGCGTTGCCGTGGCGTCCGTCCGTCTCGATCAGCTGCGTCGCGTCGATCACCACGCTCGGCGCCCCAGCCGCGCGCAGCATGGCGCTGACGATTTGCGCGGCAGCACGCTCGCCATGGGCGAGGACAGCGTCGCGACGCTGCGCCCGATCAGTATGTGGCGGTGCGAGGGCTCGCAGATTTGTGGTGAGCACGTCAGCCAGTAACGCGAGCTCGCGCTCGACCGCGTTGCGCTCCTTGCCGGTCACGACCGCATGTGCGACGGCGGCGTGCCGCTCGGTGAGCTCGCCCGCGATTGTGTCGGCTTCCCCTGAGTTCCCTTCAGCCGCTGAGTGAACCGCTCGCAACAGGGAATCGGTCACGCCCTGGAGCGCCGAAGTGACTACGACCCGCCGTTCGTCGGACGGCTCCGCCAGCAGAGCGCCGACGTGGGCGATCGCGCTGGCGCCGGCAAGCGCGGCGCCGCCGAATTTGTGGATGGCGATCGGATGCGTGGCTGACGGCATGAGCCCCTCTCGCCAACATACGATGGTCGGGGTTGCTAAAGAAGGGCGCGACAAGCCAAACGGCCTGGCGCGAACCTATACCTCGTCCCCCTGCAACGCCCTGACGAGCGCGCCTTCCTCCCCCGGCCGCTCGTCGCCCCAGAGCAGCAGCAGCGCCAGAATTCCGTAGATCGGGAGGTGCCCAACCAGCTCCCGCCAGCCGAGGAACGGAAGCGTGAGATTGAATGGAACCAGCGTAATGACGATGATGAGACGGACGTACGTCCCCGCAATGAGCATCAACCCGACGAGCAATTCGATAGTCCCCGCGATCAGCAGGAACCTCGTGTCGTCGACGCCGGGCATCCCGATGTACGGGAAGAAATTGAAGTGGTGCTCCGAGAGAAATGCGAGCCCCATCGGGATGTTCCACAGCTTCTCGCTGAACGCGACGATGGTGAGGCCAATTCCGAGCGCCACCCTGAGCACCGGCACCGCGTAGGGAACGAGCGATTTTACCGGCTTGTTCAACTTGTCGAACGCCATGTCGAACGCGAGCGGGCCGCGTCCCGTTGCGAAGAGAAAAAACGCGATGCCGAATACCTCCGTGTGCTCGATGAGCCGAAGCGGCCCGAACACCAGCATCCCGACGGCCCAAAGGGCGATGAGCGCTACGGCGGCGAAGCGCGCAAGCGCCCCGTAGATGAAGCTGAGGGCAATGGCGATCTCCACCATTCCGAGCAGTCCGTCCAGGAAATTGACGGGCAGCTCAAGGTTGGGAACGAAGAGCTGCCTGCTCACCCCGCTCACGAGCAGCGTGACGCCCAGGTGCACTCCAATCACTAGCGGCACCCAGCTGAGGAGCCTGACGTAATTCTCCCACGGCATCCCCAGTGCGATCGGACCGGGCACGACGGTTCGCCGTCCGCGAGCGCGGTACACGAGCGTCGCGATGGCGGTGATCCCGACGGCGACAGCGACAGGGATGAGACTGTTCGACGAGCTCCACGTGTCGAACTGAACCGGGAATCGGGTCTCGTCGAGGAACCAGCGTTCGTGGAGGATCACTATGTCAAGAACTTATGGGCCGCCAATTGCGTTCGTGAGATCGACTACCCGCTTCCCGCTGCCAGCCGTAACGCTATCCGCTGAGGACCCATGCTCCGCTGCGCAGGCCGCGAGGTGGCGGGTTTTATACATTCCCACGTCTAGCCTTTAAACCAAAAAGCAATGACCACAACGACTGCGCAATCATCCCCGGTCGAAACCGGGTCCCCTCTCTCCGTTCTTTTCGCGGATCTCGACGGCGAATTGGCCACCACCCGACGCATGCTCGAGCGCGTCCCCAACGGGCACGACGACTGGCGTCCGCACGCAAAATCGAGATCACTCGGACAGCTCGCTACGCATCTCGCTCAGCTTCCCGGATTCGGAATGATGATGCTGACGCAGGACGAATTCGACGGCAAAACCCAGCGCCCGGATGAGCCCACCTTCGCAAGCAGCGCCCACCGTGTGAAAATGTTCGACGACCTGAGCGCGCAGCTGCGTGGTGTACTTCGCCAGCTGACGTGGGACAAGGCGCGATCCACCTGGACACTGCGGCTCGGTGATAACGTCCTGATGGAATCGCCACGTGTGAATGTCTTCCGCACGGCCTTCATTACGCACTCCGCCCACCATCGCGCGCAGGTGGGTGTCTACCTGCGGTTACTCGATATGCCTGTGCCGTACAGCTACGGCGCGTCGGCGGACGAGCAGCCTCCGATGCCTGGACGCTGAGCGTGCGTCGCTTTCCGGCACCCACGGAGCGGAAGTAACGAGAACGTCGATACTGGACACGTAGTCTCGGCGCGGTCAGGTTAGCTACTCCAGGAGGCCGATGGATTCGTCCAGAGACTCGGAGTTCGACGCGCGTTTGAAGAGAATCGAGGCAGCGCTCGCCGATCTGCAGAGATCGTTCGACGCACTGGCTTCCGATCGGACGTCCGGTCCGGCGCGGGAACGCGCAATGGAGCAACCGGCCTCATACCAACGGTCGGGAGCTACCCCACCTCCAGCCGCGCCACCCCACCGGCGACAAACAACTCCGCCCTCAATCAATAGCAGTGTTGCATCCCTGCTCTCGTCACACGACGCCGAATGGTGGCTGAGCCGCGTCGGAATTGGATTCCTCGTCCTCGGCGTGCTGCTGCTCTACGGGTACGCGGTCGACCACGGCTGGATTACGCCGCCCGTCCGGGTTCTCGCCGGGACGGTTCTGGGAGGACTTCTCTTCTGGTTCGCCGGTCGCGTTCGCTCAGAATCCAAAACGGCGCCGAATGCAGATCTCGGATTCCGCGAGCTCCTTCTCGGAGGAGCGCTCGCGATCTGGTACGTGACGGCGTATGCCGCCGGCGTGTGGTACCAGCTGCTCCCGATTCCCGCGGTGAGGCTGATTCTTTTCCTGCTCGCGGTCCTCTCCACCTGGATCGCGCTCCAGGAGAATCGTGAGATATTTGCGCTCGCAGCAGTGGCGACCGGTTTCGCGACTCCCTTCATCCTGCCGGCGCCAGTCAACACACTGGCCGAACTGTCGCTGTATACGGGCGCGGTCGCCGCGATCGGATTGATCATCTATCTGCTGCGCGGCTGGCAGTCGATTCTGTGGATCACCTTCGCCGCGTTCTGGATGATCGTCGCCGAGACTGCAAATGCGCAAGCGATCGGCCCGTCCAGGACATTGGACTCTTTCGACTCGGTAACTCACTGGACTACCAGTCCGGCGGCCGGCGTCGAGATCACCATCCACCCCGATTCGGACGGCATCCACGGCCGAACCATGCGTCTGGATTTCGACTTTCACGGCAACAGTGGGTACGCGATCGTCCATCGCTCGCTGAATTTGCCGCTGCCGCCCAACTACCAGTTCTCATTCGCAATCAAAGGAGAAGCACCCTCCAACATCCTCGAGTTCAAGCTGATTGACTCGACGGGCGCGAACGTTTGGCTGTCCAGCAAGATCGGGTTCGTATTCCCGCGTGCCTGGCAAATCGTCAAAGTCAACAAGCAGGAGATCCATTTTGGGTGGGGTCAGCCCCGCGACTACGACCTCAAGAGAGTCGCTGCGCTCGAGCTCGCGATCACCGCCGGCACAGGCGGAAAGGGAAGTGTGTGGCTCGACGACCTCGCGATCACTCCGCTCAGCGGGCGGGTTGCAAGCTCGGTTATCGCCCCGCAAGTCGGACCAATACCCTTTATGCGCGTCAGATCGGCGGCGGTTGGCTCAGTCGCAATGACGATCCTTCTTTTGATCGCCGCGGTTGCGTTCACCCGTACTCCGTTGCTTCGTCGCGAGCTGCTAAGGACCGGCTCGCCTCGCTACACTTCGCCGCCTGCCACAGAACGCAGCAAGGAGTTTGTCAAAGCGATGGATTCACTCTCCGCCGCGATTGGTGGGGGGAAAACCGCGCCCGACAGCGTGGTGGTCTGGGCGCTGATGCTGGCGAGCGCGTACTTGGCGATCACGCTGTTCGGCGCGATCTGGACACGAGTACCTGACGAAATGTGGGGAGCATCGTTCCTGGTGCTGGGACTTGGCGCGCTTCTCTATTCGCAGCGGGCCTCGCACCAGGATGCGGAAATCAGTCACGCCGCTCTGACTGCCGGTGTGCTGTGGACTCTGATCGGAATCGCCAGGGTTGCTCCAACTCCGGAGAACATTCCCGCGTGTGCGCTGGTTACGGCACTCATCTTCAATTTCCCGTCGGGCAAATTCGCGGGTCCTTGCACGGTCACGAAGGTTCTAGTCGCGCTGGTGTTATGGATCATCGCCGCGCATGAGCTCTCGCTGGTCGACACCGGCCTCGACCATTATCGGTGGATCTTCTCCGACGTACTGACGCTCGGAGCTGCGACCTTCATCTCCCTGCGTCTCATCGCCAATGGACCCGAGCAGATGCAAGGCCGGATTCTCGGCGTCGCGACCTATTTGACCGGGCTGATCGTGCTTTGGAGCGCGCTCGACCCTCTCTGGGCGCCGCTGGTCACCGCGAGCTACGCGCTGCTCGGCGCCACGCTGCTGATTCTGAGCCAGCGTGACAAAGCCCGGCCGATGTTGAAGTACCTCGGCGGAGTGACGATGATCATCGTGGTGGCGCGGCTGCTATTCGTCGATCTCGCGAGCGTGGAGACGATCTGGCGGATCCTGCTGTTTCTCGTCTGCGGCGCGGTGTTCCTGTACACCGCGTACCAGATGCAATCCGGACGGGCCGGGCCGTCGCGATCCGACTAAGAGTGCTGTCTACTGCCTAACTGCACCCGTTCAGTTCCCGTTCAGTCGCAGTTTCCATTCAGCTGACGCGGCGCCTACTTGACGGTATTGACGCAAACCCCGGGCGATCCGAGCCCAACCGCCGTCCTTAGAACGTAAACGGCATCCGCCGACTGAATTGCAAAATTGCAATCAGCATCGCCCCGCGGATAAACCATCGTCGAAACCGGAAGCGAGCCGACGAGCGATTGTTGAATGAGCAGCGCGTCGAACGCATCCACTTTTCCATCAGCGTTGACGTCGCCACGCAGGACGGCGGCCTCGCCGCCCACCGTGTAAGCGAACATTCCCCGCCCGTACGTGCCCGCGAGAAGGAGGTTCGCGCCGGGGGCGTAGACGAGATCGTGAACGATGACGTTCGGTAGTCCTGCCGGTCCGCTGGTCCAGCTGCTCCCCGGACTCGCCGTCTGGAAAACGCCGACATCCGTGCCGACCATTACCCCGACACCCGGAACGAAGGCGATCGCATTCGCAGGAGCATCAACGAGTCCCGCACTGATGTCGGTCCAGGTCGCTCCCGCATTCCTGGTTTCGAATACGTGCCCGCTGGAGAAACCGGACACCGTGAGCAGCGCGTGGGCGGCGTCGGTAGGATCGATCACAATGCGCGTCACGTACCTGTTCGGCAGACCAGTCGGACTCGCCGTGTAGGTGGCTCCCGCGTCACGGGATACGTTCACCGCCCCGTCGCTCGCGCCGACATAAATCGTTCGTGGGTCGATACTCGCCACCGCGATTGTCGTTATGAACCCGCTGCCCTTCGTCAGATCTCCACTGATTGCGGTCCACAGAGTGCCTTCGTTGAGCGTTCTGTAAAGGCGATGCGTCCCGAAGTAGAGCTTCGTCGGTGTGACCGGGTCCATCACGTATGGCGGCAGGAAGGCCGCGCGATCACCGCTTGCAATTCCCGTGGTTCGCCTCGAGGAAGAATTCACGGATGGTGACCCGTCATAACGGATGATGTACGCCCCACCACCATTCGGGTCCCATTGCGATTCCCCGTAAATGATATCGGGATTGCTGTAGTTGATCGCCGTGTATCCGCCGTCTCCGCTCAGGAACCCGTTCCAGAACATCGAACCGGTGTACACGTGGGTGCCGTTGTCCTGCGACCCGCCCATGATCTGCGAGCCGTTTGGAGTCACGGAAATTCCCGGGTAGTACTGGGTTACAGTGAGCCCGGCGTTGCGACTCACCCAGCTGTTCCCGTTGTCCGTCGACACGAACACGCCGCCATCGGTGCCCGCGTACAGAATGTCAGGATTGCGCGGATCGATCGCGATTGAGTGCCAATCGACGTGGACTTCACCGCCCATCGGACGGAACGTGGCGCCGCCATCATCTGATCTGAATCCACGAATGCCGGCCAGGTACAACCGGCTCGCGTTTCGCGGATCGATAGCAAGCGCGAGATCGTACCAGGCCTGGGTCCCGAAGTCAGTACTGTAGGAGCCACCATTCAGGCCAGTAGCGGCAAGGTGCGTCCATGTCCCAGCCGCGTCATCCCAGACGAACAGCCCGGCCAGGCCCCCAGTAGGATCGCCGACAGACGCATAAACCAGGTTGGGAGCAGTGACCGTGGTCGCCAATTCGACTCTGTCGATGTTGGCGAGGACCACGTCAGGCAATGGAGGTAGGAGCGTCCAGGTGGCGCCGTTGTCCGTCGACTTGTAGATGCCGCGGCGACTCATCGTTGCGAAGTCGCTGTTCCCCGCGTAAAACGTTGCGGGCTGAGTCGGGTGCGCAACGACACTGGCCGTTGCTCCCACCAGTACGTAGCTCCAGGTGCTTCCGCCATCGATTGAACGGAACACGCCGACATTGCTTGCGCCGAGCAACAGCGTGTTGGCGAGGGAACCGCCCGCCGGGCGCCTGACGACAATCTTGCCGAAGGAGGCGGAGCCACGAGGGATTCCACCAGAGGTCACTCTGAAGGCGGTCGCACCGAGCTGCGACCAGCTTGTTCCACCGTCGGTGGAGCGGAGAATTCCGCACCCCCAGCTGTTGACGTTGTATTCACCGGTTCCCGCGAACAGAACGTTCGGGTCCGCATCATCTATCGTGAGCGCGCCGATAGTGAGATTGCACTGGTCGTCCGTCAGGGCGCTCCAATATCCGCCGACGGCGCTCCGCCAAACCCCTCCGGACGCGGTCGCAATGAACAGCGACCCCGCCGAGCTCGGCGCCACCGCCGTAACTCGGCCGATATCGAGCATCGACGAGGATCCGCCAAAACCGTTGTCGGCACCGAATACGCCGTTGGGACCCAGCGACCGCCATCCTCCGGGAACGCCGGCGCTGAAGTTGGAAAGCCACTGCCTCTGTGCGGAGACCGCGGCTCGCGCTCGTTCCATCTGCGCGTACGGGCGCTCGGTCGACGGGTAGCTCCGCTGCAGCCAGAAATAATCCTCGCGCGCGTGGACGTCCTCTTTCGGCTCGGCGCTCGTTTGCGCTCCGAGCGACCGCGCCGCGACGCCGACACAGGCGCCGAGAATCAGCGCAAAGAGAATACGGTTGCCGGCACGCGTCATCGGAATACCCTCACCGTGACGGCGTTGCTCGTTCCCGAGCTCGTCTCGACGCTTACGTCGTAGCTTCCCGGCCGCAATGCGGAAAGTGGCGCTTCGCCGCCACGACTGACCATGTCCGGAATGGCGAAGACGATCTCCCGCCCGTCGGAAGATGCGGGAACCAGCTTGAGCGCGGTGTTGCTGAAATGCACTGTATTCTGTCCGGGCTTTCCGGGAACGAATCCGGTCCCGAGCAACGTGACTTCCACGACTCCACCGTAAGGCACAAGCACGGAATCCGGACGCGCTGACTCGATGACTGGAGGCCCGGACGCCACCGAGTTCTCCGCCTGGACTTGTCTGGGTTGAGACTTGATCGGGGCGCACCGCGCGGCCCCGATGATCGTGGCAACTGCAAGCGTGCTCACCGCAACTCTGACGCGCCTCACCTGGACGTCGTCCTGCTTGGGGCGACGATCAGCCCGATCTTCGCGTCGAGACGCGTGATCATGTGGATCTCGTCAACCGCAAGTGACAATGATCGGACACTGTTATCGCGCAACACGACGAACTTGTAGCTGGCAAGGCGGCCATCCCTGAAGCCGGAGGCAGCGGCACCGGCCAGACGAATGAGCCCCGGCGACGGATTGCTCGCGCGGAGTGCCTGATCGCTGATCGCCACCTCACCGGCGAATCGCAGCGCGGTCGCGTCGTAGTTGATCTTCGCCGTATAACTGCCAACGGTGCCTTGGTCTGAAAGAGCCTGCACCGACACGACGAGCGCTCCTCCGACCGGTGGCGCCGAGTCGGAAAGCACGAGCGCGGCTTTGACTGCTGGTATCGGGTTCTCCACCACCGTCGACTGGTATTTCTCCGAGCACGCGATCGTGAGGAGCGCGCTCGCGACAAGGATACACAGGCGCTTCGGCCGCAAAACGTGATTGTCAGTCATGGACGATGATCGGAATGCGCGTGGAAGTCGCGACCGGGAGCAGATCAGCTCCGGATGGATCGACGAGATCTATGAATGTGAGCGTCACGAATCCCGCGGAGTTCGTGGCCGTGGTAGTGAAAGTAAGCCGAAGCATCGCGAGTTGGCCGCTGAGCGGACTTCCCGATGCCAGCGACAGTCGCAACAGTCCAGCCTGGAGGTTGCTCACCACTGGCGCCGGAGTTCCGGTGACGGAATAATTGCCGCCCGTGAAAATTAAAGGGATGGTCGTGAAGCCCACCGTGAACTCCGCTCCGCCGATTGGTGTCGAGCGTGTGTCGAGGATGATGTTGATCACGAATGTCGTCGTGCCCGTCTTCACGTTGAACGTCGTCAGATCGGTACGCAGGATCGGACCCGTGGATGTCCGAGGCACTATCACATAGACGGAATCGCCGACCCAGCCGGGGGCGTTCGCGGCCACCCAGACTTGTCCCGGTCCCACGCCGGTGATCGTGCCCTGGGCATCGACCGTGGCGACGCTGGTCGCACGGCTGACGAATGCCGTCGTCCCAACGCTCGACCCTGTAAGCGACGGAGTGAACGGGGTGCCCACGTCCAGGATGCGTATCTTCTCGGTAGACGACCCGTAGCCGAGCTGTGGCGCGACGGTAACACCGGCGGATCCGCTCTTTCCTTCGCTCGTCGCGGTGATGTTGGCAGAACCGGTCGCGACCCCGGTCACGAGTCCCGTCGGGTCGACTGTCGCAACGGCCGGGTTATCTGTGGACCATGTCACCGCTCTGCCGGTGACGACGCTCCCGTTGGTGTCCTTCGTTGTCGCAGTTGCTTGGACTTTCCGGCCGACCCCGATCGTCGAGGTCGCGAGCGAGACCGTCACCGATCCTACAGCGGCAGAGACGACCGTCACCGCGGCGGATCCGCTGCGGTCTTCACTCGTCGCTGCGATCGTTGCGACGCCGGGACTGACTGCAGTCACGACTCCGTCACCGCTCACCGTCGCCACGCCGGCGTTGTCCGACGACCACGTCACTGTCCGTCCGGTCACGGTGGTCCCGTTCGCATCCTTGGTCGTCGCGGTTGCCTGAGTAGTCGCGCCGGCCACGAGGGTAGAAGTGCCGAGCGCCACCGTTACAGTGGCCACCGGCGGGACCGTGACGGTTACCGTTGCCGATCCGCTTTGCCCTTCACTTGCAGCCGTGATCCGGGCCGTTCCCGTGCTGCCGGCGGTGACGACTCCGGCCGCCGAAACAGTCGCCACTGCAGAGTTGTCCGACGACCAGGTTATGGTGCGGCCAGTGAGGAGATTCCCGCCCGCGTCCCTCGGAATCGCGGTGGCAGTCGTCGAGGCACCGATCACGACCGACGTTTGGGCGAGGGAGACCGAGATGCTCGCTATGGGCGGGGGACCCGCCACGCCGCCCCCACCGCCGCAACCTAACGCGGCGATACACAATGCAATCGCAGTGCGGCCGTGGAACGGCATCAGAACCCCTCGAAGTGTGCCCAGTCTGCGAAGGGCAGAGACTCAATATGGGGGGAAACCAAAGCCGCACAAGTCAGGTGTTTGGCCCGCCAGGCCGACTACCGTTTGCTGGCGGTGGGCGTTCCCTCGTTCAAGTGGATGTATCCGGAAGTGCTCAAAACGCTGACGGGAACCGACCCGAAGTCGCACTAGCCGCAGGTAACAGGCCGTCGTCAACAATTCGGCGCGAAAAGGGGTTATCCTTCGGGAGACATTCTTCGCGCGGAAATTTCCCACCAGCCCGCGTGCCCGCTGTCGGATCATTGAAGGACAGCACCGGCGATTCTGGCGACGCCTTACTCAGCCACATGAGCGTTGCATGCCGGAAGACAAAACTGGTCTGATCATCCCATCTCTCTCGAAGTCCGCACCTGTTAACGGTGCACGAGGGCCAGCCCTGGTAGTAGACAGGCCGAGCCACCCGCAACCGCCTTCGTCTCCGAGCGGGAACAGAGGATCGCTGTCGGATTTCATCCTGACGAACCGCGAGTCGATCATGGTGGAGTTCGAAGCGTTTGCGCGGACGTGCGCGCCAGCCAGCGCCTCGATGGACATAACTTCGCTGCGCGACCACGCCAGCGAGATGCTAACCGTCATAGCCGCCGACCTGAAGACGCCGCAGAACAAACACGAGCAAACGGAAAAATCAAAGGGCAACGCACCTACAGTAGATGAGAAGACGGCGGCGGAAAGACACGGGGCGGATCGCGCCGAAAGTGGATTCACCACGGATCAGATGATCTCGGAATACAGAGCCCTGCGCGCCAGTGTGATCCGGCTCTGGACCAAAGCGCATGGAGAGCTGACACATGCCGACATCGAAGACCTGACGCGGTTCAATGAAGCCATAGACCAGTCGCTTACTGAATCAATCACGCGATACACCGAGGACCTGGATCATTCCAAGGAGATGTTTCTTGCGATCCTGGGTCATGATCTGAGGACGCCGCTCGGCGCCGTAATGATGTCCGCCGAGTTCATGCTCGAGACACACGAGCTTGTTGAGCCACACCTGACGCTCACGTCGCGAATAGCGAGCAGCTCTAGGCGCATGAACCAGATGATCGGCGCTCTGCTCGATTTTACCCGCAGCCGGCTCGGTGGCGGCATTCCCATCGTACGCGCCAGCATGAACATGGGAAAGGTGGTGCACGACGTTGTCAACGAAATCTCGGCCGCATATCCCGATCGAACGATAAAGGTCGATGCGCGCGGGTCGCTCCAGGGTGAATGGGACTGTCCGCGCGTGAGCCAGCTCCTTACCAATCTGATCGGGAACGCGCTGGAGTACGGGTCCGGCAAGACATCGGCGACGGTCAGCGTCGAGGGCGACGAGAAGGAAGTGTCCGTTGCGATACATAACCGCGGCGTCGCTATCCCTGCCGAGCAATTGAACGGGATTTTCAATCCGATGAAGCGGAGGGCGATCACCGCCACCACCGCGCCGACGGGAAACCTTGGCCTGGGTCTCTACATCGCCGATCGGATCGTGAGCGCACACAAGGGCAGAATCGACGTGGAGTCCTCAGAGGAAGCAGGCACCACCTTCACCGTTCACCTGCCGCGCAAAGTATGATCGGTGCGGCCCGGGGACGGTTTCAGAATCCTCAAGGCGACTCGATCAAACCGTACTCCCGCACCCGAGCCCTTCGCTCGGCTAGCATCTGACGCCAATGCTGGCGTCGCGCCTCTTCGCGTAGACGGTAGCGGATCTGCTTCATTATTTCCCGCATTCGCTCGTTGTCGCGCATCATCCGCTCGGCGGAATGCATTGCATCTCTGCTCCAATCCGGTAGGCGCTCCGCAAAATCGGGAGGCAGATGGACCTGTACTGGATCGGCGTTGACGTCGCTTCCTGGATCTTCCCCTGTTGGCAAGGGTGTGTAGACGTGGGCTCGGTGCGAGGTTCTAATGTCTCCGATTGCGGTTCTCGAATCCCCCACGCCGTTACTCCCCGTCTGATTGGGTTCCTGCGCTGGATTGAAGGACGTGAGCGTCATCACCAGCAACGCTCCCAACACCAATGCACTCGGACGGTAGCGCATGCGGATCGCGACCCAGCTGAACACGAGCGTCAGCGCGAGGGCGCCAAGCAGGAGTGGGGAGGAGAGAGGCGCGGCGGCCTCCGCGAGTCTGGGAATGAGTGCAGCTGCGGTTTCCTGCGCCCTAACCGACGGCGGGTAGATCGTCGCATCGATCGTACGCGCTGTGAGCGCGTCACTCGTACCGGGCCGAACCGCGTCCGGATTCATGGACTACACTGCGCGCGTACGAAGTTTCGACATCGAGCGAGCCTCCAGACTCCCGTACGCGACCCGTCCGCCGAAAGTTCCGAAGGGCCGATCGACGCGGGCATTTGCCCCGTTCAGTTGCCGTTTATCTGTTCAACCAGTACGACACTTTGACCAGAAACGTATTGGCGGGATGGAGCCGCACGAGATCCCGCACATCGCCCTGAAAACTCCGATCTCCTTCTGCCCCGAGGTAGCCCTGCCTTCCTTCGTTCCACACCACGAAGAGCGTCGAGCCGGGCCGGTACTCCCAACGGTAGACCAGGTTGGACTGGAACGCCTTGAAGTTGAATCCACCTGGATTGGTAGTGACCGCGGGGTCGATGAACGGTGCGTAGCGATCGTCGTACGCTTCCGCGCGGGGGTTCGCCGAGAGCTGGCGCACGTTGCTGTAGGTTCCCTTCGAGACGAAGGGCTGAGTGTACGCCTGCAGCGACATCTCCGGCGTCAACGTGTAGTTGAGGCGCAGCGTGACGCCCGTGGTGTGCTGGTCGAGGCGTGCGAAGGTGTAGTGAGTGCCCGTCGCGTGCGTGAACCTGCCGAACCATTGGTTGTCGGTAACGTTGTGTGACCAATTGAGCGAAAGGGCTGAGCTGAATGACCCGAGCACCTTGAAATCCAGCTCGGGGCTCACGGAGACCGACGAGTTCCTTCCTCCTTCGCCTCTGAAAAAGTTGGCGTTGAAGTACGGCACAACTGCTTTTCGATCGTCACCATTCACGAAGAACCACGGCGCGACGTAAGAGTTCTGTCTGACTGCGGGTCCGCCGCGCGCGGCTCTATCGTCGTAGGTCGTGCCGAGCTGGCCAACGGTTCCGCCCATATGCCAGCCCCAGCTGTTCTTGAAAGTTATGTGCGTGTTGGTGTTGTACGCTGCCTCGAGCGGCAAGCCATCCGCCGTCCAGTACTGCCACCAGTTGTTGTTCCACTGGAAGCGGTTGTAAAAAAGCCGTTGCTTCCGGTCAAAAACACCGGCCCACGTATTCCACGACACCTGGTCGGCACGCCGCAGGTACCCGAGGTCGTTGATCTCGAATCCCGGGGAGCGGCGCTGATACGCGGACTCGAACAGCAGGTGCTCACCACCGATCTTGCCGAAATGGAATTCCTCGGCGTCGCCGCTCAGCACGGTACGGTTGGGATCGAGAGGAAGCTTTGCGTCGGGCCGTTGGTATTGGTGCACTCCGCTGGTCTGCATCGCGAGTATGACCGCCGGAGTTCCGTGCACTAGACTCTGATCGAACGTTCCGGAGATCTCGTACCTGTCCTTGAGGAAGCGATGCCGGAAATCCAGCGCGGCGGCGTACGCGTCTGACGCTAGATACGGCGATGACCAATTATCCATTTTCCGGTTCACCGCCGTCAGGATGGCGCCGATGGCGCTGCTGCCCTTCCGAAAATCCTGTGTCGCGCGCGCGACTGTAAAGTTCGTGAAGGGATCGTACGTGGTGTCGCCGGGACTTGCCGATCGCTGCGTCGCCGCATCGAGCACCCCTACGGTCAGACCACGCGGGAATCGACCGATCAGCTTGGCGGCGCCGATGATGGTCGTCGGCTGGAGAGGCACGGTGTCGCCGTAGATTCCGGCGAGCTCGGGAGTTCGGCCGATGCGCCTACTATAGTATAGGCTCTCTCCGTTGCAGTTGACCGCGCTGCAATTCACGTCGAAGCGAAACAGTCCGCGCCCCGCCACGAAGAACGGACGTCGCTCGTCGAAGAATGACTCGTACGCGGAAAGATTGAGGACCGCCGGGTCGGATTCGACCTGACCGAAATCCGGGTTGATCGTTGCGTCGAGCGTCAGGTTCGGCGCCAACCGGTATTTCAGATCTCCCCCCACCGTCACGTTCGATTTCTGGGCAAAATTATTGTTGACGATCTGCGATGCGTTCTTGGTGACGACATACGGCACGGCCTCGAGCTTTCGCGGCGCCTCGAGGTCCTCCAGTCCATCCAGCGACCCGAATTGCGAAACGAATCCGGGCTTCGATTGGCGGAGAAGAGGCCAGATCTCGCGCTCCGAATACCTGTAGATATCGCGATCGATCGAAATGCCGAAGACGTGCTTTCTGTCCCTGCTGTACCGCATTTGGGAAAGCGGTAGCCGGAATTCGGCGGTCCAGCCCAGCGAATCGATGCGGGTCGCGACGTCCCACACCGCGTCCCAGGCCTGGTCCTCGTTGCCGTCGTCGTAGATGGCCTGATCGACCTTTACGCCGGCCGCGTTGACGCCGAACTCGTAGCCGGTTCGCCGGTCGTGGTACGAGTCGACGAACAGCCAGATCATGTCGGACGATGTGAACGTGTCACGCCGCTCGAGCAGCTTGATGATGCTGTCGGGGTGAGGGTCAAAGGCGCGGACGAAGACGTACAGGTTCGATGCATCGTAAGCGATCTTCGCCTCGGTCTTGAAGCGCGGCGGCTTGTCTTCGGTGGGACGCCACTCCTTGAACGCCGTGATGGGGGGCGCGACGCGCCAGACCTGATCGTCATCCTTTCCGTCGATCACGGGCGAAACGGTAGCCCGGACGACGGTGGCGCCGGTATCCGTCGGCGCGACGACGCTGTACGGCTTGGGTGACCCCCGATCGGCGCTGGCGGGCGCCTGTTGAAGAACCTGCAGGTTGAGGGCGAGTGCGAGAAGCGCTGAAATGCTAATCATCGAAGGGTCCAGTCTGGGCGGAAAGGCCAGTAGCTAGCTCTAATGCTGATTGGATACCCTATCGCCCAAATTGGTTGGAAAGTTTCAGCACCGCGGGTGCACCAGGCGGCACTTCTTGGGTGATTGGAAGGGCACGCCGTACAAACCTCGCACCCGTTCAGTTGCCGTTTATGCGACGGCAGCTAGTCTTCAGACTGTTAGTTCGACCTCCCCCAAGCGAAAATGCGAATGACTCGTCTGCGCTGGTACTCGCTCGCCCTCCCCGTCCTGTTTCTCGCCGCGGCACGGCCCGCGGATCGCCGAGCGATAACCGAGACCGATCTCTTCAAGTTCGTGTGGGCCGCCGACCCGCAGATCTCGCCGAACGGATCGCAGGTTCTCTTCGTCCGCGTGAACGTGAACGAGGACAAGGACCGGTACGAGACCCAGATATTCGTGGTGCCATCCGATGGTAGCGCGGCGCCGCGCCCCCTGACTTCGGGTCGCAGTGACCGTTCTCCACGATGGTCGCCGGGCGGAAGGGAGATCGCTTTCGTGCGGACACCGGATCCGCTGGAGGGAAAGTCGCAGCCGGCGCAGATCTATCTCATCTCGATGGATGGTGGTGAAGCGCGCGCCCTGACCAATGCGCCCAACGGCGCATCGTCTCCAGTATGGTCGCCGGATGGACGCACGATCGCCTTCAACTCCTCGCCCAAACCGGATTCAACTTCGTCGGCGCAAGCCAAAGTCGATTCGCTCAGGAAAACGCCGGACTCGACACAGAAGAAGCATGGGAGTGATGTTCGTGTCGTCACCCGCGCTCAGTACCGCTGGAACGGCGGGGGATACACCGACCCTACCTCGCACAATCACATCTGGACTGTGCCCACTGCGATTGGGCCAACGGGCGCACTGCCGACGATGAGACAGATCACGTTGGGCGACTTCGACGAGGGCGAGCCGGTGTGGTCGCCCGATGGATCGAAACTGTATTTCACGTCGGACCGCAACTTCGAGCCGTATTACTCGACTACCGGGGCGGACATCTACGCCGTTCCAGCGAGCGGCGGCGCGATGGTCAAGATCTCGAGCATCGATGGAAACATCGGGACGATCGCTCTCTCACCCGACGGCAAACGAATCGCGTTCACGGGGACGGAGAACGCCAAGCCGGTCCGCTCCTACGACCAGCCCGACCTGTTCGTTACCGACGCGACTGCCGGGTCTACGCCGCGAAATCTCACGACGAATTACGACTACGACATCGAGAGCGGCATCGGCTCCGACCAGCATCCGCCGCGCGGGGGCAACGGTGGCGGGGTCATCTGGGCCAAAGATGGAAGAAGCGTGGTCGTGGTAACGGCTGAGAACGGCCGCTCGAATCTGAAGCGCTTCTCCGTTGCCGAGGGAAAACTTGATTCGGTGACGACGGGTGATCACGAGGTGGTCTCCTACAGTGCGAGCTCCGACGGGTCGAAGTTGGTGACACTCGTCTCGACGCCTGTGAACATCGGCGATCTGTACCTCCTTGACGCAAATTCTCCTCGCTCGGCGCCGAGGCAGATCACACATGTGAACGATGCGCTGTTCAGCACGCTCGCGCTCACCACGCCTGAAGAGTTCTGGTACAAGAGCTTCGACGGCAAACGCATTCAGGGCTGGATTCTAAAGCCGCCACAGTTTGATCCGTCGAAGAAATACCCGCTCATACTAGAGATTCACGGCGGCCCCCACACGGCCTACGGTTCCTCGTTCACTCATGAGTTCCTGTGGATGGCGGCCAAGGGCTACGTCGTGCTCTACACCAATCCGCGCGGGAGCAATTCGTACGGGCAGGATTTCGGCAACATCATCCAGTTCCACTATCCTGGCGACGACTATAAGGATCTGATGCTGGGGGTAGACGAAGTCCTCAAGCGCGGATACGTGGATTCGACACGCATGGGAGTGACGGGCGGAAGCGGTGGCGGAGTGCTCACCAACTGGATCGTCACGCAGACCCATCGCTTCGCAGCAGCGGCGTCGCAGCGGTCGATCGCAGATTGGGCGGGCTGGTGGTATACCGCGGACTTCACGCTCTTCAACCCGACGTGGTTCCGCGCCGCGCCGTGGGAAGATCCGAAGGACTACGCGGAAAGGTCGGCGATCACGCACATCGCGAACGTGACGACCCCGCTGATGCTGATCGAGGGTGAAGCGGACACGCGCACACCGCCGGTCAACGGCGGCGAGGCGATGTTCCGGGCATTGAAGTACCTGCACAAACCGACAGTGATGGTGCGATTTCCGGATGAGACCCACGAGCTGTCGCGATCGGGAAAACCGTGGCACCGGGTCGAGCGGTTGCGTCACATCGTTGGGTGGTTCGACAAGTACCTTCAGGGCCAGGTGACTACCGCGTACGATGTTCGATAAAGCCGGCTGAGCTGATTACGGTGGGACCTGACATCTCGGTGGTTTGAGATCAAAAGCAACTGAACACGGTGGGAGGCGTCAGTGGCGTAGGTGCCTGTTGCCGGGGTCAACTACGCCGAGACTTATCTCCTGGCATTCTGAGTACCTGCATGCGCCATCACGCGAGTAGTAAAGTCTGGGCGTGCTAACCTGGTGCCAGGCACCAGTGCTACTGACGCCTCCCACCGTGTTCAGTTCAGTTGGAACCTGCTCCGCCTGCAGTTCACCGGAGCACAACATCCACGGTGTATCCGTCTTTGGCGAGCAGTAGCCGCAACAGCTCAATGGCGCTCTCGTTGGCGTGACGAATCAGCTCGAGTTGTCCGCCCGCCGCGGTGAGTTGCGCTCTCGCCTGACGCTGAATGAGATTCCGATCCTCGGGCGTGAATGGGTTCCACAGCCCACCGTGCTCGTCGTACGTCTCCATGTTCCGAATCTCGACAGCGATGAGCTTCGCTGGTGGGATGCGGATCCGGATCACTTTTCTAGCGTGATCGATCGATACGTCGGGATTGTCGCGAAAATCGATCCCGGCGAAGAGGCGTCCCGTCACCACCACGAGTGACCGCTTGGTCGACCCGTACCACGTATTCTCGTAGACGATCACGTCGCGAACTGTCGCTTCGCTGGAGACGAGTTCCGCGACGGCACGGATCTGTGAAACCACGACGTCGTTGGTGATGTTCGTCGTGTTCCGGCCGAGCAGCGCGCCGGGTACCATCCGAGTCGCGCAATAGCCGAATGCGAGGACGATGAGCAGGGCTACGGCGGCGAGCACCGTCCCCGGACCGACTATTCGCTGCTTCGACGCGCGTGGAAGCGGGTCGGTCTCGCCAGTTTTGTCCAAAATCGATCTTCCTCGATAGGCACCATACCTAGGACGATCGAAACTGATTGCAGTTTAGCGGGTCTGCATCTGACTGGTAGGCGTGGAGTCGTTGATGTGCTTCCATTCTATGAGCGCCATGCGCGCGACCATCTTCTCGAACTCGTCCTCTGACATGTGCGCGCACGTCGGACGTAGTCGCTCAGCGATGTCGCGTCTGATGGATTCGAGATTGGCGGATGGCGGCTGCATTTGCATTGCTCGTCGGCCTGTCAGTAAGAGTGATGTAGCCCCTCTTCCAACTGATACACTCGATATTCGAAATTGAGCCGACGTTCCAGGTTCAGCTAATTGCTGAGGTGCTCGCTTCAGTCGAGCTTGGGTCGGGATCAGGTAGACTCGTGGTCAACCGCCGGCGCTGTGCAACCTGGAGTCCCGAAATACAAACCGATAGCCACAGCACTCCCACTGCGTAGCCGGCGACGACGTCGCTGAAGTAATGGACGCCCAGGTACAGCCGGCTCATTCCGATCGCAATCACGAGCACCGCCGCGGCAATCGCGAGGCGAAGGCGACCGCGCCGGGTCTCGACCCACATCGAGCCAATGAGGTAGGCGAGCATCCCGTAACCGACCAGCGATCCCAGCGCGTGACCGCTCGGGAAGCTGAACGATGCGCCGTAGAGAAAATCAGCGGCCGCGACCGGTCTCGGGCGCTGGATGAGGTTCTTGAGAACGATGGTAAGAAGGCCGGCGCCGCCAAGCGCCGCCACCCATGCGGCGAGCACGACCCACATTCGCCGCATCAGGAGAAACAAAACTCCGCCGGCTCCAATGATTGCCATTGCCAGCGGAGAGCCGAGCGCGCTGACAACGCCGAAAATCGTGTCGCCAAGCGGCGTGGCGTGCTCGCGGAGTAACGTGGTCACCGTGAGATCGAACCTCGTCAGCGGGTCCTGATGGACAACGTCTTCGGTAACACCAGCGAACAGCCACAAGGCGGCCAGGCTGAGAAGGAATCCAATCGTCAGATGCAAACCGAGGTACTCGCCGCGGACAAAGCGCGCGGCGATGAACCTGGCCAGCCTCGGGTGCCGCTCGCGAAACCGGACCCAGTACCACGAGACGCGTTCGACGAGAAACTCGCGGTTCCCGTTGAACCACCTCCAGCCAAGCCAGAGCGCGACGACAAGAGCGATGAGCAGCACCAGCGCGAGGCTCGCTTGCCCTATGTAGCGCTCGAGCAGGGGCAGGCTACGTCCAAAGACGTAGCCCAGTGTCCCGAAGAGTGTCGCCCAGGTTATTCCGCCGAGCACGTTGTATAGAGTGAAAACTCCGTACGGCATCTCGGCGGTTCCGGCGAGGAGCGCAGCCCAGGTCCGAAGCAGCGCGATAAACCGACCGAAGAATACGGCCTTGGATCCATGCCGGCTGAAGAACGAATGGACTTTCTCGAGCTTGTGCTCGTCGAAATGGACGAAGCGTCCGTAGCGCTTGAGGAGTGCAAGGCCCCCGATGCGCCCGATCCAGTAGCCCGCGGCATCGCCCATGATTCCGCCCGCCGCCGCGATGGCGATCACCCACCAGATGGACAGGTGGCCGAGGGCCGCGAGCGCGGCGGCGGTCACGAGTACCGTCTCCCCCGGCAGCGGTATGCCGAGGCTTTCTATGGCAACGAAGAGAAATACGACTGCATAGCCGTAGGATTCGACGAGCCTGGTTACTGAGCTATGCACGCAAGAATCTACCTGAACGGGGGTTTATCAGTGAAATCTGGCGGCCTTTAGATCAGCGTCCTACCTTGGCATCGTGAGCCACCGCTGCGTTCCAATCTTCGGTCTGGTTTGGCTTCCCGTTCTCCTGGCGTGCGGCGCTGCTCCACCGTCGCGAGCGTCTGTGGACACCGCTGCCACGCTTCCAACACCATCCTTTGCGAAGCGCGTGCCTTCGGTCCACGACTGGACCCGCTTTGGTTGGGATGTCGGCCGCTCCAGCGCGTCGATGGACGAGACCGGTATTACCGCTCTCAACGTCGCCACGCTCCGTCGGCAACAAGTCACGCTGGATGGTACTGCCGACGCGTCGCCGATATACCTCCACGGGGTGCGTGTGAATGGCGGCACACACGACGTGTTCTTCGTCACGACCACCTACGGAAAAACGCTCGCGATTGATGCCGACGACGGAAGCATACTCTGGCGATTCACGCCGAGTGGATACGATTCGTGGGCGGGATCGAGACGGATAACTAATTCGACGCCGGTCGCGGATCCCAATCGCGAATTCATCTACGCCGCGTCGCCCGATGGGCATGTCCAGAAGCTGGGTGTTGCGGACGGCCAGGTTGTGTGGAGCACCGCAATCACGACACTGCCCGAGCGCGAGAAGATTGCGTCCCCGCTCAACTACGACCACGCCCGCGTTATCGCTACGACCGGCGGCTATATCGGCGATGCGCCGCCGTATCAGGGCCACGTCGCAATTCTCGACGCCGCAAACGGTCGCCTCGTGCACGTCTGGAATTCGCTGTGCAGTGACAGGCAGGAGCTGATCGATCCCCACTCGTGCGCCGAGAGCGGAAATGCGATCTGGGGTAGAGCGGGTGCGGTGATAGATTCGACCACGGGAGATATTTTCGTCGCCACCGGTAACGGCAAATGGGATGGGCGCACCAACTGGGGCGACGCCGCGATCGCGATCGACTCGAGTGCCGAGAAAATCGTTGACAACTATACTCCGGCAAACACCGAGGATCTCAGCGCACGCGACGCCGACCTCGGCTCGACTTCGCCCGTGCTACTCGGCGGAGCCTACGTTGCGCAGGGCGGCAAGGATGGCTCGATTCGACTGCTGCAATTCGGATCCGCGCGCGGAGCCGCGCCGCGCCGAGGGGGTGAGACGCAGGTGGTGTCCACCCCGTCCGGTACGGATTTGTTCACCGCGCCGGCCGTGTGGCATACCGGCGGTAAGACGTGGCTCTTCGCCGCCGACAATGGTGGAACGGCTGCGTGGAGTTTCGCGGGCGGTCGGCTGCAGCAGGCGTGGCACAACGGGAATGGGGGCACAAGCCCTGTTGTAGCCGGCGGACTTCTTTATGTGTACGACCCCGGTGGCTCACTCCGCGTCTACGAGCCAGCGACGGGGCACCAGATCGTGGAATTGAATTCGGGTGGGGGCCACTGGAATAGCCCGATCGTCGTTGACGGACGGATAGCGCTTCCGGAGGGCAACGCCAATCAACACCGCACGACGGGTGTGTTTAATATCTGGCGGCTTCCCTAGCTGAGGCAGGCGCCGGTTCGCCTTTCTGAAAAGATTGAATCCAAGCCCCGCGGGACGCCGTATTGCGCCTTAAGTGATTGGAATCCGAATTTGCGCTCGTTCCCGACAAGAAATTGCGAGCGTTTCTAGTCATTCGTTCCTATCTTTCCCTGCCTCCAACAACCATCCGGAACAACACTCACATATGAAAAACACGTCCACCAGTTGTCGCTGGGCGCTCGCGCTCACGATTGCATTCGTCGCTCCTCAAACGATCGCGGCGCAGAGCGGCAAACTCCCGCCGCTCATAGATCGGGAGCTGTTCTTCGGCAATCCCGAAATCTCGGGCGCGCAAATATCTCCCGACGGACGGTACATCTCGTTCCTCAAGCCGTACAAGGACACGCGCAACGTCTGGGTAAAGCGCACTGGCGATCCGTATTCGGCCGCCAAGCTCATAACCAATGACACCAAGCGGCCCGTCACCCAGTATTTCTGGAGCAGAGACGGGAAGTACATCCTGTTCGCGCAGGACCAGCTCGGCGACGAGAACTTCAACGTATATGCAGTCGATCCGGCGGCGCCTGTCGCAGTCGGCTCGGACGTTCCAGCACCGCGTAATCTCACCGCCGCCAAGGGCGTTCGGGCGCAGATCTACTCGGTGCCGAAGAACGATCCCGACATCATGTATGTCGGGCTCAACGACCGCGACAAGGCGTGGCACGATCTCTATCGCGTCCGCATCTCTACCGGTGAGAAGACGCTCCTTCGTCAGAACACCGAGCGCATCGCCGGGTGGGTGTTCGACAACGCGGGCAACCTGCGCCTCGCTGTCCGCACCACGGACAAGGGCGACACGGAAGTCCTGCGCGTCGATCCGACTGGATTCACCCAGGTCTATTCCTGCAACATATTCGAAACCTGCGGTCCGGATCGCTTCAGCAGGGACAACAGCAAGGTCTACATTGAGACGAACAAGGGCACCACCGACCTTACGCGCCTCGTTCTTTTCGATCCTGCTGCAAAGACGGAGCAAGTCGTCGAATCCGATCCACTGAATCGAGTCGACTTCGGGGGCGCCGTTTTCTCCGATGTCACGAACGAGCTGATTGCGACATCGTATGAAGACGACCGCACACGGATTTACTGGAAGGACAAGGCGTGGGAAAGGGACTACAACCTCATCAAGAGCAAGCTGCCTGGGAAAGAGATTACACCGGGTGGAAGCACCAACGACGAACGCCTGTGGATGGTCGTCGCCGGCAGCGACAAGGAGCCCGGCGAGCGCTACCTGTTCGATCGCAACACCAAGAAGCTCACCCTCCAGTACCGTGTGTTCGACAAGCTGCCACGCGAATGGTTGGCGGCGAGCAAGCCTATCAGCTACCCGTCTACAGACGGCCTCGTCATACCGGCGTACCTCACGCTTCCCGTCGGTGTCGCGGCCAAAAATCTTCCGCTCGTCGTGTATCCGCACGGTGGACCCTGGGGTCGTGACAGCTGGGGCTACGATCGCATCGCGCAATTCCTCGCCAATCGCGGATACGCGGTCCTTCAACCGAACTTCAGAGCCTCCACCGGCTACGGCAAGAAATTTCTGAATGCCGGGAACAACGAGTGGGGCCAGAAGATGCAGGACGACCTCACCAACGGCGTGAAGTATCTGATCGCGCAGGGCACGGTCGATCCCAAGCGCGTCGGCATCATGGGCGGCTCGTATGGTGGTTACGCCACGCTCGCCGGGCTCGCCTTCACGCCAGACGTGTATGCGGCGGGTGTATCTATAGTTGGCCCGTCCAACCTCATCACTCTGCTCAACTCCATTCCGCCGTACTGGGAAGCGGGAAGAATCATATTCCACGAGCGGATGGGTAATCCCAACACCGCGGAGGGACGCGCGCAGCTAGAGAGACAGTCGCCTCTCAATTCCGCGAACAAGATCGTCGCTCCATTGCTCGTCGTTCAGGGCGCGAACGATCCCAGGGTGAACAGAGCCGAGAGCGAGCAGCTGGTGATCGCGCTCCGTGATCGCGGGTTCCCGGTGGAGTACATACTCGCGCCCGACGAAGGCCACGGCTTCGCCCGGCCAATCAACAATCTCGTCCTGTTCACGGCGGCCGAGAAGTTTCTGGCGAAGCACCTGGGCGGTCGGTATCAGGAGGGTATGACTCCGGCGATCACCGAGCGCATGGCAGTGCTGACGGTAGATCCAAAAACAGTCAAGCTGTCGAGGAAAGTCGAAGTCCCAACAACCGCGCCCAAGCCGGCAACGGAGCTCACTCCCGGAACCGTCACCTACAAGGGCAGCCTCGCAGCCGGTGGTCAATCAATTCCGATGGATATCACGCGCACCGTCAAGGATCTCAACGGTGCATGGGTCGTGACCGAGAGCTCGGTCCTGCCGATGGGAACCATCCAGGATGAAGCGACCATCGACAAAGGAACGCTTCAGCTCAGGAAGCGCGTGATTCACCAGGGTCCTGCCGTGGTCGAAGTCGCTTTTGCAGACAACAAGGCGTCTGGCAAGATGTCTATGAACGGGCAGGACAGGCCGATCACCGCTGATGTGGGCGGCGCTCTATTCGCCGACGGGGCCGGAGCGAACGACGTGGTTGCGGCGCTGCCATTGGCCGAAGGCTACACCACGAGCTTCCGCAACTTCGATCTGATGTCGCAGAAGGTGCAGATGCGTCAGCTCAAGGTCATCGGCAGCGAGAAGGTGACGGTGCCGGCAGGAACCTTCGACGCGTGGAAGGTGGAGATCACGCCGGCCGATGGCGGGACCGGTCAGACCTCGACGGTCTGGGTGGACAGAATCTCACGCCGAGCGGTGAAGATTTCGACGATCCTTCCGGAGATGAACGGAGCGATCGCGACGGCGGAGCTCACTAAGTAGGGAAACGAAAAAGAGCAGTACTTGCGCCGGGGCCGTCGGCTTAACGCCTGGCGGCTCCGGGCAAGCGCCTGGCGGCTCCGGGCAAGAGCAACCCGCCGCGTGGGCTGGCTACTATGACGGAGGGGTTATGCGGATGCTCCCGAGGGAGCTGGATGACGCCGCGGCGCTATCTACTTGGGGCTACCCAGGAAGAGCTGGAACGGACCCTCACCACTCAGCTGGATCACAGTTATGCCTCTCCCTGCGCCCCCGAAATGCGCGTGCCGAGGAGGCACATACAGGAAATCTCCGGGCGAATAGGTGCGAACCGTCGTCCAGTCGTTGGTGCTGCCCATGCCGAGCATGAAGGTCCCCCACAACACCGTGAGATGCTCGCCGCCGGGATGCCAGTGGACAGGGAATTTGTATTCAGCGGGGAACCGCAGGCGCAAGACGTAATCACCTTTCGCTGCGGGATTGCCGTGCAACACGGCGATCTTCACCCCGGGATCGAATCCGGGCGAGGAGAAGTCGTTCCAGACGATGCCGGACGCTGGCGCGAACTGCATGTCGGGTGTGTCCATGGATGTTGCGATCTCGCTCGGTGCCGCGGTTGGAAACGGTGTCGAGCTAACGGTGGCATCGGTTGCCACACGCCACTGTCCGTCGATCTTGTGCCAGACAGTCGTGTAATTGCCGCGATCGTTGATTTTGCCCTGCGGGCCGTCGAACGACATCGTGTATGTTCCGTACTCGTTGGCAACGGTGGGGCTGACGACGGCGATGTTCGTCGGCACCCAGGCGAGGGCGACTCCCGGAAGATTGACGAGTCCGGCGTAGGCGGCCCGAATCGCACTGGATCCAATTGCGGCCGGCATATTCGACGTCAGCGATATCGCATCCGGCGCGTGGAGCGCGATGATTCTGTCCACGTCGCGCGCCGCGATGGCCCGCTGCCAATCGTTGCCGAGACTCCGTATGGTTTGCGCGTCGGTGGCCTGATTTACGGTCGCCGGTGCGCACCCGACAAGCGCGATCAGTCCCAGTACGATAGCTAGCTGCGTTTGGGTCCCCCTCATTCCGCACCTCCTCTTCGGGTTGGGCTTCTGAGTCCGAGAGAAAGTGGATCGGGCCGGTTCCCGCAGCAAGAGCCTGGCACACGGCATCGGGTAATCTGGAGCATCGGTATACCCTTCGTCCTAGATGCGTCCCGAGCGCGCTGTGTCTACTTTTAACTCTGGGACTAAATGAGGATGAAATGAACCCGCAGCAATCCATGATCACCGAAGCGCTCCGGCGCTGGCGCATCATTCCCGTCATCAGAATAGAGGATGCGAGCAACGCCGTGCCGCTGGCGAGCGCGCTGCTGGCTGGCGGACTCCCCATCGCCGAGATCACTCTCCGCACTCCTGTGGCGCTGGATGCACTCCGCCGAATCACCCAGGAACAGCCCGAGATGTTTGCCGGTGCCGGCACCGTGCTCAATGTCACTCAGGCCAGACAGGCGCGGGACGCCGGAGCACATTTTGTCGTATCGCCGGGATTCAATCGATCCGTCGTCGACTATTGTCTCGAGCAAGACGTGCCCGTTTACCCGGGCGTCGCCACCGCTACCGAGATCGAATCCGCGCTCGAGGCCGGACTCAAGCTGCTCAAGCTCTGGCCGATCGAGACACTCGGCGGCGTCCCCTACCTTGAGCTCCTGTCGGGACCGTTTGGCGGGGTCGAGTTCAATCCGAGCGGCGGAGTCACCGGCGCCAACTTCGAGAGCTACCTCGCGCTCAAGAACGTCGTCGCCTGCGGCGGGTCGTGGATGGCGCCCCCCGATTGGATCGCGGCCAGACAGTTCGAGAAGATACGCACGGCCGTTCGGGATACAGTAAAGAGAGTTACGCTGCTCGCACCGGCGAAGCGACGCACATTCGAGACATCCGCCTTCCAGGACGCGGTATCGCCCAGATGACTGCGGGCGAGCGGCTGCCGACGCTCGAAGAGATGGACGCGGCCGCTGCGCTGATCTACAGATCGATGCCTGCCACCCCGCAGTACCGGTGGCCCCTGCTCGAGGCGAGAGTCGGGACGGGCGTCTGGGTGAAGCACGAGAATCACGCGCCGACCGGAGCATTCAAGGTGCGCGGCGGTCTCGTCTACCTCGAGCGTCTCCTGCGCGATGGGAAAAAGCCAGCCGGAGTGATTTCGGCGACCAGAGGCAATCACGGCCAGTCAATTGGATACGCCGCGAGGCAATACGGGGTCTCGGCGGCGGTCGTCGTGCCCCACGGAAACAGCACCGACAAGAACGCCGCGATGCGCGCGCTCGGTGTGGAAGTCATAGAGGACGGGCACGACTTTCAGGCGGCTTCTGAGATCGCGGACCAGATTGCGAAGAAGCGCGGGTGGCACAGGTTCCCGTCCTTCCACCCACTTCTGGTGTGCGGCGTCGGAACCTACGCGCTCGAATTGTTCAGGGCGGCTCCCGACATCGATACAGTGTATGTACCGGTTGGAATGGGAAGCGGCGTCTGCGGCGTCATTGCCGCACGAGATGCCCTTGGTCTCGACACCCGTGTTGTCGCGGTGGTGTCCACGAAAGCTCCTGCGTTTGCGTTGTCGTTCGCGCAAGGCACACCAGTGTCTTACGAGGCGACGACCGTTATCGCCGACGGGATGGCCTGCCGGACTCCCGATGTGTCGGCGCTCGCCATCGCACGAGGCGGCGTCGAGCGCGTGGTTCAGGTGAGCGACGACGAAGTGAGGTCAGCGATGCGCGCTCTCTTTGCCGATACGCACAACGTGGCCGAGGGCGCGGGCGCTGCCGCCCTCGCCGCCTTGCTGCAGGACAGGCAATCGATGCGCGGACGTACCGCCGCTGTAGTACTCACGGGCGGCAACGTCGATTCCGGCGTTTACGCCAAAGTCATCACTGCTTGATTCCCAGAGCCTTATATAGATCCGCGCTCCGGTAGACCACCCCATCCTTTACCACCAGCTCGACCTTCCGGATCTCGCTTATTACGTGAGCTTCTTCAGAGTGCGACTTTCTTTTTCTCCTCGCGGTCGAGGTACACGACCAGGGCCACGATAATCAGGAGAAACACGACGCTGACCGGGATCGTGCCGATTTCCAGCCCCCCTTCATCCCTTGCCGCCGTAAGGAGATCGCCCATCGACGCCCCGAGCGGCCGGGTCAGAATATAGGCGAGCCAGAATGCCAAGACCTCGTTCATCCATCCGAAGCGGTACGTCGCGTAGATGATGGCGATTGCCGCGCCGAACATCACCGCTGAAAGCGCGTATCCCAAACCGAGGCGCTCCGAGAGGAGATCGCCTGCCGATGTTCCGAATGAGAACGTAAAGAGGATCGCGGCCCAGTAAAAAAGTTCTCTTGTCCGCGTGTATATGGTGTGAACCGACAGCGTCTTCTCGCTCAGATACCAGAACACGAAAACGGCGATGAGAGCGACGGCAAAAATCATGGAGGTAGTCGCGAGAGGTACTCCCAGATTGTCGACGAGATTATCCGAGATAAGCGTACCAACGACGCTTATGAAAACGACCACGACCCAATAGATCGCCGGCACGTACCGTTTCGCCCGGAGCTGAAACACGAGTGAAATCAACAGCAGGACGCCCATCACATACGAAGTGTTCACCATGCCAAGCTTGAACGTCGTGGACAGAACATCCGCGGCGGTCTCGCCGACCGTCGTTGCCAGAATCTTCAGGATCCAGAATACGAGCGTGACTTCGGGAACCTTGTTCAGCAGCTTTCCGAAGTACGTTTCCTGTGTTGCTTCCAAGGGTGCGTTCCCGGGAAAGGACGCGCGTCCTAACGCACGTTGCATTCCCGCTCATGACGATGTTATCTGCGCGTTATCTTTCGCCGATGATTCGTCACGCCCTGGCACTCGTGACGCTCGCGACTGTCGCGGCGTGCAGTCGCGGAGCGTATGCGCCACCGTTACCGCGTCCGGAAGCTTTTCCGACCGATAGCGTTACGTCGGCGCTGGCGAGATCACTCGCTCCCGTGCTGTACCTTCAGCGCGACGAACCTTTTCCACTCGACCGCGTAGTCGCCGTCGTGCATCCGACGCGACCCATCATCGCGTATCATCTGCTCTGGCGACACGACGTGAATGGCCAGTGGGCGCCGTGGGCCAAGCCTTCCGACGAAGAGCTGGTGTGGATCGGCTACGATCCCAGCACCCACGCGCCTACCGATTTATGGACGTACTGGCATGGCACAGTGCTTCACACTCCGTGGGGAGATAAAGGGCCCCCCGCGGTTGACGTACAGTGGGGCAAGCACGGATCGATGCCGAGGGGGACGATCCTGAGCGATCTGCCACCGAACAAGACGCTCAATTCCTTCTATGCCTTCGAGATCGTGCTCGTCCCCGACATCCTGCTCGGCAAACTCGTCCATGGGGGACCGTGGGGTTTCTTCCACAGCTTCCAGCGCTACAGAGACTTCTCGAAGGTTCTGCCGCTCGTCGACAAGCTCGACCTCGTCGTGAAGACAGAGGACCCGCGCCTACCGCTGCGTGTCGTATTCGGTCGGGTGTACTCCAACAAGAAGTGGTGGCCGTGAAATGTACGCCGGCACTTCAATGACCAGTCATGATTGTCAGTGACAGAACGGGCGAAAACAATGCCCTTGCCCGACTCTACTGTCTTCCCGATATTGGTGCGCGTCGCAAACCGGGAGGCGATGAATGGCGCACCGATGTATCCTGCTTGCGCTACTCACATTGTCCGGCTCGCTCTTCGCGCAGCCGCCGCAGGGCGCGGTTCGCGGCGCAGCCGCGACAGCCACCCCGGATCGCAAAGCTTCAACTGCTGAGTATCCGAACCCTCCCGTTCTCGTAAATACCTCGAAACTGCCGAGGACTGTGGAGGTGAAAATCACCGCCGCGGTGACGACACTCTCACTGCAGCCGGGGGTCACAAGCGAGGTGTTCGCCTACAACGGCAGCGTTCCCGGACCAACCCTCGACGTGCGCGAAGGCGATCACGTCATCGTCCACTTCCGCAATGACCTTCCCGAGCCGACGACCGTTCACTGGCACGGGATTCATCTTCCCTTCGAATCCGACGGGAGCCCGTTTCATCCCATCAAGCCGGGTGAGACCCACGACTACGAGTTCACCGTTCGCCCCGGCACCGCGGGCACCTACTGGTATCATCCACATCCCGATCGTCGAACCGGGTTCGCGATAGGGAAGGGGCTGTTCGGCGCGATCGTCGTGCACGCCGCGGATGATCCACTACCGGCCTCGATGGCCGAGAAGCTGATCGTCCTCTCCGACAACCGGTTCCTGAAGGACGGCGCGATCGACTTTCCGGATCCGCAGTCGCACCACGGCGCGCTCGACGAGGAAAATGGGCGCGAAGGTCCCGTGCTGTTCGTCAACGGCCACGTGATGCCGACGATCTCCATCCGCAGCGGAGAGGTGCAGCGGTGGCGGATCGTCAATGGGTCTGCTGGGCGAATCTACCGTCTCGCCCTTTCAGGCCACACGTTCCTGCACGTGGGCAGCGACGGCGGGCTGTTCGAGAAGCCGGTCGAGCGGAAGGAGATTCTGCTCACAACGGGGGAGCGCGTCGAGATTCTCGTGCGCGGGACCGACGCGCCGGGTACGAAGACCGTGCTCCAGAATCTGCCGTACGACCGATACGCGCCCCAGACCAGACCGGCCGATTGGGAAACGACGCGCGACATGCTGACGCTGCAAACGACCAACGAAGCGCCGGTGACTCCGGTCGCGATTCCCGCCACGCTGCGCAAGATCACGCCGCTCGATACGGGCAAGGTGACCGCCGTGCGCACGGTCGTGTTCTCACAGGGCCTCATCAACGGCAAAACGATGGACATGGCGCGCGTCGACGTGAGCACCAATGTGGGGGCCACCGAGATCTGGGAGATCGAGAACATCGTCGGGATGGATCACCCGTTCCACCTGCACGGCTTTCAGTTCCAGGTGCTCGATCGCGATGGGGTCCCCGAGCCTTTCCGCAGCTGGAAGGACATGCTCAACATTCCCAAGCACACGTCAGCGCGCATCATCGTTCGATACGACGACTATCCGGGAAAGTGGATGTTCCACTGCCACATTCTGGACCACGAAGACCATGGCATGATGGGAGTTCTCGAGGTCAAGTAGAAGACAATCAACAAGGAGCGAAACGTGACGCGACGGTCGACCGAGTGCCCGCAATGTGTGATGTCGTTTCTACCAATTCTCTTTGCCATCGTAGCGTGCACGGCGCCGTCGTCGTCGGTCACTAGCGGCGGCTCCATGCAGACCGGTCAGGCAGCGCAGGATCAGATACTCCGCGGCCGAGCGGTCGTGATAAACCACGACTGCGGCGGTTGCCATGGTGGCGGGGGCAATCCAGGGGCCTTTGGTTGGCTCGATGGGGTTCGAGACACGGTTAATCAGGTCTTCCACATCGGTCCGTTCACAACCCGTCCCAAGAACATCACGCCCGATAACACCACCGGCATAGGTCGCTTCAGCGAGCGCCAGATCTTCAACGCGCTTCGGTATGGGTTGAGGCCCGAGGAGACGGCGGACGTCGAGATAACCTCTATCGTTCCCGGTCAGGGAAATTTCCCGCTGCACCCCCACTATCTCGCCGTCCCGATGCCGTGGCCATCATGGCGCCACATGCCCGATCAGGACCTGTGGGCGATCGCCGCTTACCTCAAGAACGGGGTCAAGCCGTCGAATCATAAGGTGCAAGACAGCGACGGACCACCCGATTTCTGGGCGGGCGAGTACACCGTCGAGAAGATCGGGCCTTATCCGGGGCTGCCGTACCCGACAGCGAACGAGAAAGGGGGTCCGCAGCGGTAACTACGGGAGCTTCTGATCTCCGCCCGTCCGGATGGATCCGGATGGGCGGCGCTTAGAGCTTTTGTCAGGAGCGCGGAGGCTACCGCGCTTCCAGTGGCGCGCTCGATTCGTCGCGAGAGTCTGCGCGCCTCAGCATTGCCGGGCGAGTGGGCCCGTTGCCGGCGCCCGTCGTGTCGATGGCGAGCGCGATGTCGTCGAGGTCCTCAGCAGTCAGCGTCAGCGTCGCGCCGCCAATCCAGCCCCCTACCTGCTCGGCTGATCTGGCACCGACGATCGCACCCGTGACGCCGGGCCACGCGAGCGTCCAGGCGATCGCGACAGCGGACACCGTGGCATTGTGACGGCGCGCGATCGGGGTGAGCGCGTCGCGGAGCGCGACGTTTCGCTCGAGTTTGGGCGTCTGAAAATTTGCTGAGCGCGGACGCCAGTCGTCCGGCGCCATCTTCCTCACCCGCTCAGTGGAGAAGGAGTCGGTGAGTATTCCTGTTTGCATCGGGCTGTAGACGATCACGCCCGTGCGATTGGCGCGGCACCACGAAATCTCCGCCGCCGCGGCTTCGCGCTTGATGAGTGAGAAAGGCGGCTGGAGCGAGTCGACGTGCTGAATAGCCTCGATTTTCCTCAACAGCGAGACGTCGAAGTTGGACACACCGATCGCGCGAACCTTTCCCTCGGTCTGGAGCTGGACCATCATCCGCCACGATTCCTCGGGTGGGGTGCCCGTCTCCTCGTCCGGCCGATGTATCTGGTACAGATCGATCCGCTCGACGCCGAGCCGGCGGAGTGATGCCTCGCACTCCTTGCGAATCGATGCGGGGGTCAGAATGCGCCGCGCATCCTTCATCGGGTCCTTGGCGTCCCCGATCAGGCCGCATTTGGTGAACACGTAAGGCCGGTCCGATCCCGTCAGCTTCTTGAGCAACCGGCCGACGACCTCTTCCGAGTGGCCAAGCCCGTAAACCGCGGCGGTGTCGATCCAGTTGACCCCCAGCTCGAGCGCGCGAGTCATCGCGGCAAGCGACTGATCATCGTCCTGCGGACCCCAGCCGTACGCCCAGCCGCCGCCACCGGCTGCCCAGGCGCCGAACCCGACGGGAGTGATGCGTATATCGGTGGTACCGAGCTGACGTGTGGGGAGATTGGTTGGCATGGGCAAGGATTCCTGAATCCGGTAGCTGGCGATGTGAGGCCATCCCACCTGCCAATGTTGTGCCCACACTACTCCAATATCCTGCGAAGCTGCTTAGAATATTAGGCGTGATCGAGACGGGTTTGGAACGGAAGGCGGAGCTTTGGCCGCGGCTGTCGCTCGACGACTGGTCTGACACGCAGACGACACTCCATCGGTGGACGCAGATCGTCGGCAAAACCCGGCTGGCGCTGTCGCCGATGCAGAATCACTGGTGGCACGTCGCTCTCTATGTCACGGCTCGGGGACTGACCACGTCACCCATTCCGACTGGCAGCGCCGCGTTCGAGGCGGAGTTCGACTTCATAGACCGCGCCCTCATGATTCGAACAACTGAAGGGCAGGTCGGTGTTGTCCCACAAGTGCCGCGTTCGGTTGCCGACTTCTACTCCGATTACGTGTCGGTCCTGCGCTCACTGGGAGTCGCTGTCAAAATCAGCCCGGTGCCATCCGAGCTGCCCGACACCACTCCGTTGATCGAAGACACAACACATGCTTCGTACGATGGTCATGCGGTCCAGCGGTGCTGGCAGATCATGGTGCACGCTGATCGCGCGCTCAAGGAGTTTCGTGGAAGGTTCATGGGCAAATCGAGTCCGTCCCATTTCTGGTGGGGCGGGTTCGACATTTCGTGCACGCGGTTTCTCCGGGAAACGAGCCCCTCAGCACCCGGGCGGGTTTCCGAACCTTCCCGACTGGGTGACGCGCGAAGCGTACTCCCATGAATGCATCAGCGCCGGGTGGTGGCCGGGAACCGTCGGATCGCCGGTGGCCGAACCAGCGTTTTACGCGTACGCGTATCCGGAACCTGCCGGGTGTGACGTCGCTCCCATCAAACCGGCGACTGCCTACTACAACAACGCGATGCGCGAGTGGATCCTGCCATACGAGAGCGTCCGCACATCCGCCACCCCCGAGCGCGATTTGAAGGAATTCCTCCAGAGCACCTACGAAGCGGCGGCGGACCTGGCAAAATGGGATCGATCGGCTTTGGAGCGCGAACCGCTCCGCTGAGCCTGGTCCCGGAGCCTTCCCGCCTGCTCGAGCCATTTGCATACTCTGAAATGGCCAACACAGTCTCTCCCTCGAGCTATCTCCGCCGTCTGGGCGTGTTCGACACGACGATGGTCGTGATCGGCGGCATCATCGGCGCCGGAATCTTTCTCAATCCCGCCATCGTCGCGCAGCGAGTCCACAGCTCGGCGTTCATCCTCACAGCGTGGATTATCGGCGGCGGCGTAGCACTGGTCGGCGCGCTCGCGTTCGCCGAGCTGGGCGCGCGGCGGCCGCAAGCGGGCGGCGGATACATCTATCTCACCGAGGCCTTCGGCCCGCTTGCCGCGTTTCTGTATGGGTGGACGTTCCTGTTCATCATCAACAGCGGTGGAATTGCGGCCGTTGCCGTCACGTTCGCGCGATACTCCGTTGATTTGTTCGGTATCTCGGCGATCTATATCAAGCCGCTCGCCGCCGCGCTGCTCGTCGCGCTCGCCGGAGTGAACTACTTCGGGATCAGATCGGGCAGCATCACACAGAACATTTTCACGGTATTGAAGCTTACCGCGCTCGCGGTGCTCATTTTTGTGGGAGTGTTCCTCGCCCGCGGCGGCGCGCAGGCGGCCCCGCCGACAGAGACGATCGAGGGACTCGGAGTCGTGCGCGCACTGGGGATCTCGCTCATTCCGGTGCTGTTTGCCTACGGCGGATGGCAGTACGCCAACAACATCGCCAGTGAAATCGTCGATCCGGAAAGGACACTTCCGAAGGCACTCGGTATCGGAATAACGGTGGTGGTCACCGTGTACGTTCTCGCAAACGTCGCCTACCTCAACGCGCTCGGTCCGGCAGGACTCGCGGCCAGCCTGGCGCCAGCCGCCGACACAATGCGCGTGGTGATGGGCCCGATCGGTGCCGCACTGATGGGTTTGGGCATTATAGCATCCACCATCGGGTTCGTGAACAGTGGAATCCTGTCCGCGCCGCGCATGCTTCAGGCGATGTCGGCCGACGGTCTTTTCTTCGGATTTGCATCGCGACTGCATCCGAAATATCGGACTCCCACCGGGGGAATCGTGATTCAGGCCGTATGGGCAGTCGCGCTCGCGCTGTCGGGAACCTACGGCCAGCTGCTCGACTACGTAGTGTTTGGCGACTGGATATTCTTCGGGCTCATCGTGGCGACGCTCTTCGCCTACCGGCGGCGCGACGCTGCATCTGGAATAACGCCCGGTGTTTTTCGAATGCCCGGCTATCCCGTCTTGCCGGCGCTGTTCGTGGCGATCGCTGGGTACGTCGTCGTCAGCGCCATCTGGTCGAATCCGCGAAACGCGCTGCTCGGAGCGCTCCTGATCGCGCTCGGCGTTCCCGCGTTTCTCTTCTGGCGGAGACGAGGGCGAGGCGAAGCAATCGGATAGTGCCTATGCTCGCCGAATAAGCCACTCATAGGAGACACGCGACTCGTTTCTGCATTGATGACTCACAAGGTCGGGGTGAAGGTCCTATACTGAACGCAAATGGATGAGAAAACCAGCAGCACGCGAGAGAGTGATTATCTCGAATGGGCGAGGAGTCACGGGAACATCAAATACAGTCTGGCGCTCAGTGGCGTCCCGCCCGTCGACGTAAGTCTGCTCTCTCCCTCTGCAGACGATTTCACGATGGTGGCGGACAACGAGTACGGCTGGCCACCGCTGCTAGAGCGGATAGCGTACCGGTACGGCGCCGAACCTGGGAACGTAGTTCTCGCGCACGGTACATCGATGGCGAACCATCTCGCCTGCGCGGCGCTGGTCGAAGCGGGCGACCACGTACTCATCGAACGTCCGGTGTACGATCCGCTCGTCGCGGTTCCCCGGTACATCGGCTGCGAGATCGGGTTCTTCGAGCGGCGTGAGGAAGACCGATACGCTCTGGATGTCTCTCGTGTGGAGGCAGCGCTCACCGCGCGAACACGTCTGGTGATTTTGTCGAATCTGCACAATCCAACCGGCGCGATAATACATCGCCTTGAGCTCGAGTCGCTGGCGCAGCTGGCGGAGCGGCGAAACTTCAACGTGATCGTCGACGAGGTTTATCTCGAATGGATCTACGGGGAGGGGAAGGATCCCGAAATTCGCTCAGCGATAAACGTCTCGCCGAGGTTCGTAACCACCCGTAGTCTCACGAAGGTCTTTGGACTGGCTGCGCTGCGCGCCGGCTGGATTCTCGCCGATGCTGAGCTTGCGATCCGTATGCGACGTCTCAACGGCCTGTTCGCCAGCTCGATGTCTCACCCGGCCGAGCGATTGGCTGCGCGAACGTTCGAGCACGCAAGAACCTTACTGGACAAGCAGCGCAAGCGCGTCGTTCGGAACAGAAGTGTGGTCACGAAGTTCGTTGAATCACAATCGAGACTCTCGTGGGTTCCGCCCGGTGCCGGTACGGTGGGATTCGTGCGCCTCGAAAGCGGTAGCGTCGACGAGCTCGCCGAGCGATTGCTGGCCAGGGATTCTCTTGTAACGCCAGGCAGGTTCTTCGGGGCGGCTGATCATTTCAGGATCGGATTCGGGATGGAAGCAGAGCGTCTCGACGAGGGATTGAAGCGACTGGGGGCCGTTCTCGGAGAGTAGATCGCTGCGGACTACGGACTGCGGACCAACGGCATTGCGGGCTGCTGACTAATTGCGGATTGGGAGACCAACTACGCACTGCGAACTAAATCCGGATTGATGCCACCGCGTAGTGAACGCGGACCAGTCCCCCAGTTCGCAGTTAGTCCCCCAGTTCGCAGTTAGTCCCCCAGTTCGCAGTTAGTCCGCCATTCGCAGTTAGTCCGCCAGTTCGCAGTTAGTCCCCCAGTTCGCAGTTAGTCCCCCAGTTCGCAGTTAGTCCCCCAGTTCGTAGTTAGTCAGCAGTCCGCAGTGCCGTTGGTCCGCAGTCCTTAGTC
>JBBRQC010000003.1:0-135065 GCA_038227135.1 Gemmatimonadales bacterium
GCCCAGCCACTCCGGGTGCTTGGCGGTCGAGTCGAAGATCGAGCTCGTCTTGAACGGCTCGAACTTCCCGTGTGATGCTGCCGCCCTCGTCTTGGCGAGAAGCGCCTCCCTTTGCGGCACGCTGAATGGGCGGAACGTGCGCAATGCATCCAATGCCTGATCCAGCAGCTCCATGCTGTCACACCCTGTGATGACCACCGAGGTCGGCAGAGTGAGCGCATAGTGCAGGCACTCCACCGGCGTAACCGTACCCGACTTCAGGATAATTCCGTTGCCCATGCTCTTCATGCCAAGCGCGCCGATATTCTGCTTCACCAGCTCGGGGAGCACGAGCTTCTCGAAGCTGCGGTAGTGCGCATCCATGACGTTGAGCGGCATTTGAACCGTGTCGAACGAGAATCCATTTTCCTTCGCGACCTCGAGCATGTGAAGATGGATGCGCGGATCCTTGTGTCCGGTGAAGCCGATGTATCGAACCTTTCCCGCGTTCCGAGCCTCGAGTAGAGCCGCGTTCGCGCCGTCGGCATCGAAGATTCGATGCGGATCATCGAAGCGGATAACCTCGTGATGCTGGACCAGATCGATCCGATCGGTCTGCAGCCGGCGTAGCGACTCATCGAGTTGACGCGTCGCCTCCCGTTTGGAGCGGCCGTCGATCTTGGTCATCAGGAACGCCTTGTGCCGGTAGCCGTCGCGCAGCGCCCGTCCCATTCGGATCTCACTCGCCCCGTCATTGTAATCCCACGAGTTGTCCATGAACGTGATACCGCGGTCGATCGCGCTGCGGACGATGCGGAAGCCAAGTTGCTCATCAACGTGCGGAAGTCCGATGTGCCAGCCCCCGAGTCCAATCGGTGATACTCGCTCGCCGGTCTTTCCGAGAGGACGATATTGATCAGTGGCGTCCATCTGCATCTCCCTGAAGGGTTGAAACTTCCGACATTTCTGAGATTATTGTGCCATGGCCGCCCTCGAGCTGGTTCTGCCTCTACTGGCCGTCTCCGCTGGGCTGCGCCTCGTCGCCGATCGACTGCGGATTCCCTACGCGACGATCCTCGTCGTTGGGGGCCTCCTCCTCGCGTTCATCCCTGAACTGCCGCAGGTCACGCTGCCGCCGGAAGTACTGTTCCTGGTTTTTTATCCCACCGCTCCTGTATGCGGGAGCGATTGCCTACCCCCTTCAGCGTGCGAGACGGTGGGCGGCTCGCGAAGCAGAGCCCCGCGAGAACGAGCCCGAGGATGTCGCGCACGACCACGACCACTTTATCATCGCCCCGTCTCACGATGCGGCCGCGATCGATGACTGCCGTGCCATCGAGTACCGCCGCGTTCGCTCGGCGATGATCCACGCGGAAGAGGAAGCAATCATCGATCTTCGGGACCGCGGCGTGATCGCGGACGATGTCATGCGCAACATCCAGCGCGACCTCGATCTCGAATCCTTGCTTCTGGAGACAAGCGAGCCAGTGGTCGAGACCGCATACGAAGCCACCGTCGCGATCGACGCAGCGGCGCGTTGACCTAGGCTATTCTTTCCCAGGGCCGGTCAGCGTGCGGCCATGAAACGAGATCGGGGTGGAAAAGATGAGCGAGCAATTCCACGCCCTCCACGACTCGCGGGCCGGGCCGCGCGAAGTACGCGTTCGCATCCACGGCATATACCTCCGCGCCAGGCAGTCGGGGTATCTGCCGCGCGAGGTCCGCTGACCGCTCGAGCCGGTAGCCGCACGGCGACACGATGATGATTTCCGGCCTGGCGACGACGACATCATCCCAATCCATCCGAACGGAATCGGCTCCCGGACGACCGAGCGGATCTTCACCGCCGGCGAGGGAGATCATTTCCGGCACCCAGTGGCCCCCGCAGAAAAGCGGGTCGGTCCACTCCAGAAAGACGACACATCTATTGCGTGTATTCCTGATCAGCGCTCGGACGCGCGCGAGTCTCTCGTGATTGGAGCGTACGAGCCTATCGGCCTCCGGTGCACGACCTATCGCGCGGCCTACTTCAAGAACGTTGTCCTCGATCTCAGCCATGCTCCGCGGCGTGAGAAACAGAACTTCGGGCTGGACGGCGAACGTCCGCACCGCGCGGGTCAGCTCATCCCCCGAGGGTGCACACACGCGACAAAGATTCTGCGTCAGTATCACATCGGGACGGAGATCGCGGAGAAGCACCTCGTCGATGGCATAGAGAGTGTCACCGCTATCCATCTGCCTCGCGACCGCGGCATCAATCGCATCCGGTGAAGCGCCGTCGAGATCGAGCGCCGGTCGACTCACCACAGGTAGGGACATAACAGACGTGGGGTAGTCGCATTCATGCGACCGCCCCACGAGCTCACTTCCCCCGCCAAGTGCGTGGACCATCTCCGTGCCTGCGGGCAGGAAGGAAACGATCCGAGGCATCTTCCTGCCGATCAGGCCAACTTCTCCACCACGGGGCGCGCCCTTGGTATCGGATGCTCAGCCGTGCCCGGCTTGTAGAGACCGAGCTTGCCCAGGACCCACTCTCTCCACTCGTCCAGAATCTCGTAGAACGTCGGGATCACGACGAGCGTGAGCAGGGTCGACGTGATCACGCCGCCGATCACCGCCCGCCCGAGTGGCGCGCGGAACTCGGCCCCTTCGCCGATACCGAGAGCCACGGGCAACATGCCCGCAATGAGTGCCAGCGTCGTCATCATGATCGGACGCAGACGAATCGCGCCTGCCTGGATCAGCGCTTCGCGCCTTGGCATGCCGTCCTTCTCACGCGCCCACTTGGCGAAGTCGATGAGCAGAATCGCGTTCTTGGCGACGATGCCCATCAGTAGAATCACTCCGATCAGGCTCATGATGTTGATCGTCGTGCCGGTGATCATGAGCGCCAGCATGACGCCTATCAATGATAGCGGCAGCGAGATCATGATCGCCAGCGGCTCGAGGAACGAGCCGAACTGCATCACGAGAATCAGGTACATGAGCATCACCGCGATGCCCAGCGCCGAGAAGATCCGACCGAACACCTCGTTCTGGCTGTCGACTTCACCGCCCTGAGTAATGTGGACTCCGGGCGGAAGAGTGAGTTTCGCGATCCGGGCATTGATGTCCTTCATGACCTCCGTCAACGGCCGACCCGACGTGTTCGCCTGGACCGTGACCACCAGATCCGCATCGAGATGGCTGATCTGCGCCGGTCCGAGTGACTGTGTGATCGTTGCAATCTGTCCGAGCGGAAGCGTTCGCGGCTGGCCATCGGGGCCCGTGACGACCAGCGGTAGTTGTTCCAGATCGGCAGCACGCTGCCTCGCCTCAGGGGCAAGCCGCACATTCACTTCGCGAGTCTGGTCGCTAGGATCGACCCAGTCACCCGCTTTGATTCCAGCGAACGCCGGTCGCAGAGCTTGGGCGACCTGACCGACAGTTACTCCGAGAGTTCCCGCGAGCCCACGATTCATCTCGACGTTGAGCTCCGGCTTCTGTCCTTTGGTGGATAGACCGACATCCACTGCGCCCTTCACCTGTTTCAGTTGATCGGCAATCGCTTCTGCGGCAGCTCCGAGCTGCTGTGATGTGCCTCCCCGCAGCTCGATCTGAATCTGCTTCTGCGCGCCACCGAAGTCGCTTGTGAAGACGGACATCGTGGCGCCACCGATGTTTCCAACTTCCTGTCGGAGCTGACGCCCGAAAGCTTCGGCCCCAATGTTCCGATCGGATTTCGGCACCAGACGAACGTAGATGCTTCCTGTGTTCACGTCGCCGGTGCTTCCGCCGATTGTCGTATAAGTGAAACGAACCTCCTTGTGGGCACGTGCAATCCGAGCCGCCTCTTCAGCCTTGATGCGTGTGTAAGCGAGGTTAGACCCAGGCGGAGTCTCGAGCGCAATATTGAGCTCCGATTGATCTTCGCTTCCGAAGAAGCTCGCGCCAACCAGTCCAACTGCTGGAAGCGCGAGTGCGACGATGAACGAGGCCAGCGCAATCAGAACCATCGCGACGCGGTGATCGAGAGCCCACGCGATCAGCCCCTTGTAGCGCTGCGCCATCCGGTTGAACCAGTTGTTGAACTTCTCGAGCGTGCGCGCGATCGGATTGCGGTGCTCGCCTGCCTCGACCTGTGGATCGGCCCAGTACGCCGACAGCATGGGGTCGAGCGAGAACGACACGAACAATGACACGAGTACCGACGCGGCAATGGTGAGCGCGAACGGCTTGAACCACTGTCCGGCGACTCCGTACATGAACGCCACCGGAACGAATACCGCGACGATCGAGAATGTCGTGGCAGCGACGGCGAGGCCGATCTCGTCGGTGCCCTCGTGCGACGCCGTCATGTGATCCTTACCCATCTCGATGTGCCGCACGATGTTCTCCCGCACCACGATGGCATCGTCGATCAGGATTCCGATCGCGAGAGACAGACCCAGGAGCGACATCGTGTTGAGTGTGAAACCGAACGCCCATACGGCGATGAATGACGCCATCACCGACACCGGCAGTGCCAGGCCCGTGATGACCGTCGATCTCCACGAGTTGAGGAACACGAACACCACCAGCACCGTGAGAAGCGCGCCGATCAGCAGTGCTTCTTCGACGTTGCTCACCGATGCTTTGACGCGCAAACCTGAATCCTTTACGATGTCGATCTTTACGCCGGGCGGAAGCGTCTTCTGTATCTCGTCCACCCTCTTTCTGACCTTGGCGCTGACGTCGGTCGTGCTGTAGCCCTTCGACTTCACGATGTTGATGCCGACGGCCTCGACGCCGTTGTACAGCGCCAGCGAGCGCTGCTCCTGGGTCCCGTCGATCGCATCCGCTACCTGACCCAATCGAACGATCTGACCATTCCGCTCTGCCACCACGAGGTTCATGAAATCCTGTGGTCCATCGAGTCGACCCTGCAGACGAATCGTACGCTCATCGAGGTTTCCGTTGACTCTTCCCACTGGTGCGGCCAGGTTCTGGACCTGCAACGCCTGCACGACCTGACTGACGCCGATGCCGGCAGCCTGCAGCGCTTCCGGCCTGAGCTGGATGGTCATCTCACGCTTCACGCCGCCAACGAGCTGCACCTGCGCGATCCCCGTAATTCCTCTCAGCTTGCTCGTGATGTCCGGATCGGCAAGCCGCGTGAGCTGCGCCGGAGTCATTGCAGGTGAAGCTATCGTCATCGACACGATCGGCTGGTCGGACGGATCGAACCGCTGCATCACCGGCTCCTTCATCTCTACCGGAAGATCAGCGCGGATCCCGGAGATCGCGTCGCGAATGTCCTGCGTGCCGACCTGCGGATCCTTCTCGAACACGAAAAGGGTGATGATCTGTGCATAGCCGTCCCCGGCCGTGCCGTAGATCTTGTCGACGCCGGAGATGCCCTTGATCGCGTCCTCGACCGGCTTCAGGATCTCCCGCTCCACACCTTCAGGAGATGCGCCGGGATAGGGGATGAACGTCATCACGACCGGCTGCTGAATATCCGGGAACTCGTCGGTCTGCAGACGCCACAGCGCGAACAATCCGAATACGACCAGCGCCACCATCGTTACGACGGTGATCATCGGCCGCTTGATGGCAAAATCTGAAATAATCATTTATCAGAGCCCTCCGCTGTTGTTGGCGACGGGAGCGGCCGGCGACGCTGAGACCCGCACCGGAGTTCCGGGAGTGATTCCCTGCGCTGCGCCGAGCAACAAGGTGTCGCCCGCCTGCAGGCCAGCCAGAATCTCGATTCTCTCGGAGCTCTTGTCCGTCAGGCCCAGTTGTACCTGAACCTTTTCCGCCTTGCCGCCCTTCACGCGCACGACGAATGGCGCGCTCCCCCGGATATCGACCGCCGCCTGGGGAACGACGAGCCCCATCTTCGTTGCGCTCGACATGCGTCCATTCGCGAATAGCCCGCCGACGAGCGTCCGTCCCGCGTTCGGGATCGACACGTAAATGCGAACCTGACGCGTCGTCGGATCGGCCGTCGGATTGATGCGAGTGATGTGTCCCTCAAATTCGCGGCCCGGATATCCGCTGACGGTGAAGACCACGGGCACACCAACGCGAATCAGCGACAGCTGCTCAGCGGGGACCGACGCCTCGAGTCTCATGCTCGAGGGATCCACAACCGTAAACAGCGCGGAGCCCGGCTGAACTACATCGCCGGCGGAGACGGGCCGTTCGCTCACGACGCCGCTGAACGGCGCGGTGACGGTGGTGCTGCGGTAAGCCTTTGACGCAGTCGCGAGTCTGGAGTTCGCATCCTCGAGCGCCGCCTGAGCGGAGATCGAAGCACGACGCGACTGTTCTATATCGCGGTCGGCAATCGCGCCGGCTGCGAGGAGTTTCTGATTTCTGGCCAGATCGTGCGCTGCTACATCAGCCGCGTTGCGGGCGGCGACTTGCCCCGCGCGGGCAGATGTGTATGCGTCCTGGATTCCGCTTGCATCGATCCGCGCCAGAACGGCACCAGTATTCACTGCCTGGCCCTGATCGGCGTACGTCTGCAGCACGCTGCCGGAGACCTGCGAGCGAATCGCTGCCTCGCGCTCCGGCTCCAGGGTTCCGGAGATGGAAGGTCCGGTCATGATCGAGCCGTTCATCGCGACGGAGATGTTCTCGGCTCCGACGATCATCGTTTGCGTTTTGGCGGTTTCAGCCGCCGACGCGTTGTCGCCCTTGCTGCAGCCGCTGACGGCGGCGACCGCCAAGAAGCCAAGCAGAATCGCGGCGCGTTTTGTCAGGGCAGTGTGTTTTGTGGTCATCATAATGATTGTTCTTGATACTCTTATTGTGGTGGAATCGCGGACTGCCCTGTTTGAGTAGTTTGCGTCGTTTGCGTCTGCTGAGTGCTCTGCGATTGCTGCTGTGTTGCCGCCTGCGCCTGTGATTGGGTCGTGCTGGTCGTCTGAAGCGGGAGGTCGGGAAGGAGTGCGAGCTTCACCCGTGCGACCTGCAGGTTCCTGGCAGCGAGGGCGCGATTGGTGACGGCCTGTTCGAGCAGGATTCGAGCGTCGTTGAGCTCGAGCTGCGTCGAGATGCCTTCCTTGTAGCGCACTTCCGCGATCGAGTACGCTCTGCGAGCCTGTTCCGCCGTGCCGAGGCTTGCCTGCCAGGCGGACCGGGCCTGAGAGAGATTGCTGAGCGTCACGCGCGAATCGAGCGCCGCGAACTCGCGGACCTGATCGTACCGTGCCTGGGCCTCGCGCACATTCGCCTCCGCCACGAGCTGCTCGCCCTTGATCCGGCCTCCGGTGAACAGCGGAACCTGTGATGCGAGTCCGACGGTCCAGTTCGTCCGGAAATCTCCGGTCTGGGGAAAGTTGCTGAGCGGGAACGCGACCTTGCCGTACTGCGAAGTGAGGGCAAGCGTGGGAAAGCGCTGCGCCTTCGCGACCTTGAGAAGACCGCGCTGAGCATCGATTGCGGCCGCCGCTTCGCGAACTGTTGCCCGGCTGGTGGCGGAGGTGTCGCCGCCGAGTCCGGCCGCTTCGAGCGCCGAGTTTATTGCCGTGGCATCGTCAACCGCGGTCGTCAGCTGGAGCGGGGTGTCGAGAGCAATATTGAGCAGCTGCTTGAGCCGAAGATAGGCGACTTCGCGATCGCTCTGCCGCTGAATCACGATGGGGCGCTGATTCGCCGCCGACACCTGGGCGCGCAGCAGCTCGAACTCGGAGACGTTGCCGACCGTCCGCGCGAGCTGCGTCTGCTTGAGCACGTTGTCGGTTTGCACGGCGGATGATTCGGCAAGCGCAACCAGACGATCGGCAAGTGCCGCGTCGAAGTATTCCTGCGTCACGTCGAGACGGAGCTGAGCTCGCTGGGCCGCGAGCTCGATGTCGGCCGAGCGGCGTCCGGCGTTGGCGACCGCGTTCTGCGCCTGGATGCGTCCGCCGGCGAACAGGTTCTGCGAAAACGAAAGGCCGAGGTTGTACTGGTTCTTCGCGCCAAATCCCAGGCTGCCGAACGAGGAGAAGGGATTGGCGCCAAGCGCGCAGCGGGACGCATCCTCGAGCCCCGCAAGGCGCTCCGCAGTCGTGGCGGCAGGCCCCAACAGGTACTGGTCGCACGGCGACGGCGGCGGCGCGGGCTTGGTCGTATCGACCACTGGCGCACTGCCTCCCGCGCTCGAGAACTGTGACGCGAGTGTTCTGGTATAGCTCGCCGAGCCATTGAGCTGCGGATAGCGTTGGCTCCGCGCCTGATATTGCTGGCCTTGCGCGCGCTGGACGCCTGCGCGTGCGATGCGGATCGCCTCGCTTTGAGATTCAGCGGTGCGCACAGCTTCCTCGAGACTGATGGGAAGCGTTTGAGCTACCGTTGTCTGGGTAGGAAGCGCAGGGACCTGCGCGCGCACCGTCACGGGCGCAATGACGCTCAGGAGAGCAAAGACAATTCGTGCGAGTCTGCCGGCGAAGTGAGCGCGGCAGTGGAGTTTTCTGGGAGACACTGGTTCAGGCTGAAAGTTGTTTTGCGCGCTTCGTCTGCTTATTCGTCGTTCGACGGGCGCCATTTTCGACACCAAGGGCTTTCAATAACAATCGCGTGTACATCTGAGCTGCCTTCTCTTCGGGCTGGGGGTAGACCTCCGGCATCATCCCCCGTCCCATAGCGTCTGCGAAGATCGCCCCCATGAGCATTGCGGCGGCCGTTTTGGGATCGAACTTCTCCGCTGCCATCCCCTGCCGCTTGAGAGCGGTCAGGTAATGGCATAGATCCGCTGAAGCATGTCTCGGGACGTAGCTGGCGCTTTCACACATTTCAGGTCGTTCTTCCATCTCGCCCATCGTCTTACGGATAATCGAGCTCCGAAGTCTCAAATGCTGTATGAACGACTCGCTCCACGAGGTCAGCTCGCGTTCGGGGTCGGATGGGACGTCGGGCAGCGGGGTCAGTTCGACCGAGTGTGTCCTTTTCATCGCTTCGCGGATCAGCGCTTCCTTGGACCCGAATTGTCGGAAGATCGTGACCTCGTTCACCCCAGCAGCGTCGGCAATCCGCCGCGTGGTACAGCCGCGGAAGCCGAGCTTGGCGAACACCTGACACGCAGCGTTGATGATTTCGTTTCTGCTGTCCATGCGACCGATATTAGGGCACCAGGTCCGAAAATGCAAGCAGTCACTTACTTACACACACGTTTCCCACATTGGGTACCGGAGGCAGCCTTTGGCGAAGAACGAGATGGAAGCCGCGTTCTCTGCAGCACTTACGCACGTTTGAACAATTGCTCGTTACCGGCTTGAAGACCGTAAACGGTGACTCGGCCAGGCCCCAGCTCGAGAAGCTGGAGAGGGACCTCAAACTCCGGCGCGACCAGGCCCTCAAGGGCGGATCCGTGGACCGGGAGTGGTTCCAGGGGACCGTCCGATGGGTTGCGGATTGGATTCCCGACACGGAAATCACGCTCATCGCCGCGCGTCTCGTACGACGTCGATCAGGCAGCTCGCGCCATTAGGGAGAGCGACCTGCCGAATGAGTTCGCCGAAATCCTGAAATCGGGCGGAGCGAGGGCAGCAGTGGCAAACCGGTAGCAAGCCGCGGCGCCGATTCCGTCTATTGCACCGGCACAGACGCAACCGCTGCCGCGGGTCGGCGCACGAGACGCCACGGAAAGAAGTACACCGCGTAAACCACCGCATAAACAGCGAAATTTTCCAGCCGGGCGAAGTGGGCGAAGAAGAAAAAGAACAGCAGCAAATGCATGCGCAGGACATTCCTGTACGGTTCGATGAACAGGTCGCCGAGCTTCTTACTGCCACCCAGTGAAGCGACCGACATGTCGCGGCTCAAGAAGAGCGGCTTCCGCAGGAATGCGGCGCGATGCGCCAGAAATGCGGATGGCAGGAATATCCAGTAGCGCCGTACGATCTCCATGTAAGTGGACATCCGCGCATCCATCCCTCGTTCGCCGTTGATCGGAAAAAAGGAGATCAGGATCTGGGAATGAACGTGGTGAAACCCCACGAAATGAATCGTGAAGAAGGCGAGGAAAAACAGCACGCCGGCTGCCAGGATGACCAAGAACGTCATCAACATGCGCGGATGGGAATCCACTAGCCTGCAACGCGAGTGGCTCTGCCGGCGCCCTACGGCCCTTTTTCCCTCCGTATCCGCTTCGCCACAGCTTCCGCTTCGGCGAACACTCGCAGGAAGTTCTCGCCCGCCAGCTTCCGCAAATCACCATCGGACCAGCCGCGCCTGGCCAGCTCGGCGAACAGCGCCGGGTAGGTCGAAACGTCTTCGAGGCCCTGAACGACCTCGGTGATGCCGTCAAAATCCCCGCCGATTCCGACATGATCGATCCCGGCAACTCTCCGCACGTAGTCGATCTGATCCGCTACCTGCGAAAGCGTTGCGCGCGGCTCTGGATGCGTCTTGCGCCATTCGGTCACCGCGCGCGTTATCGCGGCTGTGTCGTTACCGTATTGCTGCCTGAGTTCCCGCATCGCTGGACGTGTTGACTGATCGTACAGATAAACCGCCGGTGACACGAATCCGGTGACGAATGGCACCATTACGATTCCGCCGTTATTTGTCACCCGTCGCAGAATCGAGTCGGGAACGTTGCGTGGCACGTCGACTAGTGCGCGGGCGCCGGAATGCGAGAACATCACCGGGGCCCGACTCACGTTGAGCGCCGCGCTCATGGTAGCCGGCGACACATGCGACAGATCGACGAGCATCCCCAGCCTGTTCATCTCCCGCACCACGCTGTCCCCGAAGGGAGTCAGACCGTTGTGCCTGGCTGAGTCGCGTGCGGCGTCTGCCCAATCGAGCGTCACGTCGTGGGTGAGCGTCATGTATCTGACGCCCAGATCGTAATAGGCGCGGAGCGCGCCGAGCGAATGCTCGATCGCGTGCCCTCCTTCCAGACCGAGCAGAGAAGCGAGCTTGCCCTGCCTGAACTCGCGTCGAATGTCGGCTGGACTCAACGCCAGCGCGAGCCGGTCGGGGTACTTCTCGATCACTCGGCGCGCGATGTCTATCTGCTCGAGCTGGACCCGGGCGTAGCCTGAATCACGGTATTCGCCGGGAGTGTAAACCGACCAGAACTGCGCACCGATCATCCCCTTTCTGAGCCGGTCCAGATCGGTCTGCCCCGGTCGATGGGTGCGGAGATCGTACGCGTCCACGTTGCCTCGCGCGATCGTGTCCTCGCGGATCCTCCACGGCAAATCGTTGTGGCCGTCTATGAGCGGAGTTGTCTTGAGGATACGCCTGGCCCGGAGTAGGTACTTGTCGTCGGGCGCCCCTTTTGTCTGCCCATCAGCGGAGCTCACGCTGCCGGCAATAACGAGCAGCGCGGCCGAGAGCAGCGACGCAGCACGTCGATTGAAAACGGATTTTGGAGTCATGGCGTGAAAATTACGTCCACACGCAGACAGTTATCGGACCGGATCAGGGAGAAAGACTGGGTCCGGGAGGCGTATCCAGCAGCTCCACGGCATCCCCACTATCCTCTTGCCGGACCACGAGCCGGATCGGATGAAGCCACTGGAGCCAGGGCATCATCCCGTTGGCGTCGTCGCGAATCAGGCCTGAATCTATACCGTTGGCGTCCAGAACCGCTTGTGCCACATGCGCTTCGACCTCATTGGCAAATGTTCGGATTACCGTGTTGAGCTCGGGCTGATCTTGCTCCATCTTCTCTCCATCGGCGTGCGGACACGAACGAGCGCTTCCGAAATCTGTATCAGTGACTCGTCAACTGCATCTCCAGCGCTCCCGGCATGGCACGGCCTCTGCCCGACTAACCGGTGTGCGGTCACCTCCAGGCAATTCAATGAAGACCTCGTCCAGATTCTCCCTTACCGTATTAATACTTCTTTTGGGAGGCAGCCTCGCCTGCGGAAAGGAGAAAAAAACAGCGGAGGCAGCTACCGCTATGCAGGATACCATGCTGCTGCACGATCTGGCCGAGGCGAACAAGAATACGGCCGCCGCGAACGCAGTGGACAATAGCCTGAATACAGTGAGGACGAGCGGCGACTCGTCGTTGCCGGCGATGGTGAACGCGGCAGCGCAAAGCCGGACGCCCGAGACAATCGTCGTGCCGCGACCACCATCGCTGGTATCCGGAAATGGAGAGAAGCCCCGTTCGGGTGATTCCACACTCGGAGCAACCCGAGCGCGGCAAACCCGGGGAGCGAGCACAGGACAGTCAGCGACTTCCGGAGACCCATGCGACTCGCCCACGCCCGTCGATCAACGTTCCTGCCTGAATCGCTCCATAGTCGTGAACGATGCTGACCTGAACCGGATCTACCAGGAGCTGCTCGCGCAAAGCCGCAAATCCGGGGGCCCTGAGCTCGAGGACCGTCTTCGCCAGTCGCAGAGGGATTGGGTCAACACTCGCGACAGCGAATGCAATCAGCAAACCAGCGGGCAGGGTGGAGCACTCTGGGCCCGCCCGAGGGCGCGCTGCCTCGCAGACCATTCCGCCAGAAGAACCGCCGAGCTGCAGCGGACTCTGAATAGTCTGCGAGGGCAGTAATAGCTCTCAGTGCGCCGTTTGCGCCGCTACTCCCGCGCTCGCGAGCGCTCGGCCCTGCAGCAGCCCATCGATCTCGGACGTCGCAACCGCTCGCGGTGATACCCAGCCGCCGCCGATAATCTTCGTGGGCACGGTCACACCAGCTACGCCGCCGCTCGGACCGATCTCGACAACCGCCGTCGCTTCCGAAACTCCGCCTGAACCGCTGTTGATGACGAGCACCCACCTTCCCGCCGTCGGACGCTGCCACCGCACGACGTACATCCCGGGTTGTGAGCCCGGCCGGATGTCGAGGCGCATACTCTGACGCTTTCCGTCCACCATACCTTCCGCGGTGCCGGTGACAACCTTCGACTGGAAATCCCTGTGATGATAGGTCCGCACCGTGAGAAACGCGCCGCGTGACGTCGCGTCGAACGGATTGGCGGGATACTCGATCGAGATCCATGGCGGACCCGCAGATGCCGATGTGGAAGCCGCAACCGTGAGAATGACGGCAAGGGCGAAGGAGTGGAGCACTGTGCGTTTCATAGGGTCTCCTGGAGAAGTGTTGCCGGCGTCGAAGCTTATTGAGTGCTCCAAACCCGCCAGCGCTTCTACGATGCCGCCTGGCTCTCCAGGGTTGAACGCGACTTCTACTTCACTCTTCGAAAAGTGACCGGGCCTTTGAACGTGCGCACCGATACTCTCGCACCGCCTCCACTAATTTCCATCGTCAGCTCTGCCCCGCGTCCAAAGCGTCCCGGAATCGGCGCGTTCGCGGACACGTTGTTGGCGATGGTTCCCGCGATCGTCACCGCTGCGATGCTGACGCCCATCTGTTGTGGGATCCCTATTTCGACACTTCCACTGTGTGTATCGAAATCGAAGGCGCCACCTCTGTCGAGCCTGCCCGCGAACACAATGTTGCCGGTTACCGTCTCGATCTTGGTGCGCTCGAACACGCCACCATCGACTTTTATCGGCCCGCTCACCGTCGAGAGCCCTACATCCGAGCTCGCGCCCTGGAATGTGATGGTGCCTGTAGCGGTCTTCGCCCGAAGCCACGACGGGGAGCCGATGACGTGAATATCTCCGTCGATGGATTCCGCGTTCAGCTCGTGCGGATCACCTCTTACGTCTATTGTACCGCTTACCACGTATAGATCGAGTCCGCCGCTGACACCGCTGACGTCAATGCTCGCGGTGGCTGTCTTGATCCACAGACGGACGCGCGAAGGCACCCATACCTCAAGCTGAGTGGCCTTGGGATCCCGGTCGTTGGTGGCGTCGACGAACATTTTTGCGCCGCTATATCCACCGCCCATGGAAAAATTGTCACCCGCTCCCAATGTGCCGCGTACCATTACGGTATCCTTGTTCCACCCGTGCACGACGACGCTGCCAACCATGTTGGCGATTCGCAACGCTCCTTCCATTCCAAGCGGAATCCTGCGCTCCACCTTTTTTTGCGCGGCGGCGGGCGTTGCGCAAAGCAGAACCGTCATCGCTGAGATTACGAAGCTGCGCCGGCGCGAAGACGAACGAACGCAGCCCACGCGTGCGCTACGTCCCACGAGTCAGCTCCGTTGTGCGACGCAGTAAATCCACTTTCTGTCTATAGCTGGCGGACAGCATCTGGACCAGCAGCTTGTTCGCGGGATCCCGCGCAAGCGCATTCCGCGCTTCGAGAATCGCCTCGTCGATGGTGCGCAGACTCGCCTTGAGCTGAGCGATGGTTTCTGGTGCGAGGGAGGCCTCCTGCTGATCGAGCAGGTCCTGAAGCATGCTCGCTGTGCGCAGGTAATTGTTCTCTTCAATCGTGAACGCGGCGAGAGTAGCAGGCATCGCCTCGGCTGGAGGATTGTTTGGAGCCGCGCTGGTGTTCGTCGCGCGGTAACGGCTGTTCATGTACAAGGTGGTCCCGGCAGATGACAGGACCGCGATCAGAACGACGGCGGCGAGAACGTATCGATGCTGCCAGATCTGGAATCCCCTGGACGAGCTGCCCGCTCTCATCGCGGACTCGTCGCGCGAGATGGCCGACCGAATGTTCGACCAGGTATCGGCTGGCGGATCGATGGATTTCGGGAGCTCTCCGGCGCGAGCCAGGATTCGCTTCAGGCTGTCTACTTCGGCGGAGCATAATGCACAGCCAGCGATGTGCTCCTCTACTGGCGGACGCGCCTCTTCGGTCAGATCGCCGCTGACGTAGTCTTCCAGAAGATGCTTAATGACTTCGTGTGTCATCTCAAGACTCCAGTCTCTCTCTCAATAGTCTGCGAGCGCGATGCAGCTGCGCCTTTACAGTTCCAACCGTGACGCTCAACTGCTCGGCGATTTCCTGATGTTGATAGCCCTCTACATCGTGCAGCACGAAAGCAAGCCGGGCTCCTTTGGGCAGCGAAGCGATTGCGCTTTCCATGTCCATCCTCGATTCGATCCCGCTCGACCTTGCCGTACCGGCGAGGCGCGAAGTGTCTTCCATCGGCAGCACCCGTGCTGTGCGCCGCTGGTCGCTTCTCGCGTTCTCGAGCATCGTGTTGATTGCAAGTCGGTGCAGCCATGAAACGAGCGCGCAATCGCCGCGGAACGTATCGAGCCTGCGCCACGCCTTTATGAACACATCCTGCAGCAGTTCCGTGGCGTCGGACTTGTCACCAGCCTTGAGGCGGAGACAGAACGCGTAGATCCGCGGTGAATGCTCGCGATAGAGGAGCTCGAATGCATTGACATCGCCAGCCTGCGCGCGCCGAACCCGCTCCAGGTCGGCAGCGTTGCCTTCGGCATTCGTTGACGGGTAACTCCCGATCGTTTTGTCAGATACCACCGCGCTCGTCTTCATCTCAGGCGACACTAAGATGCCACTCACAGCCTCAGGGTTGGAAACCCGGTGCGCAAAGTCGAAGAGTTAGCGCTGTTTAGGCAGGGCTGCGAGGAAAATGCCCGAAACACCTACTCGATGTCGCCGCCCAGGTCGAACTTGGAGCGCGTGAAACCGACGATGCGATCGAGCCCGGCTTTCACTTCCGGCGGCAGGTCGCGCCGCGCCATCAGCCGCTCCGCCTCAGCGCGGATCGAATCGAGCGCCTGCATGAAGTTTCCCTGCTTCAGTTTACCGGTATCGTCAGGCATAGCACCACGGAGTTGGGGAGAGAACTACCAGGCATCCAGGACGAAGGGTAACACGGATGCTTCGGAGAAAGGCCAGGTGCTCCTGTGATCCTACCCGTATCGCCCTTCTTATACCGGCGCCAATTGGGGTTTAGCAGACGGAAGCTGCGGCGCGGGTCTCCGCTCGCCGACTTGCTGGCGCCACATCGCGTAGTAGAGTCCGGTTGTCCCCAACAGATCCGCGTGCTGGCCGGCCTCGACGACCTTGCCCCGCTCGAGCACGTATATCCGGTCAGCATGCATCACCGTCGAGAGACGGTGGGCGATGAGTATCGTGATCACCTCGCGCGAATTTGCGACGTCGCGCATCGTGCGACTGATCTCTTCTTCGGTCAGCGAGTCGAGAGACGAGGTCGCTTCGTCGAATACGAGCAGGTGCGGCTTGCGGAGCAGCGCACGCGCGATCGAGAGGCGCTGCTTTTCGCCCCCGGAGACTTTGACTCCGCCTTCACCGATCACGGTGTCCAGACCCTTGTCAGCTCGCGCGAGAAGGGAGTGGGCGGCAGCCTTGTGCAGGACGTCGAAGCACTCGGCGTCGGTTGCGTGCGGGTTGACGAACTTGAGATTCTCCCGGATAGTGCCCGAGAAGAGCTGAGCGTCCTGCGTCACCAGTCCTATCCGCTCCCGCAGGCGGTCGAGATCGACGGAGTCGCTGGGCAATCCGTTGTACAGAATGCGTCCTGCTTTCGGGGGATAGAGACCGACGAGCAGCTTCACCAGCGTCGTCTTTCCTGCTCCCGATGGCCCGACGAACGCGATCGTCTCCCCACGCTTCACCGCAAACGAGATGTCAGTGAGAGCCGGCGTCGTCGCGGTCTGGTGCATGAACCCGACGTCCTCGAACTCGAGGTCCTCGATCTCGGCCAGTGGAACCGGAGCTGACGGTCGGGGATCCTTCGGCGTCTCGAGAATCTTCCGGAAGTTGATCAGCGAGACTTCCATCTCCCGAAACACGTTGATGATGTTGCCGAGCTCCTGCATGGGACCAAAGATGAAAAACGAGTAGAAGAGGAGCGAGAAGAACTGGCCGACCGTGATCTTCTGCGTGAAAATCAGGTAGAGCATCATGAAGAGAATCGCGGTGCGCAGCAGATTGACCGTCGTTCCCTGTATGAAGCTCAAGCTGCGGATGTACTTCACCTTCTTGAGCTCGAGATTCAGGATCTTCTGGGTAGTCGTGTTGAGCCGCACGACTTCCTGATCGGCGAGTCCCAGACTCTTCACCAGCTCGATGTTGCGGAGCGACTCGGTCGTCGAGCCAGCAAGAGCCATCGTTTCCGCGACGATGATCTTCTGCATCGACTTGATGCGGCCGCTCAGCGACCAGCTCAGGACTCCGAGCAGCGGCACGGTGGAGAGAAATGCGGGAACCAGCAGCCAGTAGACGTGCCAGGCGTAGACGATCACGAACAGAACGCCCACGAGCGTAGTGAAAATCAGGTTGATCGACAACGAGATGAATTTCTCGACGTCCGAGCGCACTTTCTGGAGCTTGCCCAGAGTCTCGCCACTGCGCTGATCCTCGAATACCGAATACGGCAGCTCCAGTGAGTGCCGGATTCCATCCGAGTACATCTCGGCGCCTACGCGCTGAACGATGACGTTGACGAAATAATCCTGGAAATTCTTGGCGACCCGCGAGACGAACGCCACCCCCATCGCCATTAGCAGCAGCTTGCCGGCGCCGGTGATGAATTGCGACGTCTGGTATTCGCGGAAGCGGGTCGCGTAGTCGTCGATGACGTGACGAAAGATGAGCGGATCCAGGAGCGAGAAAACCTGGTTCGTTGCCGCCAGAACCAGCGCCAGAAGAATCAGCGAGCGGTATTTGCGGAGATACGAATAGAGGAGAGACACCCCCGGATACTATTGGAGTGTCGTCGAGCTTGCAAACCTTATCCGATGTTGCGCTGCATCGCGGCGACGACTCCGGGCGCCTGGACAAACCGGTGATGGCGAGTGCGCAGCGCGTCGAGCGCCTTGCGCGTGTTCAATCTCCATTGAGCCCCGGTGATGATGGTGCAGAACCGCTCGTAATCGAGCTGTCCCGCGTGTGGAGCTTCCGCGTCCGTCAACTGAATCGTACGCTCTTCCGCGCCGAGGAACGGAAGGAAGCTGAACACCCGCCGCGCGCCGCTGTGGTTGTGATACGAAGTCAGCTCGAGGACCAGAGGCGCCGGAGCGTTGTCGCGGCGAAGGATACCGCACGCGAGATGCACCGCGAACGCGGTGGCATCGTGATCGGAGTGGCCTCCTTCGTAAGGATGTGTCAGAACTATGTCCGGCCGGACTTCGTCCAAGCTCAGCCGTCAGCGGTCTCCTCGCCCCCGTCACCGGGAACTTCGTCCGATTCGGGCGGGTTCGTCCGAGGCCCGTCGTACCGGACGTCGTCTGGACGCTCCCCCGGAGCGCCGTGCCCGTCGTAAACCGGATCGCTGACGCCGGCGATCGCTCCACCCCTCAGGCTGGCGTTGCCGAGCAGGTTGTGGCCCTGCATCTCCTCGGGACTGATCGGGTCATCGGCGGCGGGCGAAGTACTCTCGACCCATTTCGATTTCCAGCCAGGATGGGCTTCCGGAAAGTCGTCAGATCCGCCGTCTGTTGGCTTTTGATCGTCGTTCGAATTTCTCTTCTTCATTCGTCACTCCCGCTCGACCACGTGGAATCTCTCGGTCGGCTCCGAGGGATACCATCTGACGAGGCATACCCCATGCCCGGTGGTGGCGCGCCAATGCGAGCGATGCAGCGATCTGTGGAGTTGTCGTGATCTTTCACCTAGCTCCTATTTCATCAGCTCGACCGGCCGCCCGATCGTCCATGGTATCCTGGCCGCATCGAGACCCGCGTTGAGCGCGGGAATCCGCTGCTGCAACAGAATGTTGATCCTTCCGACCTCCCGCTGAAGATCGGACGCTGCGATCGTCAACGTTGAGCGCTGGAGCTCTGTCGGCTGCGACGTGACATTACCGATCTCTTCGGCAACGTTGTTCACGCGATCCTGAATCGAAGGATCTTCCACTCGTTTATCGTCGCTGGTGGCCTCCGCCTCGGGATCACCGCGCAGCTTCTTTAAAATGTCGTTCAGCTCCTTCTCCACTGCATCGGCTTGCTTCGAAACAGTGTCCGGCGCGGTATTGCTCTTGAGCGCCGTCTTCACGTCAGTGATCTGATCCTTGAGCTGTTCCGCTGTGCGCACCGCGGCCTGCACTGTCGCCTGCAACCGTCCAGTGCTGACGCGCATGTCGTACAAACCGCGATAGTCTCCTTCGTTCATCGGCACGAGGGGATCAGACCGGACTTCGATTGGGGTTTCGCTCACGTTGGGCGCGCCCGATCCTCCGCTTTTAACGCTCAGTCGCGCGGTATATCTGCCCGGAAGTACGAAGGGCCCTGACGGATCTCTCGACCGGAACTGAGACTCCCCCGCCTGATTCGCCGGGCGCCGCACAGTGTACGGTGGAGCGTTCCGCAAATCCCAGGTCACTCGATGCATTCCGCGTTTTTTGCTGGCGGTCAGCTCGCGAACGCGCTTCCCGGTTGCGTCGTAGATGCCGAGCATGACGTCTCCACCCTTGGAAAGAGAGTCGCGCAGGAAATAAGTGATGATGGCGCCGAAGGCCGGGTTGGGTGCCGCGTACTCGCGGTCACCAAGTGCGCCTGCGCCGCGGACGCCCCCGGGAACCGAGCTGTTGGGATTGTACTCCGTCGCCGCCTTCACGGGAAATAAATAGGTGCCGATTCGATTCGCTTCCGCCAGCTTCTCGAGAGGTGTGATGTCGTCGATGATGTATATCCCGCGACCGTGAGTTCCAATGACGAGATCCCGCTCGCGCGGATGAACCACGATGTCGTGAACCGCGACCGTCGGAAGGTTGTACTTGAGCTGCGTCCACGCATTGGGCTGCGCCGAGTAGAATGCGCCGAACTCGGTGCCTACGAAGAGAAGACTCGGCTCGACCAGGTCCTCGCGTATCACCTGCACGGATCCGTTCGTCGGAAGATTTCCAGTGATCGAATTCCAATGCGCGCCGTAGTCGGTGCTCTTCAGAACGTACGGCTTGAAGTCATTGTTGCGATGATTGTCGAGTGTCGCGTACACGGTTCCTTCGTTGAAGCGTGATGCGACGACTCGGCTCACGTACGTCTGGTCGGGAACGCCGGGGAACTTCGTGATCCTGTTCCAGGTGGCACCGCCATCGCGCGAGACGGAAATCACTCCGTCGTCCGTGCCGACGTACAGGAGTCCCTGACGCGTGGGTGACTCGTCGATCGTGCTGATGTTTCCGTAGTCTGCCGTTCCCTGATGGCGGGCGACTGCATCGCGCGGCCACACCTTGCCCATCACGGGAAGACTGTCGCGCTTGAGCTGACGCGAGAAGTCGGACCCGAGTCGCGTCCACGCATCTCCGCGATTGATGCTCTTGAAGAGATAGTTCGCGCCAAAGTAGATCGTGTTGTGGTCGTATGGCGAAATGAGCATCGGCGAGCTCCAGTTCCACCGATACGGCTTGCCGCCAAACTCCGGAAGTGGCTTGATGGTTTTCTGCTCACCGGTCCTGACATCGTAGCGCACGATATCGCCGCCCTGCGATTCGCCATAAACGATGTTCGGATCGGCCGGATCGATCTGCGCGTAGAATCCGTCGCCACCCGTCGTGCGAATCCAGTCGGCGTTGGTGATGCCCTGACGGTTTCGAGTCTGACTCGGTCCGCCCCAGCTGCTGTTGTCCTGCAACCCGCCATAGACGTAGTAGAACGGCTGACGCATGTCGGTGGCGATCGCGTAGTACTGGGAGATGGGAAGGTTCGGAACGAAATCGACGGTGCGGCCTCGATCGTGGCTGATGTAGACCCCGCCGTCGCACCCGATGATGAGATGATCCGGATCGTTGGGGTCGATCCACATCGCGTGATGATCCGAGTGCGAGGCTACCGCCGTGTTCCGGAATGTGCGGCCGCCGTCAGTCGAGACCTGTAGCGAGACGCCCATGAAATAAACCCGATCCGGATTGGTGGGATCGACTCGTATCTGCCCCATATACCATGGATAGGAGGATCCCGTCCCCATCTTCTGCCAGCTTGCTCCGTAATCATCGGAGCGATAGACGCTGGCCTCGGTGTTTCCCGTCGCAGCGCCCGTCCCCGTCACCTTTGTCTCGATCGTGGCGTAGACAATGTTCGGACTCGATTTGCTCACGTCCAGACCGATTCTTCCCACGTCGACCTTCGGCAATCCCTCGGTGAGTCTCGTCCACGTGTCACCGCCATCGATGCTTTTCCAAAGTCCGCTGCCCGGACCACCACCCACATAGGTATACGGGCGACGCTCACGCTGGAATGACGCGGCGTAGATCACATTCGGATTCGACGGATCGAAGATGACATCGGTGAAACCGGTATGCGCATCGATGTTCTTGACGTTTTTCCAGGTGCGGCCGCCATCGGTCGTCCTGAATAATCCACGGTCGCCGCCGGCTCCCCACAGCGGACCCGGTGCCGCCACGAATACGACTTCCGGGTTGGTCGGATGAACGATTACGCGACCTATGTGCTCGGACTTCTTCAGGCCCATGTTGGTCCAGGTTTTTCCGCCATTCTCCGACTTGTACACGCCATCACCCCACGACGAGCTGCGTTGGTTGTTCGCTTCGCCGGTACCGACCCAGACGATGTCTGGATTTCCGGGCGCAACCGCTATGTCTCCGATGGACGCTGAGGGCTGATGATCGAAGATCGGCTCCCAGGTCGTCCCGCCATTCGTGGTCTTCCACACCCCGCCCGACGCGGATGCGACGTAGAAGAGCTCGCCCAGTCTCGCGCCAACCTGGGACCTCGGGCCTTCGGGGACCGCGAAATCGACGACGCGTCCGCTGGTGACTGCCGGCCCGATCGACCGCCACGGCAATTCTGCGAGCCGAGCGGAGTCCGCATCGAAGGCAACCGGAGTAGTCTTGGCATTTGGCGCCGCCTGCGTGAACGCAGTGGCTGGGATGGACGCGAGCATGATGATCGCGAGAGAAAAGCGCGAGGAGGGGCGAGGCATCAGTAATGGGAGTGAAGAGACCGGGATAATTTCATCCACGGGAAGTCGAATCGCCAATTCTAGACGATGACAATCAACGCTGCATCTGCGACGTCAATATTTATATGGTATTGACGCCTACCGCGGCGACGGTAACGTCACCAGCACCGAAGTAGCGATCAGCACCAGCGCGGCAAAGGCAAGCTCCATCGTCGACGACCGGCGGATGGTATGTTCTGTTCCTTCGCTTGCTGTCTACGAGCGTGCTGCCTACGTCGAAGAATACGCCTTTGAGCGACAACCTATTTCAAGGTTTTCTGGATCGATTCAGCCTTGTCGAGATGGCTCTGAACGGTCGGAGTCGCTTTTTGAATGAGATTCTTGAGCTCGGTGCTCTGTGCCTGACTCATCGCTTTTACTGCGAGGTCCAGCACCTTCTTGTGATCGTCCACCTGTCCGTCGATGTAGGCCTTGTCGAAGTCCTTTCCCTTAGCCGTCGAGTTCAGGTTGTCCACTTCCTTCTGCGCATCGGCTGTGGAGTTGTCGCCCGCAGGGGGAGTGGGTGTGAGATTCAGCTTTTTCGCCAGCGCCTCGCCTTGTACCCGCATTTTGTGGTGGTCGCTGACCATCTGCTTTCCGAAGTTGCGCACGGCAGCGGACGTTCCTTTGGTAGCTGCGATCGCTCCTTCCGAGCTGTCCGCGACGTTGGCTTCGTCGAGAAGCGCGAGGATATTGGCGTCGCTCCAGCCGCCGCCGGCGTTCGCCGAGCCGGCTGCCATTCCCAAGCTGTCGGTAGTTGTGGTGCTCGATGCGACGGTCGTATCCGCTGCACTACGATCCTTCTTACCGCACGCCGCCACGGCCACAGCCAGAGTTGCCGCCAGAGTTGCCGCCAGAGTTGCCACCTTCAACCGTGATCCCAACATCGTCCGTCCCTCCAAAAGATCAAGAAAAAAAACCGCTTCGTCATCGCGGCGGTGTTGGCAGTTTGCCGGGCATCAGGGCAAAAAGTGTACACAGCACGTTGCTTTCTCAGGGCGTTCGAACGGCGTCAGGTGTCGGCGAGCGGACTTGAGTAAACATGTTCGCATCGTTGTATCGTGATAACCCGCTTTTTGCGTCCAGCGCCAATGTCCTGAATCGGTCCGCGCTCGTCGAGGGTACCTGTACGTTGGTGAACAATATCACGGCGAATAGATCACCATTGATCAGCAAGCCCCCAAATCCCAGCACTGATCGAATCCCGTACCGCACGACGAATCCCTCCTGCGCCGGGATGAAGGGACTGCCCAGCGCATTCTCGACGTGAAAGACACCGTGCCGTTTGCCTGCGAGCTCGCGCACGACATCGGGAGTGGGTTGGATCACGCTACTGATCTCGAGGCCGAATTCCCTGATCAATTGAGCGATCATCGGCGCCTTCTCGACGATCTCGGGGCTGGGAAGCGGTATCGCCCGGTGTCCGCGAGAGTTGTGTCGGGAATTCCAGGCAGCGGTCTGGCCGACGGTCGCCATGAGAGTCAGGCATTTCATTGCCGCCCCCGGCTGCTGGAAGCCCATCACCGTGCGCACAAAGTTCTGCAGCTCGGGATCCAGGGATCCGAACCCAACCGTTTTGTAGCAACGGACGAGACCACACTGCCGTTCGCCATCCGCCCCCTGCAGCTCGTCGTACAGGAACCGACAAGTACGCTGCGCGGCCAATTCAAACGTGGGCGCGCCAGTCGCCGCGTCGCGCAGACGCGGACTGCACCTGAGCATGTCGCCAAGACCGAACTTGGTCAGATCGTAGGGCATTGGATTCCGGCCAGGACTGGGTAGTCCGGCTTATGTGGAGTGCTGATTCAATCCTATATTACCTGCTCGATTGCCACTAATTGCCAATATCGTGCCTCCCCGACCTAACGTATGACAACGTACACGCGGTCTAGAGCTTTGAGCTCGGCTGCCAGTTATGCCGCGATTCTGCTCGCCGGCGTGGTCGCGTGCGCCGCGTCGAGAGCGGGCCATTTGCATTCGGGTCGATTGGCCGCCGTGCACGCGGACACCGCCGCGCTGCGCCGGACGCTCGACTCGATCGCCGACGGGCACCATGGCGTGGTTGGTTATAGCGTCATCGACCTCGAGACGGGCGCCCGAATCAGCAGGCGTGGGGATGAGACTTTTCCTACCGCGAGCCTGATCAAGATTGCGATCCTGGTGACAGTCTACGATCTCGTCGCCAAAGGACAGCTATCCCTCGACGATCCACTCACTGTTCTCAGGATCGATCAGGTTCCGGGTTCGGGGATCATACAGTTTCTGCACAACGGCACGATCCTAACCGTCCACGACGCCGCATGGCTGATGTCGACCATCAGCGACAACACGGCCACCAACCTCCTTCTCGATCGCATCATCATTCGGCGCGTCTGGGCCAAGATGGACTCGTTAGGCTTGCACCACACACGGGTCCATTCGAAGAGCTTTCTTCGCAACTCGAGCGTGGCGATGGACAGCTCGGTCAAGTACGGACTGGGTGTAACCACTCCGAACGAGATGGCCCACCTTTTCGAGTTGATGGCCCAGGGCAAGGCCGTGAATCCGGCCGCGGATTCGACGATGCTCGACATTCTCGAGCACAACACGACGGATTTCATGCTTCAGCGGTACCTCGTTGGCGCCCGGGCAGCTCACAAGGACGGCGAGACCGACGCTGTGCGAACCGAGTGCACGCTCTGGTACTTGAAAAACCGCGTCGTTGCCTGCGTGATGACGAATGAGAACAAGGATCAGCGCTGGATCCTGGACAACGAGCCGCAGCTAACGATCGCAAATATGGGCCTGGCGATCGTCAACGCTTTTGGTGGCGTGCCGCCTGCCCCGCCGTCGCCATGAATCGGAACCGTGCGATTCCCCGAGGATCAGCGCAACACAGCTGACCTACCAGCGTCGAGAGACACCAACCCCAGCGAAGTAATCCGTAATCTCGGCAGCCGGACCTTCTACCGGCCCATCGTGGCGCAGGCGGAAAGAATTGCAAGGCCGGCCGGCAGCCAACGACACGCCGTACGCACCTCAGTGCCCGGTGCGCTCTATCGTCTTGCCGGTGAAATTCTCGGTGCTCAGATCCTTCGATGACAATGAACGGACGTATGCGGTCAACATCCAGATCTGATCGTTGGTGATTCGTCCACCCCAGGCCGGCATCCCGTCAGGTCTTCCTTGATAGATCGATTCGAAAACCTCTCCGGGCGCTCCGCCGAAATGCCAGCGCCCGTCCTGAAAAGAGGGACCCATCGCGCCGGACCCGTCCGCTCCGTGACAGTCCAGGCAGTTGTAAGCGACGAACAGTTTTCCTCCCGTGCTGATGGCGGCCTTGTCGCCCTCATACGGATTGTTTATCTGCAGCGGTTTTGCTGACGCGGGAAATCCGACGGGTAGTATCTCGTCGTGCGCCATGAGTCGCAGGCTGTCTCCAGCGACGTACATCTGGCTGACAGCGGGCTCCTCGGGTGAAGTCGAGGAAACTTTGGCGGTGTCGCTACGAGTGCCGCCGCTTTGGGTGCACGCGGAGATCACGACAATCGCGCAAAGACCCGTCAGGGCGCGTCCGCGCGAAATCCCCATGCGATTGCTCTCGATTTTCATAGCGAGAACACGAAAAGCTCGCCGCCCCAGCTCGTCCAGCGGGCGATGTCCGGCAAGGTGGTTCCGCGCTCGCGCACATCGTAAGGCAGATTCGCCGCTACGTCGCCAGCAATGAGAAGTCCCATGTCGCCGCCTATTCCAGCGTAGATCGCGACGTACTGCTTTCCATCCGGGCCCGTGTACGCCACTGGATTTCCAACCACTCCGGAGCCGACCTTGAATTGCCACAACACCTTACCGCTGCGCGCGTCCACCGCCTTGAACCACCCGTCGAGCGTTCCATAGAACACGACACCGCCGGCGGTGGCGAGAGCCCCTCCCCATACCGGATACGGTTCCTTGATCCCCCAAATCTTCTTCCCGGTGGTCGCATCCCAGGCGATGAATTCTCCGCGATAACCGCCTGGCCCTCCTTTTTCCGGTGCGTTGCCGCCGATGAACGGAGTTCCCGCGATGTACGTCACTGCCCGCGCCTGGAAATCCATGCACAGATTGTTGGTCGGCACGTAGAAGAGGCCCGTCTGTGGAGAGAACGCTGCCGGCTGTTGATTCTTCCCGCCCTCGAGACTTGGGCAGATGTCCTTCACGTTCTTGTCCTGCGCGGTCTTCTTGGTCTCGACGACTTTCGGTCTACCCGTCGCCATATCGATTCCCGTTGACCAGTTCATCGGCACGAAGGGTTCCGCCAGAATCACCTCGCCGGTCGCGCGGTCAATCGTGTAGGCGAATCCGTTGCGATCGAAATGCACGAGTGCTTTCCGCGTCTGACCCTTGATGGGGAGATCGACCAGGATGTTCTCGTTGACAGCGTCGTAGTCCCACATGTCGTGCGGGGTCACCTGGAACGCCCACACTATTTCACCGGTGTCCGCGTCCCGCGCCAGGATCGCCGCCGTCCATTTGTTGTCGCCGGTGCGCTGGTTCTCATTCCACGGGCCGGGGTTGCTGGTTCCGTGATAAATGAGGTTGAGCGCCGGATCGTAGGAGAGCCATCCCCACACAGCGCCACCACCAGTCTTCCACGTATCGCCCGGCCACGATGATACGCCGAGATTCGCCCCGCTGTCGTGAGCGTAGAACGGCTTGAACCTCGGGCCGACTTTCACGTCCTTGTCGGGGCCGATGTTGTAGGCGCGCCAGACTTCCTTTCCTGTCGCCGCATCGAGGGCGGCGATCCATCCGCGCACTCCCATTTCTCCACCGCTCGAGCCGACGATCACTTTGCCCTTCACCACTATCGGTGCCATGGTGATCGTTTCACCCCGGGAAAGATCACCCATCTTGGCGCGCCACACCTGCGTCCCCGTCGCGACGTCGACAGCAACGGTGTGTCCGTCCAGGAGATTGTAGAAGATTTTTCCATCAGCGTACGTCGCGCCACGATTGACGACATCACAGCACGCTCTGCCGATCGCCTGCTGGGCGTTTTCCGGCCGGAACTTCCACTTGAGCGGTTGGCCTGCCTGCGCGAGATCGATTGCGTAAGACACATTCGGGTATGGCGTCACCACGTACATCGTGTTTCCGACCACAAGCGGCTGGCCTTCGTGTCCGCGCAGCACGCCGGTGGAGAAGGCCCAGGCCACGTGGAGATTCGCGACGTTCTGCGGAGTGATGGAGGCCAGCTCACTGTAGCGCGAGCTGGCATAATCACCCGCTGGCATTTGCCATTCGCCCGGAGGGCCAGCGTGCGGTACAGCGATCCGCGTCCCTGCAACTGAGCCCCCGCCAATGGCTGCGGTGGATGTCACCTTCGGTTCACTGGCCCCGGTCGTGTCGCTCACGGGAGGCTTGCTCTCCACCCTGCAGGCAACCAATGCCAGGATGAAAACAGCAGAAGCTCGTTGGACGGCCTGGATCATCTAGTCACTCCTCGCAGTTCACTGCCCTATCCGGGGATCAGGTAATCCTGCGCAGCGATTATCTGCCATCGTCCATTCCGCCGCTGCCAAGTGTCGGTGAACTGGTACCGGCGATCGAATGCACCCTTCGTACCCCTCCCTTTTACATGCAGTACGCCGGTAATCACGTGCACGTTGCCGAAGTCGTGGAGCTTCATTCCTTCATTCCGCGCCCACTCGACCTTGTCCGACCCGGTAACGCCTTTGATCACGTCGCCACGACTCATCACCGATGCGTCTTCTGTGTACACGAAGTTCGTGGCGAGCAACCGATCGAACGTCTGCGCATCGCGTTTGATGAGCGCGGTTGTCCACTCGTCCTCGAGCTTTATAGGTGGAAGGGAGGAATTCGGTTTCGAGCGGGCTGCCGCGGGATGGGTCCTGGCGGGGTGAACTGTCTTCCGCGGCGCTGGCGTAGTACTGGGAGGTGGAGCGCCGCGAACAGCTTGCGCCTCCAGGGACGCCGCACAAACCGTCAATCCCAACAAAGCAGTCCAAGAATATCTCATCCGTATGCCTCCGTATGATCCAGTCAGGAATTGCAACAACTCGTGGCAGGGTGCAAGTGCCTGGCCGCGAAGACGTTACTAAACGTGGGCCATACGGTGACACGACCTTCTTCTGCACCACGATCTTTTCGCGCGACGGCGGATTTTCTTGTTTCGTCGCCACTCATGAAAGAGGAATACAGGCGGCTCACGATGGGCGTCGAGGATCAGCTGGTGCGATGGGTCCAGGATCCCCGAGCCATTTCCTGATTCGCTACACGATGTACGGTATGAAGCGCTTCCGTTCCTTCATGTATCTGCCGTACGGCTCGCCAATTGTTTCGAGGAGTACCCGCTCTTCCACAGCGACCCGGTAGGCATAGGTAGCGATCGTCGCAGTCGTGAGAAGGGCGAAGCTGAACCAGCTTCCAAGGGCCAACCCGATTCCGATGAACATCATCATCCCGGCGGTATAGGAGGGATGTCTCACCCAGCGATACGGTCCGGAGGTGATGACGGGTTGGTCCGGTCTGGCTTTCACGTCTCCGGTGAAATGTTCGCCGAGGGTGCGGAAGCAGTAGCGCCTGAGCAAGCTGCCGACGACGATCAGCAGCACGCCGACTACAAAGAGCAGTAGCTGCGAGCGCTGCGGAAAGGCCCACGCTTTGACAAAGGCGAGCGGATACGCGATGAGAAGCGCCAGCCACATCCCGGCAAGTATCACTTTGAGAGAGCCGCTGTCCTTCGAGTCTGCATCCTTCACTCCCTCGCGGCCACCCTGGACAACCCTCCATTCAGGGAGAAACGCCCAAACGTAGATCGTCCAGAAAACCAGGGCATACGGCCAGACGAAGGGGAGTGGTCTCATTGCTTTCCCGGGCGAGAGTCGATCGATCAGGCCAACGCGCTTTTTATGTCCGAGGAGTCCGTGTCGCAGGGAAGGATATAGTGCAAAGCACGAATTCGGCTACATTCGGCGTCTCATGGATCCCATTGAATCCGTCGCCGTCGTGATGACCCTTGTCGGCATTGTCCTCACGATCAAGGAGAAAATCAGCTGCTGGCCGGTCGCGATTGTGGGGATCCTCGCGTATCTGGTCGTTTTCATTCGTGCGCGTCTCTACGCGGATGCGACACTCCAGCCGATTTACGTGGTGCAGAACGTCTATGGGTGGTGGTACTGGGCCCACGGAGGAGTGCGTGGCCAGGGCGAAGCACCGATCGTAGTCCTCGGCTGGCCAAGCCGCGCCGCTTGGCTCGCAGTAACAGCGGTCGTTTCCCTAGTCGTCGGGTCCGCTCTCGCCCGCTGGACTAACGCCGCGGCGCCTTACGCGGATGCCACTCTCTCGACGACAAGCCTAGTCGCCAACTGGCTGCTCGCCCGGAAAGTTCTCGAGAACTGGTGGCTCTGGATCGCGGTCAACGTCGGCTACGTATTTCTGTTTTGGAAAAAGCACCTTGTCCTTTCGGCTGGGCTCTACGCGATTCTCCTCGCGCTCGCCAGCGCCGGGCTCATCGAATGGCGGCGATCGAGGGCACGGCAGCTGGCGGCCATCGCGGTGTAGTACCCTTTGGCCTCGCGATCTGATGAAGAAATTGCTCCCCAGGATTCGTAGATTAACCCGACACCCCGGGCTACCGGGCTGGCCGTTTATCCGTCCGCTCCGAGGACACCTTGCTTCAGCCAAAAAAGTCCACTCCTGCTCCCGGAACCGCGCCCGTAGTAGCAGGCGCCGCAAGGTCGGCGCCGAGCGCGTCGGCTATCTACGAAGGGTTTAAGGCCCAGCGCAACGAGCTGAACAATCAGCTCGACGAGCTGCAGAACACGAGACGAGAGATCACCAGTCAGCTCGAGGATATGGGCGCAGGTTCCGCCGATCGAGCGCCGCTCGAAGCAAGGCTAAAGGAAATCGACGCGCGAACATCGGCGGTGGACCAGATGCTGGCTGGCAATGCGGCTCAAATTGCGCAGGCCGCGTCCATACCTGGTGCCGTGATCGAGCGACCGACGGCAATCATTCAGGGCCCGCCCGAGGAAGCATACGTGCTCGGCGGAATCTTCATGTTCATTGTCTTCCTGCCGCTGTCCATCGCGCTCGCACGGCGGATCTGGCGAAGAAGCGCCGCGGTGGTGACTTCATTTCCGAGAGACCTTGCCGACCGGCTATCCAGAATGGAGCAGGCGGTGGAAGCAACCGCGGTGGAAGTCGAAAGGATCGGGGAAGGTCAGCGCTTTCTCACCCGTCTCTTTACCGAAGGCGAGGGAGCACGGGCGATTGGTGCGGGAGCAATGCAGCCGCTCGAGAGGAAACAGACCAAATCCCCCGAGCGACTGCCCTAGTTCTCTGCGAGGCGCTCGCTATCCGAGCGGAATTCGCGACTTGTTTTCGCCGAGCCAGCGGTCGAACGTCTGGAGCTCTGGATTCAGACTCTTCGTCTCACTGATATTCCTCGCGTCACAGCAGTCCTGCTCGAATTCGCTGTTGAACTGAAACATGTTGCCCAGGTCATCGGCTCCAGGAAACCCGAACGCCCGATAGGCAGCCGGCGACACGGCGTTGTAGGTCACAGTCTGACCCAGCGCTTTTGACAGCGATTTCGCCATCTGCTCGCCGGTCAGGTGGCCCCCAGCGATACCGACCGTCTTACCGATCATCTCGTCACCGTCCTCGAAAATCGCGTAGGCAGTCTTTCCGATATCTTCTGCCGCAATGCCAGCGAGCTTTCTACCTCCCATAGGCAGCGTTATGGCGAGCTTGCCGTCCGCACCTTTTTTCGGTCCCATCCCGAAGTAGATGAAGTTTTCCCAGTAGAACGACGTCAACAGAAACGTGGTCGGGACACCCAGCTCTGTGAAAGCCGCGTTGGCCTCGCCTTTCCCATCGAAGTGCGGAACCTTGTACTTACCCATCAGCGTTGGCATCCGGTCGTCATGGAGCGGAATTGATTCGCGCGTGTCCTCGAGCGTCGACCAGATGACGTGTTTGACGCCGGCATCTTTCGCTGCCTGCGCCATGTTGCGGGCCTGAGAGATCTCCTTTTCCGGTTTGAAATGCTCCCAGAAGTTGGTGACGCAGTAAGCACCGTGCGCACCCTCGAACGCTTTCCTGAGGCTCTTCACATCGTCGAGGTCCGCCGTGACAACTTCGGCTCCCGCGTCCGCCAGCGCCTTCGCCTTGTCGGAGTCCGCATTGCGGGTGATCGCGCGAGCGGTGAATGGACCATTCTTGTCATCGAGGATCGCGCGGACAAGTCCGCCCCCCTGAGCGCCCGTGGCACCGACCACAGCGATGATCTTCTTTGCGATTCCACTCTTCCTGCTGTCGGCCTTCTTGGTTCTTCGGGGAGTCTTCCGTGTGGCCATCGTGGTCTTACCTCTGGCTGGTCGGGTGTCGGATTTGTAGGCAACCCTCGTGTACTCTATCCTGCACCGGCAGGGAATTTCCGCAAGACGGAACCGGCAACTGGTAACTGGTTGTAGTCAAAGCTCGCCGTGCCGAATTGCCACTTACCAGTTCCCCTGCTCCCCCATTACATCGATTGCACGAACCAGACGGTCGGCCGCGTGCCGCCAGTTGGTCTGAACCGCGCGCTGAGCCGCGGTCGCGTTGCCGGTACGGATGGCATCCACGATCGCGTCGTGCTCCGTGCCCGCCGTTGGAACTGTGTCGAGCAGGAGCGCGATGTACATCCTGATGTAGCGTTCCGCCTGGGGCTTCACGGCTTCGTGCAAGGCGCGTAGGCGCGCGCCCGCGCCTGCTTCCACGTAGCGCCGGTGGAATTTTTCGTCCAGCTCATAGAGCTTTCCCGGCTGCGCGCCACGGGCAGATGCCGCCCGCCGGAATTCCGAGTTCAATCCGTCGAGATCCTCCGCCAGGCGTTCTCTTTGCGCGTCCGTGAGTCGCGCGGCACTCCGTGCGGCGAGTCCTTCCAGCTCGGCGACGATCTCCAGCAGCTCCTGAACGTCTTCCTTGGTGAGCGGGGCCACTGTCATCCGAGCCTGATGCGTGGTCGAAGCGGTAACGTAGCCCTCTCGCTCGAGGCGTTGAAACGCGGCGCGAACCGGGGTTCTGCTCACGCCGAAACGTTCGGCGACTTCCGTCTCCACGATCCGCGCCCCGGGAGCCAGCTGTCCCCGGACGATCATTCCGCGCAACGAGTCGTAGAGCCGGTTCGCGCGCTCGGACGCACCGGCTCCGCGTCGGCCCGCTGACTGGACTTTCGGTCTCTGGACAGGTCGTCTCGGCATTATGCGCCAATATAACGCTCACTGGCCGCTCTACCGACCCGTCTTGCGCCTTCCTCCGGTTTGGATTATCCTGGCTTGAAATTTGTATACAAATCTGCGTCCAATTGGAGGTTCGATGTCGCTCTTCGTCAGGAAGGACATGGCGTCACTGCTCGCCGAGGCGGGCTCTGGAACACTCCGACGCGAGCTCGGATCGCTTGCACTGGTTACCCTCGGCATCGGCGCAGTCATCGGAACCGGAATATTCGTACTGAGCGGGGTCGTCGCCTCACAGCACGCCGGCCCCGCGCTCATCATCTCCATGGTACTGGCCGGAATTGCCTGCGCATTCGCCGGGCTGTGCTACGCCGAGCTGGCGAGCATGATCCCTGTTGCCGGAAGCGCCTACACGTACGCGTACGCCACCATGGGAGAGCTCATCGCCTGGATCATCGGGTGGGATCTCATCCTCGAGTACTCCCTCAGCTCGTCCACCGTCGCGGTCGGCTGGTCCGCCTACGCAGTCACGTTGCTCCGCGAGATGGGCATCAATATTCCGGGACAGCTTACCGATTCTCCCGGGAGTCGGGTCCTGCTGCCCGATGGAACTTCAATCACCGCGCTCTTCAATCTGCCAGCCGTCATCGTATGCCTGGCCGTCACGGCCCTTCTCGTCATCGGAATCCGCGAGTCCGCGCGTGTGAACACGATCATCGTGATCATGAAGATCGCCGTTCTGGCGCTGTTCGTCGCCGTCGGGGTGAGATATACCAACGGCGCGAACTTCCACCCGTTCATTCCCCCCAACACCGGGCAATTCGGATCGTTCGGCTGGAGCGGGATTCTGCGCGGCGCGGGAATCATCTTCTTCGCCTATATCGGATTTGACGCGGTGTCCACCGCGTCACAGGAAGCAAAGAATCCCGGTCGAGACATCCCGATCGGAATTCTCGCCTCGCTCGTAATCTGCACGGTGATTTACATCGCGGTTGGACTGGTGATGACCGGCCTGGTTCCGTTCGCAAAGCTCAATGTCGCCTCCCCACTCGCCTTCGCCGCGCAGGCGACGGGGGTGAGATGGCTTCCGCCTATCATCAGCATTGGCGCGATCTGCGGCCTGTCGAGCGTGATTCTGGTGAACATGCTCGCACAATCGCGAATCTTTTACTCGATGAGCAGGGACGGACTGCTGCCACCCCTTTTCGCGAAGCTTCATCCGCGTTTTCGTACACCGCATGTGACCACCATCATCACGGGCGTGCTGGTTGCAATCGCGTCCGGCCTCTTCCCCATTTCGGTACTCGGCCTGCTCGTGAGCATGGGAACGCTCCTGGCCTTTGCCATCGTTTGTACGGGCGTGCTCATCCTCAGAAAGACGGCGCCGGATACACCCCGACCGTTCAAGACTCCCGGTATGCCGTGGGTGCCGATCATCGGAACGCTGATCTGCCTTTACCTGATGACCGGGTTGCCGCTGCCCACCTGGATCAGACTCTTCGTGTGGCTCGCAGTTGGCCTGACGATCTACTTCGCCTACGGACGGTTTCACGCCGCAACGGTGCGGAGCCAGCCGATGGCGGATGCGGCTTAACGCACGAGCGGTCGGGCGTACACCTTGTCCCAGGTTGCCAGCGCCTGCTTTGGTCTGAGGTCGGAATCGACGAGCCCCAGGGCGGCAAACAGCAGAAGTATTGCGGGTACGGGCTTCGGAAAACTGCCAAGGTCCAGATCCGTGAACGATAGCTGAAATACACCGGTGGCCTTCGCCGCGTCGAGCAATTCTGATTGGCGCGCGATATACCGCGCCTGCATCTCCGGCGACGATGAAAACATTCCACGCACCGACGCCGACGGCCATCCGCCTTCAACCACCATCACTGGCAGCGAACTCGATCCCCTTACCCGAGTGTAGTAGTCGAGCGGGATCTGATCGGGGTCCTTGAACCCACCAAGATATGGATAGGACGAAAGGCCGATCAGGTTCATGAATGGAAAGTCGCGCAGGTCCTGATCTATGCCGACGAAAGCGGCCTGTCTGCCAAGTTTTCCCCAGGCAGTCTCTACCTGAACGCTCACATACAACGGCATTGCGCTCGGGGAATGCTGACGGCGAATGTCGGCTGCCGCGTCGTTCGTCATCCGCACTACCGCATCGTAAACTGGTCTGGGCGCAATGGCGCGAACCAGATTGGTCTCGGCGGCAAGGCCCAGGTAATCCGGGTGCAGCACGTCGACGAGGGCGCGTACATAGTTTCGATAGAGTCGCTGCACCGAGGGCTCCGCGATGCTCCGGTGCGCGGCCACGAGGGCCGGCGACTCGCTCTCGCGCGCGAGACCATTGGTGACGTCAATAGTGACCACGAGCATCAGATGCTTCGAGCGGTAATAGTGCTCGAGATCGATTCCGTCGCGACGTAGCGCTTCTTCAGGCGATGTCCCGGCGAGGAGAAGCGCCCACGGAACATCGAGATGCATTATCGCCGCGTCGGCCCGCCGCGTCCAAATCTCCAGAGAGCGCACCGCAATCTTGATATCGGCCTTGGGTGGAATCACGGAGAATCCCATGACGAATGGGCGCGGAGCTCCGGAAGAGACCTTGGGTTCCAAAGCCGCGCGCGGGCAGGCAGTCATCGAGACTGCCAGAAATCCGGGCATGAGCCAGGCGCGAGGCGAGTTCATTTGTGATTAATATGTGGCACGACGTCGCAAGCTGAACGGGAGCGGAACTGTACGGCGTCCGAACCCGTGTCTTCTCTATCTTGTGGCCGACCGAAAGTGCTCGTATGCTGGAGAAGCTTCTGACTGGATGTATTTGTGGAACTTCAACCGCAGGAAAAGCGCTCTCGATCCTCCAACAACAGGGCCTGGCAAGCAGTCCGCCCCGAAGAGAGCACGCACCTCTCCGACTCGCGCCTGCAGCTGCACCACGCCGCGCAGTTCGCCGCCGCCGCCGGTATCTCCTTCCTCGAGCGTCGGCACGACGACAGTCACACCAATCTTGAATGGGTACCCACTCTCTCGACATTTGCTTCGAGAGTGATCCCAGCCCGAAACCCATTCAGACTCGGCGTCAGACCGGCAGATCTCACGCTGCTGATCGTCACGGAAAAGGATCAACCGATTGCCCGCTATCGCTTGCATGGCCGGACCATTGTCGAAGCCACACAATGGATTCGGGAGCAGATCGCACCCCTCGGCGTCGATGCCGCCAGATACACGCTGAAGCGACACTACGAGATTCGGGAGCATCCCGTCATCTTGGGCGACGCCTTCGACGCAAGCGAGAGGTCGCAGTTCGAAGAGCTCTCGAAGTGGTTCGCGAATGGGGCCTCGATACTTGGCTCCCTAGCACGCTCGATTCACGACGCCAGCGAGGTCAGATGCTGGCCGCACCACTTCGATATCGCGACACTCATTTCTGTCGCGCCAGAGCGTACGATCGGAGTCGGACTCGAGCCGGGCGATAACTACTACGCCGAGCCCTACTTCTACGTCAGCATGCACCCGCATCCGTCCGCGGCACAGGCTCGGTCGCGGCCGCTCTGGGGACGTGGGGCATGGCATACACGCGACTGGATGGGAGCGGTTCTAACCGGATCGCGGCTCGAAGGCGCATCCAAGCAGGAATGGCAGGTCCGCGAGTTCCTCGATTCGGCGGTTTCAGCCTGTCGAGCGCTGGCGATCCAGAGTTAGACCGGAGCCTGTAATCGCCTTCGCCAGATTCGGCTTCGACGGTGAGCCGGAGCGACAAGTCTTTCCACCAACCCGAGCACGCCGTCCACAGCCAAAGCAAGCGCAGCGGCGGGAAGGGCGCCGGAGAGAATCATTCGCGTGTCCGCTAGAGCCAGACCCGCGACGATCGGCTCGCCCAGTCCTCCCGCGCCTATGAATGCGGCGAGCGTCGCTGCTCCAACTGTGATCACTGCCGCGGTGCGTATTCCGGCCATTATTACCGGCGCCGCCAATGGAAGACGCACCCACATCAATCGCTGCACCGGAGTAGTTCCGAGAGCCTCGGCGGCGGAGACTGCCTCGGGATCAGCGTCACGCACGCCGGTGTACGTTCCTCGCGCAATCGGATAGAGCGCGTACAGCCATAGCGCCACGAGCGCCGGGACAACTCCGACGCCCAGCAGAGGAATCATGAAGGCGAGAAGCGCGATGCTCGGAATAGTCTGCAGAACTCCGAGCGCACCAATCGCAGGCTCCGCCAGTGGCCGCGCCCGCTCGAGCGCCAGACCGAGCGGGAGTGCCACGATCACCGCCGCGAGCAGTGCGAGCCCGACGAGCAGGAGATGACGGCCGGTCAACGCAGCAACGGTCGCCCGCCGATCCCACATGTATCGCGCGAACCCGTCCTGCGCTCGTCCGGATGCTGTGCGCGTTATCTGTGCCCGCCCGGTGAGGCCGAGTGCCGCAAGAGCGTCGCCGGCCACACGACGCACATCTTCTCCGTCCACCTCCACGCGCCGGTTCAGCTTGCGCATGGTCTGCTCGTCGAGCCGTCCGCTCAGAATCGTGAGCGCCGCGATGGCGTCAGGCGCTCGCTGCTCGAGTCTGCTGGACACGAGCGCGGCAGCTTCGTAGGGTGGAAAGAAATGCCGGTCGTCCACGAGAGTGACGAGATCGTATTTCGACAGCAGACCGTCGGTCGAGTATCCATCTATCACATCTACGGCGCCCGACGCGAGCGCCTGGTATTTGACAGCCGGGGCGAGCGGTCGGACTGAGCGCGGGCGAATTCCATAAACACGCTCCAATCCGACGAGACCATCATTTCGGCCAATGAAATCCGCTGTGAACCCGGCCGTGAGGTTCTGGCTTTCCCGCGCCAGATCGCTCAGTGTGCGCAGGTGATACCGTGCGGCGCTCTGACGGCTTACGGCGATCGCGTAGGTATTCTGGAATCCGAGTGGCGGAAGCCAGCGGACGTGATAGAGGTCAGCGAATCGTCGGGCGACGTGCGCGAACACTCTGAGCGGATCCGCGGCGACCGAATCCGAAAGAGAGTCGTGGAGAACCGCGACCAGACCCGTACCTGTGTATTCGGGATAGACATCGATCCCGTTGGTGCGAAGAGCGCCGAACGCGATCTCGGTAGCGCCAAGCCCCGGACGACGATCGACCGAAAAGCCGCGCGACTCGAGTAGCTGCGAGAACATCTCGCACAGCAGATACGATTCTCCGAACGGTTTGGACGCAACGACGACTCGTTGGCCGCTTCGCGCTGGGGGCGCTGTTTGAGATTGCGCGGTGGCGGACCGCGCTAACATGGCGACACAAAAGAGCAGGCCGAATCTCTGGGCTCTGCTCACGCCTGTAATGCCTCGAGGCCGGCGCGAGCGCGCTCGATCAGTCGGGCAACGTACTCCGTCGCCGGCGCAGAAATCAGAGTGCGCATAGTGCCGCTCTGTTCCACTCGTCCCTTCCTCATTACCACTACTTCGTCGGCGAGGCGTCCGGCTTCAGCCAGATCGTGCGTCACGAGCAGAGTGGTAACGGAGAGATTCCGACGAAGTGTATCGAACGCCTCCTGGAGATCGGCCCGCGAGATTGCGTCGAGCGCACCGAAAGGCTCATCCAGAAGCACGACGCCAGGTCGCGCCGCGATGCTTCGAGCCAGAGCCACGCGTTGACGCTGGCCGCCCGACAATTCATGCGGGAATCGCGAGCCGAACGTCTCCGCGGGAAGTCCCACGAGCTCGAGTGCGTTCCGCGCCGCATCGTCAGCGTCACTCATTTGCTGCAGCGTCGGAACGAGGGCAACATTTCTCAATACCCTCCAGTGTGGCAAGAGGCCGCCGTGCTGCTGGACGTAGCCCATTTGTCTTCGCAGCAAAACCGGAGGCTGGGCGCGAACATCCGTATCGCCCACTCTCACTTCGCCGCGCTCCGGCTCCACGAGTCGATTGAAGCAGCGCAGCAGTGTGGTTTTGCCGGACCCGCTTTCTCCGACCAGCGCGACGGCCTTGCCTGCTGGTACGTCGATGCTCACGTCGTCGAGCGCGACCACGCTCCCGAATCGATGCGAGATATTCCGCGCAGTTAACGAAGTCGGCATAGGCATAAGAGTGACAGCAGCGTGACTCAACCGCTATCACCTATCGCGGAATTGCGGCAATTGCTGACCGCGCGGCTCGGATTCCGGCCGTTCCGGCGCATCTGTTGCGGTGACCCAATTCCGTACCGCTTCAGGAATTCCAATGAGCCCTGCTAACACTTCGAAAAAACGCCGTTTTGGATCCCAGGGCCTTCAGGCCTTCCCCATCGGTCTGGGCTGTATGGGGATGTCCGAGTTTTACGGACCCAGTAACGAAAAGGAGTCGATAGCGACTATTCATCGCGCCCTCGAGCTCGGCATCGACATGCTCGACACCGCAGATATGTACGGGCCGTTCAAGAACGAAGAGCTGGTTGGACGGGCTATCAAGGGGAAGCGCGATCGCGTCATCGTCGCCACCAAGTTCGGCAACGTACGCGATGCAAAGGATCCGACCAAGCGCAGCATCAACGGCCGGCCGGAATACGTGAAGCAGGCGTGCGAGGGGTCTCTCAAGAGATTGGGCGTCGAGACGATCGATCTTTACTACCAGCACCGCGTCGATCCAAACACGCCAATCGAGGACACCGTGGGTGCGATGGCCGACCTGGTCCGCGAGGGAAAGGTGCGCTACCTCGGACTATCCGAGGCCGCGGTCAACACGATTCGCAGAGCGCACAAGGTTCACCCGATCAGCGTAGTGCAAACCGAATATTCGCTGTGGACGCGCGATCCTGAGGAAGGATTGCTGGATGCGCTTCGCACACTGGAAATCGGTTTCGTCGCTTACAGTCCGCTCGGCCGCGGTTTTCTCACCGGACAGATCAGGCGAATCGAAGATCTGGCCGAGGACGATTTCAGGAGACAGAACCCGCGCTTTCAGGGAGAGAACTTCCAGAAGAATTTGGAGTTGGTCGCGAAGGTGGAAGAGATCGCGAAGGAGCACAAATGCACTCCGGCCCAGCTCGCCCTGGCGTGGGTGCTCGCTCAGGGGGACGATATTGTTCCTATTCCAGGCACCAGACATCCCGAGCGTGTCGAAGAGAATGCCGGTGCATTGAACGTCGTGCTATCCGAGAATGATCTCAGGCGAATCGACGTGGCCGCGCCAAAGGGAGCAGCTGCCGGAGCGCGCTATGCCGAGGGAGGGATGAAAGCGGTCAACATCTGATCCGCACTTCCTACCGCCCGCGGTAACGCTGCCGTGACCGTCCACTGCGAGAGCTTCCGCTGCGGGGTCCCGATTCCTGTGAGTTTTGTGGCGACCGCCCACCATGCCCGCCCGCCGGGCGGCCCTGACCATTCGCTTTTGCTCTTGAACGCGCCCTCTCGTCGGCCTTTCTGCCACGAATCGCCGCGATCCGTTCCCCGATCGGAATCTCGAGGCGACCCTCCGGCCGCGCATTGTAATCGAAATCCGGAATGGTGACCTGCGGGAGTCGCTTGCCGATCGCCTTCTCGATGGCGCGAAGATCATTCTGCTCGTCGGGCGCGACAAAGGTGAACGCGTCACCGACTTCGCCCGCACGTGCGGTGCGACCCACGCGGTGGATGTAGTCGTCAGGCGCCTGCGGCACATCGAAGTTGACGACGTGTCCAAGCGACTCGATGTCGATTCCCCGAGCCGCAATGTCAGTTGCAACCAGAACTTTGTATTGGCCGTTCTTGAATCCTGCCAACGCAGCGGTGCGCTGTCCTTGCGATCGGTTTCCGTGAATTCGCTCCGCCTTGATGCCTCGCTTCACCAGCTGCTCGGCCAGACGGTTCGCTCGGTGCTTCGTGCGCGTGAACACCAGCGCCTGGGCCATTTCACCACGCTCGAGCAGAGCCAGCAATAGATCCTTTTTCAGATCCTGCTTAACCGGATATACGGCCTGCGTGATTCCGACCGCGGGCAGCGAACGCCGACCCAGGTCGATCATCAGCGGATTGTGCAGCATCTCCCTCGTGAGCGCGGCGATCGGCGGTGGCATCGTGGCGCTGAACAAAAGCGTCTGTCGCTTGGCCGGCACCAGCTTGAGTATGCGCTTGATGTCGGGAAGAAAGCCCATGTCCAGCATCCGGTCCGCTTCATCGAGCACCAGAAATTCGATGTTCTTGAGACTGGCGTATGGTGCGCTGAGATGGTCGAGCAAGCGCCCGGGAGTAGCGATCAGAACATCCACTCCTGCCCGCATCGCGTGTTCCTGTGGCGCCATGCCCACGCCGCCATAAATCGCCGCGGCTGTGATTGGAGTGTGAACCGCCATCGAATCGAGCGCGGTGAGGATCTGCGCCGCGAGCTCTCGCGTCGGAGTCACCACCAATGCGCGTGTCTTGCCGCGCGGCTTGTCGAGCAAATGGTGGAGAATCGGCAAAACGAACGCGGCGGTCTTTCCGCTTCCCGTCATTGCACAGGCGAGAATGTCACGCCCTTCGAGTGCGGCGGGGATTGCCTCGGCCTGAATTGGAGTTGGTCTTTGAAAACCCAGCTCTTTGAGACCTTTGTGGAGGCTGGGGTGGAGCTTTAATGAAGAAAACGGCAGAATGGCGCCTAGTCGATTAAGTGAGTAATGCGTGTGGTCCTAAAGGTACCTAGGCCAAGGCTTCTGCCGGCCGGGTATTTACCCCGAAGCCGCAACTCAGTCTGGTTGAACGGCTTACAGTCGGAACAAGTAGCTGATCTTTCCGAAAAACCCATCCCGTGTGCGCCGCAGATCCTGGAACCTGAACTCGCGCGGCTCTTCGAGCGCTGACCCATAGCCCAAATACAGCAGGGTGCCGGGCACAGGCCGGTAGCTGAATAGCCAGTCGATGGAGAATTCGTTGGTCGTGCTGCCTGTATCCAGCACACCATTCACGAGAATCGGACTGCCATTGCGATCCTCGAGTGGTGAGCGCGATCGTGCCGCGTACTGGCCAACCAGTCGCAGAAAGATTGGCGGGCTCACCTGATACTCCACCTTGATCCGTGGAATCGTCTCCGACGAGAATCGCGACCCGTCCAGCTTTCGCGCGATGGTTAGCCGGGAGAACGAAAGCGAGCTTCGAATCGCGGTCGTGGGCCGGAGGTCGAGTGCGGCATCGATGCGCGAGCTGTTGCCTGGTGCGGCTTCGCGGAAAATCGGCACCTGGCTCTCGGTGATGCTCGCCGTTCCGCTGAAGAATCGATACGTGGGCGTCGTCACTCTGAACGATCCACCCCATTCATTCTTCTCAGGCGGCGGAACGATGAACGCAGCGGTGTCGACGGCCGGACCAATCGATCGCTGCACCATCAATCCGGAGTACAGGGACGGATCGAAGGCGAAATAGTTGTGATTCACTGCGCCGCTGAGCTGCCATCCTCCCCGAATAGATGCGGTCGGCGAGATTGACTCGCTGCTCTCAGCCAATCCGTGACCGGCGCCGGCATTACTCCAGATCCGATTGAAGAAGAAGAACGTGCTGTAGGTCTGTACCAGCGCGCCTTGCGCGCCGTAAAAACTGAGCCGGTTGAACACGTTGGCTTGGATGATACCCGTGCGGTTCACAAAACCCGCGGCCGCCTTAAAGCCTGGGTCGAGCGATCTGACAGCGTAATGAAACCCCCACGCCCGGCCGGTTCGATCCCAATCAGCCTGATAGAGAGATCCATTCCGACGATTGCGCAGGCTGTCCGTCCACGAGCCAGCGGCCTGGAACTGTGCGAAGTATAGTTTCGAGTGATAGAAACGGAAATCGCCGGCAGCGACACGCGAAAAGCTGGAGCCGTCTTCACGAGTTGTGAGCACGGCACCGAGAGTGTTGCTGGAGCCATAGTCGTAGCGAATCCGCGAGACTCCGAACAGCGGAGAATGATTGCCTCCCCACGAGTCCTGCCGATCGTCGCCCACGATCATCGACGCGATGTTGGTCCCACCCAGTTTTCCGGTGAGCTTCACTCCACCGAGTGGGGCGACGATTTGTCGAGTGTAGATCAGTTGATTGGGGCTGTCGAACAGCTCCAATCCGTCGAGGAAGAACGGCCGCTTCTCAGGATAGAAGAGCGCGAACCGCTCGTTGAGCAGTACCTGTCCCACATCGGCTTCGACCTGCGAGAAATCCGGGTTGATCGTCCCGTTGAGCGTGAGATTCTGTCTGATTCCCCAGCGCACATCTCCACCGAGCTCGGCTTTATTCTGATAGTCCCGATTATTGCCGGTCGCTGGCGAACGATCCGCATGCGCCGTTACTGTTGGCGTTGCTTCGAGGACGAGCCCGCGTTGCAGATCATGCAACCCATCCAGAGATCCTGACTGGGCGAGGAAGTTGGCGTTGGCGCGAACCGCCGGGGACCAAGTGTCCTGGAAGCCTGAATGCTGCACCCGACGCAGAATGTGAATTCCCCAGCTCTGCACCCTGCTGTCCTGATAACGAAGGCTCTTGAACGGTATTCGTACTTCGACTTCGTATCCGCCCTCGACGAGACGTCCCTTCGACTCGAAGAAGTAATCAGGATTTAGGTCGACGCTTCCTTCGAGTGGATTGATGTTCCGAAATCCTCCGCCGGTTGCTGACGGACCACCCGCTCCACCCGCGAACGTGGAGCTCCGTGTTCCATCCTGCTGAACACCATACGGATTCACGCCGAATAGAAATGCGATCTGTCTCGAGTTGTCGGTATCGAGAAGAATCTGGATCTGATCCTCACTGTCGATGTTGTCCCGATTGGCGTGCGTCGCGCGCACGACGTTCCCGTGCGTCTCTCGCGCGCGAATCCCGAAGTAGATCGCATCGGGCGAGTACCAGACCAGGACTTCGGTTGGCTCCTCCGCTGGCCGACCATCGACCGGCTGATACTGCGAGAATCCAGTGAGGCGCGCTGCTCGATCCCATATCTGATCATCGAGATTGCCGTCGATGTTGGCTGTCGCGTTGATTCGCGGGACATCGACATGGATGCGATTGGCGCGCCCGTTGTACACGAGCGTAGAGTCCTGAAACAAAGCTGCCGCGATGAGAGTGGTGAGGAGCATCGGCTAGAATCTATCGCGGACCGACTTACCGCACGAACGCAGGATGATGCGGCCATTTACTCATTTGCTGCCTCAGCCGTCACACAGCGTGGCACCCGAATTGAACTACCACTTGTGTCTCTTTAAGTGAGTTCAATACGTGAAGATGTCAAATACACAGCGCCTGCACGCTTTGGCCGCACTCTTTGTGGTCGGCTCCGTGGGAATGAGCGCGTGTGCTAGTCTGAACAAAAAGGAAGAGGGAGCTATAATCGGCGCAACCGCGGGCGCAGCGGTCGGCGGAGTCATCGGCAATCAGACGGGGTCGACCGCGAAGGGCGCCATCATCGGTGCCGTAGTCGGCGGTACCGCGGGCGCGATCATCGGCCACCAGATGGATCAGCAAGCGAAGGAGCTGAGCCAGAACATCCAAGGAGCAACGGTCGAGCGCGTGGGCGAGGGAATTCAGGTGACCTTCGCTTCAGGGTTGCTCTTCGCGTTCGACTCGGACTCGATTCAGGCGGCAGCCGGTACGAATCTGCGTGAGCTCGCCTCGAGCCTCCAGAAGTATCCCGACTCGCAGCTGCTCATCGTCGGGCACACGGACAACGTCGGCGAAGACTCCTACAATCAACTTCTCTCGCAGCGCCGCTCAAATTCGGCCGCCGCCTACCTCGCGGCGCAGGGCGTGGCGAGAACGCGACTCGCGGCCACTGGCAAGGGAGAGTCAGAGCCGGTGACGACCAATGAGACCGATGCCGGCCGGCAGAAGAACCGTCGTGTCGAAGTTGCAATTTATGCGAGTGAGGCCTACCGCAATCGTCTCATGAAGAGCAACCCCGCAGACTGACATCGGCCATCTTGCTGATGGCTGCTCCACCCGGCCGGAAAGGCGGGTGGAGCAACCATTCATCGTGCGCCCGACACTAACGAGTCATGAGAACACTTCGACTGCTCGTTCCAATGTCACTGCTCGGAAGTTCCATTTCGGCGCAGCAACCGCTCCCTGGTGCGCAGCCCCCTCGCCCATCGCCGATCTCGCAAGCCGAGCTGGTGCGACGATTATCGACCTCAGTCGACAGTCTTGCGAAAGCGGGCGCATTCTCGGGTATCACGGTGTTGGCGAAGGACGGCGCGCCGGTTTTTCAGCACGCGTATGGCATGGCCGATCGTGAACGTAACATTGCCAATAATCTGGAAACGGCCTTCAACCTCGGCTCCATCAACAAGGTCTTTACCCAGATCGCGATTCTTCAGCTCGGCGCCGCCGGGAAGCTCAATCTCGATTCGACACTCGCTGTTTACTGGCCCGATTATCCGAACAAGACAGTCGCGAGCAAGATCACGATTCGCCAATTGATGCGACACACATCCGGAATCGGAGGAAATATCTTCGACGCGCCGGCCGGTGGAACGAGGCACGACGTACGCTCTCTCAAGGATTACCTCGCGCTCTTCGTGAGTGAGCCGCCGCAATTCGAGCCGGGGACGAACAACGCCTACTCGAATGCCGGCTACGTCGTGCTGGGACTCCTGATCGAGCGGCTGTCTGGCCAGGACTACTACACGTATGTGCGCGACCACATCTTCGAGCCTGCAAACATGACGCGCACGGGATCGTTCTTCGTGGACTCCTTGCCGGTCAATACGGCAATCGGATACACGACCGGCAAGGAAAACGCGCCGCCGGGATCCTCACTGCATCCGAACACAGAGGAGCTTCCCGGGCGGGGGAGTTCCGCTGGCGGCGGCTATTCGACCGCGTTGGATCTGCTCAAATTTCTGAAAGCCCTGAGGGAACATCGCATTCCAAACGGGCTTCCGGCGGGAATCGGAGTCGCGGGCGGCTCAGGCGGTATCAACGGAGTCGTCGAAGGAATGCTCCCCGGAGGGTACGATCTCGTGGTCCTCGGGAATCTCGATCCGCCGGCGGCCGAACGCGTTGTCCGGATGACGAGAGGGTGGCTCGGAGTGAACGATGATCGCGGCCCGGGTCCGCGCGGGCCAAAGCGCTAAACCGACTTCCGCCCGGCAAAAACGAGCGCGGCACCGGCTACGATCGCGATGATCCCGGCAACGGGTGGGACCATGCCGCGTTCCTGCGAGGTGACCTTCAGAGGTCCGACTTCGACTTCGTTATGGCTCTTTGTGTAGGGTATTCCTCGCATCGCGACGACGATAACTCCCGCGACGATGAGAACTACGCCAACCCAGCCCAGTGGCTTCATTATATCTCCGAAAATCGTGATGACAAATGCTGCCGAGGGCCGGCCTTCCGTGCAAGGCGGGCTCGGTTAACGGTGCACCAGCTTCCTGTACGCGATCCTGTGCGGCCTGTCCGCATCCGCGCCCTTGCGTCTCTTGAAGTCCTCGGCGTAATCGCGGTACGATCCTTCGAACCAGACCGTCTCCGAATTTCCCTCGAACGCGAGTATGTGGGTGGCGATTCGATCGAGAAACCATCGATCATGCGAGATCACGACTCCGCAACCGGGGAAATCAACCAGTGCTTCCTCGAGCGCTCGTAGCGTATCGACATCGAGATCGTTCGTCGGCTCGTCGAGCAGCAGCAGATTGCCACCGGACTTGAGCAGCTTTGCGAGATGCAGCCTGTTGCGCTCTCCACCGGAAAGATCTTTTACCTTCTTCTGCTGATCCGCGCCCTTGAAATTGAACTGCGCCAGATAAGCCCGCGTTTGCATCTCGCGCTTCCCCACCTGGATGACGTCGTTCCCCTCACTCACTTCCTTGTAGACGGTGTTTGCGTCGTTCAGCTCTCGCGTTTGATCGAGATAGGCGAGCTGCACCGTATCGCCGATTACCAGCGAGCCGCCATCTGCTTTCTCTTTTCCGGCGATCATCCTGAACAACGTCGTCTTCCCCGCGCCGTTCGCTCCGATGATTCCCACAATTCCGCCGCGCGGCAGCGAGAACGTCAGATCGTCGAACAGAACCTTGTCGCCGTAAGCCTTCTTCAAACCCTTGGCGATGACGACATCGTTTCCGAGGCGGGCCGGTGGCGGAATCACTATCTCGTTCTGCATGATCTTCTCGCCTTCAGCCGCCGTCGCCAACTCCTCGTACTTCTGGATGCGCGCCTTGCTCTTGCTCTGCCTCGCGCGGGGCGACATGCGCACCCATTCGAGCTCGCGCTCGAGCGTCCGTTGCCGTGCCGATGCCTGCTTCTCTTCCGTTGCCAGCCGAGTGCGCTTCTGATCGAGCCACGAGCTGTAGTTCCCCTCGTACGGGATTCCGGCCCCGCGATCGAGCTCGAGAATCCATCCCGCGACGTTGTCCAGGAAGTACCGATCGTGGGTCACCGCCACTACGGTTCCGGGAAACTCCGCCAGATACCTCTCGAGCCACGCGACTGATTCTGCATCGAGATGGTTGGTGGGCTCGTCGAGAAGCAGCATGTCCGGCTCCTCGAGCAGTGTTCGACAGAGCGCAACCCGGCGCTTCTCTCCACCCGATAGCTTGTTTACGTCTGCGTCGCCAGGCGGAAGACGCAGAGCATCCATCGCAATCTCGATTTTCCGGTCCAGATCCCAGGCGTTGGAGGCATCGATCTTTTCCTGCACCTTCGCCTGCTGGTCGAGCAGCTTCGTCATCTCGTCGTCCGACATCGGCTCGGCGAACTTGTTGGAGATCTCCTCGAACTTTATCAGAAGATCGCGCGTCGGCTTGACCGCCACTTCAACGTTGTCCCTGACGTTCTTGGACGGATCGAGCTGTGGCTCCTGTGACAGGTAGCCAATCCGCGTTCCCTCGTGAGGCCAGGCTTCGCCCTGAAAGTCATGATCGACACCGGCCATGATGCGCAGTAGCGATGATTTGCCGGCGCCGTTGGCTCCGAGGACGCCGATCTTGGCGCCGGGATAAAAAGACAACCAGATCCCGCGCAGGATCTCCCGCGATGGCGGAACGACCTTGCGCAAGTCCTTCATTACATAAATGAATTGTGGAGGCATCCGGGAAATTTATCGTGGTAGGGTGGTAGCTGATGATATATGTTTGGCGTCCTTCAATAGCAGATAGCAGTCAATGCATCGCTTCGTTTACGCCAGACTTCTCCCGCCACACGTCCTGTTCCTCGCCATAGCGCTTGGAATTGCGCCGAACCGAGCGACGACGACTCTTCCTGACAGTCTGCCGATCCCGCCAACGCTCTTGGCGAACGACAACCGCAGCTCGGCGGGAGTCCTGAGGGACAACGTATTGACACTGCATCTCGTCGTCGAGATGGCGCGGTGGTATCCGGAGGCAGCCAACGGCCCGTCTGTTGACGTTCCTGCCTTCGCTGAAGAGGGGGAGGTGCCTTCTATTCCGGGTCCTCTCATTCGGGTCAGGACGGGCACGTTGATCGAAGCGACGATCCGAAACGGGTTTTCCGATTCCACGATAACGATACGTGGATTTCAGAGCCGGCCGTCAACCTCCGTAGATAGCGTGCGGCTCCGACCGGGTGAAACGCGAGCTCTGCGCTTCGCTGCAGGAGCGCCTGGTACCTATTTGTATCGTGCAGCGGTGGGCCGCTTCAATCCTGACTCCAGCGAGCGCGAACAACTCTCCGGCGCGTTCGTCGTTGATCCTCCAGGAAAGCTTGCGGCCGATCGTGTTCTGGTAATCAACATCTGGGGACAGCTGAAGGATTCCGTCACTTATCAGAACGCGCTCACCATAAACGGGAAGTCGTGGCCTTTTACGGAGCGTATCGCTGCCGTCGGTGGTGATACGATACGCTGGCGCGTCGTGAACGCGAGTGCGCGATCGCACCCCATGCACCTTCACGGATTCTATTTCCGTGTCGATACTCACGGCGATATCTCGCAAGACACGATCTATAATTCGTCCCAACGCCGCTTCGCTGTCACGGAAGATCTTCTGGCCGGCCAGACCGCTGCACTCACGTGGGTTGCGTCGCGCCCGGGCAATTGGCTCTTCCACTGTCACCTGGGTTTCCACGTCGGGCCGGACGCGAGGCTTGATCCGCCGCCGTTGCATCATTCGGATTATCTCGCTCAGGACCCTGCCAACCACATGGCTGGGCTAGTGCTTGGAATAACCGTGAAGCCCAGACGTAACTGGGCAGAGCCGTCACGACCCCGGGCCCGACAACTCCATCTCTTCGTCCAGGAGGCCCGCAAACGTACCCGGGCACCACGGGCGATGGGTTTCGTTCTGCAGCGTGATGCTATACGTCCGGCGGTCGATTCCGTCGAAATACCCGGTTCGCCTCTCATCCTCACCCGCGACGAGCCAACCGACATCACTGTCGTGAACCGACTCCACGAAGCAACGGGCGTTCATTGGCACGGTATCGAGCTCGAGAGTTATTCGGATGGAGTCGTCGGATGGAGTGGAGCCGCAACGCGGCTGGCTCCTCTCATCGCGCCCGGCGATTCTTTCACGGCGCATCTCACGCTTCCGCGCGCTGGCACTTTTATCTATCACACCCATCTCAACGATCTCGAGCAGCTCACGTCGGGGCTCTACGGTGCGATCGTGGTTATGGAGCGCAACAAGCAGTTCGATCGACGCACCGACCACATCTTCGTGGCTGGTTGGGACGGCTCTCAGGATCCGCCGCATCTCCTGGTAAATGGCGACTCGACACCTCAGGCAATGGTCATGGGTTACGGCGTCAAGCATCGACTGCGTTTTATCAGTATTGGCGTGGCACCCTATGTCCGCTTTGTCCTCAGACGAGACACTACAATCACGACATGGAGAGCGTTAGCAAAAGACGGAGCTGATCTTCCACCACAGCAATCGACGTTGAGACCGTCTACTCAGCTCATGTCAGTCGGCGAAACTTACGATTTTGAGTTTGACCCCCCGGCTCGGGGGCGATACCTGCTGGCTATCGAGTTCCGCGACGGGATCAAGCGTTGGCAGCAACCCATCGATGTACGATGAGGAGGCCTGCAAGACTCGTGTCCGCGGTCCGCAGTTTCTTTAGTTAGCGTCGCCGAGCATTGCGTGATCGTGGTCCATCGTGTGGTCGTCGTGCCAGATGGACTTGAGATCGTTTCCCGCGAAAGTGTTGGCGTGGACCATCCAGCCGAACGGCTGAGCAACGAATCGCCCGCCTGCATCCTTGCACTCCTGCTCGGTGGCGACACCCAGTGGACCGAATACCGGCCGTCCATTTCTCGTCTGGTACCACTGGTCCTTTTCTCCGCGCGGGGGAAGGCACCAATTGATGTGCCGGTGCCAGTAGGCGACGCTGAGAGGGACGCGCACGTTGAGATCCTCTTCGGACGTGCGCTTCGACGCAGTGTACATGGCCCCGATCAGCACAAACTCGCCCTTCGCGTTCTTCTTATATAGAAGCGAGGTCGGACGCGCGGGATCAAAGCCGAACTGATTGCGCACTGCGTTCAGGCCCTTTGTGAAGTGGTACTGCGGCTGATTCTTGATCTCGGGTGCGAACATCTTGTAGCCATCTGCCTCTGCCAACTTCACGTCCTGATACTTGGCGATCGCTTGCCGGAGCTCATTTATTACGTAAGCGGCGCGGACAGAATCCTGGACCGTGAGTGGCCTCGTTCCGGAGTAGGCCATGTGCTTCGCCATCGCAGCCATCTTCCAGTCACCCGCCATCCCTGCCATTGGATCAGCTGATGTGGGAGCGCCGTGCGCAGCAGAGGTCGCCGGATCCGAGTGATCGTGCGAATGCTGAGCGCCGAGGCGGCCCGAAGCGGCGGCGAAGAGCACCGCGACGAGCGCAGAGTGTTTGAAGAAGGTGCGGGGCATACCGTTGTCGTCCAGTGGGAAACTGGGAAAACGCCTAACGTCCGTATCTCATTAGACGATCTCGGCGCGTGCTGGTTAACCCCCGAAATCCGCCAACAACTTGCCGAGGGCCTTGGCCACCCTTTCGTGGGGCAGTTGCTGGATCTCTTCCTCGTTCCAGGCGAGGACCTCTCCCGGCGTGTTGTATGGCGCGTACGGCCGATGCTCTCGTTTGAGCAATACCAGGGAAGGCTTTCGAAATGCCGATGCTGCGTGCGAGATGCTGGTGTCGGGTGTGAACACCATGTCAGCAGTTCCAACGAGCGCGAACGCGTCGCGAAGCTTCGGCGTCTCCGCCGGCAGCGCGCGTACTTCGTTGGCGACCTTTTGCACGCTCGCCCATTCGCTGGGAAGTCCCATGATGATCATCGAAATTTCGGGAAATCGCGCCCGCGCTGATTGCAGCGTCACGATGAATTTGCCGTCGGGCCATCTCCGCTTCGGCTCGGACGCCGAGAGATTCACGAGCAGCCTCTTTCCGACCCTTTCCGGTTCGCCGTTTCCAGGAGACACCAGCGACTTCGCTTGCTTCCACAGCTCATCGGCTTGAGCCCGCTCACCGTGAGAAAGAAATATCTCGGGCTGCCAATCAACGCTTGTCGGGTTCACGCCGAACGGCACTGCGAGCTGCTTTGAGCCTTCGATGTAGTGATCGACGCGGTTCCACTCCGGCACGGCAACATTATAAATGCGTGGTTTCCTATTCCCGTGCGCGCCCACTCTGAAGCGGGCGCGTCCCGCGTACATGAGAAGTGGCGTCGAGGTGAATATCGGTGGATTGTTGATTCTGCCGTCGACCATCACTGTGTAGCGCGCCTGCCTGAGCCGTTTCATGACATCCCTGTAGCTGCGGATCGAGCGCCGGTCCAGCGTGAAGATGTTACCCACGTAAGGATTGCCTTCCAGAACAGGAGCCGTCGCCGGCGTCGCGAGCACGTCAACCTTTCCACTGGGGAGCGCCTTCGCAATGTTGCGAATGAGCGACGTCGCCATGATCATGTCGCCGATCCGCTCGTAGCGAATCACCAGCACGCGATAGTCGGAGCTTGTCGCCGACGGAAGCGTTGCTTCCCGCGGCCCCGGGAGCAGCGAGCCGAGGAGACGCATCCATAGTCCGCGCCAGGCGATTTCAACGTTTCTGAGATCCACCGGTAAGTGGCAGCTCCAGGAGCTTCCGTGAGGGTTGTGGATCTCGTGTGTGATAAAGCTGGATTGCGCTTATCACGAACGGTTCCGGTATTCGGGTCTTGAGCAGCTCATTAATCGCCTTCCCGTCGAGCGATTGGTAGAGGCTCAACGTGGAATGTGGGCTAAAAGTGTACCGCGCCCGCGTAAAGGGCAGTCCGCTTGTAATTATTCTGTCGTGGAGCACCCTGAGCGGGCCATGCGGATCGAGCGGCAGTACGATGATGTTCGTCTGCATGAATCTCTGTGCGGGCAGGAATGAGAGGGTTATGGGAGCCGTGTCGCGAGTGATCGGCTCCAGCTTCTCCCGCATCTCGTCAACGCTTACCGAAGGGGGTATCGGACCCGCGCCCGAAGATCCGGTGAGGGTCAGGTGGGGAGGCTTGTATCGCGACAGCTTCGGATCGTAACGCTCGTTGATCTCCTGCACCCGGCCCGCTATTTCGGGCGGCAGCTCTGCCAGGATGAAAATCCCATTCAGCGGCAAGCATGACTCGCGCTTGCACGACAGGCCATCAGAACTGAATGGAAAACAGGACCGGATTCGCTTGAATAGCGGATTTCTTTCCCCTTATCAGCTCGCGATCGATGTGATTTCCGGGGTGGGAATGTGTGTATTTCACGACCTTGATTCCCACCAGTGTGCCAATCGCGGCGCCGGCCATGACGTCGCTCGCCCAATGCTGATTGTTGAATATGCGCGAGAGGCCCACCAGCGATGCGCCCCCGTAGAACATGGTTCCCACGTACCAGGTCGCGTGCGGCCACCAGAATTGCGACTCGCGCGTCACGGTCGATGCGAACGCGAAGGCAGTGATCGTATGCCCGGACGGAAAGGAGCGCCATTGGTCTCCCTTGAAGCCGCGCCAGAGCTGAAAGTTGTCCGGGGTTTTCACGTCGACAAAGGGACGCTGCCTTCCAACTGTGAATTTTATCGCGCCGCCAAGAACATCGGCCAGCAGGATTGCCTCGACGCTGTGCAACCCGAGTGATTCGACGCGACGGTTACCCTCGGCTCGCCCAATCAGATAGACAGCCGTGCCAGTCACAAACGAGCCCGGATCACCGAGCAACCGGAAGCCGGTCGCAGCTTTACTCAGAAATCGGCTTGACTGGGTGGCAGAATCCTGAAGGCGATTGGCCACCTTCAAGTCGAGAGGCGCGACCAGTGCCGTGCCAATGGTAAACGCCCCCAATAGCAGTGCGTCCTTTCCCGTAAAAAGCGGAGTCTTGTTAGAGATCGTGTCCTGGACCTGGGCCCGTGCGTTGACCGCCAGGGTCAGGCAAACCAGCGCCAGGCGAAACGGCTTTACGAACAAGAACGGCTCCCGTTGGACGTTGATGAAGATTCTGTGTCGTTCCCCGAATGCAAATCTCTTACCCCTTGTAAATCGTGCTTCGAATCGCGATATCACCCAAATGCTGAATATCGACCTCGCTGGCAAGCGCGCACTCGTTGCCGGGGTCGCGGATGACGCCGGATTCGGGTTCGCGATCGCCAAATCTCTCGCTGAAGCCGGGGCCAGCGTGTCCGTAGGAACCTGGCCGCCCGCACTCAACATCTTCATGAACCTGATGGAGCGCGGCAAGATGGACGAGTCGCGAATGTTATCCGGCGGACAGCTTCTCCAGTTCGAGAAGGTTTACCCGCTCGACGCAGCCTACGACACGCTCGCCGATGCCCCCGAAGACATCCGGTCGAACAAGCGCTACAAGGATACCGGCGATTTCAGCATCGACGGTATGACTCGCCGCATCGAAGCCGATTTCGGCAGGGATTCCCTGGATATCGTTGTCCATTCACTCGCCAACGGACCGGAGGTGAAGAAGCCGCTGCTGGAGACGAGTCGCCCCGGTTATCTAACCGCGCTCAGCGTCAGCGCTTATTCGCTGGTGTCTATGGTTTCGCGGCTGGCGCCGCTGATGCGAAAGAGCGGGTCGTTCCTCTCACTCACCTACATGGCGAGCGAGCGCGTGATTCCGGGGTACGGAGGTGGGATGTCGTCGGCGAAAGCCGCGCTCGAGAGCGACACTCGCACGCTCGCCTTCGAGGCCGGCCGCAAGTACGGCATTCGGGTTAACACGATATCGGCCGGGCCCCTGGCCTCTCGCGCTGCGAGCGCGATTGGAATCATCGAAAAGATGGTGGAGTACTGCGCCCAGAATTCTCCACTCACCGATCCATTGGAGGCGGAAGAAGTCGGCAACACCGCCGCGTTTTTATCGAGCCCCCTGGCGAGCGGTATCACGGGCACCATCGTCTACGTGGACAAGGGATACCACTCGATGGGGATGTCGCAGGACGCGAATCCCGCAAAGTGAGCTGCTAGAGCTTTTTCTTCGCCTCTGCGGCTGCTCTTTCCCGGTCGATCCTGAGCTTGATTTCCTTGAGGCGCTCCACGGGCATTCGCCCGGAGAGCGTCAACATGCGTCCGGTGGCAGCGTCTGCCCAGCTGATCGTCGTCACGCCGTTCGCGACTTCCGCCTGCGGAGGCAGTACAGCGGGGGATGGTGAGGCAACCCGCGCGGTTGCGGTTGCTGCCGATTTCGCCGTCGCTCGCCGTGCCTGCGGCTCCACGGTAGGAATACCGGTTGCGACCGCAGCATTCAGTTGAGCGTTAGACGCCTCGGTGAGAGTAACTGTATCCCCAGGCGCTACTTCGTAAAAGGTTACCTTCGCGCCGGGCATTCGCGGTGGTCCGACGACCTTGAGTGGCGGCTCCTCGGCTGCTGCCGACTGCATGGTATTTCCCGCTACAGCTTCATCGAGCGCCCGTTCTCGCGCGGCAACATTCGACGACGACACACCACCAACTGATTTGCCCGAGAAACCTGTTTCAGCCGATGGGTTGCCAGGCGCTGCCGCGCTTGCAACAGTCGCACTTCGTTTCGGCAGCGTAGCTGAAGGCGGGACCTGTAACTTGGTCGCCGCAACTGCTGAAGGTGAGGCCGCGACTGCTGCGGTTTGCGACTGCGCGATAGCGTCAGAAGTCCTGACGCTGGCAGACATGGTCGATGAGGCCACTTTGTTCCGCTCGGTATTTCTGACCACGACCAGACTCCCAATCGCGACAACGAGCACGGCCGCTGCCGCGCGCCACGCCGCGCGATTGTACCATTGGACCGGAAGTGCTGCCGGCACCACCCCGCGCGGCACGTGATCGAGCGCGGTCAGGATGCGAGAGGACGCCGCGATGAATCCGCGTGCCTCCGCCACTGCTGTTGCACACTGTGGACATTCCGCCACGTGAGCTTCCACCCTCGCCGCTTCATCGGGGCTCAAGGCGTCGTCGAGCCAGGTGTGAATCGTTCCTTCGTCAAGATGCTGCATTTTTTTCTCTCTCTTCTCGACTCTTCTGCAAAGCTTCGTAGCTCTCCACCAGTCTGCGGCGCGCACGCGATAGCGTGGTTCCCACCGATCCGGGCGAGAGCTGCAAAGCTTCGGCGATCTCGGTGTAGTCCAGCCCTTCTTCGCGCATTAGAAGCGCGAGGCGGTCTCGTTCGGCGAGCGCATCGACTGCCTTGCGTGCCATCGCCGCTTCCTGCGCGCGCTCGATAGTCGTCTCCTCGGGCTCGACCATCGTCTCGCGTTCCTCTTCCGCCAGCAATGCCAGATGCTTTCGACGCCTCATATCCTTCCTCGCTTCATCTCGGACGAGATTTGTCGCCACCGCGAAGAGCCATGCCCGCTCGTTCTGAATCGAAGTCTGACGGAGTGCGCGGACGAATGTCTCCTGCGCGACTTCCTCCGCCCAGTCGCGATCTCCCAGACGCCGCGTCAGATATCGCACCAGCGCGGCGTTGTACGTTCGGAAGAGTCGATCGACGTCGGTCACTCGTTTACCAGCGATTCCTTATCAGAGCCAAATCGCGGTCGGTGAGAGTCTCCTCGCCAGATGACGTCAGCTCGATTGCCATAGTGCGGCCGGCCACTATGACACGCTCTCCAACCGAGAACGCCTCACGCAGGTCGGGCACCATCTCGATCAGCTTGAAATACGCGTCCGAGAACGGTCTCACCTGCAGAACCATTCCGTTTTTCTTGTAGCGAACGTCGGTCCATATACTGTCGCGCAACACGAAGGTGACGTTCCCGGCCCTGGTCACGCTTGCGCCCTTACGACCGCCGCTCAAGTCTGCTTCGTCAGCCATGGAAAGGCTCGTCACAGAACGTTGCGCAGCAGCCGTCTTTGCAGCTTCGAATTGAGCTGCGGCTGGAGCAGCCGTAGCCGCCCCGGTGGTGGCGACGCCTTGAAGCTGGACACCTCCGGCACCCGGATCCCGGCGACGGTTCATTCCCGGCTCTACGACGAGATATGACGAGAACTCGGTCGGAATTCCGAAACGCTCTCCCAGATCGCGGATCTCGTCATCAATCTCCTGTGAGCCGCCATGCTTTCTCCTCTCCGCGCTCAGATATCCAACCCTCTGCGTAGCCCATAGCCGCGCCACGAACGGGTTCTCGCGCGAACGGTCGGGAAAAACTACGCGTGAGCTCCACGTCACGGGACCACTGGTCGTCTGCCCATCGAAGCGCACGACTGCATCGCCGCTTCCGCTGTAGCGCGCGAGGATCACCAGGTCCTCGCCCGCAAATATGTCCACCGGCCCTGACGGGTGCATCTTGAGCAGACGTACACCATCCCCGTGAACCCGGACATCCGTAACGAGGGGGCTCGTCAGCCGGCTCGCCACGATCCCAACCGCGCGCTCGACCGATTCCTCCGGCCGCACGAAGCTGGCGGTACCTCTACCCTCGAGCGCGAGCTGCTCGATCAGGGACACGTTGAGATCAGCCCCCACTCCGAACGTAAAGAGACGTCGTGATCCCCTTTCTTTGGCGACACGCGACGCAATCACGGACGGGTCGCGCTCACCCACGGTTGGCTGACCGTCGGTCAGAAACAATATGATCGGAAGCCTGCCGGGTTGAGTCGCGGTCGACAGAGCTTCATCGAGCGCCCCGGAGATGTTGGTCGATCCCTGCGCATCGAGCTGGTCGAGATAACGCTCCGCGGCACGAAGGTTCTCGCGCGTCGCGGTCGAAAAGCCATCCCGGAACGTCCGCACATCACTCGAGAAGTCGATCAGCCTGAATCGATCCATCGGCGATAGTGTGTTGAGAATCTGCTTGCCGGCGGCTCGCGCCTGTTCGATTTTCTGACCCGACATCGAGCCCGAGACGTCGACGACAAACGTCAGGTCTCGGGGAACCGGGCGAGGACGAACCGACGGCGGCGACAGTGTGATGAGCGCAAATCCATCGCCGTTTCCTGGCGCATTTGCCAGCAGCGAGATCGCCGCGCTCGTTGACCGGCGAATCGGAATCAGAATCGTTACCTCGCCGGTTGCATCCCGAACTTCGATTCTGCGCATTGAACTGCGAATGTTCGAGACAAAGGAACGGGCTTCCGAACCTTGCATTTCTCCGACGTATCCGCCCTCGTTGAGCAAGTGCGTAGGCGAGTACGCCCTCCCGTACATCGGCTCGTCGGGATACATGAGCACAAACGACGTCCGTCCCTCAGGCTGCCGACTCAGTTCGCGCTGCGTGTTCCGCATTCCCCGGAAATAGTCGACCCTCAGCGCATCTCCTTCGCGATCCGCCACAGTCTGGAACCGCACGACCACTTTTTTCTGCTCGCCCGGCGCAATCGGAAAGATTCTCGCGCGCAGCAGTCCATATCCCATCCATTCCAGCAGGGCGGGGTCACGCTGGCGTAGAACTATCTCTTCATAGATCTGACGCGCCTGGCTGGCATTCATTGTCTCGCCGGCGACCATCTCTCCATTGATGGAGAGCTTGAGGTCCTGGAACCCGGCACCCTTCGGCAGCGGAAACATGAAGTCTGCTTCACCGACCCTGCTTCCACGATTTATGAAAGTCTCCGTGACTTCGTATCGCAGCACACGATCGACGAGCTCGACACGCACGTCGCTGCTCTGCCGAACCACGTACGGAGATTGAATCTGGCATACCGGTCTCTGACACGGCGCACCGGGCCGGCAGGGCGGAGCCGGACAGGGCCATCCCGGCGGGCCCTCGACGATCTGGGCGGAAAGGAGCTTCGGAATGCTGAGAGCGGCCAACAATAGAATTGTGCGCATGAGACACCAGTAGAAAGGGTTCTACTGTGGGACGTGCGTCGGAGCGTGACTTACACACGCTCGACACGCCTGGCGCCGTGCCGGTAGTTGGGCCGCTCTACCGTGATCTAACTGACCTTGGGTTTCCTTTTCCGCCGCTTGTGCAGGGGCCGCCGCTCGTCCACTCGGACCTCGAGCAGCTTCTGGTCGGCACGAACCATCGTTGCCTCGAAACTCTCACCAGTCCTGCGCGCCGCCCAACCCATCGAGAACGGCACCGGCGCCGACGTCGCTGCCGCTGTGCGCAGCCGAGCGGCTACGTGATCGGTCTGATCCTCGTCGGAGTCGCAAAGCACAACCAGGAACTCATCGCCCCCGACTCGCACTACAGCTTCCTCAGCGCGGACGTGGCGCATTAGAAAGCGAGCCATTTTCACCAGCACGCTGTCGCCTTCGGCGTGGCCATTGGTGTCGTTGTATTGCTTGAAATGATCAATGTCGAGATAGATGCAGCCCCATTCCCCCTTGGGCTGCGCTTCACACTGCCGCGAGACCGTATTCAGATAGCGTCGGTTGTAACACCCGGTCAGCGGATCGCGAATACTCAGCTCGAGCAGCTGGGTCTGCAGCTCCTTTCGCTGCGTGATATCGACGAGAATGCCATGACAGTACTTGTCGCCGGACTTCGGATCGACCGAGAGAAATGCGCTGTCAACGACCGTCCTCACCTCTCCATCGCGACGAGTAACCTGAAACTCGATGTCGCGAACCGAGCCATCGCGCTCGAGCATCGCCATCTCACGGGCTCTCACTTCCGGCCTGACGAAATCGCTGGTCCTGAATCCCCTCAGCTCGTCCAGTGATTCGACACCGAACATCTCCAGAAACGCCGGATTCGCATCGATGATGTCCCCATCGAGCGTCGTTATATAAATTCCTTCCTTGAGGCGCAGCGCCAGTTCGCTGAGCGTGTTTGGATCGCTCAGACTGCGAAAGCGCTTCGTCTTTGTTTTTGGCTTTCTGGTTGGCTGGGGGCGGCTCACATCATTTCCTCAGCGAACGGCATATCCGTTGCTTCAATGGAAGGATAACGATTGGAGATATTATGCCATCCAGAAGAGAGCAGGAACAAGGTACGAAAACCCCTACAAAACAGGGCGACGGCGATCCGGGCACCCGATCCGGCCAGCCAAACCCCGAAGACGTCCCATCGCACTCCACCGAGCACGAGAGCGGTTACGGGGGAAAGGGTGGATCGCCGCGTACTAGCACCGATCAGCGTGAGATCCCGAAAAGAAGCTAAGCAAGAATCGATTCGATGAGCTTCCGCACTGCCGGTATCCACCACGTCACCGGTATCGCGAGCGATCCCCAGAGAAATCTCGATTTCTACGCCGGAGTCCTCGGCCTTCGGCTCGTCAAGCGTACCGTAAACTTCGACGACCCGACCACCTATCACTTCTATTTCGGTGATGAGCAAGGAAGCCCGGGGAGCAATCTTACTTTCTTTCCCTGGCCCGACGCCCGTCGAGGAAGACAGGGCGGCGGCCAGGTAGCCGTTACGTCGTTCGCGATACTGCCAAGCTCCGTTGGTTTCTGGATAGAACGACTGATAACGAAGCAGGTCGAGTTCTCTCAGCCGGCTACCCGTTATGAGGGTGAGCGTGTTATCGCCTTCAAGGACCACGACGGATTCATGGGCGAGCTCGTCGCACATCCTGCCGCCGATGCGCGAACGGGGTGGCCAGGCGCCGGGATTCCCGCCGAACACGCTGTCAGAGGCATTTACTCGGTCACTCTCTGGCTCGATGCCAACGAGCTCACTGGTCAGCTCCTCACCAATACACTCGGGTTCAAGCTCGTACGCGAACAGGGTAGCATTTTCCGCTACGCGGCCGGCGACGGTGGCCCTGGATCCATCGTTGACCTCCGCTGTGTTCCGGGCATTTGGCCCGGAGTGATGGGGGCAGGGACGGTCCACCATGTGGCCTTCCGCGCATCCCATGAAGCGGAGCAAATGAGCCTCCGCACCGAGCTCACTTCGCTCGGCTATAACGTCACGCCACAGCTCGATCGGGATTACTTCAAATCCATATATTTCCGCGAGCCAGGCGGCGTGCTCTTCGAAGTCGCGACGGATGGCCCTGGATTCGCCGTCGACGAATCGCTGGACTTACTCGGACAATCATTGAAGCTTCCAATTTGGCTCGAGCCACGCCGGTTCGAGATCGAAGCCCTCCTGCCGAACATCCACACCCCGCTCGAGCTGCGTGGTCCCAACGCATGACCGATGACATCGGGTTCACTCATCGCTTCTTGCCCGCCGAGGACAAGACGTCGGCGGAAACGCTGCTCGTTCTCCACGGAACCGGAGGCGACGAGAACGACCTCATCGGAATCGGGCAGGCGATCGCTCCCGGCGCCGCGATTCTTAGTCCGCGCGGTAACGTCCTCGAGAACGGTGCCCCACGCTTCTTCAAGCACCTTGCGGAAGGGGTGTTCGATCCAAAAGAGGTGCGCTCACGTGGTGAGGAGCTGGCGAGCTTCATTCGCGCGGCCATTTCGAAGTACGCACTGAACCCGGAACGAATCTTTGCGATGGGTTATTCCAACGGGGCGAACGTCGCGTCGACGGTGATGCTCCTCGACCCCGAGCTGTTGCGGGGCGCGATTCTGTTTCGCCCGATGCTCGTACTGGAGACGGATGGGAGTTCGGATCTCAGCGGGAGAGGCGTCTTCATTTCCGCGGGCCGAATGGACCCGATTGTCCCGTTGAAGAACGTGGCACGATTGGTGGACCTGCTCGAAGCCTCTCATGCCGAAGTGACACTCAAATGGCAGCAAGCCGGCCATAACCTCCTGCCCGGCGAAGTGCGCGAAGCGGCCAACTGGCTCGCGCTGCAACGCGCTCGCGTATGAGCTAGCTTGTAAATAATGCCCAATCCACGCGTGGCAGCTTCTCCAGACCCGATCATTTCAGTCCTACGGCGCACCCGGTTCACCAATGTCTGAGCCCACCGATATCGCGGCCGCTCCGCGATCAGCACCACCTGCTTCTTCGTCCGCATCTGGTCAATCGCTCGAAGATCTCTGCATCAACGCGATCAGAGTCCTGTCGATGGATGCGGTACAGAAAGCCGATTCAGGTCACCCGGGAACGCCGATGGCGCTCGCCCCGCTCGCCTACGTCCTCTGGACCCAGCACCTGCGGTACAATCCCGCGGACCCGAATTGGCTCAATCGGGATCGCTTCGTGCTCTCCGCGGGCCACGCTTCGATGTTGCTGTACAGCGTGCTCTACCTCACAGGCTACGATCTCACTCTCGACGATCTGAAGCAGTTCCGCCAATGGGAAAGCAGAACGCCCGGCCACCCCGAGTACGGCTATACCCCCGGCGTAGAGACGACGACCGGACCACTCGGGCAGGGAATCGGTAATGCGATCGGGATGGCTGTCGGCGAAGCGCACATGGCTGCGGTATTCAACAGCGAGCAGAAAATCTTCGACCACAACATCTACTTCATCGCCAGCGATGGCGACATGATGGAAGGCGTTTCACATGAAGCGTCGTCCTTCGCCGGACACCACAAGCTCGGCAAGCTCATCGGATTTTACGACGACCATCACATCACGATCGAAGGCGACACCGCACTGACCTTCAGCGATGACACTGCCGCGCGATATGCGGCTTACGGCTGGCACACCCAGCATGTCGCCGACGTGAACGATCTCGCCGCTCTCAATCGCGCGATCGATGCGGCAAAGGCGGAGACATCGCGTCCTTCGTTGATCGTCGTTCGGTCGCATATCGGTTACGGGAGTCCGAACAAGCATGATACCGCCGAGGCGCACGGATCCGCGCTTGGTGTCGACGAGATCAAGCTCACCAAACAGGCTCTTGGATACCCGTCGCAGGAGCCATTCTACGTCGCTCCCGAAGCTCTGCGCTATTGGCGGGATGCGGCGAAAAAGCGAGCGAAGTCGGAAGACGAATGGAAGAACGTCTACGACGCTTTCAAGGCAGCGAATCCCGTACTCGAGAAGGAGCTTCAGCGCCGTTTGCGCGGTGATCTTCCCGATGGATGGGAGTCCGCGCTTCCGACCTTTACCGCCAAAGATGGAAACGTTGCGAGCCGTGCTGCCTCCGGCATCGTCATCAACGCGATTGCCAGCAAAATCCCGGAGCTTATCGGCGGCTCCGCCGACCTGGCGAGCTCGACGAACACAATCATCAAGGGCGAGCCAAGCTTTTCCGCCGAGAACTACGCGGGTCGCAATTTCCATTTCGGAATTCGCGAGCACGGGATGGGATCCATCATGAATGGGATGTCCCTTACCGGCGGCATCATCCCATACGGGGCGACGTTCCTCATCTTCTCGGATTACATGCGGCCTCCGGTCAGACTTGCGTGTATCATGGATCGCCACGTCATCTACGTTTATACGCACGATTCCATCGGCCTTGGCGAAGATGGCCCGACCCACCAGCCGATCGAGCAGCTGAGTACGTTGCGCGCAATCCCGGATATGACCCTGATCAGACCGGCGGATGCTTCAGAGACCGCGGAAGCCTGGCGCGTGGCGCTCAAGCACAAGAAGGGACCCGTCGCTCTGGTTCTGACTCGGCAGAAGTTGTCGTTCATCGACCGGACGAAGTACGCGTCGGCGGCCGGACTCGCGCGGGGAGCCTACGTCCTCGCTGACGCTCCGGGTGGTGCCCCCGAGGTGGTTCTCATCTCGAGCGGTTCGGAAGTCGGGCTCGTTCTCGATGCACAGAAGAAACTGGAGGCTGATGGCATCCGCGCGCGGGCGGTAAGCATGCCCAGCCACGAGATCTTCGCCAGACAGGACGAATCGTATCGCAACAGCGTGCTGCCCAAAGGAATCCGGCGAATCGCGATGGAGGCCGCGCACCCGATGTCGTGGTACCGCTGGGTCGGCGATGACGGAGTCATACTCGCCCTGGAGCGGTTCGGCGCGTCGGCGCCGGCAGCAACCATCTACACTCAACTCGGCATCACCGTGGAGCGGATGGTAGAGACCGCGAAAAGACTCGTGGGAAAGAAGTAGGCTCGCCTCGTGAACGGTAACGAGCCAACCCTTCGCGACATCAGCGTCATGCTCAACCCAGACACTCCCGAGTGGCCGGGAGACACGCCATTCACTTGCGGATGGGCTTCGTTGATCAGCGCTGGCGCGAGCGTAAACGTGTCGTCATTCAGCTCGAGTCCGCACGTCGGCACCCACGCCGACGCGCCGATCCATGTCCGCGAAGGATGGTCGGGCTCGCACGAGCTGTCGCTGGACGCCTACTTCGGGCCCGCTATCGTGGTGGACGTTTCGAGTCTCAGCAAAGAGATCGAAATCGAGGAGCTCGAGAAAATTCAGTCGCTGCCATTCGTGGAGCGCCTTCTTCTCCGCACCGGACGCACGATTGCCAGCGGTGCATTCCCCGAGGACTGGCCGACTCTGTCCGAGTCCTGTGTGCGGACACTGCTGGGTCGAGGCCTCCGCTTGCTCGGTGTCGACGCGCCCTCGGTCGACTCGAGGGAGAGTAAGAATCTTCCCGTTCATCATATGCTCTTCTCGGAAAATGCCGCGATTCTCGAGAATCTAGACCTGCGCAGAGTGACGCCAACGATGTACGAGCTGATGGCCTTCCCGCTCAAGCTCATGGCCCTGGATGCGGCGCCCGTCCGCGCGGTGCTTCGCCAGATCGTTGGGTGACACCGTGACATCGCTGGATGCATGATGCCGCACGGCGTAAAACGACCCGCCAGGGTGCTTGCAAACCATCGACATTCGCTCTGACCTTCCGATGGCCGGCGACCGATAGCCATGCTCAGACGCACGTTGATTGTCTCCGTAGTAATGGTATCGCTGGCCTTCTTCATTCAGGCACAGCAGGGTCGGTCCAATCGAGGAAAGAGGACCAGTACTCCGTCAAGCCAGCGCGCGGGACGCAAACCGGCTCTCCCGCCTGTCACCAGTGTCGTAAATGATTCGGGTGGCCGCGAACTGATCGTTCGCGTGCTCGACGTCGGTCAGGGAGATGCGATTTACATAAGAAATGGGTCGAGCAGAGTGGTCATCGACGGCGGACCCAGTATGGCTACGTTCGGCCGTTATCTGGATTCACTCAAACTCGACAACTCGACCATCGATGTCGTTATCCTGTCCCACCAGCATCTCGATCACTATAGCGGGCTCCGCGAGCTCTTCAGAACCTCCCGCCATATCCGCGTGCGCTATTTTTTCGAGAACAAGGATCCTGCCCCTGCAGTAACGCTTGCGATTCTGCGCGATTCGATTCTATCGCGGATGGACCATGACAGCCTGATCTATCGTGATACCGACGATCCGTGCTCGGATGGACGGAGGATGTGCACCGTCACGATGACGGGCGGCGCGAAGCTCCGCATCATGGCCCCGATGCCTAATGGCGACAAACCGAACAATCGCTCGACGGTGGTAAAGCTAATTGGACCCGATTCCGCATCGTTCGCGATGTGGCTCGCCGGAGATGCGGAGCGCGAAGAGATCGGCTGGTTCGAGAGCGCCGGGTACGACCGTGATCCTGGAATGCATGTGAACGTTCTCAAGGCGGATCATCACGGTAGCTGCAACGGAGTGACGCCTGGCTATCTCTCTTCCATCAAACCCCAGTGGGTGGTCGCATCGGTCGGTGCCCAGAACGACTACGGCCACATGCACACGCAGGCAAAGGACTTTTATAGACAGGCCGGCGTGCCGTGGTATCGCACGGATCAGAACGGAACGGTCACGATTCGTTCGCCCGGAGTCCCGGGCGGAGGCTTTACGATCAGACCGGACCGGCGCGGCGTCGATCTGGATGGGCCGAGTGATCGTGCCTCACGACAGTCGGACTGCTCCACGCCTTGATCATCGGCGACTGGCACCGTCTGATCACAGGCTGACGTCACCACCGCGGTCGTTTTTTGGTTTCCTCGCAACCTGCTTCTCCGACCTGTCCAGCGCCTTCCTTTTCGCCTCTGGATCGGTCTCGATGAGAAGCGCCGATTTTCCCTCTTTCCTGTCGTGTGTGACCGACAGCACATCGCCTTCTCTTACGCCTTCCGGCAGCAGCCACTGCGGGATCGGCGTCACCGCGCGGCCATCTACCTCGATCGATGCGGAGCCTGCCTCGATCACATCGACGATCCACGTATGCCTGGAATGTTTACTCATTTAATCTCCGTCGTGCGGATATCGCCCGGATTCTAGGGTAGCGCATGGCATGTCCTATGCGCCATTGCCTCGCTCACTGGCAGCATTACTTGCACCAACTACCTCAGATAAGCTCTATGCAGAGTGACTCAGGTCATACGACCTCCGTCTGGATGGCCAACACCGAAGTTCCGCAATTCCAGCCGCTCAATCAGGATCTGCGCACGAACGTCTGCGTAATTGGTGCTGGGATCGCCGGGATGACCACGGCTTACCTCCTCGCGCGCGCTGGACGCGCAGTTGTGCTCATAGATGATGGACCGATCGGGGGTGGCGAAACCAGTCGCACCACCGCCCATCTCACGGCAGCGCTGGACGATCGCTACTACAACATCGCCAAGCTCCACGGCGAAGAAGGGGCGAGACTCGCGGCGGAGAGTCACATGTCGGCGATCCATCGCATCGAGACGATCGCCTCGATGGAAGACATCGACTGTGATTTCGAGCGTGTCGAAGGTTTCCTTTTTCTCGGCGGCGACAGGCAGCGCAAGGAGCTCGAGCGTGAGCTCGATGCGACGCACCGCGCCGGAATCAACGATACCCAGCTGATCGATCGCATTCCCTTCAGCTTCTGGGACAGCGGTCCGGCGCTTCGCTTCCCGCGTCAGGCAACCTTTCATCCGCTCAAGTACCTGAAGGGCCTGGCGCGCGCGATTCTCCGCGACGGTGGAAAAATCTACTCCGGGGTTCACGCCGAGAAGATCGTGGACGGTGAGCCCGCACGCATCACGACGAGCGACGGGCACATGATCAGTGCGGACAACGTTGTCGTCTGCACCAACACTCCGGTAAACGACTGGCTGATCATCCACAGCAAACAGGCCGCTTACCGCACGTATGTCATTGGTGCACGTGTCCCACGCGGCGCGGTTCCCCACGGGTTGTACTGGGATACGCTCGATCCCTATCACTACGTCCGCGTGCAGCAGGCCGAGGACAGCTCCGGCAACGAGCTCGATCACGAGATTCTCATCGTCGGCGGTGAGGACCACAAGACCGGTCAGGCCGATGACATGCCTGAGCGGTTCACGCGGCTCGAGAAGTGGACCCGCGAGCGTTTCCCGATGGTCGAGCGCATAGAGTATCAGTGGTCCGGCCAGGTAATGGAGCCTGTGGACTACATGGCCTACATCGGCAGGAATCCGGGGGGAGACGAACACATCTACGTCGCTACCGGTGATTCAGGCAACGGAATGACCCATGGGACGATCGCCGGAATAATCCTCAACGAGCTCGTGCAGGGGCGAAAGCATCAGTGGGCGAAGCTCTACGACCCTGCCCGCGTCTCGCTTCGCGCGACACCAGAATATCTCAAGGAGAATCTGAATGTCGCGGAGCAGTACAAGGACTACTTCACGATGGGCGACCTCGGGGATGTCACGACCATCAAGCCAGGCGAAGGGGCAGTACTCGGTCGGGGTCGTGGCAAGATCGCCGTATACCGCGATGACCGTGGCGGTATCCACCAGCACTCGGCCATTTGCCCCCACCTGTACTGTGTCGTTCACTGGAACGGAACCGAGAAAACATGGGACTGCCCTTGTCACGGATCGCGCTTCGATCCCTACGGCAAGGTCGTGAATGGTCCCGCTATAGTCGGGCTTTCTCCTGTTGGATCGGAGCCGAAGAAGGAGGAGGAGACGAAATCGAAGAAGGCCTCATCGAAGCGGTGACGTTGTGAGCTTTCCCGTCATCGACAAGTGAAATGGCTTTTTCTACCTGGCGTCCGTCTACCGTCAATTCGGTGAGTCCGCGCTGCAGGCCTTCGGGGTTCTCCACCTTTATCACGTAGGTCGACGACTTGAACCGGTATTCAATGGTGAATTCCTTCCAGCTCGCCGGAATGCACGGTTCGATGTAAAGAAACTCGCCTCGTTGCTGGAACCCGAGTATCGCTTCCAGCGCGGTCCTGTACATCCAGCTGGCCGATCCAGTGTACCATGTCCAGCCACCGCGGCCGAGATGTCCTTTCGCCGTATATACGTCCGCCGCCACCACGTATGGCTCGACTTTATAGATATCGACCGCCTTCGGGCTATCCGAGTGCGTTATCGGGTTGAGCATTTGGAACAGCTCCAGCGCGCGGTCTCCGTCTCCCTGCAGCGCAGTCGCTAGTACGGCCCACAGTGCCGCGTGCGTGTACTGCGCCCCGTTCTCGCGCACTCCTGGCAGATAACCCTGAATGTATCCCGGATCGTGCGTCGTCTTGTCGAACGGCGGCGTCAACAGCATGATGATGCGGGCGTCGTCCCGCACCAGATGCTTGTGGAGGGACTGCATCGCGATGCGCCTGCGCTCGGGCTGCCCCGCTCCGGAAATAACGCTCCAGCTCTGCGCAATCGAATCGATCTTGCACTCATCGCTGGTGCGCGAGCCCAGAGGAGACCCATCGTCGAAGTAGGCGCGGCGGTACCATTCGCCATCCCAGGCCGATCGTTCGACGGCTTCCGCGTATTCGTTGGCTTTGGTCAACAGCTCGTCACGCACGGCGGGATCACCCTTCTGATCGGCGTGCACGGCGAACTTGCGAAGGGTGGCGATGATGAACCATGCCAGCCAGACGCTCTCGCCCTTCCCCTCGATGCCCACTCGATTCATTCCATCGTTCCAGTCGCCGCTGCCGATGAGCGGAAGCCCGTGCACTCCCTTCGTGCACGCCCTTCTCAGAGCGCGAACGCAATGATCGTAGATGCTCCCGACTTCGGAGGACGGCTTCGGTAGATCGTAGATCTCGTGCTCGTCGGGATTGAGCTGCCGCATTGTGAGGTACGGTACTTCCAGATCGAAAATCTCGCGGTCGGAAGCGACATTCACGTAGTGGTCGATCACGTATGGGAGCCACACGAGATCGTCCGAAAAACGGGTTCTCACTCCGCGGCCGCTGTGCGGGTGCCACCAATGCTGGACATCGCCTTCCACGAACTGACGGGATGCCGCGCGGATGATGTGCTCTCTCGCGATCTCGGGTTCGGAGTAAACGAAAGCCATCACATCCTGCAGCTGATCGCGGAACCCGAATGCGCCGCTCGACTGATACAGCGCCGAGCGCGCCCACATTCTGCACGAGAGCGCCTGGTAAAGTGCCCAGCGGTTGACCATCAGATCGAACGTCGGCTCGGGTGTTTTGACCTTGATCGTATCGAGCCTGCGCTCCCAGCTGGCGTTGTTCGCGTCCACGCTCTTCTTTGCGGCGTCCGGCTCCCGATGCCGGGCGATTATCTCGCGTACGGCGTCCTCGCCGTCGGCCGCGCCGAGGAGCATCACAATGTCGCGCGATTCACCGGGCTCGATCGTTATGCTGACCTGCATCGCGCAGCACGGATCTATCGTCGCGCCAATCGCACCCGACAATCCCGCCCGCTCGAGTCCAGCCGGACTCGAGATGGTTCCGTTTCTCCCCAGGAATTCGCGCCGGTCCGCGGTATAGTAGGCGACACGTTCGCTGATCGACGCGAATGCCACTGTCTCGGCGAATTCCGTGTCGAAGTAATTGCGGGCGAACATCGACTGGGTGTCCTCGTCGAAGCTCGTACGCACCTGATACTGCGTGAGCTCGCGAGTGACCCCGAGCACCCACTCCAGGTACCACGTCAGCGTCAGTTTCTTGCGCGTCACTCCTTCATTGCGAAGTGTCAGCACGCTGATCTTCACAGGATCCTTCTGGTCCACTCCGAGGCGCAGTGAGCTCGAGAGCCCCTTGTGGGTATGATCGAACACGGAGTAGCCCGCGCCGTGGCGCACACGGTATGGCGTGGGCTCGCGAATGGGGCACGGTGTAGCCGTCCACAGGTCGCCGTTGGCGTCATCGCGCAGAAAAACGCAGTCGCTGGATGGATCACGCACCGGGTCGTTATGCCATGGCGTAATGCGGTAGAAAAAGCTGTTCTTTGTCCACGTTACTCCGCTCCCTCCCTCACTCACACAGAATCCGCCGACAGGATTTCCGACGACATTGATCCACGGCGCGGGAGGAAGATCGCTGCCCGTCAGATGGATCTCGTATTCGCTTTCCTTGTTGAAGCCTCCCAGGCCGTTGAATGATTGAAGACCGGTCCCGGGATCCGGCGACTTTGCATGAATCGCCGCCGCGCCGAGGGGAACGATGTCGCGGTTCATGATCTCGAGCTTGGGCGGATATCTGTCCTCGACCCCGGGGAACTCGAGGAAATTTCCGAGTCCGAGGCCGTCGCAGTTAACCTGGACCCGAGCCATCGCCTTGAGAAGCGTGATCTCTTCCGGTTTGAGCAGATCCGACCGCCTGATGAAGACTCCGCCGGGTCGATCGAGCAGACCAGCCTCGCTCGACGCCATGGTCGTCGCCAGCAGCTCGTCACTGAGCTCCTGCATGTAAGTCGCTGGATGCATGTTGAGAATCACGAGGTCGCAGCTGATTCCCTTCAGCCTCCAGTAGTGGTGGGTTCTGAGCAGCTGCCGGATGCTCGGCATTCCTACCGGACTTTCTATCGTCGCCAGCAGGATCGGCCAATCACCAGAAATGCCGAGGCTCCACAACGCCTGCTGTCCCAGCTTGTTCTCCTCGACTGAGCTCTGGGCCGGCCGGAATCCCGGATGTGGGAACATCAGATGTCCCGCCAGATCCTGATACAACGCGGCGTCGGCCGGCGCGATTCCCAGATCCCGAAGCTCGGCTTGTGCCTGCGCCCACGACAGATCCAGCGCCCGACGTGCGCTGTACGGATCGTGGTACAGATCGGCGAGCTCCACCGCCCGCTCCTTGTTCTCGGCGATGAAAGTCGTGAATGCAACGTGCGCCGATGCGCCGGGCGGGATGCGTACACGCACGCGCAGCGAAAAGATCGGATCAAGAACGGCCCCCACGGTTCCACTCAGATCCGCGCCCTCATCGAGCGCCGCCGCGTTCCTCACTGAGCGGCCCCTCCCCACGAATTTTGCCCGATCGGTTTCACAGGTGACCCCACCTACGATCTCGGGTCCGACCGCGACCACGTGTGCGCACCAGATTGCCGCTTCAGTCGCCGACCGTGGGCGCCGGGTCGCCAGCAGCGCTGCATTCGGACGGAGGAACTCGGTCTGCACGAAAAGATTCTGGAACGCCGGGTGCGCGCGATCCGCCTCGGGGGGAGCGAGCACGACTTCCGAATAGCTAGTCAGCTCGATCTCTTTGGGTTGCAGCGACCGGTTCGTAAGAATGATGCGCCTGACTTCCGCCGCGTCGTCCGATGCGACGGCAATCTCCGTGACGGTATCGATGTCACCATCGCGACGAATGAAGGTGATACGGTCGCTCGCGAACAGCACGCGGTACCACTGTGGCTCGGTTCCCGAGGGCTGGTGTGCGGTGGACCATACATGGCCGGTGCCGAGATCCTTTACGTAGCACCACTGTCCGTAGTTGTCGCGCGTGGAATCGTGACGCCACCGCGTGACCGCCAGGTTTCCGTAACGACTGAATCCCCCGCCGGCATTGGTGATCAGCACCGTGTATGGCACGTTACCGAGGATTCCAACCACCGGCTGGGGTGTGTGCGGCGTTTCTATCTCTCGCACCGCCGGCTTTTCCGTTTCGCTCGGTACTCGGGCTGCATCTGTCCCCGAGACATCCTGCATCACCAGCCGCCGCGGGATCCTCTCCTGCAGTACCAGCTCCGCCGACCGTACCAATGGGTCGGTGTGGAATCGGCGCGGCCAAACCTGACGGTTGAGCGCGTTGTTGAGCGCGACGATGCTCATGCCGATGTGGTGCGCCATGAAGGTGCAGACGATCGTCTTTCTTGCGCCGGGCGAGGGACGCGTATAGTCGAGCGCATCCCGGAAGCCGAACGGTCCCAGCGCTCCTTCTGCCTCGAGCGTAGTGAGATTCTTGAGAGCCTGCCTCGGCTCGACGATCATCGCCAGCAGCGTTGCGTATGGCGCGATCACCAGCTCCTTGCTGAGCCCGCGCTTGAGCGCGAGATCGGGAACTCCGAATCCCCGATACTGGTAAGTGTGCGATCTGTCACGGACTGCGTAGGCGGATTCCGAAACCCCCCACGGCACGCCTCGCTCGAGGCCGTAGGCGATCTGCCGCTTGACGCATCCCTTGTGCGTCTGGTCGAGCAGCGTGAATGGGAAAGTCTGCATCACGAGCGCCGGCATCAGATACTCGAACATGCTCCCGCTCCACGAGAGCAGTGTCCTGGTTCCAGCCGCAGCGGTGAGAGATCGCCCCAGCCTGAACCAGTGATCGACCGATACATCGTTCTTGGCGACCGCTATGAAGGAGGCGAGCCGGGACTCCGAAGCCAGCAGGTCGTAGTACGAGTTGTCTACCGTGTTGCTGCCGATGTGATATCCGATCGTGAACAGCTTCCGCTTGTCGTCGTACAGAAACCGGAAATCCATCTCCACCGCGTAGGCGTGCGAGCGCTCGGCGATTGCCCGCAGCCGCTTGCCATCTTCCTCCGAGCAGGACGGATCCTTGAGCATCTCGTAGCACGCCTGTTTCAGAGCGATGAGATGGCCGGCCAGGTTTCCGCTGTCGACTGTCGAAACGTATGCCGGCTCGAGCACGTGCAGCTCGTTCAGCTCGTACCAGTTGAAGAAGTGTCCGTGAAACCTTCGCATTCTCTCCAGCGACCGGAACACTTTCTCCACGCGGTCGATCATGTCCGAACGCGTGATGAAGCCGAGATCGGCGGCGCTGACCGTGGAGAGAAGCTGCAGGCCGATGTTGGTCGGTGATGTGCGGAGAGCAAGCACTGGCTCCGGGTCTTCCTGGAAGTTGTCCGGCGCAAGCCAGTGAGTCTCTTCGGTTACGAACTTCTCGAAGTACATCCAGTGGAGTTTCGCGTAGCGCAGCGATGCCTGGCGCTCGACCTCAGTGAGGTGAACCTCACCGAGAATTGCCGGGCGGCTCAGCGCGGAGGCAATGCTCGGGCTCGCGAACCACGCAAGCACCAGCGGGAGGGTACCCATGATGAACAGAAACCGATCACCCGAGCTCGCAGCTCTTCCCACCGTAGCATGAAGGCCGATCGCGACAATCAGCATCAGGCAGAGCGCGGTCACCGGCCTCATCTTGCGCCATACCTCCAGCTGCGAGCCCGTCCTCATCGAACGTTCGACCTGGGATGCCGTTTGCCACTCGATGAGGTGCCGGTGGCTGATGAACAACCTGTACATCGTTCGGAGGATCGCATCCGCCGAGACGACCGCCTGATGGGGAAGAAAGACGAGCGCCAGCAGGAACTGCTGCGCGTTCGTTACGGCGTCGCGGCCGACCGCGAGGTAATACGCGAGCCACGACTGATCCCGGGGCGGACGCAGCAGCGATATGGTGAGAGAGAAGAGCCACGGAAATGCGATCGCCACCATCACGATCCCGGTCCACCGGATTACCGAACCGGGTAGTATGAACCAGCCGACGATGAGCATCACCAGCTGCGCGATTTCGACCGTGCTACGACGCAGGTTGTCGAAGATTTTCCACCGGGAGATCGCCGATAGTCTGTTCGGCACCGGGCCGTCCGGACCGGGAACGGTTCCCTTGAGCCAGCCTATCAGCTGCCAGTCACCACGGATCCAGCGGTGCTTGCGACGCGTGAAGGTGAGATAGCGCGCGGGATAGTCATCGTACACCTCGATGTCGGTCGCCAGCCCGGCACGGGCGTACGTACCTTCGATCAGGTCGTGGCTGAGGAGAGTGTTCTCCGGGAATCGTCCGTGAGTGGCATCCTCGAACGCATCGACGTCGTAGATCCCTTTTCCGGTGAAGCTCCCTTCGCCGAACAGATCCTGATACACGTCGGATACTGCGGTCGTATACGGATCGACACCCGGATGCCCGGAGTGTATCGCGGCAAATAGCGAACGGTGCGCGCTGGTGAGTGACACTCCGACTCGAGGCTGGATGATTCCGTATCCCTCGACGACTCGACCGGCGGCCGGATCGTACTGCGCGCGATTGAGCGGGTGCGCGATGGTGCCAACCAGAAGCTGCGCTGCGTCGCGGGGCAGTACTGTATCGGAGTCGAGCGTGATCACATAGCGGACGAAGCCCAACCTGGTCGTGTCGCCGATGATGGTCGAGAAGGCATCCTTGGCGCCTCCTCGCAGGAACTTGTTGAACTGCGCCAGCTTGCCCCGTTTGCGCTCCCAACCCATCCATACGTTCTGCTTCGCGTTCCACAGGCGTGGCCGGTGGAAGAGAAAGAACACATCAGCCCCGCCATTTCTGTATTTCGTGTTCAGGGCGCGAATGCCCGACGTCGCTGCGGCCAGGATCTCTTCGTCGTCAGGCCTGAGCTCGGTCGGAGAGTCGGTGAAGTCGCTGAGTATTGCGAACTGGAGGTTTGGGTCGCGGTTGGCGAGGTACTGCACTTCGATATGTTCGAGCGCTTCTTCTACGCCATGAACGCTGCTGAGGAGAGTCGGCACTACCACCGCGGTCATGTACTCTTCGGGAATGCCGTCGTCCCGTAACTCCAATTTCGAAAGAAGTCGGGGCGGCAACAGCAGCGTTATAAGCTGGTTGATGACTCCAATCCCGATCTCGCTCGCGGGTATGAGAGCGACAAGCGCGATAACGAGCTGTATGGTCGCGGGTGCGGTTTCTGCCACCTCGAGAATAACTGCCAGCGCGAACGCGGTGAACACCGTTATTCCGCCGAAGTACAGCGTGTTGGGGTGGCGCTGAGTCCAGCGGTACAGCCATTCTCCTGGCGGTGGCGTGTAGCAGACCTTTTCCTCGAAGACCGTCCGTCCCTTTTCGACGAGGAAGTAGCCGACGTGCGCATGCCTCGCGTCGCTCGGCTCGGCGAGCTTGGCCAGCGCCAGCACTTCACCCGCAATCTCTTCTTCAGGCCGCTTCACGCGCTTCGCCACGTGCTCGACGACGTGGCGATAGTGATCGCGCGTTCCGAAGGTCATCGATGCATAGTGGCCGCTGGGATCCTGACGAAGCAGTTTTTCGGTGGCGCTCTGCGATTCGACGAAGTCCTTCCAGTCCAGCCGCGAGATCGTGCGAAGGCTGGTGATGCTGTTGGCGACCGTTACCTGGGTGAGCGCCACGCGACGGTTCGATCGCGTTGCTGCTTCTTCAGCGCTCGGTCCGTCTTCGGCGATCCACTGCTCGAGCCAGATCAGCGGTGTGAAGTTCGTCTGGTACGACCGCACCTGCTGGAGGAAGCGCGCGACCCACGTCGGAGTGAACGGAGGATGCTCGTCCACGAACGCAGCAAGCGCGATCGCCAGCGCCTGCGACGATTCCTCGCTCGCTTCCCGCAGCACCGTTGCGGCCCTGTCGGCAGACTCCACTTCCTTGAGGCGTGCGGCAACCCGCAGCGCCATCCGGCGGATGTTCTCGACGAGGCCCAGCCTGAGCATCGTGGGTATCGCCCACAGCTCACCCATTCGAAGCGAAGTGACGGTTTGATACTCGCGGACGAACAGCGTGATGTTGTCGAGGTCCAGGTGGCCTTCGGTGTGCGCGATCAGCTCGATCGCTACCTCGTAAGCGCGTGGATATCCCGTCAGGGATCCGGTCGAGAGCTTGGGAAGCTCCTCGTAGTATCCCTTAGGAAGGTTTGTCCGTATCTCGCGGATGTGTTCCTGAACGATGTAGAAATTGTCCAGTAGCCAGTCCCCGGCAGGACTGATGTCGAGTCCACGCTCCGCCCCGTGATTGAGCTCCTGATAGACTCGATCGAGAACCATCTTGGTGTCGTCGAGACGGACAAGCAGCGGGCCGGGGCCCCGCTGTTTCTGCGCGGGGAGCAGATGATGTCCGCGGGCAACTGCACGCGCGCGCTCACCGAGTCGCTCCGCGCCCAGTACTTCACCCCGAATCGGGCCAACGAGTTCTTCGCTGGCAGCTCCATCGCGGGAGCGGCGAAAGAGACGACTCAGACTTGTTGCAGGGTTTTTGGGCGGAATTGCTGTTGCCACGTCACCTACTCAACGCCAAAGACATGCCGCTCCCGAATGGAGCACGACGCAAAATATCCTCGTTCGCTACTCGGCGTAGTAGGCTCGAATGCAGAGCGTCACCAGGCGTTGACGGAGAAGTTCGGATTGATCCGCATTCTGCGAACGCAACGACTCGGCCAGAGAGTTCCACAGTTTCTTGAGGATAATTATGAGTTGCTCGGGCTTGATGTCTCGATCACGGGCTTCCCGCGCCACTTTCCGGAACAGGGTCGAGAGCTCCCCGGTTGGACCGTCCGGGCGCTCCAGCTGCTCGGTGAGCGCGGTCCGCAACTCCTTCATGGTGCTTTCCGAAAGTGAGCTCACGGGCGGCTGCGGCAATGGTTTTTCAACCCCCCTCACTGTGGACGTAGGGTGCAGCCGACATTTGTTCCTGGAATATCTAGGCGTTTCCAGCCGCACGCCAGAGAACACGCGGGTCCGCAGGTTGCCAGTTGTGTTCAACTCTTCATGGCCGACCTGAGTGCGTAATGTTCTGATTTCTTGCGCGCGAAGGGGTAGTCGCCGCGCTATTGGGCTTGATGGGGCTCCACGGTTACCAGCCGAAGTTCGTTCGACAACTCGGAAGGCGTCGACGATGCGATGAGGCAGGGGGCTCTCGTGCTGTGCTGATAGACGCGACATCCCGACTGTACTGCTGCGCCCATTGCACTGGATGCCTGAGCTGCGATCCTAGTTCTTGCGTGGTCTGTTTTTCTTTCCCGACTGGGGAATGGGACCGGGGTCTTTGGCGCTTTCCTTCACATGAAGCTTGTCCATCTCGTGCTGGTGCTCACCTTCGTTCCTGAGCTTCTGATCCGTGGCCATCGCATCTTTTTGGAACTTCCCGTTTGCCTTCATGCTTCCTCTCGTGGTATACGCGCGTCTGTTGTACACGAAGCGTGCCCACATTTTTCCCGCCCTGGAGTCTGAAGATCTGCCGGGGTCGACCGGGCTAGCGGAATCGAAGCCCTGCCATCAGTCGGAAAAGCGTCACGTCGGACGGCACCGAATAAACTTGCGCACCCACGTCGAATATCCGACGGACGATAGCCGTAATCCCACCAAAAACAGTCGCGCGCACGAGGGGCGATGCAAGCTCCACCTGGGTCCGGTCGACGTTGCCACTCGCATCTGTGAATCCAACCTGAAAATGGGGATCGATTCGGTTGGCGCCCGCTCCCGCATAGAACGAAACGCCCCCGGAGCCAGGGGCGAATCCCGCGGCGAGTTCACCGCCGAACATGTCGGGGTGGAACGTGTCCTTCGACGAAGTCGTGCCGTAGCAGGGACTTGAAGGAGATGTTTGCTGGAGTGATGAACCTGGACAGGTAATAGCCCCTTTTACGTTTCCGAAGGTGCCGTGTACGCGGAGCATCAGCGTGGTACCGGTCGCGACAGGCCCAGAGGCGAAATGATGCGCCTGGGATATTCCGAAGCTGAAAAGGTTTGGCGTCGCTCTCGCAATCGTGACAGGGGGTAGATACGCTGCCTCGATCGCAAATCCGAACGGACCACCCACCGTTAACCGGGGCCGTCCAAATACTGGTGAGAGCGAAGTGTGCTCGCTCTTCTGGGTGAAGCACGCGCCTGTTTGTTCGATCGCCGGATTCGGTTTCGGTATGTATTCACCTTCCGCGCCGATTCGGATGCTGCCGGGTCTCATGACCTCCGGGGCGGTCGCCATGGAAAAAACGATAGGTGCCGTGTAAAAAGCCAGCAATTTTCCTTCATTGCTGGTTGTGCCGACTTTGCATTGAGCTGCTGCCTGGTGCTGCAGCACGAACAAAGACCCCACGACGACCAGACCTCGACGCATTATCGCTCCAATGATGGTGAACCTGCCGGTGGTCACTAAGGTAGGATCCGTACAACGCCTCGGCGAGAAAGGCTCGGTAAGCGCAGCTATCCGGAGCGTCAGTGTATGGCTGGCACTGGCGAGCGCACAAGGTAAGTGCGTTGCAGGCATTGCGCGTAAAACGCGCGGTGTTCCCGGTAAGCACTCCACCCTCGGTTGACCTCCATCATCTCTCGGTCATACGCGAGCAGAAGCGCTGTCTTGACTTGGGTCTGTTCGGTGGATCGGTTCGCGGCCCGTGTTGCCAGTGCGTAGCCCAGGTAAAAAATGGCCTCGAGTCGATGCCGCTTGCGCAAATCCGCGACTAGGAGGCCGGCCATTCTGTGGTCGTAGTGATCGTGTGGATTTCGCGCGATATTGGGGTCGTTCGTATGTAGAGTGATTCCCGGCGTATCCAGGTTAGTAACCGCGCCGACCGTAGCCACGAGGTCGTCCCACCCTCGATAGGTAGTGCTGGCATCGATCGCGGTAATCTCGGAGCGGGGGTTTGCCCGCAATTTCCGTAGGCTCCGGTAGCCGGAACGCGCAAAGCCTTTCCCGTCCCGATCCCCGTCAGGAAGGCGAAAGAAATACGACTCGGTGTTGTGGAGCGTGCATTTCGTTATGGAATGGCCGCCGATCTGGATCATCGAGCAGGCGATGGGCTCGGAAACGGGAATGCCGCCGGCAATTCGCGTCGACCGCAGGCCTGCTCTTTCTCGGGTCTGCCAATAGACGGAGTCTCGCCCGTCATCACCGGCGGTGAGGTAGACAAAAACGGCTCGATTCCCTGATCGAAGTCTCTGAGAGAGAACATCGCCCATGAATAGCTGCCAGTCGTCTTGGTGGGCGATCACAATAACATCTAGCGGGGTAGCCGGATTAGATAATAATCTAATTACTCCTGTCGTGTTACTGGCTCCCAGAATAGAAACCATGCAGGAGATCGCCAGGATACTGAAGGCCCGCTTCATTAGGAGCTCCACGTCTGAAAGCTAGCAGGTTGTGCGGGTGCATCCCCACGAAAAAGGAAAGCGGGCGTGGCTAATCGAAGCACACCCGCCGGGTGGTTAGGCTCTTATCGAACGTTAAGCCTTAACGGCCTGAACCTCTAGGCTGATCTTGATCTCGTTCCCCACCACCACACCGCCGGTCTCCAGCGCCTGGTTCCAGGTCAGGCCGAAATCCCGCCGATCGATCTTCCCCGTGCCACTGAAACCAACCCGCTCTCCTCCCCACGGATCCTTCTGCTTGCCCTCGAACTCCACGTCCAGAGTCACCGACTTGGTGACGTCTCGAATCATCAGATCGCCCGTAAGCTTGAAGCGCTCCTTATCACCCTCAATGCGTGTACTGCGGAAGGTGATCTCCGGATAAACCTCGGCATTCAGAAAGTCAGCTGATCGAAGGTGCTGATCGCGCTGATCGGTCCGGGTGTCAAGACTCGCTGCCCTGAGCGTCGCTTCGACGGTGGATTTCTTGGGGTCCTTCTCATCGGTGTAAATGGTTCCGGTGACATCCCCAATCCGACCTTTTACGGTCGTAATCATCAGATGCTTTGCGGAAAACTCGACCAGCGTGTGGGTGGGATCGATTTTCCAGGCTGTTTTGGCTCCAGCTGCAGGAGCGGTTGTCGCGGTTGCTATCATTTTGATTCCTCGGCGATCTTTCGGTTAGCAATTACCCATCAACTGCTGATAATGGGGACTGGACTTACTATTGATATGTTAGTATACTTTAGTAAGAAGCTTGTGTCAAGCTAGCATCTTTCCAAAATTTCAATATGGCCCGAAACGACTTACCCGCCCCTGTATGCGGTCGCTTCCATCAGGCCGTCGAGCTGATCGGCGGGCGATGGACCGGCGCAATCATCCAGACCCTGCTTCAGGGGAAAACGCGCTACGCGCTCATCAAGGCCGCAATCCCTGACATCACCGATAGGATGTTGTCGGATCGGCTCCGCTTCCTGGAATCCGAGGAGCTGGTCACGCGGAAGGTCGTTCCGCAAAGCCCCGTCCGCGTCGAATACGAGCTCACCGAGAAAGGAGCCTCACTTCAGAGCTCACTGCGTGAAATCGGTGCATGGGCCGAGCGGTGGATTTCGCTCGAACGGGTAGAGTCCGCGAAGAGCAAGAGTAAGGCTGCCGGCTGATTCCAGCCGAAACCCGGGAGCACGACCGTGCGGTGAAAATGCGTCCTGCCCTCCGCCGCACCTCGTCTGTGTTGATTGTGCATTGTCCCCACTGCACTTTTCCAGCGACCCGGAGCTGCCGCTCCTCCCACTTAACCCCTTCTCCCAAGAAAATGCGCAAGCTTTTCTCGTCGCTCCTGATTTGTGCGACCGGGCTCGCCCTGACGCCTGCTCCCTCCGATACCTCCTTGCGGGGTTTCTTTCCGCAATCGATCCAGGCCCAGCGTGATCTCGAGGCGCGATTCAAGGCAATGCCGGATCCGGAGAAAATGAGAGAATCGATGCGCCGGCTGAGTGCACGCCCGCATCACGTTGGCTCCCCGTACGACAAGGACAACGCGGAATGGATTCTCGGTCAGTTCAAGTCCTATGGATGGGATGCGCACATTGAGAACTTCGATGTTCTTTTCCCGACACCGGTCGAGCGGATAGTGGAGCTCGTTTCTCCCACTACATACAAGGCATTGCTCCAGGAGACGGCGCTTTCGGGAGATCCGACATCGAACCAGCAGACGGAACAACTCCCTTCGTACAACGCTTACTCCATCGACGGGGACGTCACCGGTCCACTCGTTTTCGTGAATTACGGGGTGCCGGCTGACTACGAAGAGCTCGAGCAGCGTGGGGTATCGGTTAAGGGGGCTATCGTGATCGCCAAGTACGGCGGCTCCTGGCGCGGAATTAAGCCGAAGGTCGCCGCTGAGCACGGTGCCATCGGATGTCTTATCTACTCAGACCCGAGAGATGACGGCTATGCGGGTGGCGATGTCTTTCCCGCCGGGCCGATGCGCCCCGCGCAGGGAGTTCAGCGCGGCTCTGTAGCTGACATGCCCGTCTATCCCGGAGATCCCCTCACCCCCGGCGTTGGCGCGACGAAAGACGCGAAGCGGCTTACGCTTGCACAGGCGCGGACGATCACCAAAATCCCCGTGCTGCCGATCTCGTATGGTGATGCGCAGCCGCTCCTCGCTGCTCTTGGCGGTCCTATCGCTCCGGCATCGTGGCGCGGCGGATTGCCAATCACCTATCGCTTGGGATCAGGGCCGGCAAAGGTCCACCTGCGCGTCAAATCCGATTGGAGTCTCAAGACACTCTACGACGTGATCGCGAGGTTGCCCGGCACGACGGAAGCCGATCAATGGATTGTTCGCGGCAACCACCACGACGCCTGGGTAAATGGCGCCGAAGATCCGATTTCCGGCCTCGTGGCAGAGCTCGAAGAAGCACGCGCGCTTGGCGCGTTGTACCAGCAGGGCTGGCGGCCGAAGCGCACGATCATCTACGCGGCCTGGGACGGCGAGGAACCTGGACTCCTGGGGTCGACCGAATGGGCTGAGACCCACGCCGACGAGCTCAGAACACACGCCGTTGTCTACCTCAATAGCGACAGCAATGGCAGAGGATACCTCGACATAGAGGGATCGCACTCGCTCGAGAAATTCATGAACGGGGTTGCTCTGGATGTGGAAGATCCTGAATCCGGTGTCAGCTCCTGGAAGCGAATGCAGGCTTCGAGAATCGTCAGAGGATCCCCCGAGAGTCGTCGCGAGGCGCGCGACCGTGAAGATCTGCGGATCGGCGCGCTCGGGTCAGGGTCCGATTATTCGTCTTTCCTCGATCACCTGGGCGTTGCATCCCTCAATATCGGATACGGGGGCGAAGACGATGGTGGCATCTATCACTCGATCTACGACGATTTCTACTGGTACACCCATTTCAGCGACACATCGTTCGTTTACGGACGCGCTCTCGCGCAAGCCGGAGGCCTTACCGTGCTTCGCCTGGCAAACGCCGATCTCCTTCCATTTGCGTTCTCGAATCTCGTAGAAACCGTGCAGGGCTACGTGAAGGATCTCCAATCCGTGCGCGATAAGCGCTCGGAGCAGATCGCGGAGCGCAACAGGCAGATCGAAGAAGGGCTGTTCAAATTCACCAGCGATCCGCGTGATCCGATGACGGCTCCGCAGAAAGAGCTACCCGCGCCACAGCTGAACTTTGCGCCGCTGCTCAACGCGCTCGACTCTTTGAACCATGCGGCATCGCGCTACGACCGGGCCTATAGTCGTGCGGTGACAGAGGGACGTGCAACTAATGCAAAGAGCATAAATGAACGATTGATCCAGGCTGAGCGGGCGCTTACGTCCGCAGAAGGGCTGAAGAACAGGCCGTGGTATGTGCACATGCTCTATGCGCCCGGTTTCTACACCGGCTACGGAGTGAAGACAATCCCCGGAGTTCGTGAAGCGATCGAGCAGGGGCAGTGGCAGGACGCTGACAGAGAGATCGCGCGCGCCGCGGCCGCACTGGAGCGCGAAGCCACACTAATCGGTGGAATTGCGGCGGCTTTGCCTGTCGGAGCCTGACCGCCAAATTCATCAGATGCAGAAAGCGGCCGCTGTGAATGGCGGCCGCTTTTTGTGCCTTACCTGAGATCTCTCAGTACGCCGCCTAGTAGTTCAACCGAAACCCGCGCGCTGGCTGCGGGATGAAATCCTTGATCACCGACAGGGTGTCTCGATACACGTGATTGAACACGTTGTCGCAATGGAGGCTGATGTTATTCACCAGGCGTTGTCGTGTGAGCCGTACACCGACGCCGAGATTCACAATGGCGTATCCGGCAGTTGGAGTGTCTCCCTCGCCGAGCCGGGTTTGCCTCGCCGCTGCACGTGTTTCGATCATTCCCAATTAGACAGGATCCTGGTACGTAAGACGCAGCAGGCCTCGTAGCGGAAGCGTGAAGGGAAGCGGCACGGGCTGTCTGGTATCCTCGGCGTTCACGTAATCGGCGTCTGCCTTGATGGCAAGATTCTCGACAGGTTGGACCGTGACGCTGGCTTCGAGACCAGACAGACGTGCGTCAGTCGCGCCAAACTGACGCACCGGAAATCCCTGAATGGTGTCGCCGCGCAGAAATCCGTAGATGTAGTGACTGATGTGGTTCACGCTAGGGCGAGAACTCGAAGAACACGTTTGCGAAGTTTCCTTTGAGCGATGCGTCCACCCCCAGCCCGCTTTCGGGGCCCAGTCCGGTTGTGCCGATGGTGTACGTCCCGCTCGGGGCATCGAGTCCGTTCGCGAATAATTCCTGCACCGTCGCGTTTGAATCTTGCTGTAGTCGTATCACAGACCGGCCTGCAAGCGAGTGTTTTCAGCCGCGGGATATTCCTCGAAGGCGTATCCCGCAATCCCGCTTGTACGAGAGTTTGGACCGAGCGGCTCATCACCTTCTATCGTGAGGTCTTCGATGTTCGTCCACAGCCCGAGTGTGCCCTGGAGTTTCCCGAGTGGCTGGTGCTGAAGCTGCACCACGCCGTTGAACGCCCGCTTGTGGAAATGATTGGCTCGAGGATCGGAGACGCCGTTCGCATCCTGCGCCGTCGGAAATTCCGAGTGATTGTAGTCGTTGAAGCTTCCGTTGAATCTCAGTTGTTTGGCGAATGACAGATCGGAATTGAGCAGGCTCCGGAACTCGATTGTGTTACGGCGCTCCGCTATTCGTGATGTAGTGGGAGGCACGTTCACAAAATCCGGATTGGGTGGCACCCCCGGTATACCATAGTTCACTTCGAAGTGCTTGCCGCCGATCCCGAATGTTCCGACGCCGCCCTGATAGGCATAGCCGAGGCCCGCTTCCCCGCTATGGTCGAACGTCTGCGGCATGCGGTCGAGATTGAAGACTGTGCCAGTGCCCGGATCAGTGTAGCTCCCGGAAGGAATCCGGATGTTGTTGGCTCGGACTCCTCCCGCCGAGACGCGAAAGGCTTGATTCCCCTTGCTGAAGACATTGTTGACGTACGCTGCGCCTCCACCGCTGACCGTGTTTCCCTCAGCTGCAACCGTGCCCGACACTGAGTGATCCGACACCGAGGGAACAATTTCGGTAATCACGTTCACGAGCCCGCCGATCGTGCTCGGACTGTAGAGGATTGTCGCTGGACCGCGAACTACGTCGACCTGGGAGATGCTGATCGCCTCGATCGGAGCGCTGGGCTCGAGACTCGACTGGCTGTCAATCGGGATCGGGATGATCCCGCGCGGTGAAGTCGGACTCATCTTCGCCAACATCGGCTTGACCCTCGTCGTGCGCAGTGAGCGCATTATCGATGCGGCGACCTACTCGGCGGTCGTGATCATGGTGATGTTGACAACGCTGATCACGCCGCCGGCACTCAAGTGAAGTCTCAATAGACGAAGATCAGGTTAGCCGCTACGGTCGTCTGCTTGTCAGAGAGCGTGCCTCGCTTGCTGAGGATCGGTTGGTTCGCCTTGTCATAGCGCGCTTCGCCCCGCAGCAGGACGTGGTCGGTGAACTTGTAAGCAGGCGTGAACGTAACCTCCGACAGCGTGCCTTTTGTGGTCGTTCCGAGGCGCACACCGCCGTCATCGTGAAAGGTTTCACCTCGTAGCGCGACGGAGAATTTGTCCGTCAGCGCGAGCGTCGCGTAGCCGGCAATCCCTTTCCAAATCGCATCGGATCCGGGACTCACGACGCTCGTGCCGTTTTCCTTCCCGTAATCACCGTTCACCCCGAGCGTGAGCGCTTTTGTTGCCCTAAAAATGCCCGCCACGTCGAACACATTGCGATTCGTGTGATTGTCCCTCGCGAGCTCCGGCCCTCCGATCCAGTTCAGGAACACGCTTAGCGGCGCTATCGGTGTCAGGGCGAGCTGCGCTCCAACGGACTTCGAGCGGTTATCGTCGCGCACAAGGTCCCACCCATTGACCACTCCGACCATCGCGGTCACCTGGCTCGAAAAGGCGTAGCTCGCCTTGACACCTGTGTGCGTAAACGGAATGGCGTAGCCGAAGAGGAGCGACCTGCTATAGTTGTCATTGTAACCGTCGTATCCTTCGATCACCTCGTAGCCCATGTGGGTGATGTACTTGCCCACATCGAAACGCAGACCGGACCCGATGGGCGCGATGTAGCTCACGAACGCCTGCTGCAGGTCAAATTGGGCTACGGTCTGGTCCTGTGACTTTGCGATTTGCGGGATCGAGTTGCCGGCGGTGAAGTCCACGCGAAAGCCGGCGTCATTCGGCTTGGAAGGTGCGATCTGCACCACCAGCTCGGCGACATCGAGGTTGAAGGAGTTGTCATTGAAATCGAACACGTGGTAACTGTTCGTGCCGGTCGCGGGGCGATTCGTGTTGTAGATGTATGCAGTGGAGACGAAGGCGTTGACCGCGAGTTCATCGAACCATTTCGGGAGTGCGGTGGCAGTCTTGGTGGTTGAGGCTATGCTGTCGGCGGGCGTCTTGCCGGAATCTGCCCGAGCAGGAACGGTGGCGATCAGGTGAGCCCCCTGCGAATTCTCCGCCTGTCCGCTGGCGGTTGCCGCGGCAAACGACAGCACGAGCATGGCCCCATAGAGACTCATTGTGCACGGACTGGCCCTGGACGTGGCAACCAAAGTGCGGGCGGCTCCGGATGTTCGATGAATCATTTCGACCTCCTTAGGTGTGGTGGTACCATACGATCGAATCAGTTGTGCTCGAAACGCTTAGCCAGCAATCGGGTGAGCCATCGGCCGAGAGGAGTCCCAGCGCACTCGTCGCCTGCTGGGAGCTCCACGCGACATGGTCGGTTAGGCTGCTGCATCGTCCTTGGTCGACACCGTGAGAATCACGCTCTCGGAGCCGCTGATCATGTACTCGGGGTGGGCCGATGAACCGTGTTCGTGCAGGTCCAGCCCCTCGAGCTCTCCCTCCGGCGACACGCGCAGCGTACCGGTTGCCTTGACGGCGTACATCAGCACCATCGCGGACACGAACGTGGCCGCGGTGACGGCCGCGCTGCCTATGAGTTGGGCTTTCAGCGTTCCGAACCCGCCGCCATAGAAGAGTCCACTCACAACGATCGAGACATCCGACCCAGTCGGCGTTGGCACGCCGTACTTGCCGGCGGCGCTGCAATGAGTGCTTCTGGACTTCGTCGACGGTTACCGGCGTCAATGCGGCGTTGTCCCTCTCTCCAGTACGAATGCGGACGACGCGATCGAGCGGCTGGACGAAGATCTTCCCGTCGCCCACCATGCCGGTGCGCGCGGACTCGACGATCGCATTAATGGTTGCCTCGACGAACGGCTCCGAGCAGGCCATCTCGATCTTGACCTTCTCGTGAAATTGCAGGAGGAGCTTCGTTCCTCGCCTTACCGTCACTGTGTCGCGCTCTCCGCCGTGACCGCTGGCGCGCGTGATGGTGATCCCCGTGACGCCAGCCCGGAATAGGGCTTCCTTAACGGCAGGGAGGCGATCGGGACGGATAACACAGCTGATGAGTTTCATCGCTCGGGCTCCGCCAGATATGTGACGGCCAGCGCTGCGCTCCTTATGAATCCCTTCACGTTCTCCTCCAGGCGAGACAGGAGAGTTGATCCTGCGAAAAACAAAGCACAAAAAAGCCCCCGCTTTCATCCATCGAAACGCGAGGGCAGTAGAAATGAGCTTGTCAGCTTGGCGGCTCTACCCAGAACGTTCGATCACGTCCCACAGCATCTGTGGGAGCGGACGATTATTCGCAGGCATCGAGAGAGCGAAGTGACAAGTTGAGAGCGACATGGCTGAGCTATTATCGGCGGAGGAGACGAGTGCGGATGCGGGCAAGCATACCATCCCATTATTCGGATGTCAAATAGAATATGCATTTTGGACAGATATATTAAGTCAATATGCAACTTTTATGGACTTAAATGCCAAACTTTGCTAACAAACTTGCAGCAATAGCAATCTTGACTGCGCACCGTGCAAATATGCCACAGCCTTGATTCTTAGCAGGGCCTTGATTCTTTAGGAAGAGAGAGGCGTAGGGGGCCACTAAGAGGAGCGCGTGAGGAGCCCGCGACCGGAACGGAGCAGAGAGGCGGGCGATCTCGGCCGAAAAACATAAAGGCCGCCAAAGAAGCTGGCGGCCCTGGATTCATATTCATGTCGGTTTCGGAAATGACCGACGCTGAGTGGCTAGGGACGGAATCGAACCGCCGACACGCGGATTTTCAGTCCCCGAATTTGAGTTCGCCTTGGTACCCGTGCAAGTGCTGGCGTTCCAGCAAGTGGCAGTTAGTTCACAAGTTATTTGAACCTGAGTTGGATCTAATTTCCTCAAGAGTTTCCGAAGTTCAAGGAGCTTCGGGCGAAACTCGGGCGTCAAATAAGTGCAACTCCTCCGGTGAGCGAGATAAGCCTGCTCCTGCGCCCAAAGCAGGGCAAAATAGAAATCAAACTACGACAAATTGTCGGGTTAGCTGGGAGAACAGGGCGTCGGCGCCGTACTTCTCCGACATGAAAACCGGAAAATGTCGGGGGGAACTGACTCCTGGCAACGATGCCCGACGTCGATCTCAGAAACTATCCGCCATGATCGACGAACGGTTCAAGAATCTCAAGGCAAGGCACAGCAAAGGCCGGGTAGACGGTCACGAACGCGAAGCAAGTTGCGAATTAAGCGGCCAGCGAGCGCATAGCCTGGCGAGGCATCATGGCCGTCGTTCGCCTTAGCCCGCTGACGCGAAAGCATTGCTCAACGGCGCCCTCGTGATCGCGCTGTGCTCTCCCAGCATGTCGAACAGCTTTGCGCTGATATTGCTGACGGCAGGGCTCGACTTGAGCGCCGCGACGATCGGACCGGCCATATAGGAGTCCGCCGCAGTCTTGCTCTCGAAAAGGTAGATGCCGCCAGCTTCGCTTTCCGATTCGTTCATCAACCAGATTTTCCAGCGGAGTCCGGGCACGTCCGCAATCGGTTGTGCTGCGCCGAGCCACGCCGCTTCCAGATCGGCGCGCGGGATATTGAACTTGAGATTCAGCTGCAGTATTTGCTCTGGCATTGGGTTCTCCTGTTGATTCAAACTGCCAATCGCATGCAGACATGTCAAATGACAAAGAGGCGTGAATCTCTCCACGCCTCTTTGTTTCGCGCTACTCCGTATCGCTGTCGTCTCGCTGCGCGACGAAAGTCTGTTGGGGTTATACGCGAGTGTTCGGATCGTTCATTCCGCCTTGAGTCGGTTCCCTTTCCCGACGCAGTGCACGGATTCAGATTCCTATCCCCGACCGCCGTTCATAGGCCATCGGCGCTCCAAGCGTCAATGGTTTCTCGCGCCGGGACACTTCTGCAAAATTCACTTGTCAAAAATGTGACTGGGGGTGAAGCGAAAACGGGGCTTGTCTATATACCCCGGAGCACGCTGACGGGTTAGTAGATATCCTCCGGCAGGAGTTCACCTTGCGAGCCGCCATTAGGCGCGGCTACCGGATATGCAGGCGCTTGCGATCGCAGCTGTGTGCGCGGAGGTCAATGCTCGTCTCCGGAAATTCGCGTTGCGGAGACTGATCGGCGACCGCTACGTGGAGTGGGGGAGCGCATTTACCGCACACGCCGGGACAGGGTCGACCCGGCGTCGAGCGTATGCAATCAACGAGATATACGATACGGCTGCTCCCGTTCCTGGCGAGACACCCGACCGTTCCGGAAACGAGTTCCTCCGGGAGGTCCGAGTGTTGGTACGGGATGCTATTCTCGCTGCTAACGGTGAGGTGCTAGGCCTGCCAGCAATCACACCGTCGGGACAGGAGTCGTCCACGTCTTAAGCCGAAGGACTAGAATATTCGGGGCGAATTCCGGGTGGAAAACATGAAGGCCGTCGATCAATGACGGCCTTCATCGTTCCTATCCTCTGCTTTGGATTGAACTTACCAAGTGGCTAGGGACGGAATCGAACCGCCGACACGCGGATTTTCAGTCCGCTGCTCTACCAACTGAGCTACCTAGCCGAACGGGCTCGCGCCCGGATTGAACAATTAAAACCCGCCTGCCGCGCTAATCAACGGCTGGAGAAAACTACCTCGCCGCTGAAGATTTTCCGTGAACGGCGGTTATCACCGACTTTACGCCGCCACGAACGTTGAAGTCGCCGACAACTCGCATCCACCTCGGCTCGGAAGTCGCAACCAGATCGTCCAGAATCCGATTTACCGCGCGCTCATAGAAGACTCCGTCGTTTCTGTAGCTCCAGAGATAGAGCTTGAGACTCTTGAGCTCGATGCACTTTGCGGCCGGGATGTACGTGATGCGGATGGTCCCGAAGTCAGGCGCGCCTCCCTTCAACAGCGCGAGCTCTTCCGCGTCGCTCTCGATCCCACCGAGCGGGCAAAGGGATGTGAATTCCGAACAATCCATGTGGATCTCGTAGTCGCGGCTGGCATATGGATTGTCGAAAGTCTCGAGAAGCTCTGGCTTGGGCATCCTCGAACGATGCACTGATGGCGGACGCGGATCAATCCGCGGCGACGTCTCCGAGAATCGGGCTCAGAGCGGTGCAATCACTCGTCGCGCAGTTTCCGCGACATCTCCTCGAGCAATCGTCTCTCGTCTCTGCTCAGGCTGTCGATTCCTTGCTGTGAGATCTTGTCTAGAACTCGATTCACTCTCGCCGCGTATTCCTTGGGCGATTCCTGCTTGGGCACGTGCTGAACCGGCTTGCCCTCACGCAGCACCACCGCGTTGCTGCGGGCAACCACCTCATCTACTCCGCGCGCCTGCTCCCTCATGGGTTGTCGATTTCGGGGCACGGCCCTGGGCATGTCCTCCGATTCTTCGGGGGCCGCGGAAACCCACCCCTTCACGCGGGTGAGTCCTCCCAAAGATGACACCTTGAGAAAGATCCAGCCGAACGCCATCCCGCCAACGTGCGCCGTCCAGTCGATTCCAGAACCTGGAGATAACGCAAAGATGATGTTCATCCCGATCATCGCCGCAATCAGCCAGCGTGATTTCATCGGGATTACCCCAAACAGATATACCTCTTCATCCGGCCAGCGCAGGGCGTAGGCGACGAGAACTCCGCTGATGGCCCCCGACGCTCCGATCACCGCGGAATGCTGTGCAAATATTAGGTGCGCTGCGGCTCCGCCCAGACCGCTCCAGATATAGAACTGGACGAAGCTGCGGGTGCCCCATATCTGCTCGAGTCTGGGGCCGAACATCCAGAGCGTGAACATGTTGAACGCGAGGTGGGCGAGCCACGCGTGTACGAACATGTACGTCAGCGCTGTCCACCACGCGCCCGGGAATCGTGCCGGATCGAGCGCTAGCGTCGAGTAGACCGTCGCAGGCGCAAACAGCGTGAGCTGCAGGAAATAGACGCCAATGTTCAGGGCCAACAGCCACTGAACAGCGCGCGTCAACCGCGGAGACTCCGTTGCCTCGAACTGCTCGCTCATACGGACCTGCTACAAAAAGGGCTACATCCTAAGACACAACGGGCGTCGAAGGGTTCCTGTAGAACCCTCTATTCGAGAGCAAGCTTCACTATTCGCTCGCACAGCTCGGGGAAACTGATTCCCATTGCCGCCGCACCCTGTGGTATCAGACTGAGCTCGGTCATCCCGGGCAACGTGTTTGCTTCGAGACAGTAGAACTCGCCTTCGCTCGTCAGCCTGAAATCTATGCGGGCGCATCCGCCCAGCTTGAGAGCCTTGAACGCCGCCAAGGCTTGCTGCTGCACCCTTTCGGTGGCTTCACGCGACAGCTTCGCCGGAAATTCCTCCGTCGCCATGCCCGGGGTATACTTGCATTCATAGTCGTAGATCTCGTGCTTCGAGATAATCTCCCCAACCGGCAGCGCGATTTTCCCCAGAACGCCCACGGTGAGCTCCCGGCCCGGTATGAATCGCTCGATGATGACTTCGTCGTCGTACTTGCTCGCTTCCGCGATGGCAGGTGCGAGATCCTGCCTCTTCTTCACGACCGAGAGCCCGACTGTGGAACCCTCTTTCGAAGGTTTTACCACGACCGGAAGCCCAAGCATCCCCTCTACTTGCTCGATTGTGGCCGGTGCCATAAGCCAGTCGGCGGTGCTCACGTCGACAGCACGGAAAAGCTTCTTCGAGAGATCCTTGTCCATCGCCAATGCGCTCGAAAGGTGCCCGCTCCCCGTGTACTTGACGCGCGCCATGTCGAGCAGCGCCTGGATTGTCCCGTCTTCGCCCTGTCCCCCGTGAAGTCCCAGGAAAACGACGTCTGCTTCCTTGATCTCTTTCATCGATGTCAGATTCGGCAGAAACGTTCCTTCGGCGAATTTCGATAGCGATTCGAGACTAGGAGGCTTCGTGCCGACCCTGCCGGTGCTCAGCTCACGCTTCTCGGCGTCGCTGATTACACCGCGCGCCGGATCGAGAGCAACGACTTCATGCCCGCGACCGCGCAGTGCCTCTGCGATGCGAATTCCCGATGCGAGCGAGACGTTTCGTTCGGACGATGTACCGCCCATGAGTACGGTGATCTTCATTCCTCTGAGTTTTCCTGTTTAGCGGGACATCATGAAGTGCAGCATGTCAGACCGCGTGACGATCCCCTGCACTACCCCGTGCTCCTGGACCAGCACCGCCGGGTTTGATTTCGAGAGCAGCTTGACCACGCTGTCCACCGGCTGATCAGACGCCACCATCGGGAAAGGCGAATCCATTATCTCACTTACCGTCGTGTCCAGCAGCTTCGGATTCTCGAGACTCTTTTGCGACAGCGACCAGTCGCTGACGGAACCAATGCAATTGGCGCCGTCCATGACCGGAAGCTGCGACACATCGTGCAGACTCATCAAGCCGATCGCCTGGCGTACAGTGGCACCCGGCGCGACGCTCACCACAGTCGGCGCGGTTCCGTTTTTTCTCCCGAGGACTGTATGCAGTGCGACCCTCGGCGCATCGAGCATCTGGTTCTCGCGCATCCACTCGTCGCTGTAAAGCTTCGATAGATATCGTTCGCCTGTGTCGCACAGGACGGCCACTACCAGTGCCTCGGGATCGTCGATCTCGCGCGCAATCCTGAGCGCCACTGTGGCAATCAGCCCGGACGACCCCCCGACGAACAGACCTTCCTCGCGAGTGAGTCTACGCGCCATGGCGAATGACTCCTTGTCGCTGACCGTGTAGTACCCGTCGACCAAGCTCATGTCGAGCGTGCCGGGAAGCTTGTCCTGTCCAATTCCCTCGATTTTGTATGGAGTTCCTTCGATTCTGTTCTTCCCTTTGCTACGCCAGTACTCCGCCAGTATCGAGCCGGCTGGATCACCGGCAATGACCTTAACCTCCTTGTTCCGCTCCTTCAGGTAGCGACCGACGCCAGTGATGGTACCGCCCGTTCCGGCCGCGGCTACAAAGTGGGTAATCTTTCCATCGGTCTGCTCCCACAGCTCGGGGCCGGTGGTCGCGTAGTGCGCGTCAGGGTTTGCGTCGTTGTAGAACTGGTCAGCCAGGATGGCATTCGGCGTCTCGGCAGCAATCCGTTTCGCCATCATCACGTAGTTGTCTGGATGATCAGGCGGCACCGCTGTGGGCGTAACGATCACGTCAGCCCCGAATGCCTTCAGCAGGCGAACTTTTTCCTGCGACATTTTGTCGGGCATCGTGAAGACACACTTGTAGCCACGCAAGGCCGCCGCGATTGCGAGACCTACTCCAGTGTTCCCACTCGTGCCTTCGACGATCGTGCCGCCTGGCTTGAGGCGTCCTTCCTTTTCTGCCCGCTCGATGATCGGCAATCCGATTCGATCTTTGACAGACCCACCCGGATTGAAGAACTCCGCCTTCGCATAGATGGGAGTACGAATGCCTCGCGTCACCTGATTGAGCCTGATCAGTGGCGTCCATCCGATCGTCTCCAGGACGTTGTCGTATGGCTTACGGTTTCGCTCGTGACTCATTTGGCCGCTGGCTTGCGCTTCGCTGCCGGCGTGCTGCTGGCGGCGCTGGAATCACGCTTGATGATCGAATCGCCGGAAAGTGGTGGTGCGTCCGGGTGCCTGAAGAACACGGGAAGAAGAATCGACACCGGCACCGGCTGACTTCGCGTCTTCGCAGGTTCGAACTTCAGATCGCGGGAACCCTTCATCGCAGCGGAATCGAGCGCGCTGAACCCCGAGGTTTCCGCGACACGGGTCGAGTCGGGAACGATCGCCCCATTGCTGTCGATGTAGATGCGCAATGTGACGTTGCCCTGGACTTTTTGCGCGTACAGCGCCGGAGGATACCGGAACGGCAGCTCCTTGTTGAGCATTACGGGAGGAACGTCCGGCTGCCTTCCAACCGTTTGAAAGGACAATGCGGATCCTTCTCCTTTCTTGCAGCCTCCAATGATCATCAACAGGAGAAGCGTGAAATAGCTCCCCGCGAGTCGTGCCGTCATTCTCAGACTTTCCCCTGTTCTTGCTTCGCTTCATCGACAAGGCGCGCAAGCGTTTCCAGAGCTTGGATCGGTGTCATGGAGTTTGGTTCCATTTTTCTCAGTTGTTGAATGACGGGATGCGTCATCAACCCGAAGAGCGCCAGTTGGTCCTCGGTATTATCGAGCCGTGCTCTCGAGACGCGTCCCGATCGAGGCACGATCTGTTCCGCTTCGAGCAGCTTCAGCAGCTCCCTCGCCCGCTTGAGAACACTCGATGGCAGCCCAGCCAGCCGTCCTACCTCGATCCCGTACGAGCGGTCCGCTCCGCCCGGTTGAAGGCGATGCAAAAAAAGAACTTCGTCGCCCGCTTCACGAACCTGAACGTTATAGTTGCGCACTGCTACTAATGTGTCCGCCAGCTGAGTGAGCTCGTGATAATGGGTGGCGAAGACGGTCTTGCAGCCCACCGTGTCGTGCAGGTGTTCGCTCACCGACCAGGCAATCGAGATTCCGTCATAAGTGGACGTGCCTCGACCGATCTCATCCAGCAGCACCAGGCTCCGCCTCGTCGCCGTGTGGAGAATGGCGCTAGTCTCGGACATCTCCACCATGAATGTTGACTGACCACGAACCAGATTGTCGCTCGCGCCAACGCGCGTGAACAGACGATCGACAACTCCTATCTTCGCCCTTGCAGCCGGCACGAAACTACCCGCCTGCGCCATCAGCACGATCAAGCCGATCTGACGCAGGACGGTCGACTTGCCCGCCATGTTGGGGCCGGTGAGGATGATCATGCGCGCATCTTCGCTCAGGACGACATCGTTCGGAATGAATTTCTCGCGGGGCATCATTCGTTCGACCACGGGATGACGCCCCGCCGTGATCTCGAGGGAGTAGTCGTCCGTCAGCTCCGGACGCACGTATCCCTCTCTTTGCGCAACCTCGGCGAGGGATGCGAGGACGTCGAGCTCCGCGATGATTCTTGCCATCGACTGCAGGCGGGAGATGTCGCCAGCTATCCGCGAGCGCAGCACCTCGACGAGCTCGCGCTCGCGAGCTTCCACCCGCTCCGCGGCAGTCAGTACGCGTTCCTCATATTCCTTGAGCGACGGCGTCACGAATCGCTCCGCACCAGCGAGCGTCTGCCGCCGCTGATAGTCGCCGGGGACGAGATGGGAGTTGCTGTTGCTCACCTCGATGAAGTAGCCGAAGACCTTGTTGTATCCCACTTTGAGCGAGCTTATTCCGGTGCGCGCCCGCTCTTCAGCCTGGATCCTGGCTATGCCATCCTTGCCGCCATTGCGGAGCGCCCGCGATTCGTCCAGAATGCCGTCTATTCCATCGCGAATGCTCGGCTCTTCTCCGATCGCGGTGGGAGGTCTGTCGACCAGCGTACGCAAAAGCTCATCGCAAAGATCCCCGCACGTGTCCCAGAGTGCAGCGTGCTTGTCGAATGCCGGCTCTCCTTTCGCTGCCGCTAGCAAACGAGCCCGCTCGAGCGCCGATTCCAGCAACGGCAACCGCTCCATCGAATCGCCGAGCGCGCGCAGCTCCCTTGGAGACACTCGTCCGGCGGCGGTTTTTCCGGACAGTCGCTCCACATCGCGCACGCCATCGAGAGCATCTCGCATCGCGCTGCGAACGAGCGTATCGCCAAGTACATCAACCGCGCCGAGCCGGGCATTGATGAGACCGAAATCGACGAGGGGCGCGAGCACCCATTGCCGCAGCAGACGTGCTCCCATTGGGGTAAGAGTTCGATCGAGGACCCCCAGGAGCGTGCCCGAGGTCTCGCCGCCTCGCATCGATTCGACGAGCTCGAGGTTTCTTCGCGTCATCTCGTCGAGCGGCATGCTTCCGCCCGGTCGTTCTATTCTAGGACGGGCGAGATGTGGCGTACCCGCCGGCTGAAGAACATCCAGATACCTGAGCAGACCACCAGCTGCACCAACGCTGGCTCGATCAGATGCTTCGATCCCGAAAGCTTCCAGCGAGCTCACCCGGAATCGATCCGCAAGTTGGTCCCGGCCAAGATCGGGATCGAATTCCCAACCTTCGCGCTCGGTGACCATCGGTCCTTCTTCGCCCGTCGGACTCTTGAGCGCATGAACAAGATTTGAGTCACGAGCAACGATCACTTCCCGTGGGCTGAATCTCGACAGCGCTGATTCCAGATCGGTTGCATTCGAGACCGCCAGCCTGAGCTCGCCCGTTGAAAGGTCCACGGCAGCAATTCCTATCAGGTCGCCATCGCGATTCAGGGCGCACAAATAGTTGTTGCGCGTTCCGTCGAGTAGGTCATCGGAAAAGGCGGCGCCCGGAGTGACAGTCTCCACGACTTCCCGCCTTACTATCCCCTTGGCCAGCTTCGGATCTTCGGTCTGTTCGCAGATAGAAACCCGAAATCCCTGCTGAATCAGCCGGCGAAGGTATTCTCCCGCGGCTTTGACCGGGACGCCAGCCAGAGGAACCTCACTCGCTCCGCCATTATTCCTGGAGGTGAGAGTAAGGCCGAGTGTCCTCGATGCAACTTCGGCATCCTCGTAGAACATTTCGTAGAACTCGCCCATGCGGAAGAATAGAATCGCATCCTGGTGCCGCGACTTGATCTCCCGGTACTGTTGCATCAGAGGGGTCAATGCCGGGCTGCTCACCGTTCTGGTGCCCGCACCACGAAGCCGCTCATATGTTTCGCTTTGATTTTCGCGAGCGCCTTCTCTGCTTCTCCGCCCGAGGAGTACCGCCCTATTCTGACGCGAAAAGGTGCGGTGTCTCCATCGACCCGGGCTGCGTAACCTCGCTTGACGAGACTGGAAGCAAGTTTTGCCGCGTCGGGCTTATGGTTGTACGCCGCTACCTGAACCGAGTAAAGGCTGCCGGACGCTGTGGCCGCAGCAGGCTTGGCAGGGGTTGCGACCGGCGAGGACACTCCCTCAGTCTTGGTAACCGATGGCGTCGGTGCCGCTCGTGCTGGTGCTGATATCGCTGGGACTGATTTCAACGGGACGGTGTCGACTGCCTTCGTGTCCTTGGCGGCACCTGCTCCCGCAATCATGGGAGTGGAAGGTGCGGTCGCCGTCACTACAGGAGCTGGAGCCGCTATATCTGCGGCCGGTGGCTTTACCGAAGCTACCGATGCCGCCGGCGGCGGGCAGCGCTGTCCCTGATACTGGATCTGATTTCTCAGTTCGATTTCATCAGCGCCAGCCTTTGACAGAGCGTTTGCATTCGCAGCACACGCGTTGGGAATGTCGTTCTTTTCGAATAGAACCCGCGCCGTCCAGTAGCTGGCTCTAGCCAGTGATTTGCTTCGCGGGTAGTCCCGAGGAATACGCTGCAGGTGCGTTAGGGCGCCGTCACGATCTCCTCGTGCCAGTTCGAGTTGGGCGAGACGCAGCAAGGCATCTTCGGCCTGGGGCGCCAGCGGGTAATCCACCACGAGGTGCTTGTAATCGCTCTCCGCGTCCGCTGCGTTCGACGCGAGTGTCGCTCTCCAGAACAGTGCCTCGGGATAGAGCCGTGCACTGGGTTGTGTGGCGGACAGCACGGAATCGATTAGCGCCCTTCCAGCGACGCCGTTTCCGTCGCTTACGAGTGCTTGAGCCCGTACAAAAACCGGGTCAGTCGGGCGTATCGTAGTTTGCGCGACTGCCATGGTAGCGCCACAGGACGCGACTGCACCTGCAAGAATTCCCCATCTGAACATCTCCCCACTCTCCTATTGGCTCACGCGACAGCGCTTGTCTCGTCGGCTGCGCACAGGCTGAGTACTACCGTAGCCAGCAATTGTTCGTCGGAAGAGACTCTACTCTCCTTTAGAGCGATGTCTGCCTCGAGAAGAGCATCGAGGGCATGATCGAGCGCTTCACCGCTCCAACGCTCTGCAGAACGGGTCCATATCGCTGTTGCCGACCCCCATGGCCGCCCTGTATAGGCGCCTGTCTCCCTGAGAAGATCGAAGTATTCCTGAGAGAGGCGGCTTCTGGACATCCCTTCGTCCAGCTTTGCCCGGCCCCAGGAAATTGCCAGCATTTGGGTGGTCAATGACATGACGATTGAGACGGCAGTCGTTTTCGGTTGGGCGAGGACCTGAGGAACGAGTTCCAGAGCGCGCGCTACGTTGCGATCAGCGATGGTGTCGAGAAAATCTGCCTGCGTTTCGCCCCGCCTTACGCCAACTACTGCAGCCACAGCGTCTTCGCCGATTTCTTCGTCCCCTCCTTCCACATAGCTGGCAAGTTTATCGAGCTCTCCAGCCAGCTGGTGCAGATCGCTCCCGACTGCCGCTTGGAGAAGCTCGATCGCGGGCCCGCTAATTCTCATCTTCAGTTCCGTTGTTGCGTGGTGCGCGATCCATTTTGGGATTCTGTCGCCCGTCAGCGGATCAAACTGTAGTTGAGTGGTCGCAGCAGAGAGGGAAGGGTCCGCTTTCGACCCGGCGGCCATTACCAGAAGGAGCAGTAGATCCGGTGCTGGCCGTTGCAGGTATTCATCCAGCACCTTGCGGGCGTCTTTTTTTAACGAGCCGGCGTCGCGGACCACTATCACCCTGCGTTCCGCCATCATCGGAGGAGTCGAAAGGAGAACGCCCAGCGTTTCGGCGTCGAGATCTGTGGCTCTTCTTGTATCGAGATTGAAGTCTCGGGCGCCTGGCTCCAGGGCGGCGTCGATCAGCTGTCGAACCGCGTCGTCCTTTTGGTAGTCGTCGTCCCCCGAGATGTAATAAGCGCCGTCGAAAGAGCGGCGCTTGAGGGCATCACGAAGTGTCTTGAGCGAGGATGCTGACATCCTCGAAATATACGGCGGCTCCAGGGGGCTGCCGATGGCGGCTCGAGCGCTAGCGCGTGTAGTTGGCGAGCTCGAGCTTCGAGTGCGCGAATCGCGTCGGAACCTGCTCGGCAAACAAGGCCGCGGGCCAGATTGTGAGTCCTGCCGAGACCGATGTGACTATCGCCGGTGTCGAGGTTGTGATGGGCGTTAGCTCAGGCTCTGGAAGGCTGGCGACGACTGGTGGCATCACGAGGTCGCGCGGAGAATCTGATCTGTAGAGGGTGGTGGCGATGTAACCCAGCATCGCCGCGCTCGCCAAAGTTGCCGCGATAGCTCCACGCCTCAGATTGCGTTGGGTATTCGCGAAGAGCTCCGCCGGCTGGCATTCGTTGCGCAGACGCGCTTCGAGCCGCTGCGAAAAATCAGCGGATGGCTCGATAGTGGGGAGATTCCGGAAGATGAGAAGCGCACGACGAACCCTTGAATCGTGCCTCGCGCAGATCTCGCATTCAGCAATGTGCCGCTGCATGCGAACCAGCTCGATACCCGCGAGAGTATCGTCTACGAACGCGACGTGCTTATCACAAAATTCGCGACAATCCATGGAGATAGGTTGAGGGTTCGTTAACAGGTACCCACCAGTGGGGTGCCTGTTCCCGAACCGTCCGACCTAATCTACGTATGGGGCGATGATTTCCGCGAACGAGGTTCTTGCCCGATTCAGCCGTGATTTCACTGTGCCGAGGTTGCAGTCGGTGATCTCTGCGATCTCTTCGTACGACTTGCCCTCGAGCTCGCGCAGAATGAAGACATTCCGATGATGTTCGGGGAGTTTTGCCACCGTTTCTTCGACGATCTCCCTCAGGTGGCGCTTCCGATACATGTCGTCCGGACGAGAATTTGGATCCTCGAACTGAAGTGGACGATCTTCATCCTGAAAGTTCTTCTGCACCGTTTGGAAGAGCACCAGCGGATTGCGGGATCTGTTGCGAAGCTCGTTCTTGGCAAGGTTCGAGGCGATGGTATAGACCCAGGTTGAAAACTTCTTTGAGCGGTCGAACCGGTGCAGGTGGCGGTAGACGCGAATGAATACCTCCTGTACCAGGTCTTCCGCCTTCTCGCGATCTCCTATTGTGCGATATACGAAGTTCAGAAGCCGGGTCTGATAGCGGGTTACGAGCTCGGAGAAAGCACGCTCTTCCCCACCGAGGAAGGCAGTCACGACGGCTGAGTCATCCATCGCCTGCAATCGTTCCCTGACGGTCGCGCCTTCAACGGCAACCATTTGCTTACGGACGATGTCAGCCATTCTTCTCTCCTGTATTGTGAGAGACTCACGACTTGTGATCGTGGACGTCTCTGCTGGAACTTTTCCCGCTACCATGGTAGTGCACGGGACATGCCGATTGGGCCATACTGCTAACCCCATGTCGTTAAACGGCTTACGACAGAGAACTCAAGCCTGAGCTTGTCCATATTCTGCCAAGCCTGTCCTATTTACATGACATGTCAGCGTCTTTTCATTGATTAGACGCCAATTTGGCCAGGAGGGTTAATGGCTGGCGCGAAACCCTGCGGCGAACAGCAGACCGAGTGCCGTCTTCGAATCCTGTATCTCGCCGGCCTGGATCATCTGCAGCGCCCGCGAGAGTGGCATCGGTTGCAATTCAAGAAATTCGTCCGCTTCATGCTTAGTCTCTCCGGACGTCAATCCGGTTGCCATGAAAAGATGAATCTTCTCGTCAGTGAATCCGGGAGTCGTATACATGGTGAACAGCTCATCCACCCGATCCGCGAAACACCCGGTTTCTTCCTTCAATTCCCTGAGAGCGCATTCGCGGGGATCTTCCCCGGGGTTTAGACGCCCTGCCGGGATCTCATATAGATAGCCATCGGCCGCGTATCGGTATTGCCGGATCAGGAGGACCTGCGGGTCGTGTCCAGACGGGTCGCTGAGGAAGGGCACCACCGCGCTCGCTCCCGGATGCCGCACCATCTCGAGCTCTCCGACCGACCCGTCGGGAAAACGAACGGTGTCGACATCGAGCGATATGACCTTGCCGGTGTAGGCGCGACGGGATTTTATCCGCCCGGGACGGTTTTCCTCGCCGCTATTCACGCTCAGGCGTTGTGGACGGTCACTTCGCCGAGACCATGGTCCGTCAGCGAGTCACGAACAGTCGATGCGTCTCCGACTATTACGGTCTGCAACAGCTCCGGGTGAAGATGTGTCTTGGCCGCTTCGAGAACTCCCTCCTCCGACACATTGCGGATATTCATCCGGTACGAGTCGTAATAGTCCGGGCTCAGATCGTAGATCACGAGCGTAGCGAGCGCCGATGCAATCGCGGCTGTGGTCTCGTAACGGATCGGGAAGACGCCTTCGAGGTAATCCCGGGCCAGAGAGAGCTCCTCACCAGAGATTTTCTCGTCACGAATCCTGTTGATTTCCATGAGAATTTCACGAAGGGCAGGCGCTGTCACTTCGCTTTCGACCGCCGTGGAAACCACAAACGGGCCCGGCCCACGCCGCCAGTCGTAGAGCGACGATGCGCCATAGGTATAGCCGTGTGCTTCCCGGAGATTGAGGTTGATTCGTGAGCCAAAAAGACCGCCGAGAACTGCATTCATGACCAGTGTTGGGAAAAAATCCGGATGCTTCCTGGGCAGTCCAACATGGCCTACTCGCAGTTCCGATTGCGGCGCGTCCGGCTTGTTGACGATATGGGTGTTCTTCCGGTTCCAGCGGGGGTTCGCTGAGAGCGGCTGTTGCCGCGAAGAGCCGCGTGGCCATTTTGTAAACGCTTCAACGACCAGTTTTTTGGCATTTTCCGACGAGATATCGCCAGCGACTATTACTGTCGTGGCTCCCGAGTTGTAGTTCGAACGGTAGAACTGCTCGACATCGTCGCGTGTCAGCGAGCTGACGCTTTCGGTGCTTCCCTCGTCTGGCCTCGAGTACCGTGATTCGTCGTCGTAGAGAAACTCCGAAAATTTCTCGTCCGCGAGTCCACGTGGTTCTGTTTCGAGTTGCAGGATCTCGGCGAGTCGTTCGGCCTTGAGCCGCTCGATCTCCCGTTCCGGGAAACCCGGACTGCTGATTGCTTCGCCAAGCAATCTGGTCGCTTCTTCCAGCTTACCGGAAAGCACCGTGATCTTCAGGAAGGCGCTGTCCCAGCCTGCTCCGGCCTCGAGCGATGTGCCAAGCTGTTCAAACTTCTCGGCGAGCTCGGCTCCGTCGAATTTCACCGTTCCTTCGAGCAAGGCGGCTGCTGTCAGTGCTGCGACTCCTTCCTTGCCGCGAGGCTCACTCGTCGACCCAGCGTTTACCAGAACCAGCACTGTCACGAGAGGGAGCTTCAGGACTGGCGCCGTTATCAGCCTCACTCCTGTCGGGAGAGTCTCGTCCTTGAATTGGGGAAATCGGTAGTTGCGCGCCGGCCCTGGCTTTGGACGAAGAGACGTAACCATTAACCGATGCCGGCGGCGGCGAGAACACGCGCTGATTCGACCCCTGCCTTCGGGACATAAATGAGACTGGCTCTGTTGTTTTCCCCGAGCCGCTCCGAGATGATCTCGTTTACCTGCTCGGTGGTTACCGCCCGATATCGATCTGCTTGATCGTTGATCAACGCAGGGTCGCCGAAATAGGTCGCGAACATCGAAAGTCGGTCGGCTCGTTCGCCCGCCGACTGCAGCGACGCCGTTAGATCGGTCTCGATCAATGAAGTCGCCCTTCGCACCTCTGCGTCGGACACACCTTCACTATGAAGATGGTTGATCTCGCGCTCTACCTCCTCTTCGAGCTGGGCTGCGGCTGTTTCGGGACGTGCGGTGACATCGAGGACCAACAGGTCGGTGCCTTTTGCCAGGTCGAACGTGAACGCCGAAGCATCGGCTGCCACCTGTCGCTCGCGAACCAGAGAACGATGGAGTCGACTGCCGCGCCTAGAGCCAAGAATTACCGAAGTGATGCTGGCCGCATAGTACGCATCACTTCCGAATACCGGGGAACAGAATGCCATGAACAGCCGGGGAAGGCTAACGCTGTCGTAAACCTGCTCCCGCAATCGCCTTCCGAACACTGGCGGAAGATCCATTGGTGGGAGCGGCGGCCTTGCCTTCCCTCGGGGAATAGGACCGAAGCAGTCATCGACCAGCTTGCGCGCTTCTGCTGGATCGAAATCCCCGGCAATCGAGAGAACTGCATTGTCAGGCGTATAGTAGGTCGCAAAAAACTCGGCAACGTCATCCAGCGACGCTGCCGAGAGATCATCCATCGACCCAATGAGGGAGTGCTGGAACGGGTGCGATGCCGGAAAGACGAGCTCCTGCATTTTTTCGAGGAAAGTACCGTATGGCTGATTGTCCACTGACCAGCGCCGCTCATTCTTGACGACGTCACGTTGGGTGTCGAGCTTCGCCTGCGTCATCGCGGGCAGCAGCTCGCCCATTCGGTCGGCTTCCAGCCATAGTGCCAGTCCGAGCTCGTTCGAGGGCACTGTCTCGAAGTAGTTCGTCCGCTCCAGCCAGGTCGATCCGTTCAGCGTGCCGCCCGCCCGCTGGATCAACTCGAAGTGTTCGTTCGAGTTCACATGAGCAGATCCCTGAAAAAGCATATGCTCGAACAGATGCGCGAACCCTGTCCTACCGATTTTCTCGTTGGCGGATCCCACGTGATACCAAAGATTCACGGCCACGATCGGGGTGGTGTGATCCTCGGACAACGTGACGAGGAGCCCGTTCTCGAGACGAAAGGTTTCTACGGGAATTCGCATTGTCGTAAATTGCCCGCCATGCAAACCTACTGGAACCCCCTCCGGGTTCTCATGTGATTGCCGTCCTCGTTGCGCTCGGGTTATTGCTCGGGCTGGTGGCTCTTCTCTGGCAATCGCAGGAAAGGATCCTCTTCCAGCCTCCGCGTTTCCACGAGAACCCCACTGAGACCGGTCGCGCGAATTACACCACCTCGGATGGCCAGTCGCTCGCGAGTTTCATCGTCGGCAACCCGCGGACTGCGCCGGGCGTTCTTCTCTGCTTTCACGGAAATGCTGACCTTGCAATGTGGCAGGTTGAATGGGCCAGTGATGTAGCGGCTCGCTCGGGATACGCCGTTATGCTGGCTGAATATCGGGGCTATATGTCGCTCGGAGGCAAACCAACCTACTCCACTACAAAGCTCGACGCGCTTGCTGCTTACGACTACCTGCACTCTGTCTTGGGCGTGGATGATACCCGGATGGCCTACTTTGGACATTCACTCGGCAGCGCCATAGCTGTCGAGCTAGCCGAGGCTCGTCGCCCGCGGGCGTTGCTGCTCCAGTCTCCTTTCTCTTCCGCGCGCGCGATGGCCAGGCTCATCGTCACACCCGCCGTCGCTGTCATCTGGAAAGCCGTTTCCCGGATTCATTTCGACACCACGCGCGTAGTCTCCCGGCTCGATGTTCCCGTTTCCGTATCACACGGTAAGCGCGATCGAATCGTTCCTTTTAGGATGGGGCTGGAGGTTTACGGCGCTGCCAGAAGAAAGGGTCAGCTTCTGGTAGTGGATAAGGCCGGCCACAGCGACGTCGCTGAAGTTGCCGGAGAGGAATACTGGAAATGGCTCATCACGGCCCTGGAGGCGAAAACCTGAGCTCGACTCTACAGCTTTCTCTCGAACAGGAAGGCCAACGGTGCTTTGAGAGATTCACTGAAGATGTACTTCCAGCGTTCCTCCCTGTTCGGTGAGATGGGACTCGTGCGGGTCGGAGATGTGTATGGCGTGAATCCAAAACGTCTTGCCAGGATTCTCAGCCGCAGCATATGAAACGGATCGCTCACCAGTAGCGCGCTCTGCAGCCCCCGTACTTCGAGCATTCCGGCAACAGCGCGCATCGATTCGCTCGTGGTTCTTCCTTCGTTCTCGACCAGAATGGCGCTATCCGGGACACCGTGTTTCTTCGCGTAATTCCTGCCCACGGCTGCTTCGCTGGTGGTATCTCCGGAGCCCGTACCACCCGTGAGAATCAGAAGGGAGGCCAGGTGGCGGCTCCAGAGATCCAAAGCGTGATCGAGTCTCGCGCGCAACACGGGTGACGGTTTGCCTGCGTACTGCGCTGCCCCCAGGACCACTATGGCCTGCGCTGGCCTTGCTTCGTCACGAGAGCTCCAGAATAGAACCGTTACCGCCGAAGCCAGCCACAGAAAGAAGACCGTCAGCATACCGATGGTCACTATTCGACGCGTGATTCTGATGGCTTCTTTGGCCTTAGCCGCCCGCTTCATTCGACGGAACCTACGTTAGAGCGCACGACGCGTGTGAGGCTCCGGACAATCGACTGAATAACCCAGTGCCGTTAGCGTTACCTTGAATTCGTCCTGAACGGGCACCTCTCCGTGTACCAGCCATACTGGTCCGAGATGCGGGGATTTATCCCTCATCCGACCAAGCCACGCGATCATTTCTGTCCGATCGGCGTGAGCGCTATATCCGTCGATGACTTCAACGCGTGCATGCAGCGGAACGTCCTCGCCGAAAATGTGAAGAATCGGTTGCCTCTCGACCACTCTGCGTCCAAGAGTGTGCTCGGCCTGAAAGCCGACCACGAGTATCGTATTCCGCGGATCACTGGCGCCCTGGGCGAGATGGTGGAGGATCCGCCCATTCTCCATCATCCCTGACGCGGCGATGATGACCATTGGGCCGTGGACACGAGAGAGTGCCTTTGACTCCTCCACATCACGAGTATAGTGAAGGAGGTCGAATCGAAAGAGCTCTTTTGCTTTTCGAACCATTTCCTCGGACCGGTCAAAGCTCTCCGGATGCATCTCAAAGACGGTCGTCGCATTGATCGCGAGCGGACTGTCCACGTAGATGGGTATCGCGGGTATCGCTCCCTCCTGCGTGAGTGAGTGGAGCGCGTAGATCATTTCCTGGGTGCGACCCAGCGCAAAGGCCGGAATGAGAACCCGGCCTCCACGCGCGGCGGTTTCGCGAATCACCTGGGCAAGCTGGGCCTTCGCTCCTTCTACCGACTCGTGTTCCCGGTTCCCGTAGGTCGACTCCATGATCAGGGCATCGACGCCTTCTGGAGGAACCGGATCCCGGACGATTGCGAGTCCGCTTCGACCGATATCTCCCGAGAACGCGAGTCTTTTGGTCTTTCCTCCTTCGGTGCAGTCGAGTAAAACCGAGGCGGAGCCGAGTATGTGCCCGGCATCGATATAGGTTGCCTTTACTCCCGGTACTACGTCGAACGATCTGTTGTAAGGAACCCCGACCATCAGGTCCATGGTGCGCACCGCGTGACGCATTCCATAGAGCGGCTCGATGAAATCTTTGTGTCTCTTCGCCAGGAACTCCGCATCCCTTTCCTGGATATGAGCCGAATCAGCCAGCATTACCGCGCAGAGATCACGCGTTGCTGAAGTAGCCCATATGGTTTTCGAGTATCCCTCCGCAATGAGGTAGGGAAGACGCCCCGAGTGGTCGATATGCGCGTGGGATAGAACAACCGCGTCGAGATCCTTGATCGGCAGAGGAAGATGTCGGTTCTTGTCCGCCGAATCCTGTCGCTTTCCCTGAAACATTCCACAGTCAAGAGCGACGGTGTGTCCGTTTACATGCAGGAGGTGGCAGGAGCCTGTGACCTCCCTTGCCGCGCCGACAAACGTTATCTCCAATAGCTCTAGCCTTCTGCCACCGCATCGCGCTGGAAGAGGATCGTGACACGCTGTTCGTCCTGAGACATCAGCGCGGGCTCCCACCCTCCTCTGCTTCGCTCGTTGAGGAGGTCGGTGAGAGTATCTTCATCTTCCCGGGTATGACGCGTCAACTTGACTACCACTGCCTGGTATTCTTTCATCGGGAGTTAGAGATTATGGGCCGGTGAACATCCACTGTGCAGAGGCCGGAATCCCGGGGCTAGAATGATCGAGCGGGTCAAGGAATTTCCGACGTTGACTATTATCCGGCATCCTCTCGTTCAGCACAAGCTAACGATTCTGCGGGATCAACAGACTCAGACGAAGCATTTCAAGGAGCTGGTCGACGAGATCGCCATGCTCATGGCCTACGAGGCAACCAGCGAATTGACGCTCGAGTCCAGACAGGTGGATAGTCCGCTCGAGCGCACATCGGGCTGGCACATCACCGGAAAGAAACTGACGCTGGTTCCAATTCTTCGGGCTGGCCTTGGTATGGTGGAGGGAATCCTTCGCCTCGTTCCATCGGCGCGAGTGGGTCACATTGGACTCTACCGCGATCACAATACCCTGCAGCCCGTGGACTACTACTTCAAGGTCCCCGGGGATACTGCTGAGCGGGATTTCTTTCTGCTCGATCCGATGCTCGCCACGGGAGGTAGCGCAGCCGCGGCGGTGGCATCCCTCAAGCGAGCGGGTGCCGCCCGGATCCGCTTCCTTTGCCTGGTAGCTGCCCCGGAAGGAGTGCGACGGCTCAGCGCGGCTCATCCCGACGTCCAGATTTACTGCGCGGCTCTGGACCGCGAACTCAACAGTCAGGGCTACATTCTGCCCGGCCTGGGCGACGCTGGAGACAGATTGTTCGGGACGAAATGATCCGCTAGCCGAACCACTCTCTCGGATTCAGCCTCTGCTGTTCGGCCGCATCCATGACCCATTGCTGATTCTGTGGATCGACTATTTCGCTGGAAACAGACTCGAACCATCTGGTTGCTGTCCTGGTGTTGCCGATCCGTCTCCACAGCTCTCCAACGAGATAGGTGAGGATCGCACGTTCATCCCGCGGAACGGCGTCATAGGCATTCAACGCCTCCTCAAATTTCCACACAGCGTGCCGGCGGAAGTATCTCTCGGCCTCCACGTCGCCCTCATCGACACAGCACCAGGCCGCGCGTAGAAGCAGGTCGGCAATGTGTCGGGACTCCATGCCTTGCCACTGCGCGACTTTAACAGCGGCTTCGTACTTCTCTGATCCACTCATGGGCGAAGGGTGCAGCGGCGCCAGCTCGTTTAGCACCTGTTGTTTCAGGATAGGGCTGACATCCGTTGGTGCCGTGAAATCTGATTCGCCGCCGGAGTAGCCACACTCGCTGCACATGTGGATTAGATAGGCGAGCGGCTGAGTACCCGCGGCTCGCTCATGAAAATCCGTCCGCTTGCCGCCGAAGGCATTGGTCGAAACCACACTCTGGGATTTGAACTCGTTGTCACACACGGGACACCGAAGTTCGATCTGACGCAGCGTTGTCATTGGCTGCTCCTCCTCTCGCTCTCAGGAAGAGATAGGGAATATCTGTGCCAGTATTTGGGATTTTGTTTGGAGACATCGGCCTTGTTGAGACTTTCGGTGGATTGTATCTTCTCGCATCGCAAAAACGCGAACGGCTTCCCACCCTGCGAACTGGTCGTTGATGCTCATCAACCTACTGCCCGACTTCTTCGCAGTTCACAACAGTACCGACCGTGTCGCCGCCTATCTCCGCTACTTCGAAAATCACCGTCGCTTTCTGGAAGCCTACTGGCACAACTACGTCCTCGACCCGGCGGGCCCTCATTTTCTGGAAGTCGTTCGCTCTGCCGCACTTGCGAGCCGTGTAGACCTTCGCACGATGCTGGAGAGGATCGACGTGGTCTCTCTCGCCAGAAATACCGAAGAGCAGTGCAGGACCCTGCTGGACATCGATATCGATATCGATGTGGTGTTGATGGTTGGGGTTGGCGCGGCTAACGCTGGAGAGTTGGTCGTCGATGGCAAAGGAATCGCTTTCGTCTGCCTCGAACATTTTACGAGCGTCACAAATCCTGAAACCCAGGGATTGGGACTCGATCCGGAGCTGATTCCCCTTTGGCTGGCACACGAGATTGCTCACACAGTCCGATATGCGTCGCCAACCAGCCGCAGCGAGCTCAAACAGCTGGTCGAGGACGCGGGTGGCTATTACTCCTACTGGGAAACAGGGAGACGCGCGACGCTCCGCGAACTGATGATCAACGAAGGACTGGCCACTCATGCCTCGAAGATCATCAGCCCGGGACATGCCGCCTGGGAGTATTACGGATATACCAGACGCGAGTACGCAAGCGTTCGTGAGCTAGAGCCGTTGATGACGAGGTCCCTCAATGCAGATCTTGACCGAGCCGGACTTGGTCTGAGGCTCCGATACCTCTCCGGCGGAATGAGCGACGACGCGCGTACGGTGGACCGCCACGTTTTCCCTGAGAGAAGCGGCTATTTTCTGGGCGCCAAAATGGTCGAATCGGCAGTCAATGCCCGCGGACTTTCTTGGGCCATTCGTGCAAGCGCGGGCGAGATCACTTCAGTTTCGAGCTCGGCCGCTGCTTCTGCCTGATCTACTTCCCCACGCAGAACGAACTGAAAACCCGATCGAGAACGTCTTCAACATCGACAGTGCCGATCAACTCCTCTAGAACGTAAACAGCGGCACGAAGGTGAACGGACGCGACAGGGGCAGGTAGCTTTTCCTCGCGCCACGCATTCTGAAACAGCCTGATTTCGTTGAGGGCCATAGCGAGTGTTTGCTGATGGCGTGCCTTGGTAAGCATTGGAATATCGGCCACAGCGCCCCCGTATTTCGAAGCAATTGCGTTGTTGATTGCGAGGAGCAAGGCCTGAAGGCCTTCGCCAGTATGAGCGCTGACCTCAACCACCCCGTTTCGGTTCAGGTCGTCTCCGGACAGGGCCAAGTCGACCTTGGTCCGCACAGCTATCACCGGCGCACTGGATTTGAGACTTAACGAGTCTACCGTCTGGTCGAGGCCTTCGGAATTTTCAGCGCATGCAAGGACAACCGCAGCGCTGGCGAGGTAACGCTCGCTGACCTCGATTCCCAACAGTTCGATCGGATCTGCCGTTTCGCGGAGACCAGCGGTGTCGACCAGGCGCAGTGGCCACTTTCCACTGTCAATGACTGCTTCGAGAGCATCGCGGGTAGTGCCGGGAATCTCGGTCACGATCGCCCGAGATCTTCCGAGAAGGGAGTTGAAAAGAGAAGATTTTCCGGCATTCGGCGGCCCCGCGATTACCACTACCGCCCCTTCCCGAATCAGTTCTCCGGCGGGAGCTGTTGCAAGAAGTGCTTCCAACGACGAGACCATCTTCCCAATGGCCCCTTCGATTTTCTCCCGCGGTACGGGTCCGTCGTCCTCTTCAGGAAAGTCGATGTCGTAAGCACTCAGTGATTCAAGACCGACAAGATCCTCCCTCAGCTGCAGCAGACGCCGGGAAAGTCCGCCATCGAGCTGGCTCAGGGCCGCGTGTTGCATCGCCTGCGATTGGGCATCGATGAGATCACCAATGGCTTCGGCCTGCAGAATGTCGAGCTTTCCATTCAACACCGCGCGCCGGGTGAACTCTCCAGGAAGGGCTTGTCGCGCACCCGAAGAAATCAGCGCGGCAACCACCGAAGCGGGGACCAGAGAACCGCCGTGCGTCGAGATTTCGACGGTGTCGTCGCCAGTGAACGAATTAGGCGCTGGAAAGAGGATGACTAGCGAACGGTCGAGCACCTCCCCCCGATCGTGAACAGTGGTCAGCTGAGCTGCGCGAGCCTGCGCCGGCCACGGGCGTATGTGGTTCTGGGCAATTGCATACGCGCCGGGGCCGCTCAGTCTGACGATTGCCAGTGCGCCCTTTCCAGCTGGTGTGGCCATAGCCACGATCGTGTCGTCGAGCAGTGTTACTCCTGCTGCGGCACCCGCGCTCATGACGCCGTGGTTGGTAGCACGAAGCTCGTGCCCGGCTCCAGAATCTTCACCAAGGGATGGAGAGGATGGCCTTGGAGCGCTGCGCGCAACCGATCTATCGCATCAAACGCAGTGGAGGTCACATGATTGAACGTTCCCCAGTGGTAGGGAATGAAGTACTTCGCCTTCAGCAGCTCGAATAAGGCGAGTGCGTCGGAGCTGGTAAGGTGCCCCTTTCGAAATCCGGGTTTCCACCAGGGCGCATACCCAATGGGTAGCAGAGCTACATCGAGCTGTCGACCTTGGGCGCCGAGGTGATTTTCCACTAGACGCGTGGTGTCGGTCGTCAGCGCGGTGTCGCCAGCAAAGAAACACGACACCTTATTAGTATCTAGTAGATACATATTGGTCGCACTGCGCCACCGGTCGACTCCATATCGGTTGCCTTTGTGCGTTGCCGCGGCAGCACGAATGGTCACGCCTTCCAGCTCCACGGCCTCACCAGGTGCGACTCCGACTGCATGCCGGTACCCCTGTTTCCCGAGCCACTTCGCTATGGTAGGCGGAGCAAAGAGTGGTATGTCGTCGGGTAGCTCGTCGATAGAGTCGAACGAGAGATGATCTGCGTGGGCGTGTGTGAGAAGTATGGCGTCGAGCTTTGGAAGCGCATTGAGCGCAATTCCGGGCGCGCTCACGCGCGGAAGCAGTTTGCCGAGTGCAGGATCGAAATTGGGATCGGTGAGAAGGCGCTTCCCTCCGACCTCAATTAGTAGCGTTGCGTGACCAATATACGTGACACGCAGCATATTGTCCCCTATCCGCTTTTCGGACGACCTTTTGCTCTTTCCCGGGCCAGAAGCCATTGCTGCGGAAGCGCCGCAATATTCTGGGCCGTGTAGTACAGATTGAGGCCCGAAGCCATGTTGAGAAGGACCACGGTCATCATCACCGGGAACATGTAGCCCATCATCTTCGCCTGCGGATTGGGAGGAGCATTACGCATTCCAATCCAGGAGAGGAGGTACATCGATGTGCCCATCAACAGCGGGAGGATATAGAGTGGATCCTTGATCGAGATATCGTGCAGCCACATGAAAGGCACGCCACGGAATTCAATGGTGTTCTGAAAAACGAAAAAGAGCGCAAACAGGATCGGCATCGGAAGGAGAGCCGGGAGGCATCCGGTGAGTCCCGCGAACGGGCTGACTCCAGCATCGTGATAGACCTTCATTATCGCTTCACGCTGCTGAACCGGATCCGGATACTTCTTCTGCGCCGCGGCAAGCTTGGGCTGCAGCTCCTGCATCTTGAGACTCGAGCGCATCGTACTCTGATTGAGAGGCCATAGCGCAAATCGAATCAGAATTCCGAGGATCACCAGCACCCAGCCGTAACTCAGATTCAGCCGATTATGCATCCAAAGGAGAGCCTGTATGGCCTTTGATGCGATTGGATGCACAACGCCCTGAAGAAAGCGCCATCCATAGGGGTTCACGTGATCGAAGTCCTGACCCATTCGCGCCAACCGCTGGGACTCCTGCGGCCCCGCATAAATCTGGAACGCGAAGCTGTTGTTCTTGATCGCCTCGACGACAGTTGCCGTGGCGTTTGTGGCAACCTTGGACGTACGCGGACCGCCGCCGAGAGTTACTTCACTGAAAAGAGTACCGTTTGGCGGCGAGAGAATTCCCAATACGAAGTATTTGCTCTTAACAGCGGCCCAGCTGAGTGGACCCGGCTCCAGTGTTTTCTCTCCTGGTTCCAGGCTTCCAAACAGCACGCTTCGAGCATGGTCTTTTTCCGGTTTGAAGCTATATGCGAGAGTTCGATAATCCGCGGTCGTGTCTGCTTCGGCGGGTCTGAGTGTCCTGGGCAGATCGATAAGAAGATAGGCCTGCCCGGTTGGCCCTTTGACGCGTCCATTGACGCCAACGGTATAACTCGCCGTGGTGTCTTGTGAAATTGCGTACGTGATCGACACCGAATCGTTCTGTAGCACGGCTTCATACGTAAGCGCCTCCTCTCCCCTTGTGTTTCGCGCTCTCGAAAGAGCAAATGAGATCTTCGATAGATCGACCGTGTCGCCTGGAGTTACGAGTCTGTACCCAAGAAGCGGAGAGCTCTCTCCCGCCAGATCTACCAGACCTCCCGAGCTAGACCGGTTGACGTAGTCGCGCATCGTGATCGAAACGGGAGCGGCACCAATGTTGGTGAACTTGTAAATCGCTTTCGACGTGGTGACAATCGTCGTCTCCACACCAGTTTGACCGGATGTCTGCGCTACTGTGGGGCTTGTCTGAGCAACCAGTGGAGCAGTCGCCATATCCCCATTCGGCCGCGATGATGCGGCAGCTGTTGCCCCGACGTTCGTCAGCCCAGAACTAGAATCCCCAGCGGGTGATATGCGCGATTTTGGGGCGGTCTTTGGCGTCGGAAATAGCAGCTGGGAAGCTGCGATTACGATGAGCGAAAGAAACAGAGCGAGAAAAAAACGCTTATCCATTCAGGGAACCGGATCGTAGCCGCCCGGCCGAAAGGGATGACACCGAAGAATGCGACCAATTGTAAGTCTCATTCCCTTGATCACCCCATGTCGCTCGAAGGCTTCAAGCGCATAGGCCGAACACGTTGGATAGTAACGGCAACTGGCTGGAAAGAGTGGCGAGATTCCCAGCTGGTAACCGCGAATCAGAAGAGTGAAAACGGACCGCATGTCAGTGTGCTGCGACTCCAGCTGCCCAGCTGGCGATAGTATCCACTTGTGCGGCAAGTTGGTCAAAAGTTGAGCGGTATGCTTCAGGCTTGGCCCGTACGAGCAGGTCCACTCGGCCGATTACGGGCAACAGCCGAAGGCGCACAAGCTCTCGTAGGCGTCGTTTGGTGCGGTTCCGATCGACGATGGTTCGGCCGTGCTTCGGAACAACCACTCCTACTCGCGGATGAGGCAACAGAGAAGTAGAAACCCGAGCTTCGAGACACTCGGTTTGCATCCGCTTCCCTGCACGTCGTACCTGCTCAAGATCGGCTTCTCTCGTCAGTCGCCGGTTGCGAGGAAAGCCGAGGGCCTTATACCCCAGCGTATTTCGAGGGTAATTGGACGGTAAGCCGTTTACGTCCTTTCTTCCGCCGGCGGCTTAAAACTTCGCGTCCCCATTTAGTAGCCATGCGCAGTCTGAACCCATGAGTGCGGATGCGGCGCTTGTTGCGGGGACGATATGTAGGCTTGCCCATACGATGCTCCAGAAACCAATAAGATGCTGTCGAGAGCCGGTAAAACTATTCCAGCATTGAAGATAGGTCAAGCCGCGTAAAAGAATTCACTCACGGCGTGTTTGACTTTTCCACATAAAACGGCTAGCGTGGCGCGTCATGTCGCTGAGTCCCGCCGAAGTCTGGAACCGCCTGCTCGATCGCGCTCGTCAAGAACTCCCGGATCAAACTTTCCAGGCGTGGCTCGAGCCCACAGAAGCTCTTTCCATCGAAGGCAGCACTCTCTTCGTTGGGGCTCCGGATCAGTTCACCGCTGATTGGAATGATTCGAAGCACTCCGGTCTACTGTCGAGCTTCTGTCCTATCGTTCTAGGATATCCCATGAATGTGGTATTCCGCGTGAACGAAGAGCGGAAGAAGCGTTCTCAGATGGACTTCTTCGTGGCTCCTCCCGTTGCCATCGCCAAGCCGGCGTTGACGCAGAACGGCAGTAGCTCCCCACCGCTTAGCCAGCGCTACACTTTCGACCTGTTTGTAATCGGTAAGTCGAATGAGCTCGCCGCTGCGGCAGCTCATGCAGTCAGCCAGGCACCTGGAAAGGTCTACAATCCACTTTTCATCTATGGGGATACGGGGCTTGGAAAGACCCATCTAATGCAAGCGATCGCGCATGACACGCTCGACCGAAATTCGGAAACTCGAATCACTTACGTCGCAGCCGAGCAATTCATGAACGAGCTGATAAGCTCGATAGGAGAGCGCACGGTCGCTGATTTCCGCCGGCGTTACCGCGAAGTGGATCTATTGCTGATCGATGACGTCCATTTCCTCAAGGGCCGCAAGGAAGCAACCCAGGAGGAGTTTTTTCACACGTTCAATGCAATATACGAGGGTGGCCGACAGATCGTTCTAACCAGTGACCGCCCGCCTTCCGAGATTCCCGGTTTGGAGGATCGGCTAAAGAGCAGATTTGAATGGGGAATGGTCGCTGACATTACTCTGCCGGATTTTGAGCATCGCGTAGCAATTTTGAAACAAAAAGCACATATCGACCGACTCGAGCTGACGATCCCCGACGATGTGATTCATTTCATCGCTGAACACGTCCGGTCCAATGTCAGAGAGCTCGAAGGATCCATCATCAAGCTTCTCGCATACGCATCGCTCAAGCACAAAGACATTACGGTTGAAGTCGCTCGGGAGGCGCTCAGGGATAAGCTGAGAGCCATTGAAGGACTTGAAGCTGAGCCTAATGGAAAGCTTACAATCCTCACAATTCAGCAAGCAGTCGCCAAAGAATGGGGTGTAACGGTTGATGGTCTTCGTTCCAAGACGAGAACCAAGACACTCACTATACCCCGTCAGATTGCCATGTATTTGGCAAGAGATCTCCTTGCCACTCAGCTGGTAGAGATTGGAAATGCATTTGGTGGGCGTGATCACTCAACCGTTATTCACAGTATCGACAAGGTTCAGGAATCCATCGCTGGGAATCCCGATATTAAGACGCGTATCAATCGGCTTCGGGGAATGTTGCAAACCTTTATCCCGGTGCCAATACGTGTGGAAAGGATTACGAGTTCAGGAAAGTGATGTCGACAACCTGGATCATCGTGCCTTACCAACATCCTACCACACATTAGCCAGCATGGCGGAAATCAAACTGCTTTCATAAGTTAGACCGATTCGACACACCTCCACACGCTCTACTACGACTACTACTTCTAATCTCTTAAATAGAGACTACTAGTACACCACTCGAAATCAATAGAGGGAAGGGATGCGCTTCACGATCTCTCGCGAAAAGCTTCAGGAGGGGCTTGCAGCTGTAGCTGCTAGCATCCCAGCGAAGACGACACTCCCTGTTTTGGCAAATATTTTGCTCGAAACAACAGATAAGGGAATCAAGCTATCCGGAACCGATCTCGATATTGCTGTCAGTACCGAGGTCATGGCAGATGTCGACGTGCCTGGTGCTGTGACGGTTCCTGCCAAGAAGCTGAGTGAGATTGCCCGAGAGCTGCCACCAGCTCCTGTGAAAATCGGGGCAGTAGGTGAACAAAGGGTGACGATCGAATGCGGTCGCTCACGGTTTAAACTTCTTGGCCTTCCGCGAGATGAGTTTCCAACATTTCCCACAGTGCGCTTTAACGAGAGTTGGCGTATTCGATCCGGAGACCTGCAGCAACTGATATCACATACGTCCTTTGCTGTATCTGCAGAGGAAAGTCGGCCGATCCTCAATGGAGTATTGTGGGAGCTAAGGCCGGATAAAATGCGAATGGTCGCGACGAACGGCCATCGCCTGGCGAAGATGGATGTGCCAATTGATTCAGCCAACGCACCTGCGAGCGACCTAATCGTCCCACCGAAGGCACTGGAGCAAGTAAGGCGACTATTTCCTCCCGAAGAGGAGCTCGAGATTGCACGGGGCGACAATCATATCGGTTTCCGGTCGCCATTCACAGCGGTTTTCACGCGCCTCATCGAAGGCCCTTATCCGAATTACGAGCAGGTCATTCCGAAGGACAACGACAAGGTGGCTGTTGCTGATAAAGTGGCTTTGGCCAGTGCGCTGAAGCGAATGTCGGTGATTGCCTCCGACCAAACACACAGGATTCGCCTATCCTTCAATTCCGGAATGTTGAAATTCAGCGTGCAGACCCCCGATCTAGGTGAAGCCCAGGACGAACTTCCAATTCGATACACAGGGGATCAGCTGGATATAGGCTTCAACGCGAGCTATCTGCTCGAGATCTTGCGCTACATCCCGACAGATGAAGTAAGGCTGACCTTCAAGGCACCGGAAAGAGCGGCAACGATAGAACCGGAAGGCTGGAAGGATCCGGCTTCATATATGTGCTTGGTGATGCCACTTCGTCTTGTCGACTAGGGGATAATCTGGAATTCCTGTTTGGAATTCTGCTTGAATTGAGTGTGCTTGGCTGACATCGAGACTCCGAGATCGAGAACTTGGTCGATAGTCAACCGTACAACTCGGCCATTTGCAGAGTCCAGGTAATAGACCGCCGTTCCCGTTTCCGTAGCGTCGATTGATACACGATGTTGCTGAAGTCCGCCCTCTCCTCTGGCGTGCGCAGTATCGGTCCTTAGAACTACCAGCACCGAACGGCCCTCATAAGAGGCATCTCCTGAAACGAGATACGATCTGGTCGTACGTGCGAATGTCGGTATGCCCGCCTGACAGCCCTGCAGATCTGTCGAGTCTTTCCAACTCACCCCCGTGGATAACCGCTCCGGGAAAGCGATCAACAGATTGTGAAGATCTGCTGCCAGCATTGAGCTGATCGTGTTGCATTTACTGCTGGCAAACCCTGTGTTGATTGTCATCGAGCTGTCGGTAAATGATCCGGATACTTGAACAGGTAACAGGACACCCTGGACCACTCCTATCAATCCCTGGGTGGTGGTCGTGGAAGTATCTATGAGAGCCGTGAAGTTTGTTGCCTGGTCTGCTGGCTCGAGGGTCAGCAATTCATTGGTGACATTGGTGGAAATTTCACGATGGAACAGCGAATCAGGACCCATACTCTCAATGGCCGCACTTCTCGATACTCTGTATCTGACTTGTCCAGAAGCGTATTTGAAGGATGATGCTCCGGCAGTCGGCACTACGGACGCTGCTGGCTGGGAAACTGGGGGAGTTGGCACCGGAGATGGAGTAGCGGGCGGCGAACTTCGAGATCCGGCGCAAGCCACGGCCAATCCGGAAAGGAGGTACCAACACTCTCTTCGATTTGGAATCTTCATTTACTCTCGCTCGTTGTTCTTCGGATAAAAAGAACAACCTCCAGTGACATCACTGGAGGTTGTCAATTAGCGGAGCAACCGGTCTATAAGCCGGGTCCTGTCGGACTACGTGAGTAATCCGGACGATCATTTCTCTACGAGCATGGTCACCCATGCCCTCTAGCAGCCTACCCGCGGTGTCTTGGTCGAGGTGGACTCCTCTCGCCGCATATTTGGCCTTGCTCCAGCCGGGGTTTGCCGTGCCGCTCATGTTGCCATGAGCGCGGTGGGCTCTTACTCCACCGTTTCACCCTTGCCTTCCCGAAAGATGGCGGTCTGTTCTCTGTGGCACTTTCCGTCACGGACGGCTCTCGCCATCCGTGCCCAGGTGTTACCTGGCAGCCTGTCCACTGGAGTCCGGACTTTCCTCGGATTGGTATCAATAAGATACCTATTCGCGATCGTCCGACCGGTTGCTCTTCGTTCAATATAAACCAAAATGACGAAGCAGGCGATTCGTCCAATGTAGGCCGTTTAGCGTGTGACGAATATCTGACGCGCCCTCATATCGTTCTTGCGGTCTGGCTTTCCAACTCTCAACCGTGAGAATCATATGCCCTCGGATCCAAAGCGCAGCTCACCTCGTATTCCCGTATCGACGATTCTCACACCACTCGAGCGGTCGAGGGTAGACGCGGCAGCACAAGGATTGTGTGACCCTCTTCATCGAGAATCGCTTGATGAAGTGCTTTCCGATCTGAGGGAGCAAAAAGCTGGTTTGGTGCTGATATCCGTCACGCGATACGGATCGCAGAGTTCGGCACGGGTGGCAGCAATGGTTCGGGAGTTCCCGAGAATTCCTGCCATAGCTCTATTGACTGAGACCCAAAGCTCAACTCCGCATACCACCCTGGCGCTCGGACAACTCGGTATTCGAACCCTCGTCGACGCGAGAATGCCAGCGGGTTGGCAAACTCTCAGAAATCTCTTGGCCTCTCAGGGATCAACGGATTTACAGCGCTCGGCCCTCACCCAGATTAGCCTGGACCTGCCTGGAGTTTCCAAGGATTGCTGGAGATTCTTCGAGCTGCTTTTCGATACGTCTCCTAAAATCTCGACCGTCCGCCAACTGGCGCGTCACCTGAACATTCTTCCGAGCACGCTGATGAGTCGTTTCTTCAGGGCAAAATTGCCGGCTCCAAAACGCTATCTATCCCTCGCCCGGCTGATACGAGCTGCTCGACTCTTCGAGAATCCAGGGTTGTCAGTAGCTCGGGTGGCGAATCACCTGGACTACTCGTCACCCCAAAGCTTCGGCCGGCATGTACGCACGGTCATGAGCATGTCTCCGGTCAAATTCAGAAGTACCTATGATGGACAAGGCATGCTCCAGTACTTCAGAACGGAACTCATTCTCCCGTACGCAGAGGTCCTCTGCACATTCCGACCATCGGCGGCTTACCCGGGCTGGATACCGAAATCACACAAACCCGGGCGTGGTAACAACACTAACGCGTGAGAGCAGCCATGATCTGGGTTGCAGTCGCTAGACTTACAACACTGACGCCGGCCATTTCAATCGCCTGTCTTCCCCCCTCTTCGCGATCTACCAGTGCCAGGACACCAACCACGGAGCCTTTTGCGCTGCGCACGGCATCGATAGCGCGCAGCGCGGAACCGCCCGTGGTTATGACATCCTCTATTATCGCAACGCGGTCTCCTTCCCTGAACGGTCCTTCGAGAAGCTTTCCGGTTCCGTGTGTTTTTACCTCCTTCCGCACGGTGAAAGCGCGGAGCGGATGGTCCGAGGCAACACTCGCATAACTGATGGCGTAAGAAATCGGATCGGCCCCGAGCGTGAGGCCTCCAATGGCGTCAATGCTCCAGCCCGTCTCCCGAAGAACCGAGAGTGCCAGAGGTCCAATCATGGCCAATCCCTCCGGGCTCATCGTGGTCAAGCGGGCATCAACGTAAAAGTCCGACTCCTTTCCTGAGGCAAGCTTGAAGCGGCCACGCTTTGCGGAACGTTCCGCGAGCAGTGTGATCAACGCTGAGCGATCGGTCATGGTGCGAGAGGTTATGGATTCTTATGATTGGAGTCAATGCATTCGTCTTCACCGCTTAGGTTTGATTCTTGGACAGGTCTCATTGGATGGATTGTGTCGCTAGCGACCGTTCTGGGGCTGGCCTTGGTGCTGCGCCACGAGCGACGACAAGCTCGCAGCCTTGTGGAGCGCTCCAAAGAACTTGAGCGCCTCTCCTCGGAGTTATTGCGGGTCAACCGGATGAAAAGCGAGTTCCTCGCGAACGTGTCTCACGAGCTGCGTACTCCTCTCAACGCGATAGTCGGTTTTGTCGATCTTCTTCGAGAGGGAGTATACGGAGAGCTAGCTCCGCGTCAGGTGAAGCCGGTCGAGCGCATCGAAGCGTCTGCCAACCACCTTCGACATCTGGTCGACCAGGTTCTCGATTTGGCGAAAATGGCCGCTGGACGGCTCGAGATTCATACGGAAACGATCGATCTGCGCCCTTTCGTGCTGGATGTCGCGAGTGAAATAGAATCGCTGGTTAGCGAAAAGGGGCTGATCCTGTCCCTGGTCATGGGCGCAGCTCTCCCTCGAATCAGAACCGACCCCACTCATCTGCGCCAGATTCTCGTGAATCTCCTCGGAAACGCCGTGAAATACACCAATGACGGAGGGATCGTCATTCGTACGCGCCTCGTCGACTCACTTTCGGAGGCCGTTCCTCCGTTGCCTGATCCAGCCCCGTACCCCGCCAATCCATGGATCGGAATACAGGTAATCGACACCGGAATTGGGATTCATCCAGCTGACCAAATCCGGATATTCGAGGAGTTCGAGCAGGTTGATGCAGGTCCGCGCGGCAACTCCGCCGAGCGTGGGACTGGTCTGGGACTCGCCATCTCGAGGCGCCTTGCCGGTCTTATCGGTGGGATGGTCGAGCTCGAGAGTGAACCGGGAAAAGGGTCGACCTTTACGTTGTGGCTCCCCGTTGATCCTGACGACCTAACGACTGCGTCTAAGTAGTCCCTTGAACTTGGCGAGAATCCTTGGCTCATCAGGTGTGATGCGTGCAGCCTCGGCGAAAGCATTGGCGAAGGCCACAACGCTCGGATACCTGTCAGCGGGAGACCGTCCCAGCGCGCGCATCACGACAGCATCAAGCTCAGGCGCAAAATCAAAATTGCCCTCTCCGGCATCCTTGAGAGGAATCGGAGGCATCGTGAGGAGCTGAGTAAACATCTCCCTCGGCGCCTTGGCGGTGTAGGGAAGACAGCGCGTGAGCAGATAATAAGCAATTGTCGCAAGGCTGTACTGGTCGGCGGCGGCCGTCACAATCTCACCGGATAGCGCTTCCGGCGCGATATACATGAGAGTCCCGACGAAAAAACCAGCGCGCGTCAGTCGCTCATCTCCAGACGCCTGCGTGTCGGTCGCAATGCCGAAGTCGAGCAGCTTGACGAGCCTGGTCTTGGCGTCATACATCACGTTTTCGGGCTTCAGGTCTCGATGGACAATCCCCGCATCGTGAGCGGCCTGGACTCCGGCAGCTATCTGAGAGACGATGGCGGACACCTCATCCCTCGGCACCGGAGCGTACTGCTTGGCGTAACGGTCGAGGATCTCGCCCTCGGCCCACTCGATCGCGAGAAAATGAAGACCGCTCTCGGATTGCCCGATTTCAATGGTTTCGACGACGTTGGGATGCCTTACGCGGGCGCCGTATTTTGCCTCTCGCACGAAACGAGTAACGGCAGTCGCGTCCTGACGCAGTTTTTCCCGTAGCACTTTGAGAGCAACGGTGCCATGATTCGGGTGTTCAGCCAGGTATACGGATGAAGTCCCGCCTTCGCCTACCTCTTTCCTGACGCTATAGCCTGCTACGGAAGCGCCGACCATCTGTTCTCGAGACACGCCGCGAAACTAACAGAAACAGGCGAACCCGGATAGGGTATTAATCACTCATGCTGATTTTCAAGAAACGATTTCCGGAAATACTCCTTCTCGGCTCAGTGCTCGCGTGCAACTCGGCAACATCCGGTGGAAACGCCCGGCCAAATCCGCGAGCCCTTCCGGCAGAAGGTAGTGCGCCCTCTGATGTGAGCGACATCTATCGGCAAATTGGCCTGCTGGCCGCGCCGAACCCGCTCGCATTCGTAGGAAGAATCTCCTCCTTTGCCAGCGCGTCTCCAGATACGACGCTGGTTCTCGCGAGTATCTCGATCCCCAATCGCGCCCTCACTTTTACGAGAGAAGGCGACAGATATCGCGCTCCCTACGAAGTGAAACTCACGCTCGTCCGCAACGGAAGCGAAGCGGCGAGTGTGAACGTGATGGAGATAGTGCGCGTTGGCTCATTCAGAGAAACCAACCGGACCGATGAAAGTGTGATTTTCCAGCACTACTTCCATGTCCAGCCAGGGGCGTACGATCTCTCGGTTACGGTCCGCGATGTCGGGGGATCTCGCACCGCATCCCAGCAAGCTGCGATCGGAGTGCCCTCTCTGGGTGCAGGGCGCTTGTCCACTCCTACCCTCGTCTATGAGGCGACGGGCCGCTCGATGCTGGACTCCGCTCCACAACTTTTGGCCAGCCCTCGTTCGAGCGCGGTGTTCGGTCGTGACAGCACCGTGGCGATCTACATCGAAGGCTATGGCCCGGGCACCCGGCTCCCGGTCAACTTCGTAGTACGGAATGACAAGGGCGCAGAGATATGGCGTGATTCAGCCGCGCTTGCGCGAAATGGAGGGCTTTTCAGTGGGGTTGTGAATGTTCCGATTTCAACCGTCGGAGTCGGCGTTGCCCGGGTGTTTTTTACTCGCCGTGATGCAAGGGGTGCCGACAGCATGGACGCGCCGCTGTTCGTGAGCTTTGGCGAGGATATTCCGCTCATGTCGTTCGAAGACATGGTCGGCTATCTCCGGTTCTTTGCCAGCCCTTCACGCCTCAACGGCCTTCGCGATGCGCCTTTGGAAAGGCGTGCGTCAATGTGGGCGGAATTTCTGCGTGCAACTGACCCGATTCCGGAAACCCCCACGAACGAGGACCTCCAGGCCTACTTCGGAAGGGTGCAACAGGCCAATCTCCAATTCAGAATGGATCGGAATCCTGGATGGCTGTCCGATCGCGGGATGGTTTTTGTCGCTTTGGGTGAGCCCGACGAGGTTTTCGATCGAACCATCAACCAAACGCTTTCAACGACACAAGTTTCCTCCGCCGCCCGCCTTCAGATCTGGCAGTATCGCCAGTACAACGCGCAGCTCGTTTTTTATGAAGATACGGGCAGATGGAGATTGACTCGTCCGAGCGAAATAGAATTCCTTTCTCTCAGCGTTCGGCACCAGCGCTGAGCCTGTACTCGACCAACCGCAGAAACGGAGCTGACACGCCCTCGCGCCCTAGTAAGCGGGGGCGTTTTATATTGACTTCATGAAAGCTCCGGAAAGCCCCCGATTGTTTCTTGTCGATGGGTATGCCCTTATCTACCGAGCTTTTTTCGCCCTGATCTCGCGGCCTCTTACCACAAGCAAAGGCGAGAACACTTCAGCGAGCTGGGGGATAGCAAACTTTCTCCAGAGACTCCTCACGAAGCACCAGCCGGAGTATCTCGGGTGGGTTCATGACTCTGGTCTTTCGTTTCGCCATGAGCGCTATCCAGCGTACAAGGCGACCCGCGAGAAGCTTACCGAAGAACTGCAGTCGGACTTTGATCGCGGAATGGATCGCATATGCGAGATGCTGGACGCGTATCGCATTCCAATCATGACTCTGCCCGGATATGAAGCCGACGATGTCATCGGAACGCTGGTGGCGAAAAGCGTCGACGCGGGTGTCAACGTGGTCGTGGTGTCCGGAGACAAGGATTTCCAGCAGCTGGTAAAACCGGGCGTCTGGCTTCTCAATCCAGGCCGTGGCGGTCCGGCCAACGTCGAGGAGCACTGGGTCGGCGTGGAAAACGCCGACGAACGGCTTGGGGTAGCGCCGGAATTCGTCACCGACTACCTCGCTCTGGTGGGTGACTCATCCGACAATATCCCCGGAGTAAAAGGCATCGGGGACAAGACGGCAAGCGAGCTGGTGAAACAGTATGGGCACCTCGAGTCGATCCTGGCGCACGCTGGCGAGATTATCAAGAAACGTCCGCGCGAAGCGCTCCTCGAGCATGCAGACAACGCCAGGTTGTCCAAGGAATTAGTAACAATAAGGGACGATTTAGCGGTCCCATTCGATCTCGAATCGCTCCGGGTGAAGGAGCCAGACTATCACCGGCTGCGGGATCTGTTCATCGAGCTGGAATTTCATGCGCTCGCCAAAGATTCGGCCGTACAGGCACCAATCGAAGAAAAACTCCAGCAGAGCGTCAACTACGTGACCGTTGATACGATCGAGGCGATGGAGCGCGCCGTCGGTCGCGCGCGCGAAACCGGAGTGATTGCGATCGGTACCGAGACTTTGATCGATCCCGAGAGTCCGCAGCCGGTAGATCCCCTCCGCTCATCGCTCGTTTCGATTGCAATCGCAGTTGGCGAAGGTGAAGCATTCTACTTCCCACTTCGGCACAAATTGCCACAAGGCGGGCAGGGAGAGCTTCTCGTCGACGCCGCCGGCGACCGTTCGGCAACAGACGCGCCGGAAGACCGCGGCCTCATTCGAGGAGGCGACGAACCATTCGCCGAGCCGACGACCAAGAAAAAGAAGGTCAGTAGCGATTCATTGAGCATCGCCGCCAGAATGCTGCGGGATAACACGCCAACCAGTGTTCGCAATCTTCCGCGGCTCGATTCTCCGGAGATGCAGCCGTTCAGAGATCTTCTGGCAGATCCCGCGATCCGGAAGACCGCACAGAACTCGAAGTACGACCTGCTCATGTTGCGTAGCGCCGGAATAACTCTCGCCGGTCTGGACTTCGACACCATGCTCGCGAGCTATGTGCTGGATCCAGGACGCCGCTCGCACGGTCTGGATGTGCTGGCGCTCGAGTTTCTCGAACACACAATGACCTCGTACGCGGATCTGTGTGGCAAGGGCCGGACAGCGATCCCGTTCGACGAGTGTCCCGTACCTGCGGCGCGAGACTACGCCTGCGAGGATGCCGACATGGCCCTGCGGTTGCGCCGGGTATTTGAGCCGCAGCTGGAAACTTACGAGCTGACCAAGCTTTTTGACGGCGTGGAAATACCACTTGTCGATGTACTGGCCGAGATGGAATGGACCGGGATTGCGATCGACCTTCCGTTGTTTGCCTCGCTGAAACAACGCTTTCAGACGGAGCGCGAGTCTGTCGAGAAGCAGATCCATGAGGCAGCGGGAGTGGAGTTCAACATCAACTCCAACCCACAACTTCGGGACATTCTCTTCGGGAAGCTGAATCTTCCCGTTATCAAGCGAACCAGCACGGGTCCGTCAACCGACGCGGCAGTGCTCACGGAACTGGCAGAAGCAGGGCATGAATTACCGACATTGCTCATGGAGTACAGGGAGCTGTCCAAGCTCGAGAACACTTACCTCGATGCGCTGCCTCGGCTCGTCAACCCGAAAACCGGCCGGCTGCATACTTCCTTCAATCAGACGGTCGCCAGCAGCGGAAGGCTTTCATCCAACGATCCGAATCTTCAGAACATTCCGATTCGGCGTGAGCTGGGCCGAGACATAAGGCGAGGGTTCATCCCGCGCAAAGGCTGGCTGCTGTTGGCTGCCGATTATTCACAGATCGAGCTTCGCCTGCTTGCTCACCTGTCTCATGATCCAGCATTTGTCGAAGCGTTTAGGGCAGGTGGCGACATCCATCGCCAGACCGCGGCACTCATCTTCGAAGTTCCCCTGGATGAAGTGACGAGCACAATGCGCAGTCGGGCCAAGACAATCAATTTCGCCACTATCTATGGGCAGGGGGCTCACGCTCTCTCTCGTCAGCTCGGTATTGAACACGCCGAGGCGAAAGATTTCATCACGCGCTACTTCGAGCGTTTTCAGGGAGTTCGCAACTACCTCGATTCGATGGTGGCATTTGCCCGCGAGCACGGATACGTGCAGACGATATTCGGCAGGCGGCGATATATCCCTGAGCTGCGCGAGCGGAATTTCAATATCCGCGCTTTCGGCGAAAGAGTGGCGGCGAACTCACCAATTCAGGGGTCCGCTGCCGATCTAATAAAGATTGCGATGATCAGAATCGATGATGCGCTACGAACGCAGCAGCTCCAGAGCAAGATGCTGCTTCAGGTGCACGACGAGCTGGTCTTTGAGGTGATTCCGAGCGAGCTCGACAAAGTGCAGGAACTCGTGAAGTACGAAATGGAGCACGCCGCAGAGCTGTCAGTTCCCCTAGTCGTCGATCTTGGCGTCGGAAAGAACTGGCTGGAGACGAAACTCTAGAGCCTCAATAACGTCGCGGATGCTGCTGAAACGCAGCCCAGTAAGCCCCAGTCAATAACCCCGCGAGGTACAGACAGTCGAACAGAAAGGAACGAACAATTATGCCTACGATCGTGAGGTGGACGACGTAGGAAAGGAGCACCAGCCCGACACCAAACATGATCGTGAACATTGCCGGCTGATCCGCGTCAGTGCTTCGTCTGATCGCCAAATGTCTCGCAATCCTCACCGGTAGCTCGTGGGTGACACGGCCCCACCATGCTGCGAGCGCAATGATTCTTTCGCGCGGGCTATCGCTCTCCTCTGCTTGAATGAATTGTGTTTGGGGCAATCCGGCGTCTTCGGACACGGCTCGCAATCGATCGGCAATTTCTTCCGTGAGAATCGTATGATCGGTGCCTCGCCAGGAATCCATCTCGATGATCGCACCTGCGTGCGCGCTTACAGCAGTTCCCGGCGTTCCCTTGTCCTCAAAGACAAGCCCGAGAGGAAGAATCCTGAGACCCGTGATTCCACATTCATCTCTGGCCTGGAGCGCGACTCTTGCCAATCCCGTTTTCAGTGGTTCGAGTCCGGCCTCGTTGTGACTCTTGCCTTCAGGAAATATGAGGAGCGCTCCGTTTTGTTTGAGGAGCTTGAGTATCTCCGCGAACGCTTGTGCATTGCGCGATCTGTCGACCGGCAATCCACTTTGCTTCCTGGCCTCGTCGCTCACTCGTCGAAGTGGCACGACGTGCAACATGCTGAAGAGAATGGCGATGAGCGGATTGTCGACAAGCGTCGCTTTCGCGGTCATCGTAATACGCCGGGGAACGATCCAACCCACAATCAGGGAATCAACCAGTGCATTCTGATGATTGACTGCGATAAGTAAGGGGCCGCTCACTGGGATTCTCTCTCCATCTGTCAGGCGGATGTCGTTGTAGAACCAGTGGAGCGCTATTCCGGTGACCCAGCGCAGCAAGCTATAGATCATTTGGAGCGAGCAAACCTGAAGTTGTCGGGAACACCGCGCAGCAGCAGGAGCGCCAGAACCATCCCGATTGCTACTGTTGCGACGCCTGCACGATAGGCGAATCCGGTTCCCATCGACGGCGTCAGCCCATCGACCGCGAATGCCCACACGAATGGACCAACAACCGCCGCTGCCCTCGACGAAAGCACCATCAGGCTGAAAAAGCGCCCAGCCTCGACATCGGGGACAAGGCTCAATAACAACGGACGCTCAGCGGTAGCAACGCCGCCGTAAATGAGTCCTATGCACGCTCCAACAATCCAGAAAGCACTTCTGGTGGGCACCACGATCATCGCTACGAGAAGCACAACCCAACCGACCAGCACCCAAGATAACGTCCGTTTCGGGCCGAACCGATCCACCAATCGGCCGATACCATAACTCCCGATCACTGCTGGAATCGTGAGTATCACGAACAGGCTCGCTTCGGAGCCACCCTTGAATCCCATCGCGAAGATTGCGTACAGCGCCATGTTTGCGATGATCGTTCCCATCGCATCCTGATACAGGAAAGACGTAAGGATGAATCTCAACGTTCCCGGATATTGTTTTGCCTCCTTCAAGGTGTGGCGTACATCCTGGAACGCCTTGCGCCACGGAATCCGCTTCTTCCCGTGTACCGCGTTGTGATCGTGGCAGAAGAAGAACAGCGGAAGTGAGAACAGGAGAAACAGAACCGCTGTCGGAACGAACGTGGATACACGTCCACCGTGGGCCGTGAACGGGACTGCATTTCGCAAGAAGTGAAGGGTGCGCTCCGGAATCGGTCCGAGTATCGGCAGTGATCCGGAGAAGAAGGGAAACGTGAGCAAGACGCCGGTAATCGAGCCAGCATATCCGAACGCAGAGCCCAGTCCCGAAAGACGGCCGCGGTGATCTGCGGGGGCGAGCTCTGGCAGCATTGCGTTGTAGAACGGCTGCGCGCCCTGATACGCGTAGTTGGCGATTGTGAATGCAGCGAGTACTGCGAATAATGCGACACCGGCGGCCATCGGCGCCGACGCCTGGGTCACGGCTGTTACTCCTTCGCCAATGAGAGGCAGACCGATCTGTCCCAGAACGGCAATGAGTATCGTGGAGATGCACGCAACGAGGGTAAAGCCGACGACCCACGGCTTTCGCCGTTGCGTCGCATCGGAAATAGCACCAAACAGCGGGATCGAAACCACCACAAGCGCCGATGCTATCCCGTTCACAGTGGCGTAGAGTGTGTTGGAATGACCCAGATCCTTTACCAGCCAAGCCGAGAAATAGAGCGTGGCTATGTTCATCGAAAAAACAGTATTGGCAAAATCGTACAGAGCCCAGCTTAACCGCTCGCGCACGGGAGCCAGCGGCGGATTGAGATCTCCGTCCCCAGCGATCTCCGGACTCTGTACCGGAGAATCCTTCGCAACTGTGGCTGCTAACTTCATCGGTCACTCCGTCCGTGGCAAACCGTTCACGAGAAACTCTACATCGCCCGACGTGGAACTCAAATACGTATCGTGACGTAGCACGAACTGCGCACTCTCGACGCTGGAAGACGCGACAGGCAGATTTACTATATGGCAGGTCGTCGAGTTATTCCTCGCAGGATATTCGTTCTGCTGCTCCTGGCAGTGGCCTGCCGGGATAAGGCGGGAAACGGCGCCAACGCCGGCAGGTCTCTCCCCGCAGTCTTTTCTCTGGGACCGACCAGTAACACCAACTGGAATGTGAACGCCGGTCCGGTAATGCTGATGTCAGAGGGAACCAGCTCTGACAGTGTTTCGATAGTCCTGCCAGAGGCAACCGACAGCACGATCGAATCAATCCAGGGCCTAACACCGCCAGTCTCCGGCCTCGTCTTCGAACTCTTCAACCGGAGCGGAAAAACAGATTCCACTACCATCTTACCGCAAAAAACCGGGGCGGATACTACGCGAGAATGCATTGCCTGGCCGATTGGGAAGACGCAATTGGCGCGATCGGGCTGGCGTGTGGGATTTGTGCGCGGAAATGTGAGTGCAATTAGCCTGGACTCTATCGGGTCACTGCCAAGCGCCGATTCAGCGATGCTTGCTGCCTCGCTCACGCAAACTGCAGCGACCTTACCAGTCTCAGCGGACCCGACGTTTCGAAAACTTCCATTCAGAGTTCAGTCAGCCTACACCTTTCGGCTGGATTCTGTCGAAGTAGTAATTGCCGATATTGTTCGCTCACTGAACGAAGAAGCCAACCCCCGAATCGAGCATCTCCTGCTCATCGGTGAGCGCCCAATTGGATCCAAGGGGAAATACGCTGTCGGATACTTCAGCCGGATAGCCGGTGCTGAGGAAACGATGCAGGCAACCGAGGTGCTCGCTGCAGTGCGGATAGGACCTTCAAAGAGTCCTGCGATCGTTGTCAGTGTCGACTCCGAAGAAGGCGTACAGCTGGGTCTGATCGAACGAACTGGTCCCGGTCAGTGGCGCTCCACCTGGAAGAGCGCATACACCACCTGCTGAACCCGCGCAGTTGTCGATCCCTCAAAGACCAGTCGGCGCGCTCACAAAGCTCCAGGGCAGATCGTACTTCTCGCTCAGATGCTGCGCCAAAGCACAAACGCCGAGAGTCTCTGTCGCGTAGTGTCCCGCATATAGGATCGCCAGATCATGTTCCTCCGCATGAACCGCGGTCCAGTGTGGTCCTTCTCCTACGATGAGGGTGTCAATTCCCATCGTGCTCACCTCTCTTAGCGTATCGCTCGATGCTCCTGCACCTGTGCAGATTGCCCACTTCCGCGTTTGTCGGCCAGCTTGCACCAGAGATGTGCGGAGCTCTCCTCCGTGTGTTTGGGTGAACTTTCGTGCAGATGTAATGATCGCCGCTGTTTCCAGATCGCTTTCTCCGGACACCCCGATGAAAGTGTCATCGAAGCGGGCAAAGGGCGCACTTGGCTTTAGACCCAGCTCTTTTGCGAGGAGTGCGTTATTACCGAGCGTTGGATGGCGATCGAGGGGAAGGTGCGAAGCGTAGACCGCAATGCCGGCGTCGATGAGAATTCGGATCCGCCTGTAGTGGGAACCGGTGATGGGCTGCAGGCCATCCCAGAACATGCCGTGGTGGACAATAAGGAGATTTGCCCTGCTTGCGATAGCGCCATGAATCGCCCGCGTGGAAAAGTCGACTGCGGCTGCGATCTTTCGGATGGGCGACTCGTTGTGTAACTGAACGCCATTCACCGCGTTGGGATAATCCGGTATGATCCGGCTCTCAAGAAGGCTATCCGTGTAATCCGCCAGCTCACCCAAAGATATCGTCATACCGTGGCAGATTTGTGTGGAGAAACGCCCTCCGCACACAGCTCGTAACAAGATAACCTATTGTAGGACAATAGCTTATAGCTCAAGTTGACAACCTTGTTGATTAGTCTGGTACGCGCAACACACCGAGGAGACGTTCCAGGTCGTCTGCGGAATAAAAATGGAAAGTAAGCGTGCCCCGATTGTTTGACCCCAGAGCGAGAATCACATCCGTTTGGAGGAACCGCCTCAGCCTGTCCTGAATTTGACGAATTTCTGGTGATTGCCGATCAGCAGTTCTTGGCCGGCCTGCCTTCCCTTTCCGCGGTGTACCGTCGACCTGGCGAAGTCTGTGTTCGAGTTCCCTGACTGTGAGCCCTTCCCTAACTATTTCATTTGCCAGAGTCGCGATTTTTTCGAAATCATCCAGGCCCAGCAGCACCTTGGCATGGCCCATCGACAACTTGCCCTCCTGAAGGAGCATTCTCGCAGATTCCGGCAACTGCAGAACGCGAAGCATGTTGGCAATCGTCGTTCTGTCCTTTCCAACCTTCTCGGCTATCTGTTGCTGCGTCAGACCAAAGTCGTGCGAGAGTCTGTAGTAACCTTCTCCCTCTTCAATGGGGTTGAGATCACTTCGTTGAAGATTCTCAACAAGCGCAAGAGTGAGAAGGGTTTTGTCGTCGATCTCGCGGATAATTGCCGGGATTTCTTTCCAGCCAAGCTTCGCGGCTGCGCGTAGACGACGTTCGCCGGCTATTAGTTCGAACCCATCCTTACCGGGTCTACGGCGAACCGTGATAGGCTGGAGGAGTCCACTCGCCTTCAGACTTTCCTGGAGCTCAAGGAGATCTTCCGCCTTGAACTCGGTTCTTGGCTGGAACGGATTTCGAGCTACCTGTGCGATGGGAATCAACTTTAGGGCGCCCTCATCGCTCGAAGCCAGCCCACCCGCTGTTCCAAGGAGTGCCTCCAGTCCTCTGCCCAGCCGCCTAGGGGTTTTCTCAGTGGCCACCGTTTTCTCCCTGTTCGATTCTCTCCATCAGCTCTTTGGCGACATTCATATAGGCCTGTGCACCGACCGAGGCTGCATCATAGAGAATGATCGGCTTGCCGAAACTTGGCGCTTCAGCGAGTCGGACGTTTCTGGGTACAACGCTATTGAAGACCTTCGGTCCAAAGTATTCGCGAGCATCGTCGGCAACCTGTCTCGAGAGATTCAGCCGGGAGTCGTACATAGTCAGGAGTACGCCGTCGATCCCGAGCTTTTCATTGGCGCTGTGCTGGACCCTGTGGACAGTATTGAGGAGCTGGGACAAACCCTCCAGTGCGTAGTACTCGCACTGAACTGGAATGAGTACAGAATCGGCCGCAGCCAACATGTTGATGGTGATCAGACCCAGGGACGGCGGACAGTCGATGATTATGTAGTCGTACTCACGGCGAAGAGACTCCACGGACTGCCGCATGACGTGCTCGCGACCTGGCCTATCAATGAGCTCCACTTCTGCCGCCGCCAGATCGGGAGTGGCGCCTATCACATCCAACTTCTCGAACTGGACACCGGCTTGACGGGCAGACCCCAAGTCCGAGTTCCCGACGAGAACGTCGTACAGAGTCAGGGGCACGTTTTCTTTTTGGAGACCGACACCGCTAGTGGCGTTGCCTTGCGGATCAGCGTCGACGAGTAGAGTTCGTTGCTCTGCCGCGGCGAGACTCGCAGCCAGATTAACCGCGGTCGTCGTTTTTCCTACCCCACCCTTCTGATTTGCAATTGCAATTATTCGCGCCACGAATTCATAGTAGAGAGTATGGCGCGTAATCTACCAAGCCGGCTGGGTGGTTTCCACGTGGAACACCAGAATCGCTGTTCCACGTGGAAATAGTCTTATGGGCTAGGTATGAACCGCCACCGAGTGTTTACCTCGACGGATAAGGTTTCCTCGCCTGGGTTGATGGGAGTGTCCGACTGCGCGACGCCCTTGGCCATCATCATCGGCCGCGGCGGTGGAGGAGAGTATGCGCTGATGTCGATACCGAGCAGTGTGCCAAGAGATCCGCGCGCGGCTCGGGCAGCGGCTTCCGCATCAGCACGGGCTTTCTCGATCGCTATGGCAATCGCGCTTCGGCGAGCCGTTTCCGTATTCGATGCATAGAACTGGAGTGAGGCGATCATGTTCGCGCCGTGCGCGAGCGCGGCGTCGATCACGGGACCAACTTGAGTCAGTTTTCGGACATCGACCAGAACTGTGTTGGTCACATTATAGGCAACGATCATTGGCTCCTTGCCTTGCTCGTAGACTTGTTCCGGATAGACGTTGTAATTGATAGTCGAAAGCTGATCACTACCGAGGCCAAGAGCTCTCAGCGCGGCCAGCACCGATTGCTGCTTGTTGGCGTTCTCGGCGGCAGCCGCAGCCGCAGTAGACGCGCGTGTTTGAACGCTGATCTGTATGGTCGCGCGATCGGGTGAGACTTTAATCTCCCCTCTTCCTCCGACGCTTATCTGGGGAATCAACTCGCCTGGCGCCCGACTGTCTTGAGCATGTAGTGTTAATGGCGTTAACAAGGCGAGAATAGCAACTATATGCACGTGTTTCATTTTGCTTCTCGATGGTGAAGTGTGGGTACTCTTGTGAGACGGCAGAATCAATCCGACCTGCACACTAAGCCTGATCAGGAAGAACCGACTCAATGTCGTGGATCCTGCTCAGGTTCATGCCGACGATCCCCGCTGCCTCGCTCCGTAGGAACATGTTCGCGAATTTCGCCCCAAAAATAATTTCGTCCGCTTTGTACGAGGACCGCGAGTGCACAGTCTGTGAAAGGGTTTCATCGGTTCCCGTCAGAAGGATCAGAACCTCTGCGTCCGCGTCCAGCAGGTCCTTTTTCGTAAACCCCCAAACAGGACTGCTCGGATCGATCGGATGAACGACTGTCCAGCTCAGCGTAAAGAATACAACGTGCTGCCGTTCGAGATCCAGGTCGTAAAATTTTCGTACGCTGGTCCCGTTGATCTGCTCGAGCTTGGTGAGAATAACCTGGATCTGAACTTCGATCAGCTGACTGGTTCTCCCATTCGCAATTCTGAACTCGAGAGCAGTCTTATCCCGATACGGAGCGACGATCGCATTGCGGCTGTAAACAATTCTCGCGGATGGCCGGGAGAATCTGCTGAAGATCACGCCCGTTGCGAGCGCAATCGCAAGAATGTTGACCAGCGCTTCGACCGTCACGAGAACGTTGGCGGCGATTCCTACCGGGATGATGTTTCCGTAACCGATCGTTGCGAATGTGTCGACGCTGAAAAAAAACGCACGGTAAAACGGGTGACCCGCGAAGCTACCAGAAGCGGACTGAAGGGCGTCAGGTCCACACAGCAGGAATGCAAACGCGAATAATGCGTTGACTGCGACGTACGACGCCGTGAGAAAGCCGAGCAACTTGGACCACGATATTATGAGTAGCCAGTGGTAAAGACTCAGCGCGGAAAGTGGATTCAACCCCTCGCGAGCGACGTTGAAGGTTCCGTCGCGATTCAGGAGCCGCCGGCGTGCACCTCGCGCGACCTCGGTTCCGAAACCGAGATCCTTGAACTCCTCTTCCGAGCTTCTTGGAACGGCGACCGGCTGGTCGGTGAATGTCGGTGACGTCACGCGAGACCTGTGCTGAAGAGTGCTTGTGTCGAGAGAGCTGCCTCGGAAAAATGGCCACGATTGTTGACCAACGCTACATTCCTGCGATGAAATCCCCGGATATCTCGATCGGTCGCGCTACACTGATGATCGTGGTGTCCGCGCTGAGCTTTGGGTCTATCTCCGTACTCACTGTCCTGGTTACGCAGGCCGGAGTTCCGCTGCTCACCGCTATGGCGTGGCGCTACGTGCTCGGTACCGCCCTGCTTCTTGCGGTCGTTGGTGTAAATCAGCTTGGAACGATACCCAGACAACGACTCGTCCGGCTTTTTCTGATCGGTGGGTTCGGTCAGGCGCTAATCACCTACCTCAGCCTGCAAGCGCTTGAATACATCCCTGTCGGTCCGCTCGCTTTTCTTTTTTATACCTATCCCGCATGGGTCGCATTGCTCGCAGCAATACGACGAACCGAAAAACTGACCTCGGTACGAGCGATTGCGCTGACTCTGGCTCTTGTCGGCGTAGCGGTAATGGTCGGGGCGCCCTCCACCGGCAGACTGAATCCCATCGGAGTCTTGCTCGCTCTCGGTTCCTCGCTGCTGTACTCGGCATACCTGCCATCTCTCGAGCACATTCAACAGGGGATACCAGCTCTCGTTTCCACTCTTCTGCTGGTTGCTGGCGCAGCGTTTACGTTCGTGATCGCCGCACTCTTTTCGCGAGAGCTATATCTGCCTACGGGAGTGCCGGTCTGGTCGAACATTGGCGTGCTTGCATTGGTATCGACAGTGATTGCGTTTTCAACCCTGATAAAAGGGCTATCGGTTCTCGGGCCGGTGAGAACTGCAATAATCGCGACTGTCGAGCCCTTCTTTACGGCGATGCTTGGTGTGGTAATACTCGCGAATGAGCTCGCCATCACCACGCTTGCAGGCGGGATTCTGATCGCTGCCGCGGTGTTGCTGATACAGTGGAGCTCGACTCGAGTGGAAGCTATCGTGACGCAGCGAGGCGTCGACGGCGCTCTACCTCGATGACGAGGTTCTGCAGATCACTGGGGCTGACACCAGGAATCCGAGAGGCCTGGGCGAGCGAAAGCGGTTTAAGGTTCGAAAGCTTGTGCCTCGCTTCCGTAGATAGCGACTGCATTTCACTGTATTCGAGATCATCTTCGAGTGAGAAGTCGCCCATTCGACGCATGCGATCGGCTTGCGCTCTCTCACGCACGAAGTAGCCGGCGTACTTGATTTCGAGATCCGCGGTTACGATCGCCTCATCGTTGAGATCTGCACCCTGCCCTACTGCATCGAACAACGCGCGAAGGGAGACTTCCTGACGCCGCGCGACCTCGATAATTCTGACTGGTTGCAAAAGATCAGTGCTTCCAGCAGCCGACAGTATCGGCGCGGCTTCGTGCGGCTGTATGTTCGTCGTCTCCGCGAGCCGAAGAGCTGAATCCTCGTGATTCAGTCTCGTGCTGATGGTCTCCTGCTCGGAGACGGAATAGAGATCCAGGCCAAGGCCGATATTGCCCAGGCGCCGCAGCGCGTTGTCCTGCCGGACTGTGAGTCTGAACTCGGATCGCGATGTGAATAGCCTGTAAGGCTCGTCCACACCGCGGGTAACCAGATCGTCGACAAGAACTCCCACGTAGGAAGTCTCTCTGCCGAGAACAAGCGGCTTCCGGTCCTCTATAGAGAGTGCTGCGTTCAACCCGGCGACAAGTCCTTGGCCAGCGGCTTCCTCGTAACCGGTGGTGCCATTGATCTGTCCAGCGAAATAGAGTCTGCCCACAGCCTTCACCTGAAGCGAAGGATCGAGTTGGGTCGGGGGATAGTAGTCGTATTCGATTGCGTATCCAGCACGGTTCATTGCGACGTTCGACAGCCCGGGAATGGATCGCAGAACTTCGAGCTGCACGGGAGCGGGCAAGGAGGTGGACAGGCCGTTCACGTAGAGCTCTGACGTATCGTGTCCTTCGGGCTCGAGAAAGATCTGGTGCCGTTCCGCATTCGGGAACTTTACGATTTTGTCCTCAACAGATGGGCAGTACCGAGGACCGCGTGAAGAGATTGCCCCACCGTACATCGCTGATTTGCCGATGTTGTCCTTGATTATCTGCTTGCCATCAGCCTCGAGGTAGGTAATCCAGCAGGGCATTTGTGGAGGATGCCTCGTGTTCGATCCACTATGACGCTTCGAGCGCCAGAAATGAGACCACGAGTAGTCGAACTGCTCGATCTCGCTCTCCTGACGCTCCAGCCGGGAATAATCGACGGAGCGACCGTCAATGCGCGGCGGGGTTCCCGTCTTGAAGCGTGCAACGGTCAGTCCTGCCTGTTCCAGTTGTTCAGCAAGATGCGTGGTTGCGCTTTCACCGGCACGACCGCCCGAGAGGCGGGTTTCGGTGCCAATGTGGATTCGTCCGCGAAGGAATGTGCCCGTAGTGATGACGACCGCTCGCGCGCCAAAACGTCTGCCTTCGAGGGTTTCGACGCCGAAAACGCGTGCCTCGTCCTGGGTAAGCAGAAGTCGTGCGACTGTTCCCTGCACCGTCTGCAGATTTCTGTGCTCCTCTAGAAGCGATCTTACCGCACGCCGATAGAGTCCGCGATCGCATTGAGCGCGTGGAGCCCATACTGCCGGACCCTTGCTACGGTTGAGCATTCGGAACTGGAGCATGGCCAGATCCGTAGCCCTTCCCATGATCCCACCCAGCGCGTCCACTTCGCGGACGACGGTTCCCTTCGCGATCCCACCGATTGCCGGATTGCACGACATCTGGCCGATCGTCTCGAGCGCACTGGTGATTAGCCCCACGCGAGAACCCAGGCGAGCTGCTGCAACGGCGGCCTCAGTTCCGGCGTGACCGGCCCCAACGACTATTACATCGAACTCGGCCTCGAAATCCTTCGACTGCGGCATACATTAAAGATAAGGGTGCGACCAAGCCCGACGTAGTTAGTCTCTAATCGAACTTATATCATGGCGCTGGAGCTTGCTCACGATCATGCAGTCGTCCTCATCCGTCAGAGCGCATTCGAGCGCAGCGGGATAACGCGTAGCGCGATCGATGAACGGTACAACCTTACCGCCGATGAATTTCGGGTCGAGGAAGGCCTCGTCGTACTGGGCCCGCTTCCGTCGGACGATGTGCTACCACAGTTGGTCGACGATCTGGAGCAAAGTGGTCTCGCCTATTTCGACGATTTCTTCGAGTTGAGCGGAAACTGGCCTGAGTGGCTGACGCTCTACGTTCGGGGTGCGAAGACCGGGCTGGCCTAGAGACGCTGCTCGACGACCGACCACTCCTCGACGAAAGCCATCCCGTTTTCGATCCTGTCGATTACGACTTCCGCACCGACGGCCATTGGCCTTTCGCTCAACGCGCGTGCCGGAATTCGAAGCTGCTGTCCCAGGAGCTCGTAGGCGATTTCGCCAGTACTACCCGCGATTATCTCCCGTGAAATCACGGCGAGTTGGCCCTGGATCTCATCGTGCTGCTCAGAAAGAAGACCCGCGTCGCGTAGCGCCCATCGCGCGAGGAGCGTGATCATACCGGTGATGGCGAGCGCACCGCTCCCGATGGCGATTAGGAGGATCGCCCAGGGTGGTAGCCTCGAACGGGTGACGATGGGGTAACCAGCGGCTCCGAACCCCACCGCGAATGCAGCGACTGCCGGGAGATTGACGAACGCAGAAGGCGCCTTGGAGCGATTTCTTCGCGCATGCTCTACGCCGTGAAGCATGGCGAAGACCGCGAGCAACAAGCCGCCGATGAACGACGCGAGAAAAACGATTCGTAGAACTGTCACTCGCTCGACGAAGTATCCGGAATGGAGCAGTTACCGGCCGAGCTCATGAATCCAGGTACTTTCTGAACCATGCCACGGTCGGGGAGATTCTTCATCGTAAGCAGATCCGGCGCGATGGCGATGAAACCATCAGCGGCCAGTTGGTCAGCTACGCTGCGAACCCAGGAGGACAAACCAAAGATTTCGTGGACAACCAGTACCACCGGTGCTTTCGTGCTCCTTTCCGGGTAGACCACCCAC